>JBGFRS010000050.1:0-71406 GCA_041694995.1 Pseudomonadota bacterium | reverse complement strand
ATCATGTTCTTCACGTAGTCCGCGTGCCCCGGGCAATCCACATGCGCATAGTGCCGCTTTGCCGTCTCATACTCCACATGCGCCGTCGAGATCGTGATCCCGCGCGCCTTCTCCTCCGGCGCCTTGTCGATCTGGTCGTAGGCCGTGAACGTCGCCCCGCCCGTCTCCGCCAGAACCTTCGTGATCGCCGCCGTCAGCGACGTCTTGCCGTGGTCGACGTGCCCGATCGTCCCAATGTTGCAGTGCGGCTTCGTCCGCTCAAACTTCGCCTTGGCCATTTCTCGCTCTCCTCAAGTCTGTCGTGTCGTTCGGTCGTTCAGGCGTATTTTGCCTGCACTTCCTTCTCGACGGCCGCAGGGACCTGTTCGTAGTGATCGAACTGCATCGTGAAGGTCGCCCGGCCCTGACTGAAGGACCGGAGGTTGTTGACGTAACCGAACATGTTCGCGAGCGGCACCATCGCGTTGATCACCGCCGCATTGCCGCGCATGTCCTGGCCCTGAATCTGGCCGCGCCGCGAATTGAGGTCGCCGATGACGGAGCCGACATATTCTTCCGGCGACACCACCTCGACTTTCATAATCGGCTCGAGAAGCTTCGCCGCACCTTTCTGCAGCGCCTCGCGAAAGGCCGCGCGCGCCGCGATTTCGAAGGCGATCGCAGAGGAGTCGACCTCGTGATACGCACCATCGACGAGCTCGACCTTGACGTCGACGACAGGAAACCCCGCGACGACACCTGACGTCAGTACGGACTCGAGGCCCTTCTGCACGCCCGGGATGAACTCCTTCGGCACGACACCGCCGATGATCTTCGATTCGAATACGAAGCCCTTGCCCGCCTCATTCGGCTCGACGACGAGTTTCACCCGCGCGAACTGACCCGAACCGCCCGTCTGCTTCTTGTGGGTGTAGTCGATCTCGGATCGACGCGACACGGTCTCGCGATAGGCGACCTGCGGCGCACCCACCTGCGCATCGACCTTGTAGGTGCGGCGCAGGATGTCGACCTTGATGTCGAGGTGGAGTTCGCCCATGCCCTTCAGGATCGTCTGGCCGGACTCCGGATCGGTGGAGACGCGGAACGATGGGTCTTCGGCCGCGAGCTTCTGGAGCGCAATGCCGAGCTTCTCCTGATCCGCCTTCGACTTCGGTTCGATCGCGATCTCGATAACCGGATCGGGGAATTCCATCTTCTCGAGGATAACGGGCTTGCTCTGATCGCACAACGTATCGCCGGTGCGTGTCTCCTTGAGGCCCGCGAGCGCGACGATGTCGCCCGCATAGGCTTCCTTGATATCCTCGCGATTGTTCGCGTGCATCAGGAGCATTCGGCCGACGCGCTCACGCTTCTCCTTCGTCGAGTTCAGAAGCGTCGTGCCGGACTCGAGCTTGCCCGAGTAGATGCGGCAGAACGTGATGGTACCGACGAAGGGATCGTCCATGATCTTGAAGGCGAGCATGGAGAAGGGCTCGTCGTCGGACGGCTTGCGCTCGGTCTCGGCTTCCGTCCTGACGTCGATGCCTTTGATCGCGCCGCGTTCGATCGGCGACGGGAGGTAGTCAACGACGGCATCGAGAAGAGGTTGAACGCCCTTGTTCTTGAAGGCCGAACCGCAGAGGACCGGGTACCACGCGCCGATGATGACTGCCTTGCGGATCAAGCGGCGCAGCGTCGCCTCGTCCGGCTCCTGGCCTTCGAGGTAAGCGGTCATCGCATCATCGTCGAGTTCGACGGCCGCCTCGACGAGGCCCTGGCGATATTCCTTCGCCTTGTCGGTGAGATCCGCCGGGATTTCGACATCGTGGAACTTGGCGCCGAGCGTCTCCTCGTCCCACACGACGCCGACCATGCGCACGAGGTCGACGATACCCTTGAAATTTGCCTCGGCGCCGATCGGGAGTTGAATCGGTACGGGCTTGGCGCCGAGACGCGTCTTGATGTCGTCGAGACACTGGAAGAAATCGGCCCCGATCTTGTCCATCTTGTTGCAGAAGACGATCCTCGGCACGCGATACTTGTCGCCCTGACGCCAAACCGTTTCCGTTTGCGGTTCGACGCCCTGGTTCGAGTCGAGAACACACACCGCGCCGTCGAGGACGCGCAAGGAACGTTCGACCTCGATGGTGAAGTCGACGTGACCGGGCGTGTCGATGATGTTTAAGCGCTTGCCGCTCCAAAATGCGGTGGTAGCGGCCGAGGTAATCGTGATACCTCGCTCCTGCTCCTGCTCCATCCAGTCCATCGTCGCGGCGCCGTCATGAACTTCGCCGATCTTGTGTGACTTTCCGGTATAGTAGAGGATCCGCTCGGTCGTCGTCGTCTTACCCGCATCGATGTGGGCCATGATGCCGAAATTGCGGTAATCCTGAATGGCGTGCGTACGCGGCATGGCCGTTTTCCGTCCTGGGGTCTCGAGTCACCAGCGATAGTGCGAGAAGGCACGGTTCGCGTCCGCCATGCGGTGCGTATCTTCACGCTTCTTCACGGCGGTGCCGCGGTTATTCGAGGCGTCGAGAAGCTCGGCTGACAAGCGGTCGACCATCGTCTTCTCGTTACGCGACCGCGCTGCGCTGATGAGCCAGCGGATCGCGAGGGCCTGACGGCGATCGGGGCGCACGTCAACGGGAACCTGATAGGTTGCACCGCCGACGCGACGCGAGCGCACTTCGACCGCCGGCTTCACATTGTCAAGCGCCTGATGAAACACTTCGAGGGGGCTGCCCTTCACCTTCTTTTCGATCTGCTCGAAGGCACCGTAGACGATCGACTCCGCGACCGACTTCTTGCCTTCGTACATCACTGCATTCATGAAGCGAGACACGACAATGTCCCCGAACTTCGGATCCGGGAGGACTTCGCGCTTCTCTGCAGCGTGGCGACGCGACATCTGTTAAATCCCCCTCAGATCACTTCGGACGCTTGGCGCCATACTTCGAGCGGCGCTGCTTGCGATCCTTGACGCCCTGCGTATCAGCGACACCGCGCAGGATGTGATAGCGCACGCCCGGCAGGTCCTTCACACGGCCACCACGGATCATGACGACTGAATGCTCCTGAAGATTGTGACCTTCGCCCGGGATGTAGCCAATCACCTCGATCTGATTGGTGAGCCGCACCTTGGCAACCTTGCGAAGCGCCGAATTCGGCTTCTTCGGCGTGGTCGTGTAGACGCGCGTGCACACACCCCGCTTCTGCGGGCAGGCCTGCAGCGCCGGCGCCTTGTTGCGGCGCGGCAATGGCACGCGCGGTTTGCGGATCAACTGAGCGATCGTCGGCATCGTGAACCCTAGTTACCTCCCCGGCGACGGTGCGCTCTGTTGAGGCCTGCGCGCCACCAAGCGAACGAACCTAAGGCGCCGGCCCAGCAGATGCGGGTGGCGCCTCGACAACAGAGGACCCGCGCGGTTGCCCGCCGGGTCATGCCTCGTCAATGTTGGACCTGTATGGTCCGGCAGCGTTTAGGGACTTTGCATCCGGGCGGGACGCCTGGACGGCGCAGCCCCTACGGCCTGCCGCGAAGTGCGCGCCTCATACGCGAGGCGGCGGGACGCGTCAACACATTCGATGCTCCATCGGCAAAAAAAGTGATGTCTTGGAAAAGTGCTGGGCGAGTGGGACCGCTGCGATGCGGCGGCCCACCACTTACGCAGAACCTCTTAGTTTCCCAACGGCCTTCGGCGCGGCAGCATAGCGCTGGGGACGACGTTCCAACCCCTTTCACCATCTGGGAAAGCGCAGGAACGACCGAACCAAAGAGTCGACATCACGGTGACGACGCCGCGGGGGCGGCGCCCACGTCCCGGAAAGAGGGAAGGCAGCATGTTTACACGTCGCAACCTTGCCGCTGCGGTCTTGGCCGCCGTGGGCTGGATCGCAAGCGCACCTGCTGAGGCGCAGGATCGCTTTCAGCGCTGGATCGACATCATCAATCAGAGCGATGTGACGATCGAACGTTTCTATGCAACCGATGTCGGGACGAACAGCTGGGGATCGGACCTCCTCGGGCAGGACGTCGTGGCGCCGGGCCGTCGTTACCGCGTCGAGCCGACGCGCGGCCAGATGCGCCGCGGCTTCTGCCAATACGACATGAAAGTCGTCTTCGCCAATGGCGCGGAACGCGAATTCCGCCGCATCAATCTGTGCGAAGCGACCGCGCTTGTCTGCACGTCGACGCGCAGCTGTTCGTTCCGCTATTGAGCGTTTGAGCCAAACGAAACGGGCCGTACAGGAGACGGCCCGAATCGTTTTTCTGACGCGCGCACTGCGATGGTTTACTCCGCAGCAGGCAAGACCTGGACATCGGGTTGACCGTCGCCAGATTGTTTCGCGCGCTCGGCCTGGATGAGGTCGTCGCGCTCGGTTGCGATTGTCTTAAGGCGGGTCATCAGCCCGCCCGTACCGGCCGGAATGAGTCTGCCGACGATGACGTTTTCCTTCAGCCCTTCGAGCGTATCCGTCTTGCCGTTGACAGCGGCCTCGGTCAACACGCGCGTCGTCTCCTGGAAGGAGGCCGCCGAGATGAAGGAGCGCGTCTGCAACGAGGCCTTGGTGATGCCGAGCAACACCGGTGCAGCGATCGCCGGCTGCTTCTTCTCGGCGACCAACTTCTCATTCTCGAGCAGATAGTCGATGTGCTCCACGTGCTCCCCTGCAAGGAACTGTGAGTCGCCAGGATCCGACACTTCGACCTTCTGCAGCATCTGCCGAACAATCACCTCGATGTGCTTGTCGTTGATGTTCACGCCCTGCAGCCGATAGACCTCCTGAATTTCGTTGACGAGATAGGCGGCAAGCGCCTCCACGCCCTTGATCGCCAGAATATCGTGCGGTGCCGGGTTTCCGTCGACGATGTAGTCACCCTTCTCGACACGATCCCCATCCTGCAAGTGGATGTGCTTGCCCTTCGGGATGAGGTACTCGACCGGATCGAGATTGGGATCATCCGGTGTGATCGAGAGGCGGCGCTTGTTCTTATAGTCCTTGCCGAAGGCGATGACACCATCGATCTCAGCGATGATCGCTGCATCCTTCGGCTTGCGCGCTTCGAAGAGCTCGGCGACACGCGGCAAACCACCGGTGATGTCGCGGGTCTTGGCGCCTTCGGTGGTGACGCGCGCAAGCACGTCGCCAGCCGAGATCTTGCGGCCGGGATCGACCGACAGGATTGCATCCGCTGGCAAGGGATAACGCGCATCGCCACCGCGCGGCAGCTTGATCACCTTCGCATCCTTGCCCTCGCCTTTCTTGATCACGATCGCAGGCCGCAAGTCCGCCGCACGCGGGCTCGCGCGCACATCGAGAACCACGCGTTTCGTGATGCCGGTTGATTCGTCGGCGGTTTCGAGAACCGACAAGCCTTCGACCAGATCCTCGTAGGCAACGACGCCTTCGACCTCGGCCAGGATCGGGCGGGTATAGGGGTCCCACTCCGCCAGCCGGTGTCCGCGCTTGACAATCTGACCATCGTCCACCTTGAGGCGCGTTCCGTATTGGATTTTGTGCACGGCGCGCTCGTTGCCGTCGGTGTCGATCACGGCAATGGCCATGTTGCGACCCATCGCCACGAGATTACCGTCGGAATCCCTTGCGATCTGCCGATTGCGGATCTCGATCTTTCCTTCGAAGTTTGTTTCAATGAATGATTGCTCGTTCACCTGAGCGGCACCGCCGATGTGGAAGGTGCGCATGGTGAGCTGCGTTCCGGGCTCGCCGATCGACTGCGCCGCGATCACGCCGACGGCCTCACCGATATTGACCGGCGTTCCACGCGCAAGATCCCGCCCGTAGCAGGTCGCGCAGATGCCGACACGCGTCTCACAGGTAAGCGCGGAACGAATCTTCACTTCCTGAATGCCGGCGGCGTTGATCGCATCAACATGCGACTCTTCGATGAGCACGCCCTTCTTTACGATCTTCTTGTTGGTCGATGGATCGATCACATCCTCGGCCGCTGCGCGCCCTAGGATGCGGCTGCCGAGCGAAGCGATCACCTGACCTGCATCCACGATCGCCGCCATCTTGATGCCGCGCGTCGTCTTACAATCGACTTCGGTGACGATGCAATCCTGCGCGACGTCGACGAGGCGGCGTGTCAGATACCCTGAATTAGCCGTCTTAAGCGCCGTGTCGGCAAGACCCTTGCGAGCACCGTGTGTCGAATTGAAATACTCGAGAACGGTCAAGCCTTCCTTGAAGTTCGAAATGATCGGCGTCTCGATAATCTCACCAGACGGCTTCGCCATCAGGCCACGCATGCCACCGAGCTGGCGCATCTGGGCCGGCGACCCGCGCGCGGCGGAATGGGCCATCATGTAGATTGAGTTCATCGGCTTTTGGCGGCCCTTGTCGTCCTTCTTTACAGACGATATCTCCGCCATCATCTCCGAGGCGACACGATCTGAACACTTCGCCCAGGCGTCCACCACCTTATTGTACTTCTCGCCCTGCGTGATCAGGCCTTCGAGATATTGCTGTTCGAATTCCTTCACCATGGTCTTGGTTTCATCAACGATCTTTGTCTTCGTGCGCGGAACGACGATGTCGTCCTTGCCGAAGGAGATGCCGGCGCGGAACGCATTCTGGAACCCGAGCTGCATGATACGGTCGCAGAAGATCACTGTCTCCTTTTGACCGCAGCCGCGATAAACGGCGTCGATCATGTTGGAGATTTCCTTCTTTGTCATCAGCTTGTTGCAAACGTCGAAGGTGACCTTCGGATGCGTCGGCAACACCTGCGAGATTAACACACGGCCGGGCGTCGTATCGTAGATCCGCGTGTACGGCTTCCTCTTCTCGTCGACGCCAATGTAGCGCCACTTGATCTTGGCGTGCAGGGTTACGATGCGCTGCGCGAGCGCATGCTCGAGTTCGCCGACCGAGCCGAAGGCCTTGCCCTCGCCGGGTTCGCCATCCGCCATGATCGAAAGGTAATAGAGCCCGAGCACGATGTCCTGCGAGGGGACGATGATCGGACCGCCATTCGCGGGATGCAGAATGTTGTTGGTCGACATCATCAGCACGCGCGCCTCGAGCTGCGCCTCGAGCGACAGCGGTACGTGCACAGCCATCTGGTCGCCGTCGAAGTCCGCATTGAAAGCGGTGCAGACGAGCGGGTGCAATTGAATGGCCTTGCCTTCGATCAAGGTTGGCTCGAAGGCTTGAATGCCGAGGCGGTGCAGTGTCGGTGCGCGGTTGAGCAGCACCGGGTGCTCGCGGATCACCTCGTCCAGGATGTCCCAGACTTCGGGCTTTTCCTTCTCGACCATCTTCTTCGCTTGCTTGACCGTAGCCGAGAGCCCTTTCGCATCCAGGCGCGAATAGATGAACGGCTTGAACAGCTCCAGCGCCATCTTCTTTGGCAAACCACACTGGTGCAGCTTCAACTCTGGGCCGACGACAATCACCGAGCGGCCGGAATAGTCGACGCGCTTGCCGAGCAGGTTCTGCCGGAAGCGGCCCTGCTTGCCCTTGAGCATGTCGGAGAGCGACTTCAGCGGACGCTTGTTCGCACCCGTGATGACGCGGCCGCGACGCCCGTTGTCAAACAGAGCATCGACAGCTTCCTGAAGCATGCGCTTTTCGTTGCGGATGATGATGTCCGGCGCGCGCAATTCGATGAGGCGCTTCAGGCGGTTGTTGCGGTTGATGACGCGTCGATAGAGATCGTTCAGATCCGACGTGGCGAAACGACCACCGTCGAGAGGAACGAGCGGACGCAGGTCGGGCGGGATGACCGGAACGACGGTCATGATCATCCATTCCGGCTTGTTGCCGGATTGAACGAAGGCCTCGATGATCTTCAAACGCTTCGCAATCTTCTTTGGCTTCAATTCGCCGGTCGCATGCTCAAGCTCCTCGCGGAGCTCCTCGTAGAGTTTCTCGAGGTTCATGCGCAGGAGCATCTCGCGGATAGCTTCCGCACCGATAAGAGCCGTAAATGCGTCTTCGCCGAACTCGTCGCACGCCTTGACGTACTCGTCCTCCGACAGGAGTTGCCGCTCCTTCAAGGCCGTCGTGCCTGGTTCGATGACGACATAGTATTCGAAGTACAGGATGCGCTCGAGGTCCTTCAGCGTCATATCGAGCAAGAGCCCGATGCGCGAGGGAAGCGACTTTAGAAACCAGATGTGCGCGACGGGAGCCGCAAGCTCGATGTGACCCATGCGCTCACGCCGCACGCGCGACAGCGTCACTTCTACGCCGCACTTTTCGCAGATCACCCCCTTGTACTTCATGCGCTTGTACTTGCCGCACAAGCACTCGTAATCCTTGATCGGACCGAAGATACGCGCACAGAATAGGCCGTCACGCTCGGGCTTGAACGTGCGATAGTTAATCGTCTCCGGCTTCTTGATCTCCCCGAATGACCAGCTCCGTATCTTCTCGGGCGATGCGATCGAGATGCGGATCTGATCAAACACCTGCGTGGGCACCTGTGGGCTGAAGAGATTCATGACCTCTTGGTTCATGACCTACTCCTCTTGGGCCACCGCCGAGAGCTTGCCGCGGGCTCTCGGGAAGGCGGCGAGATTGAAACGAAGATTGGCTTCTGACAAACTGATGGCAAACTCGCTCACTCTGCCGCACCTGGCAAAGCTTGCGGTCCTCCTTCGCCAGACCGTTGCTTGGAACTGTTGAGTTCGACATTGAGGCCGAGCGAACGCATCTCCTTGACGAGAACGTTGAAGCTTTCGGGTATGCCCGCTTCAAACGTATTTTCGCCACGCACGATCGCTTCGTAGACTTTGGTGCGACCCGCAACGTCATCTGACTTCACGGTCAACATCTCCTGAAGCGTGTAGGCGGCACCGTAGGCTTCAAGCGCCCACACCTCCATTTCGCCGAAACGCTGGCCACCGAACTGCGCCTTGCCGCCAAGTGGCTGTTGCGTGACGAGCGAGTACGGCCCGATCGAACGGGCGTGAATCTTATCGTCGACAAGATGATGCAGCTTCAGCATGTAGATGTAGCCGACCGTCACCTTGCGGTCGAAAATCTCGCCGGTGCGACCGTCATACAGCGTCACCTGCCCTGACCTGTCGAGGCCAGCCTGTTCTAGCATCACTTCGATGTCCTTCTCGCGCGCCCCGTCGAAAACAGGGGTCGCGATCGGCACGCCACGGCGAAGGTTGTGGCCGAGCTCCGCGAGTTCGTCGCCCTTGAGGGCGTCGACCGTGTCGTTATTGCCGTAAATCTCGCCGAGCAGCTTCTTCAGCGGCTTGGCGTCACCCTTCGCGCGATAGAGATCGACCATTTCGCCGACCTTGAGCCCCATGCCAGCACATGCCCACCCGAGATGCGTCTCGAGGATCTGCCCGACATTCATGCGGCTGGGCACGCCGAGAGGATTGAGCACAATGTCAACGGGCGTGCCATCCGCGAGGAACGGCATGTCTTCGACCGGCACGATCTTCGACACGACGCCCTTGTTGCCGTGGCGGCCCGCCATCTTGTCGCCCGGTTGAATCTTCCGCTTCACGGCGACGAAGACCTTCACCATCTTCATCACGCCGGGTGGCAGCTCGTCGCCTCGCTGGAGCTTCTCGACCTTGTCGAGAAAGCGCTGTTCGAGGCGCTTCTTCGATTCGTCGTAAAGCTTCCGCACGGCCTCGATCTCGACCATCAGCTGCTCGTCGTCGACTGCGATCTGCCACCACTGGTTCCGCGGATACTCCGACAGCAGCTCCCTGGTGACCTTGATGTCCTTCTTCATGCCGCGCGGGCCAGAGAGCGCCGACTTGCCGTCGAGCATCTCGGCCAAACGACCGAAGGTGTTGCGATCGAGAATCGCCTGCTCGTCGTCCCGGTCCTTTGCGAGGCGCTCGATCTCTTCGCGCTCGATCGCAAGCGCGCGCTCGTCCTTGTCCACGCCGTGGCGATTGAACACGCGCACTTCGACGACCGTGCCCTGCACGCCTGGCGGTACGCGCAGCGAGGTGTCACGCACGTCGGACGCCTTCTCGCCGAAGATCGCCCGCAGGAGCTTCTCTTCCGGCGTCATCGGGCTTTCGCCCTTCGGCGTGATCTTGCCGACGAGGATGTCGCCTGCATGCACTTCGGCGCCGATATAGACGATGCCCGCTTCGTCGAGGTTCTTGAGCGCCTCTTCGGAAACGTTCGGAATGTCGCGCGTGATTTCTTCGGGACCGAGCTTCGTATCTCGCGCCATCACCTCGAATTCTTCGATATGGATCGAAGTGAAGACGTCATCGGATACGATCTTTTCAGAGAGAAGGATCGAGTCTTCAAAATTATAGCCATTCCACGGCATGAAGGCAACGAGCACATTGCGGCCCAGCGCGAGTTCGCCGAGATCAGTTGACGGTCCGTCAGCAATGATGTCGCCCTTCGACACACGATCCCCGACACGCACAAGCGGCCGCTGATTGATGCACGTGTTCTGGTTCGAACGCTGGAACTTCATCAGATTGTAGATGTCGACGCCCGGCTTCGTGGGATCGGTCTCGTCTGTCGCGCGCACGACGATCCGAGTCGCATCAACCTGATCGACAACACCCGAGCGCCGCGCGCCGATAGCGGCACCAGAATCGCGTGCAACGACGCCCTCCATACCCGTGCCGACGAAAGGTGCATCGGCCTTCACGAGCGGGACGGCCTGGCGCTGCATGTTCGAACCCATCAGCGCACGGTTCGCGTCATCGTTCTCGAGGAATGGGATGAGCGCAGCGGCAACCGAGACGATCTGCTTCGGGGATACGTCGACAAGGTCGACTTTCTCGACTTGCACCGTGATGTTTTCACCGGCATGCCGAACCGTGACGAGGTCGTCCAACAGACGCCTCTTCTCGTCGACGCGCACATTCGCCTGTGCGACATAATGCCGGCCCTCCTCCATCGCCGACAAATAGACGACGTCGTTCGTGATCTTACCGTCCTTCACCTTGCGATACGGACTCTCGATGAAACCGTACTTGTTCACGCGCGCGAAGGTCGCGAGCGAGTTGATCAAGCCGATGTTCGGCCCTTCCGGCGTCTCGATCGGGCAGATGCGCCCGTAATGCGTCGGGTGGACGTCGCGCACCTCGAACCCTGCGCGCTCACGCGTAAGACCGCCAGGTCCAAGCGCCGAGAGACGACGCTTATGCGTCACTTCCGACAGCGGATTGGTCTGATCCATGAACTGCGACAGTTGCGAGGACCCGAAGAACTCGCGCACTGCGGCTGCGGCGGGCTTCGCGTTGATCAGGTCCTGCGGCATGACCGTGTCGATGTCGACGGCAGACATGCGCTCCTTGATTGCGCGCTCCATACGCAAGAGACCGAGACGATACTGGTTCTCCATCAACTCGCCGACCGAGCGCACGCGCCGGTTGCCGAGATGGTCGATGTCGTCGACCTCGCCGCGACCGTCGCGCAGATCGACGAGCGTCTGGATGACCGCGATGATGTCCTCCTTGCGCAACACCCGCACAGTGTCTTCGGCATCGAGCTCGAGGCGCATGTTCATTTTGACGCGCCCGACGGCGGAGAGATCGTAACGCTCCGCGTCGAAGAACAGCGAATTGAACATCGCTTCAGCCGTCTCCGGCGTCGGCGGTTCACCCGGGCGCATCACACGATAAATGTCGAACAGCGCATCCTGCCGCGACTCGTTCTTGTCGAGTGCGAGCGTGTTGCGGATGTAGGCACCGGTGTTAACGTGGTCGATGTCGAGGATCGGCAGCTCCGTGATCCCCTTTTCGTCGAAAGTCGCGAGCAGCTTGGTGGTGATCTCGTCGCCAGCCTCCGCGAAGATCTCACCCGTTTCCATGGAGACGATGTCCTCGGCCACGTACTGGCCGATGAGCTGCTCCTCGGTGATCTTCAACGTCTTGATGCCGAGTTCACCGAAGCGGCGGATTTCCTTCGCCGTTACTTTGCGACCCGCCTCGATCAATACATCCCCCGACTTCACGTCGACGAGATCGAAATTGACCTTGAGACCACGCAGACGCTTGGCATCATAGGGAACGGTCCAGCCGGCCTTCTTCGTCTTCGTGAAGGGAATCGAGCGGTAGAATGTCGCGAGGATGTCCTGCGCGTCCATGCCCAGCGCTTGCAGCAGCGACGTGACCGGGATCTTCCGGCGCCGATCGATGCGCGCATAGACGATGTCTTTGGCGTCGAATTCAATGTCGAGCCACGAACCACGATACGGGATGATGCGGGCAGCGAACAGAAGCTTGCCCGAGGCATGCGTCTTGCCTTTGTCATGATCGAAGAAGACGCCGGGAGAACGGTGCATCTGCGAGACGATCACGCGCTCGGTGCCGTTCACGATGAAGGTGCCGTTCGAGGTCATGAGCGGCATATCGCCCATGTACACCTCTTGCTCCTTGATGTCCTTGACTGACTTCGCCCCTGTTTCCTGGTCGACGTCGAACACGATCAGGCGAAGTGTCACCTTCAGCGGCGCCGCGAAGGTCATACCGCGCTGGCGACACTCGTCAACGTCATACTTTGGCGGTTCGAATTCGTACTTCACGAATTCGAGCATGGACGTGTTCGAGAAGTCGGAGATCGGAAACACCGACTTGAAAACGGCTTGAAGACCTTCGTCGGGGCGCCCGCCCTTCGGCTCGTCCACCAGGAGAAACTGATCATAAGAGGCCTTCTGAACCTCGATGAGGTTCGGCATCTCCGCCACTTCCCCGATGTGTCCGAAAAACTTGCGAACCCGCTTCCGGCCGATCAGCGTCTGCGCCATCTCTCGTCCTCGATGCAAGCCCTGGAGGCTCTGGGGAAACCACACCATGTGGTGTGCCCTCCCCGAAACCCCAAGGGGTATGTCAAAACACCGGTACCAAACGCGGTGCCGTATCAGTGCGACAGGGACGCAAGGTCTCCCCCGCATCCCCATCGAATGGTACGCCGGATGAGCACCACGCTCCTCCGGCGAGGTAGTGGCCGTCGGGCAGACGCCTGCCCGACCAAGATCACTTGAGCTCGACCTTAGCGCCGGCCTTTTCGAGCTGTTCCTTGATCTTGTTGGCCTCGTCCTTGCCGATAGATTCCTTGATCGGCTTCGGGGCGCCTTCAACGAGATCCTTGGCCTCCTTGAGGCCGAGACCCGTGATGGCACGGACCTCCTTGATGACCTCGATCTTCTTGTCGCCAACCGCGGCGAGAACGACCGTAAATTCAGTCTTCTCTTCGGCCACTGGCGCGGCACCGCCGCCGCCCGGCGCGGCAATGGCGGCGACCGCCATCGGCGCTGCGGCAGAGACGCCCCACTTCTCTTCGAGCATCTTGGCGAGCTCCGCCGCCTCGATGACGGTGAGCTTCGACAGCTCGTCTACGATCTTCGCGAGATCAGCCATGTGTCACTTCCTGTCTGGTTCGAACCGGTTCAATGGTGAACGGCCTCAGGCCGCTGCGTCTTTTCTGGCATAGGCCGCGATGACCCGCGCGAGACCGCCGGCCGGCGCCTGCAGAACACTGGCGATCTTCGTCGCCGGTGCCTGGATGACGCCGATCAAACGGGCGCGCAGTTCCTCGATCGACGGCATGGTGGCGAGCGCCTTCACACCGTCCGCATCGAGGGATGTCTTGCCGAGCGCCCCGCCACGCACGACGAATTTGTCGTGTGCTTTGGCGAACTCGGTCGCGACCTTGGGTGCTACGACCGGATCCTTCGCGAAAGCGATGATCGTCGGCCCCTTCAGAAGGGGACCGAGGTCGGCCACACCCGTGCCGTCGAGTGCGAGCTTCGTGAGGCGGTTCTTGGCGACTTTGACGGTTGCACCCTGGGCCTTCATCTGCCGACGGAGCGTCTGCATCTGCGCCACGGTGAGGCCGGCATAGTGGGCCACAACGATCGATCCCGCCCTTTGGAAGGCGGTGTTGAGCGTTGAGACGAGTTCGCGTTTACCCGCTCTGTCCACTTGCTCTCTCCGGTTGGCGGAGGGGTCACCCCTCCGCCGGTTGCGGATGCCGCGACGCATTGGACGACCGAGACCGTCCCGCCGACGCGGCGGTTCATGACCCCTGCCCCCCGCCGGACAAGAACACGTCCGTCAGGATCACGCGGTTCGAACCGGGTGGGGTTCCCCCCGAAACCGGTGTCTCCCCCCGTCTATGCAGGCCTGGATGGCTTAGGCGCGCCGGAAAGCCCGACGAACGCACCTGCAGTCTCGGACAGGTCGATAGTCGACCGAAATCGACTATTCTACCCCGCACCGCCTTAAAGGCCATGCGGTATTCGTGCGGCGCCGGGAGGGCGCCGAATTCGTCACGCCGACAGGCTGCCAAGATCGACCTTCACACCCGGCCCCATGGTCGAAGAGATCGCGACCTTCTGGATGAAGGTTCCCTTGGCGCCGGAAGGCTTCGCCTTCGCAACGGCATCAGCGAATGCCTTAATGTTCTCGACGAGGGCCGTCTCAGAGAACGAGGCCTTGCCGATACCGGCATGCACGATTCCGGCCTTTTCGACGCGGAACTCGACCGATCCGCCTTTCGAGGCCTTCACGGCATTGGCGATGTCCATCGTCACTGTGCCGACCTTCGGGTTCGGCATGAGACCACGCGGGCCGAGCACCTTGCCGAGGCGTCCGACGAGGGGCATCAAATCTGGCGTCGCAACGCAGCGGTCGAAGTCCGTGAAGCCGCCATTGATCTTCTCGACCAGATCTTCGGCGCCGACGATGTCGGCCCCCGCCGCCTTCGCCTCCTCCGCCTTCGCGCCGCGCGCGAACACGGCGACGCGAACCGTGCGGCCCGATCCATTCGGCAGGTTGCACACACCGCGCACCATCTGGTCGGCGTGACGCGGGTCGACGCCGAGATTCATGGCGACCTCGATCGTCTCGTCGAACTTCGCGGTCGCGCGCTCCTTCACGAGCTTAACCGCATCGGAGATGGCATAGAGCTTCGTGCGGTCGATCCCGGCCAGCGCCTTCTCGTGGCGCTTGGGATGAGCGGAACCCTTCTTCTTCGCTTGGGCCATGTGCGTCACCCCACGACCTCAAGACCCATGGAGCGGGCCGAGCCTTCCACCTGCGCCATCGCCGCTTCGACGCTGTCGCAATTGAGATCCTTGAGCTTCTTCTCGGCGATCTCACGGACCTGCTTCTTGGTCACTTTGCCGACGAATCCGCGGCCGGGGGTCTTCGACCCCGACGTGATCCCCGCAGCCTGCTTCAAGAAATGCGACACTGGCGCCGTCTTCATCTCGAAGGTGAAGGACTTGTCCTGGTAGTAGGTGATCACCACCGGGACCGGTTCGCCCTTCGGCATCTGCCCGGTCTTCGCGTTGAACTCCTTGCAGAAGCCCATGATGTTGATGCCGCGCTGACCGAGCGCGGGCCCGATCGGCGGTTGCGGCGTGGCGGAACCCGCGCCGATCTGGAGCTTGATGTACCCCAGCACCTTTTTCGCCATCCTAATCCTCCTATGCGGTGGCGGACGCGCCGCCTGCTTCGGAACCGTGGTGCGGGGCGTCTCTCCGCCGGCGAAAGCGGAGAACCCCTCCCACGGGATTCCCGGTCAGAGCTTATCGACCTGACCGAATTCCAACTCGACCGGCGTCGGCCGGCCGAAAATCGAGACGGCGACCTTGACGCGTGCGCGCGCGTCGTCGACCTCCTCGACGAAGCCCTCGAACGACGCGAAGGGACCGTCGTTCACGCGTACCTTTTCGCCGATGTCGAAACTGATCGAATGCTTTGGCTTTTCGACGCCTTCCTGAACCTGGTTCAGGATGCGCATCGCCTCAGCCTCGGTGATCGGCATCGGCTTGTGGTCGGCGCCGAGAAACCCCGTTACCTTCGGCGTGTTCTTGATCAGGTGAAACGCCTGATCGGTCATGTCCATCTTCACCAGCACATAGCCAGGGAAGAACTTCCGCTCCGTGTCCACTTTCCGGCCACGACGGACCTCGACGATCTTCTCCGTCGGCACCAACACCTGCTCGAAGAGGTGGTCGAGCTTCTGCTGCTTCGCCTTCTCCCGGATCGCCTCGGCAACCTTGTTCTCGAAATTCGAGTAAGCGTGCACGATGTACCAGCGCATGGCCATGAAACCCCGCCTCAGCGCCCGAGCCCGAGCAGGAACGAGACGCCCCAAGCGATGATCTGGTCAGCCACAAGGAAGAACAGCGCCGCGATCGTGACGAACACGAACACCATGGCCGTTGTGATCATCGTTTCCTTGCGCGTCGGCCAAGTGACCTTCTGGGCCTCCTGACGTACCTGCTGCATGAACTCGAAAGGATTGGTCTTCGCCATCGCCTGTCGTCGAAATCACGACCCGTCTGCCGCAAAAACCGGACTGTTGCGGCTGACGCGTCGTTCCAAACCTTGTTATGGGCGCGCGGACCTTGCCCTGCCCCTCGCGAGGCGGGAACCGCGGACAGTCCGCGTAGCCGATGCACGCCGCGACGTCAAGACCTTAGAATTGATTTCGGAGTAACCTGGCAGGAGTGGAGGGACTCGAACCCCCAACCCCCGGTTTTGGAGACCGGTGCTCTAACCAGTTGAGCTACACTCCTAGGGTTCTCTCTGCCTATCGTGTCACCGCTGTCCGATCAAGGCCACCCGAGTCGTCACCATCACCAGAAGATCAGCTTGAGCCAGGTCTTCGCCGGTCAGATGATTGGCATCAAACAGGTCGACGACCAGCTGCTCGTCAGCTTCATGAGCTACGATCTGGGATACATCGACCTGGAACAGAGGACCTTGCAGACAATCGACAACCCGTTCGGCACGAGGTTGTCACCCATGTCTCCGGTATGGACCCGAAAAAAAACTGGAGCGGGTGAAGGGAATCGAACCCTCGTCTTCAGCTTGGAAGGCTGCGGCTCTACCATTGAGCTACACCCGCGCCGGGCAAGGAATGCCGCAAACTGCGCCGTTGGACAAGCCGGTCGCAGTGAGTGCCCAGAGTATGCCTCGGTGCCAGAGCGGGGCCTGAGGAAGCGTGCGACACGAAGCACGGCGACCATGCCGAGCATTGGTCGGATTCGTTCACGCGGCAGCGCAGCTCTCCGGAGCACCCTGCGAGGGGATCAGGAGCGGTCGGACAGGTGGTGGGGGAAGTAGGACTCGAACCTACGAAGGCTAAGCCAGCGGATTTACAGTCCGCCCCCTTTGCCGCTCGGGACATTCCCCCACGAACGCGCGGATCGTGGCCCATCGACGAGGGCGGGTTTATGAGGAGCGTAGCTTGACGTGTCAACCACACGCCGCCTTTGACGCCGGTCCCGCCTGATCCTAACGAGAGCCATGGCCAATCGCACCAACCGCAACAGGCACGTCGCCGCAGGGCCTCGGCGGCACGAGGCGCGCGACCTCCAGCTCCTCTGGGGCCTTCACACCGTTGCGGAGGCGCTGGCCAATCCAGCGCGCATCGTTCGCAGGTTGCGGGCGACGGAAAACGCCTGGCGGCGGCTGCAAGACGATCGTCTTGTCGGTCGCATTACCCCGGACATCGTGCGGCCGCAGGACATCAACCGCATCCTGCCGGAAGGTGCGGTGCACCAAGGCGTTCTGCTGGAAGCCGAGCCGCTCGAGCCGCTGGACATCACAGAGGTTCCGGCATCTGGCGTCGCGCTTGTGCTCGATCAGATCACGGACCCGCACAATGTCGGTGCGATTCTGCGATCCGCGGCTGCCTTTCAGGTGACCGCCCTGATCATGACCAACCGGCACAGCCCGGAGGCAACAGGCGTGCTCGCCAAGGCCGCTTCAGGGGCTCTCGAGCACGTGCCGTTCTGTCTCGTCCAAAACCTGCATCGCGCCCTTGTCGATCTTGGCGGGCGCGGCTTCTTGCGCGTAGGGCTCGATTCGGAGGCGCCGACCCAATTGGAAGAGGCGCCCCTCCGTACGCCTCTTGCGCTGGTCCTCGGCGCTGAGGGGAAGGGGTTGCGTCAACTGACGCGCGAAACATGTGACACGGTCGCCCGGCTCGATCTGCCGGGCGACCTTGCGAGCCTCAACGTATCAAATGCGGCGGCCCTCGCACTCTACGTGGCGAGGAGCCGCCTTGCTGCCGTCAGTTCCCCAAGCTGATGCCGGGCCGTGATACGGTGGGATCCGGTGCCTGCGCCGCAGGCAGGTTGTCCCAATGACCGCCTCGGCCCCAGCCGGGCGCTGGAACGTATTGCGGGGTCGGAGCACGGGTGATCGGCGGCGACCGCCAACGGGTGGTTGATTCCCAACCAGTCACGCGCCGCTGACCGTAGCCATAGTACGGCTGACGGCCGTAGTAGTGGCGACGATAGACCACGCGCGGCGCAGGCTGCGCGTAGTAATAATTATCGTAGTAGTCGCCGCCATAGTAGTACTGCGTGGGAGCGCGGCTCGTTCGGTAGCATCGGCCCCATGCATCGCAAACGATCCGCGATCGCCGCTGTGCCGCAAGCGCCGTTCCCGCGATAATCCAACCGCCGCGGCGCCTGCCGCAACCGCTGCAGCATTGTTGCGGCGCTGCTGACGCACCACCCGGGCGCGCTGGCGCTGCACCCGCTACTGACGCACGTTGCGGTCACGCCTTACCTGCACCTGCACGACATCGCTTACCAGAGCGTCGTGAACGAGGCGAGGACCGCTCGGAGCGAACATCATTGGAGCGGCCGAGGCAACATGCCCGCCCGTTGGCAGGGCGAGCAACGTCGCAAGGCCTACAACAACAAACTTTCGCATCTCATGTCCTCCATATCACAGGTTCGGACTGTACAGGTGGTCAGTTCCAGCCGTAGGGGTGGCCATAGACGTGAGGGTGCACCGAACGCCCACGATAGCCGTAGCTGCGCGGCGTATAGACATAGCCCGGCTGGGACAGGTCACCGGAGGAAACATACCCATCCTCATCGGGAACTGGGTCGTGATTTAGCACCTCATATTCGACGTGCGGACGCCGCCCCGCGCCTGCGATGGCTGAGCCGATCAGAGCACCCGCTGCAAGCCCAATGATGGCGCCGGCAACGATGGCGCCACTGCGGTTACGCGCTTCAGCCGTTTCAATGGCCGCGAGAGACAGCGACGTAGCAACAGCGACGGCGATAGCGGTGAAGATGGCAGCGCGGGGCATTGGACCGTCCTTCCCGGGAGGGTGACTCCCGAACGGTTCACGGGATTTCCCGCGAACCGAACGATCACTAATCGAAATGTCCTGAACTCCGCCTGAGGTTCACGTTGTCCCGCGTTCAGCTTGTGGAATCGAAAGCGCCCGAACCGAGCCCGGGCGCCAACTCGATGCGCGACTTCGTTCAGCGGCAGACGCGCCGATTGCGATACCCGACAACCTCGCCCCACTGATCCACCACGGGACGTTGCTCGACCCAACACTGGCGTTGGATGACCACCTCTTCCGCATACGGATCTTCGACGATGACACGGCGGCGCGGCGCAACGTAGACAGGCTCTTCCGCCACATAACCAGGCTGAGCCAAAGCGCCCCCAATGATCGCCGCTCCCGCAAGACCTAGCGCCGCCCCGGCGGCGACCGCGCCCGCATTGCTACGACGCCGTTGTTGCACCACAACCGGACCGCGCGGACCAGGCCGAACGACCCCAGGGCGAACACCCGGACGGACGACGACTGGCCGCCCGACCGGCCCCGTACGCTCGACTCTGCGGATCACGCCTTGCGCCATCACGTCGTCCGGCATGGACGCAATCATGGAACCAAGGTCCCCCGCCGGCGACGCTTGGGCGGACCCGATCGCACTAACAGCAAGGATGAATGCCACGGCACAGAAGGCTCTTGTCTGCATTTCGGATCTCCCTTGATCTTCCTTGGCCCCCGCCTGACCCGCCTGTGGCAGGTCATTACTGCCCGACACACGCGAGCGGTCATTCGATCCTTGGAATTGCACGTCGATAGGTCAACGGCAGACGCGGACGTTTCGCGACGCCACTCGGCGCCCCCATTCGTCAAATAACGGCCGGCGCTCCACCCAGCAGCGTCGTTGTACGACGACGGGTGCATCATAGTAATCGTAGTTCGGTGAAGCAACCACGACACGCGGGCGCGGCGCGACATAGACCGGCGCCGGCGCATAGTACTCGGGTTCATAGTAATAATGCGGCGCGGCATAGGCCGAGCTCGACAAGGCGGACCCCAAGATCAGACCCCCGGCGAGGCCAACAATGGCGCCCGCAGCAACAGCACCGCCACGACGCCACTGCGCCTCGGCCGAGGTCGGCTGAAACACGATCGCGGTAAAGGCGAGCGCCACCGCGAGTGCAAGAACCCTTTTCATCCACTCCTCCTATAACCTTCATAGCTTCGCGCTCGCCCGCGCGACGCGGTAAGCCCCTTATGCCTTATCCTGCCAACGCTAGTGGCGATTTGATGAATTCGACCTGAATGCGATCCCCGCAGGAATACGGATGGAGTCCCTGCCAGCCGTGGCTCTTCCGCAGCGGCGAGGCCTCAGCTAAACGAAGGCGAGGCGCCGGCTTAGCTCAGCGGTAGAGCAGCGGTTTTGTAAACCGAAGGTCGGGGGTTCAATCCCCTCAGCCGGCACCAGTTCGCGCGGAACGTATCGATCGCACCGGAAATGGAGATACCCCAGAGCGGAACTCCGAGGCGCAGGATGCGGTTGGACTGAAATGGCCTCGGCGGCAGACGCGCACCGTGCGATAGCCGCGGAGTTCACGAAGCGATTATAGACTTCGGGACGCTCGCGCCAGCACTCGCGTCGCACATAGACGGTGCGCGACTGCGCGTTCGCCAACCCGACGATGAGCGCGCCGGCCGTGCCGATGACGGCGCCAGCGACCCAGCCGTTGCGGGCCTCGGCCGGGGTCGGCTGGAACGAAGCAAGCGCGGCGGCAAAAGTGGTCTTCATGGCATTGCCCCCTGTTGCCGGTCCGTCCGAGTGCGGACGGGAGGCTCGGACTTGGATGGCTCACCGCGGAGGCGGCTTCGCGGTAACCAGAAAAGGTTTGGTCTGTGAACCCGGACGGAAACGCGTTCTAACGAACGACGGATGGGATCTTGAGAATGCCGTCGTCTCTCAGCGTCTGCATCACGATCTCGGAGCGGACGCGATCGACGCTCTCGTGTGGCAACAGGACTTCGTTGACGAGCCGCGCAAGATCGCCCAGCGACCCGACACGGACCTTCAGCAGGTAATCGAAATCCCCGGTGAGTGCATGCGCCTCGAGCACTTCGGCAATGGACTGAACGAAGGCCTGGAAGCGCTTGCTGTTCTGCGGCGAATGGGCCGCAAGCTTCACGTGCATGTAGACAAGAATCGACAGGCCGAGAGCGTCCGGGTCGATCTCCGCGCGGTAGCGCCGGATGACGCCCGCCTCCTCGAGCGTTTGGCGGCGGCGGGCGACTTGGCTTGCCGAGAGCCCGACGGCTCCGGCCAGCGCCTCGCGCGATTGCGCAGAGTCGCGCTGTAGGGCGTCGATCAATCGCAAATCGAAGACGTCAAGGTCCAAGACGCATTCCACCGCGCGGATTCGCGCATTTCGCAGGCCCATAACCTGACTTTTGCGCAGACATGCGCATGATTTCAATAGAAAATGCATCAATCTAGGCGCCCCCGCCCCAAATAAAGAGGATGACGCCATGGGACCGTTTCCGCACGACGCCCCTGTTCAGACGATTTCCGACATTAACCCGATGGGCACCGACGGCATGGAGTTCGTCGAGTTTGCGCATCCAAACCCCGCCGAGTTGGACCGCGTGTTCCGCATGATGGGCTTCACACCCGTCGCCAAACACCGCTCGAAGAACGTCACATTATATCGCCAAGGTGACGTCAACTACGTTGTCAACGCGGAGCCCGACTCCTTTGCGCAGGAATTCGCGCGCGAACACGGCCCATGCGCCTGCGCCATGGCCTTCCGCGTCGTTGACGCCAAGCACGCTTTCGACCGCGCCATCGCACTGGGTGCGGAGCCCTTCACCGGTGGCAAAGTCGGCCCGATGGAGCTCAATATTCCTGCCGTCAAAGGAATCGGCGGTTCTCTTCTCTACTTCGTCGACCGTTATGGGCCGAAAGGGTCCATTTGGGACGTGGACTTCGTATGGATCGGCGAGCGCGATCCACGACCGGAGCCGACCGGGCTCTACTACCTCGATCACCTCACCCACAACGTCTATCGCGGACGCATGGATTACTGGGCGGGCTGGTATACGAGGCTCTTCAACTTCCGTGACATCCGTTTCTTCAACATCGAAGGCAAACTCACCGGACTCGTATCCCGGGCCATGACCTCGCCCTGCGGGAAAATCCGCATTCCAATCAACGAGTCGCTCGACGACAAATCGCAAATCGAGGAATACCTGAAGCAGTATCGTGGCGAAGGTATTCAGCACATCGCGTGCGGTTCACGCGATATTTATGCGACGGTTGAAGCGCTTCGCGCGAATGGCCTCCCCTTCATGCCCTCCCCGCCCCCGACCTACTACACGAAGGTTGACGCACGCGTGCCAGGTCACGGCGAGGACGTCGCCCGGATGCAAGCCAATGGCATTCTCATCGACGGCGAGGGCCGCGTGGTTGTGGGTGAGAAAGAGGGCGCGTTAACGAAGGTCCTTCTTCAGATCTTCTCCGGCACCGTTCTCGGTCCGATCTTCTTCGAGATCATTCAGCGAAAGGGCGATGAGGGCTTCGGAGAAGGAAACTTCCGTGCTCTCTTCGAATCGATTGAGGAAGATCAGATTCGCCGCGGCGTCCTCGCGCCGGCGGCGGAGTGACGTTGCGAAATTGACGTGGCCCTTGCACGAGCAGCGTAACGATTGAGTAAGTGCCTCGGGTAATAATGCACGGCGAATTTTTGTCGCGTGTGATCGCCCGGCGCACATGACCCATATCCTCGAAGCCGTCGCCGACGTGACGGGAACCCGTGATCGTGACGTCATGGACGCCTCGATCGCCCAGGTTCTGCAAGATGCGCTCGCCTTGAGTGCCGTGCGCTTGTTCCGCATCATCGGCGATGGCGCTCACCAGCAGTTTGTTCAGCGCGCCGCGGCGGAGCCCGCCGAGGCGAAGATGGAGAGCGATCTCGATCTGGCATGGGAGACGACCGAGGCCGACGAATTGCGCCGGATGTGCATCGATTCGGGCAAAGTCGTGCGGTCGCCCTGCGCTGCCGGTCACCTGACATTGTTTCCATTGACGAACGACCGCAGCGTGGTCGGATTCGTCGAGGTTGAAACACCTCTGCCGCTCGCAGAACAAGCCGAAAAGCTCGTTGCCGGCATGTTGCGCATCTACCGGAACCATCTCGACGTGCTCGATTATGGCGAACGCGACACGCTGACCGGGCTTCTCAACCGGAAGACGTTCGAAGTCGCCTTCATGCGCACGCTGTCCACAATGAATGGCCACGGCGCTCCTGGCGACACCGACCGACGGCGCCCCGCCAACGAGGACGTGAGCTATTGGCTTGGGGTCGTCGATATCGACCACTTCAAGGCGATCAACGATCGGTACGGCCATCTCATCGGCGACGAGGTATTGTTGCTGCTCGCCCGATTGCTGCGCGAGACCTTCCGCTCCAGCGATGCCCTGTTTCGATTCGGCGGGGAGGAGTTCGTCGTCGTCGTCGAAGCCGCAAGTGCGACCGACGCCACGGCGGCTTTCGAACGGCTGCGTCGATCGATCGAGGCCTATCCATTCCCGCAAGTCAGTCACGTGACAGCATCGATCGGCTTCACAAGGATCACGGCCGCAGATGCTCCGACGGCCGCATTCGCGCGCGCCGATGATGCGGTCTACTTCGCCAAACAGAACGGGCGCAACCAGACGCACGCTTATGAGGAGTTGGTCGCCTCTGGAGCCCTGGCCGAAACGCCGGTTCGAACCGGGGACATCGAGCTTTTCTGACGAGGCTCGCCCCGAGTGTTGCCGGCCCGCATCGTTCACACGCTGTGTCGTCGCTTGGCCATTGCGCGATTGACGTCATCTCACGACACGTCGTATCGTTAACTTTCCGTGAAGGTGGCGATCGCTACGGCGACCGCTGAAAAGGGAACGCGGTGACGGGGTCCTCCCGGAAACCGCGGCTGCCCCCGCAACTGTGAGCGGCGAGTTGCTCTCCGATACGGCCACTGTCGACTCGATCGACGGGAAGGTGGAGAGGAACAAGGACCCGCGAGCCAGGAGACCTGCCTCCACGCGTCACCCTTCCCACGTGCGGGGCGCGCGCGGGAGCGGCAACGCAGCGGTGACGACGCCTGGAACACGTCACCGTTTGCGGAGCCAAACATGCATTTCCCAACATCTCTGAAGGTGAAGCTCGCCGCGAGCGCGCTCGCCTGTCTCGTGTCGTGTCCTGCGCTTGCCCAAGCAAGTTCGAGCGCAGAGCGTCCGAACGTCACCATCTGGGCCACGCAGTCTCAACTTCCGATCGAGACCCCGCGCGTCGGCGCGACCGTCACCATCATCGGCGAAGACCAGATCCGCGAGCAGGGCAACAGCACAGTCGCCGACGTCTTGCGTCGCGTGCCGGGCCTCAATGTTTCGACATCCGGCACGCGCGGCGCACTAACACAGGTGCGCATCCGCGGGGCGGAAGCCAATCACACGCTCGTCCTGATCGACGGCGTCGCAGTCAACTCACCCGACAATGGCGATTTCGATTTCTCGCAGCTGCCCGTCGACGACATCGAGCGCATCGAGGTCATCCGCGGTCCACAGTCGGGCATTTTCGGCGCCAATGCGCACGCCGGCGTCGTGGTGATTCAAACGAAGGGCGCGCGCGGCTTGCGCAGACCCGTCGCGTCCGCTCAAGCTGAAGGTGGATCGTTTCGGACCGGCGCGGCGAATGCACGGCTCGCAGCAGGCAATGGTGTTGTCTACGGCCAGGTGAGCGCAAGCTACGCGACAACGGACGGCACCAACATCGCACGCACGGGCGTCGAGCCCGACGGATCACGAGTCGGATCGGTGGCTCTGCAATTGGGTGCCGATATATCGCCCATGCTCAACGTGGAAGGTCGCCTCCGTATCCTGCGCCGCAACGCGAACAGCGACCCGCAGAGCTTCGTCACCGGCCTCGTTTTCGATCGGCCAGGCGACATGAGCCGGCGGCAAGACATTATCGGTTCGGCATCAGCAACCTTGCGCCTGTTCGACGGAACGCTCCTTTCCCGAACCTTCGTCGATGGGATCGAGAGCCGGCTCGACTTCTTTGCTCCCACGGCTGCAAGCCAGATTCCGTCGCAAAACTCCGCGTCGGTCGCGACGCGCAACACGATCGGAAACCGCACCACTTGGCATGTGCCGCGGATCGAAACGATCGCGGCGCGCCAGAGCGTCACGGTCGTCGCCGAGCACGCGCGCGAAACGTTTTTCAACCAGACATACGGCGCGTTCGGCCGCATCTTCGATACGGGCCGCGCGAACACGGGCCTCGGCTCCGAGTACCGCATCGATTTCGACTGGGGATTGTCTCTGTCTGCAGCCATACGCAACGACTGGAATCAGACCTTCGACAACGCGCTGACATGGCGTGCAACGGCCGCCTACACCTTCGCGCCAACGGGCACGACGATCCGCGCCAGCGCCGGACGCGGTGTCACCAACCCGACATTCTATGAGCAATTCGGTTTTTTCCCGAACCGTTTCATCGGCAATCCCGCGCTGAAGCCGGAGTCCTCGATCGGCATCGATGTCGGCGTGCGCCAGATGCTGTTCGACAATCGCGTGTTCTTGGATGCCACCTATTTTGACGCCGACCTCCGCGATGTCATCACGACCACGTCTCTTGCCGGCGGATTGACCACGGTGACCAATATTCCCGGCGTCACGCGGCGGCGTGGAGTGGAATTGACGGCCGCAGTGACGCCCGTTTCCTGGCTTGATCTCACCGCGACCTACACCTACGTCCACACCGAGGATGCGCAGGGTCTGCGCTTGATCCGCCGACCGACGCACACCTGGACGGCCGAGGCCGTGGCACGTGCCTTGGACGACCGCCTCACAATCGCCGGAGGTATCGTGCATGTGGGTTCACGGGACGACCTGTTCTTCGGGACCTTCCCCGCACGGCGAATTCGTCTGAGCCCCCATACACTGGTCAATGCCCGCGTCGCCTACAAGCTGAACGACAACGCGGAGATCTATCTGCGGGGTGAGAACCTCTTGAACCAACGCTATGAGGACGTCTTCTCCTATGTGGCGTCCGGCGCGGCGGTTTACGCCGGTATTCGCGTGAAGCTCGGCGAGTGATCTCCGGCGGTCGAAGGCATCGACAACGGGACACGCCATCTGGCAAACGAGGGGCAGCCGACCGCTCTTCTCGTGGGTCCCTTATGTCTGCCGTATCTCCTGCCCGCTCGATTCATTTCGTTGCGTCATCCGCGCCCGAGGCCGTCGAAGCCCGGGCGCGGCTCGCCAAGCGGTATGGAAACGTGCCGGCGGCACAGGCCGACGTCATCGTGGCGCTCGGCGGTGACGGCCTGATGTTGTCAACCCTGCATGCATTCCTGAACACGGGGAAACCGATCTACGGCATGAACCGCGGGTCCGTCGGCTTTCTCACGAACGAGTACGCCGAAGAAGGACTTGTGGGCCGGCTCGCTGAAGCCAAGGAGACGATCGTCCGGCCGCTCATGATGCATGTGGTCGATCTTTCCGGCCGAGCGTACCACGGGCGAGCATTCAATGAGGTTTCACTTCTCCGGCAAACCTATCAGGCGGCGAAGCTGCGCATCCTAGTGGACGGGCAGGAGCGATTGGCCGAACTCGTCTGCGACGGCGTTCTGATTTCGACACCGGCCGGATCGACCGCCTACAATCTCTCTGCGCAGGGTCCGATCATTCCGATCGATGCCCCGCTTCTCGCGCTGACACCGATCAGCCCGTTCCGCCCGCGGCGCTGGCGCGGCGCGCTGCTGCCTGATCGGGCGCGCGTCCGCATCGAGGCGTTGGAAGCTGACAAGCGCCCGGTTTCCGCCGTCGCCGACCACTTCGAGGTTCGCGACATCGCGGCGGTTGATGTCGAGCAAGACCGTACGACCGAGGTGCCGCTGCTGTTCGACCCCGGCCACAGCCTCGACGAGCGCATTCTGAGGGAGCAGTTCGGGTACTAGGCGGAGTCTGCACGGTGCGCGGACCCCAACCGAAACGATTCCTTAATTGAACGTCACTATCGCTAGTCGCGAGGTGGTTCTCGTCTCATGACCCGGGCTCGGCCGCGGTCGCGTGCCTGCGCCCAAACTAAGTGCGGCCGATGCTCAAGATCGATTTCGAACACCTTCGATTTTTGGTCGTCGACGACAATGCCTACATGCGCCAGATCGTTCGCACCTTGCTTCACGGACTGGGTGTTCGCGATGTCAACGAAGCAGAAGATGGCGCAGATGGTCTCGCTCTGTTCGAAACTTGCGAACCTGACATCGTGATCACGGATTGGGTGATGCCGATGTTGGATGGGCTTGAATTGATCCGCGCCCTGCGCAATCCCGTGCACAGCAAGAACGCCTACGTGCCGATCATTCTATTGACGGCCTACGCCGATCGTAAGCGTGTTTTTGCAGCGCGCGATGCCGGCATCACCGAAATCCTGTGCAAGCCACTTTCGGCCAAAGCGCTGCACGATCGTATCGCGAACATCGTGCTGAACCCCCGTCCCTTTGTCCGCACGAGTTCCTTCTTCGGCCCGGACCGCCGGCGCTTTCAGCATCCCGGCTTTACGGACGAGGAACGGCGGGGCGCAAAACTGGAGACCCCAGCGTGACACGCCTTGCACACGATCTGGCTTCCAACCAGCCGAGAGCCACCTCGATCACATACGAAGTGATTGAACCTCCGACGAACCTACGACACTGCGTTCGTCCGGGTGCTGGAATTGTGCCGGGTAACGCGGAGGATCCCATCGTGCGGGCCGAGCGGGCGCTCGCCACACTCGAGGGTCAATTCCCGGTGTGGCTGCAAGCCGACCTGGATCGCCTGTCGTCGGCCAGCGAGACCGCGCTCGCGCATGGGCTAACGGGCGAGCCAAAGGCCGTGCTGTATCGCGCCGCCCACGACGTGCGTGGCCAAGCGGCAACCCTCGGTTACCCGCTGGCAGGTCGCCTCGCGGACAGCTTGTGCCTGTTGCTCGATCAGGTCACGGATCGCCGCATTCCCTCGACCCTCGTCGATCAGCACGTTGCAGCGATCAGAGCGATCGTGAATGAGCGGGCGCGCGACGACGGAACGCCGGTCGCGCGCGAGCTGGTGACACGGCTCATTGGTGTCACCGATGAATTTATTCGAACAGTCCGCAGGAAACGTCGGCGGCAGTCGAGGGAATCCTAGGCCGCGCGAGAGGCTTCGATGAGGAGTGGCTCGTCGCTCGCATAGTGCGCTGCGAAGCGTCGCGCCTCATCCCTCGCCGCTTCGGAAGCAAAGCGGCGCAACAGCAACAAGAGATGGTCGCTCTCGCCCGCGTCAAAGGCGAGATAGCGCGTGAGAACACGCTCGAGGACCTTTCGCGCCGCCGCGGTGTAGCCCTCGTCTCCGACGTCCGTTTCAGCAAAGACATCCAGCGCAGCCTGGAAAGCAGGATAGGCGGAATCCGCAATGCCAGCGCGGCGCAGCAGCGCACGAATGACCTGAGGCGAACGATCGTGCAAAGCTGTCGCCACCTTCGTGACCGGCAATCCTGTCAAGCGAACCAGAGCCTCTTCGAGAAACGCGATGTTTCCGGCGCACAGCGCTCGCAGGATCAGCGCCGTGTTCAACTGTCTGGTTGCGGCCAGGTGCTGCACGAGCCCGGCAACGGTGTGAGAATTCGGCGGGGTAGTCAGCGCTAGCGTCGCGCGGTCGAGGCACTCGCGGACAACGTCCTGTGCGCGATCGGGCGCCAGCCAACCGCGCTCGGCGACGAATTCGCCTAGCAAACAGGACAAGTCCGCAATGAGCCGTTGGCGAACAGAGATAGGAAGATCATCGCGCTCCAACAGCCGATCGCGCACGACGCCAAGCGCCCCATGGCGCTCGGCGATGCGCGCGAGCGAGAACTCCGCGATGTTCGCGGTATCGTTGTCCAAGAGGCCGACGCAAGCTTCCGGTGCACCAACCTCAGCAATCGCCGCCGACACGACGAACGATAGCGGCCGCCGCTCAGCCACCGCGCGCTGCACGCGCGCTTCACCGCGTCCCACCAGCTCAACGAGCTCGGCATCGACGATGAGCGGAGACCGGGCGAGCACCACACCGGCAATCTGTGGTTGGTCTGAAGCCAGGCCGATAATGACGTGGCGCGGCGCAGCCTCGCTTGCCGCGAGAACGTCTGCCAGCGAGAGGCGCACCTGTGGTGAAGGATCGTCGAGCAAAATCGTCATAGCCGCCTCGGCCGCCGCGCGTTCCGGCTCGTCGAGCTGCGACATGAGATAAGCGCGGGCGAGTGCACGGGCGCCGGCCGCACGCTCGGCAGCCGAGGCCGTGCGGATGAACTGCAGAAAGCGGCGGATGATCATCACTAGAAACCGACACGTGGGCATTCACGGACGCGTCCTGAGCATTGCCAAGTCCGCGTTAACGCTTGGTTCACCATGTCTCGCAGGAAAGCTTTCATGATCGCTGCGGTCGCGTGAACGCGAGAAGGTCGATGGGCTGCGTCGCTCCTCGCCCCATTGGCCCCGCCGAACGTCCGGTGCGCGTGACCTCGGGCAACACAGGCCGATCCGGCGGCAGGGGGAGTGCCACAGCCGTCGTCACCACTGTGGGGTTCGCAGGCGACGCGACACTCGACGCTTCAGGAACCTGAACGTTCAACTCAGCTGGGCGACCGGATTCCGCGAGTTCTGTCGCGTTGCCGCGCGCGATGCCAACGCGCAGAACGGATGACGGGAAAAACGGCTCGCGTCGATTCTCCGCCGCGAGAGCGGCCGTTCCGCTCTGCGCGCGCCCCCAAAGGGCCTGGACGACGCTCGACACAGGCCCCCTGCCTTCGGCTTGGAAGAGGGAATGGAAGACGGGAGCGCTGGCATGCCGCTCGGGCGTTGCACTTGCCTCCTGGGAACGCATCGTCGAAGTCAAAAGGGGCGGCTGCACATGACGCGCCATCAAACGTTCCTGCACATCGGCGAAGGTTCGCGCCGTGCCATCGCGAGAGAAGAAGATCGACCTGTTCGCCCGCGCCGCTTCGGGAAACTGCGTGGCGGCTGAGGCATTCGGAGTACGTACCGCCTCGTTCAAAAAGCGCGAGGCCCCCGCGCCGCCGAGAAAGTGCGCAATGTAAAGTTCGCCTTGGGTCGGCTGGCGCCCCAAGGCTTGAGTGAGCTGTTCGAGATTGCGCTGCGTGAACGCCGCAGCCATGACCGCGTTCGCCGTCGGGTCAAAACGAAGATCCATGATACGCTGGCGGCTCGTTGCATCCGGGACGACGAACCGGCCATCTGCACGCCGCTCGATCGCTTCGGCTTCGCGCTGATAGCCATGCTGCGCGCCTGCTTCCTTGAGCGTGCCCAACCACGTTTGGTCGATAAACTGGAAGAGGCCCGCAGCGCTCGAGGTGCGGGCTTGGGCATTCGGATCGAGACTGGATTCACGCTCCGCCGTGCGCAGGAGATAGTCGAAGGGCACGCCCGTGGCGCGGCTCGCAACGCGGATGGCTTCCCGGATCGGCCCGGCCGCATCTCCGATGGACGAATTCGCCTGTATCGACAGCATATCTGTGCGCCTCCGCGACCGGGGCGCGGATTTCGGACGCGCTCGCCCCGTAGCGAGACTCGCGGGTTATGGTAAACGGACCCTTAAGTGAGGGGAATCGGCAGGAGAGCGCAGTGGCCAAGGGTCTTTACTTCGAAGAGTTCACAGAAGGTCAAGTCTTTACGCACCCAATCACCCGTACGGTGACGGAGATGGACAACGTCCTGTTCTCTACGATGACGATGAACCCCGCGAAGCTTCACCTCGACTTCACCTATTGCGAGCGTGAAACCGAGTTCGGGAAACCGCTCGTGAATTCCCTGTTCACGCTGGGGCTGATGATCGGCATTTCCGTGCACGACACGACGTTCGGGACGACCCTCGCAAATCTGGGGATGACGGACGTGAAGTTCCTGCATCCGGTTTTTCACGGCGACACGGTGAACGTGACGACGACTGTCGTGGCGAAGCGCGAGTCACGATCCCAGCCTGCAGCCGGCATCGTCGAGTTTCATCATCGAGCCTTCAATCAGAACGGCGACCTTGTCGCTGAATGCCGCCGCCAAGCCTTCATGTCGAAGCGGCCGTCTTGAGGAGTGGGAAGCTTGCGGTCCTTATTGTTCATCCCGGCGGATCAACCGACCAAGATCGAAAAAGCTCTGAGTTCCCAAGCGGACGCCCTCATACTGGATCTGGAGGACTCGGTTGCCGCCGGTCGAAAAGCGGAGGCGCGGAAAATCATCGTGGACGCCCTGCCTCGCCTGCGCGAGCGAAGCTCGGCACGGCTGATTGTAAGGATCAATCCGTTGTCGGTGCCGGATTGTGACGCGGATCTCGACCACGTCATCCCCGCACGGCCCGATGCCGTGCTCCTGCCCAAAGCTCGCGGCGGCGCCGACATCATGCACCTCGGCGCGAAGCTTGCTGCGCGTGAAGCGCTGGCGAACATTTCCGACTGCGCTGTCAAGATCATTGCGATTGCGACCGAGACCGGCGCCTCCCTCTTCCAGATGGGAACATATGAAGGCGCATCCCAACGGCTCGATGGGCTGGCGTGGGGCGCCGAAGATCTGTCGGCTGACCTCGGCGCCGAAACGAACAGAACACCGGAGGGCGCCTGGACCGAGCCTTACCGTCTCGCCCGAACGCTGACGCTCTATGCGGCCGCAGCCGCGACAGTGGCTGCGATCGACACTGTGTACACCGCGTTTCGCGACCTGGACGGATTGCGTGAAGAAGCAGAAGCCGCGCGCCGCGACGGCTTCACTGCGAAGCTTGCGATCCATCCCGCCCAAGTACCGATCATCAACACGGTCTTCACGCCCTCGTCCGAGGCCGTTCGCCGCGCCAAGGCGATCGTGGCAGCCTTTAAGGCCAATCCCGCCGCTGGCGTCGTCGCCATCGATGGCGAGATGATTGACAAGCCGCACCTCGTGCGGGCGCAACGCGTTTTGATGCGTGCGCGTCGCGATTGATTGAAAGAGAAGCGAAAGCGATACGCTCGCGCAAGCATTGCTTCAGGTGCCAGACCGAGAGTGCATTCCAATGGAGCTCGGAATGCGTAATGACGTCGCGAACTTCGCTCACCGTGCTCCTGGTCCTCTCCGCTCTCGCTGACAACGCGTGGAACGACCCGCGCGTGCTGCGCTCGCTGACCCGCGACGCGGAGCGCACAATCACCATCGTCTTGTACGACTTGGTCTCCTCCATCCGCAGAACATTTCGCGTGTGACCATCCCATTGATGACGATTGCGCCGCAGCGGGACCAGCTTCATGCTGCATTCAGGGAATTTACCGCATTCTTATGCTTGTCACTGCCCAAGAACAATGAGCACCTCGAACCACCCCTCTCCCCGCCGTACCGTTCGACCCCCCACATGAACCCCGTAACCAAGCGTTCTCGCTGGTCGGCCGCTCGAACTGTCGTGGCCATATTGGGCCTTGCCATCATCTGGGTGATGATGGTCGCGCGGTGGTGGGCGACCGACGCCGTGGTGCCATGGGATTCAAAGAACCATTTCTATCCCATGCTTCGATTCCTCGCCGACGGCATTCACAACGGCGAGATCCCTTTGTGGAATCCCTTCCACTTCTCTGGCTTCCCGACGGTCGCCGACCCGCAGTCCCTTTTGTTCACGCCGACTATGCTCGCGCTGGCCGCGATCGATCCGGCACCATCGCTGCGGTCATTTGATCTTGTCGTGTTTCTTCACCTCCTCGTTGGGTCACTGGCCATCGCTGGCTTGTTCCGCTTGCGCGACTGGCATCCTGTGGCGGCGCTCATCGCGGCGCTGGTTTATGCCTTCGGCGGCGCGGCTGCCGGTCGGCTTCAGCACACCGGCATCATCATCAGCTATGCGCTCTTTCCGGTCGCACTGCTCTTTCTCGAAGTGGCACTTGCCCGGCGATCAGTGTTGGCAGCGCTGGGTTTCGCGGTCAGTGCAGCCGCCATGGCGCTCGGGCGAGACCAAGTCGCCTTTCTTTTCTGCTTCGTGCTGGTCGCTGTCGCCATCTTCCATGTGACCTCCGCCGATCGCCCGGGCGCTTATCTGCGCCAACGGATCGGTGTTCTGGTCATCGCCGGTGGCGCCGGTCTACTGCTTCTCATCGTGCCGGGGCTTCTGACGTTGCAACTGCTCGCGATGTCGAACCGCCCGGAAATCGACGTCACGGAAGCCATGCGCGGTTCCCTGCATTGGGTGAATCTCGCCGGTTTGCTAGCGCCCGACATCTTTGGCGCCTACACAGCGCCCCACGGCTATTGGGGACCGAATTGGGTGACCACCAACGGTACCAATGTCGGCGATCCTTCCATGAGCCACGTCTATGTTGGACTGATCCCGGTGGCCTTCGTGCTCGTGCACGGGCTCGGCGGCGGACGCGCCTTTGCGCGCGACATACGCTTCTTCACCATCTGTGGTGCTGCGGCACTCCTTTATGCCGTCGGCGACGCGACGCCGATCTTCCGCGCGCTATACGAGTGGGTTCCAGGCGTCGCGCTTTATCGGCGCCCCGCGGATGCGTTCTTCGTCAGTACTGTCATGCTGGCAATCCTCGCCGGCTATCTTGTACAGCGGTGGATTCAGGAAGGCCCGTCGCCGCTGCGTCCGTTGCCCCTGCTGCTCGTTGGGATCGGCGTTGCAGCCATGCTCGTGGCAGCCGTGATCTTTGCCGGCCGTTCGGAACGAATGCCGCATGCATTGCAGCAGGTCGCCCTCGGGCTTGCCGCTCTCACGACCATCGCCGTTCTTCTCGCGCTCCGTTGGCGGCGGCGGGCCGTCGTGGCAGGTATCCTCCTCGCCATCACGACAGCCGATCTCGGCTGGCGCAACGCGGCAGCGCCCTTCAATGCGGAACCGCGCTCGGTCTACGCACTTCTCGAACAGCCGGCTCCGACGGACGAACGCGCGCTTGCAGCGCTCGAGACCGAACTTGCGGCGCGTCATGCGCGTGGGGAACGCCCCCGCGTCGAGATCATCGGAAAGACGGGCGCTTGGCTCAACGCAGCGATGGTCTACGGGCTTGAAGATACCGTCAACTACAACCCGTTGCGGCTTGATGCCTACCAGAATGGCGTTGGCTCGGGAGAGAACGCCGGCGACTACGAGCTACGAAACTACCCCGCCGCTTTCCGCGGCTATCGCTCGACACTCGCGCGCCTTCTTGGCATCGAGTACCTCGTCTTCGACCGTCGCATCGAGCATTTGCCTGCGCACATACCGCGTCCGCAGGCCGAACTGATGTTCCAGGCGCGCGGCATCTTCGTCTACCGCCTGCCCCCCGCAGTGCCGCGTGCCTACTTGGCGACCCGCACGCGACAGGTTCAAAGTGATGAGTCACTTGCCGGCGATGTTCCTGATTTCGATCCGGCATTCGAGGCGCTGATCGACGAGGCAACGCCGACGACCCTCGCTCACAACGGCGACCGTAGCGCGGCGGCGATGTCCAAGGTGCATATCGTCGACTACACGCCGAACCGGGTGGAGATCACCGTCGACGCCCGCCAGCCTGGTGTTCTCGTCCTTCATGACATCTTCTATCCAGGTTGGACCGTCGAGGTGAATGGCGAGCGGCAGGACATGCTCCGGGCGAATTTGCTATTCCGCGGCGTTGACGTTACGGCAGGCAAGAACACGGTCGTCTTCACCTTCCGCCCCTTCGCCCTCGACAATCTGATCGCCGCCGCCCAGTCGCTCGTTGGATCATCGACGGAGGAAAGCGCGGAGCCCGCCGTAAGCTCCACACCATCATCCCCGCCGGCTATCATCCCGCCATTCGATACGATCGCGGCCACTCACGACAGCCACTAAGGGTTCAATCTGGCCGCGTGAGGCGAAAGGCCGAGTCGGTCAGGGAATACTCGTCATAGCCGAGGCGGGCGATCGGCTTCATGGCTGCCGTATCGACACGGCCATTAACGATGAAACGATCGTCGATGTACACGCCAACGACTTGCCCAGTAACGAGGTAGTACCTCGTCCGGCCGTCAAGGGTCGCCATCGGGAAAACCGCGAGCGTCTTGCACTCGAGAGCCCAGGGGCTCGCGGCAACTCGTGGCGGCCTCACCAAGATCGACGGGGCAGTCGCCAAGCCCGCATGCACGAACTCGTCGTCTCCAGGAGGGAGTGTCGCAGACGTTGTGTTCATGGCCTCGCGCAGATCCCACGTTGCGAGATTGCACACGAACTCGCCGCAAGCTTCTGCATTGACTAGCGAATCCTTGCGGCCATCCGACGCGAACGCGACGATGTGAGGATTGTCCGACACCGCGTTGAAGAAGGAGTAAGGGGCTAAATTGGCACGGTTCTCCGCATCGATGGTGGAGATCCAACCGATCGGCCGCGGCGTGACGAGAGCCTTGAAGGGATCGTGAGGAAGCACCGCGCGATCGCGTTTGAACGGTTCGTAGAACATCGCGCGCTCAGCCACGCCAGTATGTGAGGATGTTGGCCAGGGAGGGGCGCGGACGGTCCTGCGGCGGTTCGCGCGGCGTGCCAATGTGAACGAAGCCGACAACCGCCTCGCCGGCGGCGATCCCCAGGAACGCCTTCGCCTCAGCGTCGAACGCCCACCAATCTGTCAACCAGTTCGCGGCATACCCGAGCGCGTGCGCTGCGTGGCACAAATTCATGCAAGCGGCGCCGGCCGACATCTGCTGTTCCCAGATCGGGATCTTCGGATGCTCGGCTGCCTTGGACAAGACGGCGATGACCACCGGCGCGCGTGTGAAGGCGGTCCTTGCAAAATCGATACGGTCTTGCTCCGTGCCGCGCTTCGCGAGCATCTCCGCGAGCCCCGTACTCGCAGCTTCGCGAGCAGCGCCCTGGAACACAACGAAACGCCAGGGGGTCAATTTGCCGTGGTCCGGTACCCGCGCCGCGACCATGATCATCTTGTCGATCTCTTCCGGGGAAGGTCCAGGAAATGTCATGTTCCGGGCGGAGACGGAGCGGCGTGTCGCGAGGAAGGTCAGGGGATCGATCATGAATGCTACGAGGGCAAGGGTCGATCCTTCAATCATGTTAGCTCGCGAGTGTCGACCGGGACCCGAAGTCGCTGCCAACCCATGAATCTGGCTGTCACCATCTCTGTTCTCATGGGCGCTGCGCTGGCCGCCGCTTCGATGGCAGCGGCCCAGCCGGGTCCTGGAGAGCCGACATCGGGCGCTCCCCTCCAGCTGACCCCACCCGCGACACGCCAACCTGGCGCCACAGGACCGCGGCTGCCGCCCTTTCTACCGCCGATCAACCCGCCACAGCAGGCACCGCGCGGCGGTGTCGTTGCCCCGGTCGAGGCCGGCACCTCGGTCCGTTTCGTCGCGCATCATCATGAAGGCTCCGCTCCCATCCAGCGCGGTGTCGTGTGGAGGGTCTACGCGGCCCAGACCGATGGATCGGTCCGATTCGTCAACGAATCGACGGATGCCCAGCCGCAATTTCGACTGTCATCAGGAGCGTACATGGTAAACGCCTCCTACGGGCGAGCGTCCCTCACCCGCCGGGTCATGGTTGGATCGGTGCCTATCCAGGACAGCTTCATCTTGAACGCCGGTGGGCTGCGTCTGAACGCAAGTATCGGCGATCGCCGCTTGCCTGAGGGCCGTGTGACCTTCTCGATTTTCACGGGCCCGGGCGCCGGCGGCACCGTGGTTCTCGAAAACGTGCGCGGTGGACGTATCCTTCGCCTACCCGTCGGCGAATACTACGTCGTCTCACGCTTCGGCGAAGCCAATGCCATCGTTTCTGGCGACCTGCGCGTGCAGCCGGGCCGCCTCACCGACGCGACGATGCACCACCGAGCGGCACAGGTCACACTGAAACTCGTCAGCGAGCCGGGTGGGCAGGCGATCGCGAACACTGCCTGGTCCGTGCTCACCCCCGGAGGGGACACCGTGCAGGAGTCCATTGGTGCGTTCCCGACGATGATTCTCGCAACCGGCGACTACACCGTCATCGCGCGCAATGAGGGGCGCGTCTTCAATGCGCGCTTCCGAGTCGAGATCGGGCAGGATCGCGAGGTCGAGGTGCTGACACGATGATCGACAAAATCTACGCTCAGACCATGGCCCGCTACAACGCGTGGCAGAATCGCTCGCTGTATCGCGAAGCCGGTAAGCTCTCGGAGGAAGAACGCCGGCATGATCGCGGTGCGTTCTTCAAGTCGATCCACTCCACGCTCTCTCACCTTGCTTGGGCCGATGCGATTTGGCTCGCGCGCTTCACGGGCTCGCCTCTGCCGCAAGTGCCGATCGCCGATTCGCCGAACTACATTTATGATTGGAATACCCTCGCGCAGGAGCGCCTGAGGCTCGACGCTACTGTCGCGACGTTCGCCGATGGTTTGACCGGTGACTGGCTCGCAGGCGATCTCACCTGGTGGTCGGCCACCGCGCAGCACGAAATCTCGAAACCGCGCTGGCTGCTCGTTACACACATGTTCAACCATCAGACACACCATCGCGGCCAAGTCCACGCGATGTTGACGGCCGCTGGCGCAAAGCCGGATGCCACCGATCTGCCATTCATGCCGGATGCGGTCTGAGGATCGACCTCACGCTGCCTTGGCGCGCATTGCCGCAGACCGCTTGAGGTCAGGCGGCAATGCCTCGGTGGCGAGCCCGGCGAGCGCGGCATCAAGGCTCATCGCTGTCTGCTGCGGCGAGCCAAGGCGGCGGACGTTGACGCTCCGCTCCTCGGCCTCGCGCCGACCGACGACAAGCAGCACCGGCACCTTAGCGAGCGAGTGCTCGCGGACCTTGTAATTGATCTTCTCGTTGCGCAGATCGGCCTCGGCGCGCAGTCCCGCGCCGTAGCACGCCGCCAGAACTTCGGCCGCATAGCTGTCCGCCTCGGACGTGATCGTCGCGACCACGACCTGAACCGGCGCGAGCCACAACGGGAAGTGGCCCGCATAGGACTCGATTAAGATGCCGAGGAAGCGCTCGAGCGACCCGCAGATCGCGCGGTGCACCATCACCGGCTGCTTCTTCTCGCCATCGGCACCGATATAGAAGGCGCCAAAACGCTCGGGCAGGTTGAAGTCGACCTGCGTCGTGCCGCACTGCCAATCGCGGCCGATCGCATCTTTCAGCGTATACTCAAATTTCGGGCCGTAGAAGGTTCCCTCACCTTCGTTCACGCCGATCCTGATGCGCCCTCCCGACTCGGCCGCCATCTTCGCAAGCACCTTGCTCAGGATGTCTTCCGCATGGTCCCACATGGCATCGGTGCCGACGCGCTTCTCGGGGCGCGTAGCAAGCTTCACGACCACCTCGTCAAAGCCGAAATCGCGATAGACCGACATCATGAGGTCGTTGATCTTGAGGCACTCGTCTTCGAGCTGGTCCTCGGTGCAGAAGATGTGGGCGTCGTCCTGCGTGAAGGCCCGCACGCGCATGAGCCCATGCAGGGCGCCCGACGCTTCGAAACGATGGACGGCGCCGAACTCGGCGAGACGGATCGGCAGGTCACGATAGCTCTTCAAGCCATGTTTGAAGATTTGAACATGACCGGGACAGTTCATAGGCTTCAATGCGAAGAGACGCTGCTCGGCGTCGGGGTCCTCCGGCCGTAGGAATCCTGCTGCCGACTTCACGGCAAACATGTTGTCCGCGTACCAGCCCCAATGGCCTGAGGTTTCCCAAAGTGACTTGTCGAGAACCTGCGGTGCATTTACCTCGTCGTAGTCACCCTGCAGGCGTCGGCGCATATAGGCGAGCATCTGCTGGAACATGGTCCAGCCCTTGGCGTGCCAGAAGACCGTACCGGGCCCTTCCGCTTGGAAATGGAACAGATCCATCTCCTGCCCGATGCGACGATGGTCGCGCTTTTCCGCCTCCTCCAGCTTCTTGAGGTAACCGTCGAGTTCCTCTTGGCTGTGCCAGGCCGTCCCGTAGATGCGCGAGAGCATCGGATTGTTCGAACTCCCGCGCCAATAGGCGCCCGCAACCTTCATCAGCTTGAACGCGGTGCCGACCTTGCCGGTCGACGGCATATGCGGACCGCGGCAGAGATCCTCCCAGGTCCCTTGCTTGTAGATCCTGATCTCCTGGTCATCCGGAATTGCGTCGACCAGCTCCACTTTGAACGCCTCACCCTTCGTTTCGAACAAGTTCCGAGCCTCGCGTCGCGATACGACACGCTTCGTGAACGGTGCATCGCGCGCGATGATCTCGCGCATCTTCGCCTCGATCGCGGGAAAATCGTCGGTCGTGAACGGCTCATTCCGGAAGAAGTCGTAGTAGAAGCCGTTTTCGATGACCGGGCCGATCGTCACTTGCGTACCTGGCCACAACTCCTGCACGGCTTCAGCGAGCACGTGCGCACAATCGTGACGGATGAGTTCGAGCGCGCGGGGGTCCTCGCGCGTCACGATCTCGATGCGGGCATCGCGAGCAATCGGATCGGCAAGATCAGCGAGCACGCCGTCGAGCGCCATCGCCACGGCCTTCTTGCCGAGCGATTTCGAGACGCCAGCAGCGATCGCCGAGCCGGTCGTGCCGATTGGGAATTGCCGCGCTTTGCCGTCGGGAAATGTGAGGGTGATCATCGGCGCGCCCTCCGGCTCACTCCTGCATACGAACGCAGGTAAGGGGTTTCGGGAGCGCTGATCTAGCCTGCGTCGCCGCCACGGTCTAGGGCCGTTCGCGGCGTTGCGCCTCGTTCGTATCACTGACGTTCTGCGTCGCGCTCCGCAACTATGAGCGCTTCGCAGCGCATCGGAACATGCGTGCCACGCCATAGCCCATAGCGCCACGGCGCATACCAGCGCGCTGACTGCGGAAGATGCTGCGGCACCCAGTCGATGCCTGACGAGCCCCACGGGTTGCAACGACAGAGGCGCGCGACCCCCATCCATCCTCCGGCCCACAGGCCGTGGCGCCCGATCGCCTCGTCCATGTACTCAGAACAAGACGGCATGTGACGGCAGCGCCGACCGATCACCGCGGACAGGGAGTGACGGTAGAGCCAGATAAGGCCGCGTGCCGCGCGTGCAGGCAGCCTCAGCATCGAGGTAGTCATGTTCATATGATAACAGGTTGCTTCACCTTGCGCAGTGCGTTCACAACGTCAGCTTCTCTGGCAATCGCCGATCGGAGGTATTCGTGCTGTTTCGCTTTCTTCTTGTGGTTGCCCTTTTGCTGGTTGGCTCCACGCCTACTCCGGCGCAGCGTGGACCCGAACCCGGACGGACTGAATCGCTTCCCGACACCCCCCCTCCCCCCATCGTCGATACCAACATACCCGGAATGACCTTTCGCATCGTCGAAGGCCAGGGTGTGTTCGGAGTGAACCGCTGGATACAGGCCTCGGGCCGCTTCGTCCGTGAAACGCCAGAGGCGTTCGCCGCATTCGCCCGCGAGAACAATGTGCGTGGGCTCACTGCGTTTCTCGACTCGGGCGGCGGCAGCTTGCCGGCCGGTCTTGCCCTCGGTCGCGCCTTTCGTGCCGCCGGGGTCGATACCGCGGTGGGGCGCACCGTGACACGCATAGATGGCGGGCGACGGGTCAACACAATCGTAACACATGCTGTCGGCTGTCACTCCGCCTGCGCTTACGCCTTCATGGGTGGCCTCAACCGCCGCGTGCCCACGACCGCCCGAATTGGGGTCCATCAGTTCAGCCAACGCATCGACGCGAGCGGCCGCGCCGTCGATCCTGGCTTCGGAATGCAAGAATTTCACAATGCCCAGGAGGTCACGGCACGAATTGCAGTCTACACCCAAGAGATGGGGGTCGATGCCCGGCTTCTTGAGATTGCCGCGAGCGCGCCTTTCGGTCAGCCCATCCGCATCCTGACAAGCCGCGAAATCAGCGAACTGCGGTTCGGCACCCCTGTGCAGATCGCGCAAGCGGAGCGCGCGCCCGTTGGTTGGTCGCTGCACGAACGGGCCGACGCGCCGATGCTCTATCGGCTGATCACGCGCCCGGGCATCAGCCCGCGCCGCGTCGATGAAGAGCTGATCATCGGCTGCGGGCCGAACACGAGCGCCTTTCTCACCACGTATCGGGCGATCTTGGCACGACCGGCCGATCGCTCCGATACGTTGCGCGCGACCGGCATCCGGATCGGATCGGGTGACCGCTCGACGATTTGGCGGCGGCGGGAGAACGAACGCCCCATCGAGGCGCAAAACGTCAACGGGAGCATTTGGGCCTTCTTTGCCGTGGACCGCGTCGTGTTCGATGCTGCCGCACGATCAAACAGGCTGTCCGTCGAGGTCGCGCCTGGAGCCTCGTTCGAGGCGCCGAACGAGTTCGGAGACGGTTTCCAGGACGCCTGGAACCGCTTCACGAGCGCTTGCGAAGCGCGCAACCGGGCAGCACGCGGAGCACAGCGCTGAGGTCAGGCCGCAGAGGCCGCTCGTTTCGCCTCGGCCATATCCAGAGCCTTTGCCACCGCATCGAAGGTGAGCAACGTCGAGGCGTGCCGCGCCTTGTAGTCTCGGACGGGTTCAAGAACGGCCAGGTCGGTCCACTTACCCGTGGGTGGCGGCCCACCTTCCTTCAACATGGCTGTCATGGTTCGTCGCAGTTCGCGCAGTTCCTCCGGCGTCGAGCCGACGACGTGCCGCGCCATCACCGAGGACGACGCCTGCCCCAGAGCACAAGCCTTGACCTCATGTGCGAAATCCGAGACCACGCCATCGGTCAGCGTGAGGTCGACGGTCACGGTCGAGCCGCATAGGCGGGAATGGGCCGTTGCCGATCCATCCGGCTCCGCGAGGCGGCCTGCTCGGGGAATGTTGCCCGCGAGCTCGAGAATGCGGCGATTGTAGACGTCGTCGATCATCTGGCGTTCATGTTCCCGGATTTACCAAAGACGCCGTAAGCGGAAACGCTGCGCCCAGGGAGTATATGCGCCCCGTTCGTGCCGAACGGAAGCCCCGGAAAAAACAAATGATGACAAGGACGTGACGGTCCGCGGTGAAATGCCGCTGTCGTGCGTCCAAGGAGCGGCCTTGGACGTAGTGAGGTGCGTGACCGGTGACACTCCGGCCTCGGGAGACGGTCGGTCGAACGGAGAGTAATGTCATGGATGCCGTCGTGAAAGCTTTCCCCCAGCGCCAGGACGCGACCACGGAGACCTCGCGTCGGCGACCGGCGCGGGAGGAAGCTGAGGCTGCCGTCCGAACCCTGATCGAATGGATTGGCGACAACCCCGATCGCGAAGGCCTGGTGGATACACCGCGCCGCGTCGTGAAGGCGTACGAAGAGTTGTTTCGCGGCTATCGCTTGTCGGCAGCAGACGAACTCGGCACTGTGTTCGAAGAGGTGGGCGGTTACGGCGACGCGGTGCTCGTGCGCGACATCCCGTTCTCTTCGCACTGCGAGCATCACATCGTCCCGATCATCGGCAAGGCGCACATCGCCTATTATCCACGTGATGGCGTGGTTGGGCTCTCCAAGCTCGCTAAGGTGGTCGACATCTACGCGCGTCGCCTGCAGACGCAGGAAAACATGACGGCGGAAATCGTGAACGCGATCGATGACCACTTGAAGCCGCGCGGCCTCGCCGTACTGGTCGAAGCGGAACACATGTGCATGTCCATGCGCGGCGTGCAGAAGCAGGGTGTCTCGACGATCACGACCGGCTTCACGGGCGTCTTCAAGGACGATCCTTCCGAGCAAGCGCGCTTCATGATGATGATCCGCGGTTTCAAGATGTGAGAGCGCTCGTGCGGTCTCGGACACGACTTTGCTAGCAGACGCTACGTCGTTAGACTGTCATCATGGCCAGCGCGGGCGAAATCGAGGAAGGAGCCGTTCTGCGTCCCAAATTGGACGCTGACGGCCTCATCACCGCGATCGCGCAAGATGCCGTCTCAGGTGAAGTCCTGATGCTGGCGCACATGAATGCCGAAGCCTTGCGTCTCACGTTGCAGACGGGCATTGCGCACTACTGGTCGCGCTCGCGGCAGTGCCTGTGGAAGAAAGGCGAGACATCCGGCCAGCTGCAGACCGTTCTCGAAACACGTGTCGACTGTGACCAGGATGCCGTCCTCCTCAGAGTGCGCGTGGGCGGCGACGGCGGTGCCTGTCACACGGGACGCCGCTCGTGCTTCTATCGCCGGATTGATCCGGGTGGAGCGCTGGTCTTCATTGCCGGAGCTGACCCAGACCGCGATGACGGCGCGTGATGACATTCACCCTGTCGTCAGCTTGGCGACCTATTCTTACCGAGATTCGCCAGAATCGGCCCGATGACGGTTGACCCGTCGCGGCAGCATCAGGGTGTAGACTGGTCGGCTCGATGTTCCAGTCCTTCGCATTTCTGTTCGGCGGTCCGGCCGCCCCCATTGAAACGGTAGCGCCCTCTCGGGAGAACGAGCGCGCGCTGCCGCGACTTGGCATCGCGCTCGGGGGTGGCGCCGCGCGCGGCTGGTCGCATATCGGGGTCTTGAAGCGTTTTGCTGCGCACGGCCTCGTGCCCGACGTCGTCGTCGGCACGTCGATCGGCGCGGTTGCGGGTGCCTGCCACGTCGCCGGTAAGCTTGCGGAACTTGAGACGTTCGCGCGCTCACTCAACAAGCGGAAGGTTCTCGGTCTCCTCGACATCTCACTCGGAGGTGGGGGGCTCATCGGCGGCCGTCGCCTCGAGGAGATGATGGAGCGCCACCTGGCCGATCTGCACATCGAGACGCTGTCGCGGCCCTTCGTTGCGGTCGCAACCGAATTCGGAACAGGCCACGAGATTTGGCTGAAGCATGGTCCGCTGATCGAAGCGGTCCGCGCGTCCTACGCCCTGCCAGGGATATTCGAGCCCGTTCGCATCGGCAATCGCTGGCTTTTCGACGGCGCTTTGGTCAACCCGATCCCCGTCTCCGTGTGCCGCGCTTTCGGGGCGCGCGTGGTCGTCGCGGTCAATCTGCATGGAGAAACCTTCGGCCGCGGGATCACGGTGACGGGACAGGAGCCCGAGCATCATCTCCTCCCTGCAGCACCTGAATTGCGGTCATCCGCACTCCGTGAACGCACGGGGGATAGGGCCGTTCGACGGTCGATCGTCGGACCCGTGGACGGCGCACCGAGCCTGTCCGCGGTGATGGTGGAGGCCTTCAACATCACGCAGGACCGGATCGCACGTTCGCGACTCGCCGGCGACCCCCCCGACGTTATGATTGCGCCGCGACTGTCGCGAGTCGGCTTGTTCGACTTCCACCGCGCTGAAGAGTCGATCGCCGCCGGCGAAGAGGCTGCCGAGCGCGCGATCGGCGATGTCTTCGCCGCCGTCGCTGCGCTGGCCTAGATTTCAACTCTACGTCGCAATAATGTAGTCGCGCAAGGCGTTTGCTTCGGCTTCGAGTTCGTTGAGGCGATGTTTGACCACGTCGCCGATCGACACGATGCCGATAAGGCGGCTCGTCGCATCCACGACGGGCACGTGTCGGAACTTGCCGTCGGTCATCACTCTCATGATGTCGGCAACACGGTCCTCCGCGCGGCACGTCACGACGCTACGCGTCATGATAGCTGTCGCATCATCGTCCATCGCCACATGCCCTTTTCCGGCGAGCGCCCGAACGACGTCGCGCTCCGACACGATGCCGGCGATGCGGTCACCCGCCTCGGTGATGACGACGGCGCCGATGCGCTTTTCGGCAAGCATGGTCACGATGTCCCGGATGCTGGTATTCGGCCGCGCCGCAACAACGTTGCGGCCTTTGCGGTCGAGAATCCGTTGAACCGTCATGCAGCTTCTCCCCTGCGATCTGTTTCTTTGCCAATGGTCGCCTCATGCTGGGCGATGATCGCTCGTACGATGATTGTGCGTCGGACAAACAGCTGCCGCAAGCGCGGCTAAGCCCCCGACCGACGCGGCACAGGATCGAACAATGGAAACATAGCTAGACCTGCGAGGAAACCGCCGACATGCGCTTCCCAGGCAATCGCGCCGCTTCCCGGGGAGCCAGGCACGGCGACGGCCCCAAACAGAATAGTAAGCGCGAACCAAACGGCGAGAAAGAAGAAAACGCGAGGGTTCCTCAAGCTGTCCAAGAATGGCGTGGCCGGTTGCAGGAAAACATAGCGCCCGGCGCTGGATCGAAACCCACCGAGCGGCCCTCCCGCCTCAAACACGAAACGAACGGCCGCCGCGGTCAAGCCTGAAATGCCCGCCGACGCGCCGACCATGGGTACGAGCTGGCCCCAATGCGCCGCTAGATGCACGGCCGCGCCGGCCGCCGTGCAGAGAAATAAGAAAACGATGAACCGTGATGCGCCGAACCGCCAGGCGACCGCACTGCCGAATACGACGAGCCACAGGGTGTTCAGGATCAGGTGCTCCCAGCTCGCGTGCAGAAAGCCGTAGGAAATCGGCGTCCAGTATTCAGCCGGATCGCCCGGCGGAAAAACTTGTTCGGCGCCCGGCAAACCAGCGTAACGCGCCGGGATAAAGGCGAAGCGAAGCAGGATGTTCAGATCGTCTTCGCGCGAAATCATCTGGCGCAGCAGATGAACGGCGACCAGCACCAGCACGGTCCACACGACGACCGCCGGCAGATTGAACATCGGCTCATGCTGGCCGGTACGCCTATCCGGGATCGTGAGCATGCCCCCGATGTACGGGTCGGTGTGAAGCTGCGCAACCCGGCTTCCCAGGGAGCGGTGCGGGCACAACCGAGTGGCCGCCCGCACCGTCCTGGTCACAGCCTGCGACCCGTGGCGGTCGATGCGCCTCAACCGGATCGCTGTCCCCCGCCTTCCCCGTCGGAACAAAACGCGCTGCCGAGCTTCCAACCTCCGGCTGGCGCCGTCTGAAACAACTTAACGAGTCGTTACCCCAGCGACCATCGCAGACACTTGTTAACCTTACCGCGCCTGGCACGCACCCTGCTCAACAGTGGCAGCAGGCCACACCCACGTGTGTCGCTGTGCAAAATCGAGACACCAGCCGGCAATGGCTGGAGCGGGCGGGTTTTGGGAGTTACGCGATGCAGCGTAGACCACGGTTTGGTCATGCGGCCACAGAAGAGCTGTATCGCTACTGGGATCGACGCAGAGGGACGCGGCCGGCACCCGACCGTGCGGAAATCGAACCTGGCGACATCCGCACCATCCTGCCTGACACCTTCATCCTTGAGGTTGACGAGACGGGGAGATTCTTCTGGCGCCTCGCGGGCACGCGCGTTTGTGCCGTGCATTGCCGGGAGCTGAAGGGCCGCGATTTCTTGAGCGACTGGGCTGGCAAGGAGCGTCAGACGATCCAGGCGGTCCTTGACGCAATCGTGCGCGAATCGGCCGTTGGCATCGTCCAGTTCGAAGGCCGCTCCCAGCGCGACCAGAGCCTCGCCATGGAAACGGTGCTGCTCCCGCTCAAAGTTTTCGGTCGGACGACCTGTCGGGTCTTGGGCGCAGTCGTCACCATGGAGCAACCCTACTGGTTAGGCCTCTATCCGCCCGTATCCCGCCGCATCACGGGGCTGAGAATGCTCTGGCCATCCGGCCAGCAGAGCACAGAAGAGGCAGCCGCCTTTGGCAAGCGCTCCGAGCCGCCAGTGACCGTGATGGCCGGCCTCGAGCAGATTCGGCGCTATCGACACCTGATGGTCGTCGACGGTGGAAAGTCTTGAATCGAGCCAAGGCTTACGAGTTCTTAACGACGTCAACCTAGGGTCGTCGCCGTGCGTACGACGGCCCCTCGCCGTCGCAATCGGGACAGCGACGACGCCGGCATGACCAACGCCAATGCGCCCCTGACACCTCCGGCCGTCAAGCCGCGTGAACGGCGCCGCTTTCAGCGGGTCAAGGTGTCGGCTCTCGGCCGCTACATGCTTGCCAACAAGCGCGAATTTCCGTGTCAGGTGATTGACGCCTCCCCCGGCGGCATCGCGCTTATTGCGCCTGTGGCAGGCGCAGTCGGCGAACGTGTGATTGCCTATCTCGATCACATCGGTCGCGTGGAGGGAACCATCGCCCGTTTGTTCGATGGCGGTTTCGCCATGACGATCGAAGCGACCTTGCGCAAGCGTGACAAGCTGGCGGCACAATTGACGTGGCTCGCGAACCGTCATGTGCTCGGGCTCCCCGAAGACCGCCGGCACGAACGCATTGCACCGCGCGATCCCAACTCGTACGTCACGACGCCTGACGGCCGTGTCTATCGCTGCCGTATCTTGGACATCTCGGCGTCGGGCACAGCCGTTCAGATTGAGGTGAAGCCGGCAGTTGGCGCCGCCGTCCTACTCGGCCGCCTGCGCGGTCGGGTCGTCCGTCACACTGAAAACGGCGTCGCGATCGAGTTCGCAAGCATCCAGGACCCCGATCTCCTGGAAAGTCACCTGCACTGAGCGCCCAGCACCTCGACCGATGATGCGAGCGGACCGCAGATAAGCGGCTCGCGGGGTCAATTCGACATAGCCAGTCGAAGCCGGCTGCGGCATGCGCCTGCTCCCGCGCGCCGGTAATCCCGGCCGACATCCTTCACGCCGGTACCACGTTCGATCGTTCGAATTCGAGACAAATTCGAACCAATTCGAGACGCAGGCCGCTGAGCCACGACAGCAAGTCATGGGTAACGTACTATTAAAATAACCACTCAAGTTTTATTATAATAAGCATTTTATTTTTTCAAAACTAGTCGAAAATCTAGATCTAATGCATGAGAACAACTTAGAAGCCCAGGAAATTCTTTCTGTCATCTTCCTGATTACGGGACAGGGAGACGACAACAATGAAGCACCTCGCAATCCTGGGGGCAGCGGTCATGCTGCTGGCCGTCACGCACGGGGCTGGCGCCCAGCAGCGGCAGGCAGCTCTGGGCAATGCGGCGACGGCTCCATCAGCCTTCCTCGGCATCTTCGGAGAAACCCGCCCGCCGATTGGCTGGGTGCAATTCTGCCGCGAACGTTCTTGGGAATGCCGCTCGGAGATGCGCCAGCCCCGCGATGCCGTCATGAATCGGCAGCGCTGGAATGAGTTGACCGAGATCAACCGCCGCGTGAACCGCGACATCGAACCGGTAACCGACCAGGAGCTCTACGGCGTTGCGGAGCACTGGACGTATCCGACGGACAACCGTGGTGACTGCGAAGATTACGTGCTGCTCAAGCGCCGGCAATTGATCGAGCGCGGCTGGCCGGAGTCGGCTTTGTTGATCACCGTTGTGCGAGACACCAAGGGCGACGGCCATGCCGTGCTCACTGTGCGCACGACCGAGGGCGACTTCATTCTTGATAACGTGCGTGACGAGATTCTGCCCTGGAGCCAAACCGGCTACCGCTTCGTCAAGCGCCAATCGCAGTGGGCGCCGAACATCTGGGTCTCGCTACCCGACGATACGGGTCGCGGACCGGCCACCACAGCGCGCTGAACGGTACACGACCGAATTCGGATCCTTGGTACGTCCCACCCCTCCCCGTCCCACGACCGGGATCCGAAGGAGCCGGCCCCGCCCAGGGCCGGCTCCACTTCTTTCAGGCAATACGCACCAAGCGCTCCTTGAAGCGCCGTGCATTCGCACGATACCCCTCGGCGGACAAGGTGATGCGGCGGACCGCCGCCTCGTCCAGGCTGCGCACCGCCTTGGCCGGCACGCCCATGATGAGCTGATTTTCGGGAAAGGACTTGTTCTCCGAAATCAGCGCGTGCGCGCCGACCAAGCAATTGCGCGCGATCTGCGCGCCGTTGAGCACGATCGATCCCATACCGATCAGCGCATTGTCGGCGATCGTACAGCCATGCAGGATCGTCTGATGGCCGATGGTGCAGTTCACGCCGATCGTGGTTGGGAAACCCGCATCCGTATGGATCGTCGCGCCATCCTGGACATTCGATCCCGGACCGACTTCGATCCACTCCGTGTCGCCACGCAGAACGGCGCCGAACCAAACGCTGGCGCCAGGCAACAAGCGCACGCGCCCGATCACCGCCGCGGTGTCGGCGATCCAGTAATCGCCATCTGCCGGAAGCTCAGGACATACGCCGTCCAGTTCATAGATCGCCATGTCGAATCCTCCCCGCGCGGTCTCTAGGCGACGAGCGAGCCGAGCGCGAGCAGGAATTGCAGAACAAAGACGCCGGTGATGAAGCTCCACACCATGACGATGAGGGCGGCAACAACCACGAAGTGCAGCGGGCGTCCTTCAATGATGCGGCCACGCCAGGAGTTACGCGCGATCACCGCCGGACCGCCGAAGAGGAGTAGCGGCAGCGAAACGAGAGAGGCCGCCAGGCCACCGGTCACGAGGAGGCGAAACGACATCGGCTCGTTGGTAAGTAATTGGTAAAGACTCGCCAGTATTCCTGCGGTGACATAACCAGCCACGGTGGCCCACCCCACGACGATCAAGGCACTCATTGTTACGAGACCCTTACGCAACCGTCCCATTTCGGCACACCGAAAGGGGATCACGCTCCGTCGATGCAACCGGCAGACCGCGGCGATCCGTGGCACGCCGTGCACAGGCAGCTGGATGACGACGGCAACCCGACGCGCACCCCATCGGGCAGGCGTAAACCTGCCGCACTGGCCACTTTTGGTCCTGGCGTTGCTGCTCGCCTTCGCGACCGCCGCCTGGTTTGGGCAGGGGCACATTCAGACCGCCATGGACCTGCGGCAGCGCCCGGTAGTCGTCGAGCCGCCGCGTCCGGTCCGCATGACGCTTGCCGGCGTCACGTTGATCGTGCCGCGCGATCTTGTTCGGTTCGATCCTCAGAAGCGCGACAGCGAGCAGCCAAGGCTCGATCTCTTCCTGCACTGGCCAAGCCTGGAAGGCGCGGGCGCAAGCAATCGTGTCACCTTGGAGTCGCTGAACGAGCTGATCTTCCTGACGATCACGCCGAAGGATCAATCGGTCGATCCGCCACGCCGGCTTGCAGCAATCTATGGCCGCTTCCTGGAGAGCGAGATCCGCGCCGAAGCGCAGGGCCTTGCCGCGCGTCGTTTTCGACTCGGTTCGGGCTATGATGGCGAAGACCTAGTGTATGATCCGACCCGTCCCGGCAGCTACTTCGTGCGCTGCGCGCCGGCGGCGGGAGAAGCACCCTCGAGCTGCATTCGGGAACTGCGCATGGCGGACACGTTCGACGTGGTCTACCGCTTTCCCCGCGCGTTTCTGTCGGACTGGCGCCGGCTCGAACAAGCGACCCGTGCGCTTCTTTCCGCGATCGGCATCCGCGACAATTGACGGCCGATCACTCGTCCAAGTCGATCTCAAGAATGGCCATCTGGAAATTGTAGGAACGATCGCCATCCTCGGTGTCTTCGAACAGCACGCCGATGAACTCATCGCCGATATAAACCTCGGCGGAATCTGTCTTCTTCGGTCGGGCGCGAACACCGATGCGCGGGTTCTCGAACGTGCGCCGCAAGTAGCGTTCGATCTTCAGCAATTCGTCTTTGGTCACTGTCGGGCCTCGCGCGAGATGGTTGCTGCCGAGCTTTAGGAGGATCGGCGCCGCACCACAACCCGTCGCGTCGATCAACTCAGGCAGTCGAGCGGAAGAACGGCAGGTTGTGCCCGCTCCGCGATGTCCGAAGTGCGCCGCGCCTCACCCGGTTGGCCTTCCTGGAGGGATAGGCCAAGGCTTTGGACGAAACGGCGAGTCACATCGAGCTGAATGCCGAAATTGATGTTCTGCGCCGGGCGACCGCCCGGAAGGTTCTCGAAGCGCGCCACGACGACGCCGACGACCAGACCGTTCTCATCCAGGATCGGTCCACCCGAGTTGCCGCCCTGCACGGGCGCGGTGATCTGGAACAAGGTTCCGTCACCGCGCGGCCCGCGCACCGCGCTCACGGCGCCTTCCGTCACGTTCAGCTCGCCAAGCAATTGGCGCACCGGGTAGCCGAGCACCACCACCTTGTCACCGGCCCGAACCGGCTGAGCGACCGTCCGGAAGGTTAGCGCCGGGCTCACCGTACCCTGGAGCTGGAGCACGGCGAGATCGTTCACCGCGTCTTCGGCAACGACGCGAAGGGGAACGCGCGAGCCATTCGGCCGCGCGATCGCGACGGTGCCGCACCCCTCGATGACGTGGCGATTGGTCAGCACGTGCCCTTGCCGGGAGATATAGAAGCCCGTGCCCGTCGACATCAGCGTACCCGGTGGCGGACGTTGCGGCTGCTGTGCCTGCTGCTGCCCCGGCTGGCCCTGTGGCGGCTGTTGTGCTTGCTGCCCGCGAGCCTGCGAACCGTCGAAGGCAAGTTCATTCACGTTGCACAGGTTGACGTTGCGCTTTTCCTCCTCCCGCGCATCCTCGTAGACGACGCGAATGTCCCACATGCATTGCCCCGGGGCACCCAGCCGCACCGTGAAGCGGCCTCCGGGCGACAAGGCACCCCCCAGACGATCAGCACCCCAATTCTGATCCGCCACAGGCGAGACGTTCAGGACGCCGATGCGCATCCGGCTGGCATTGACCAGAATGAAGTCCGGGTCCCCTTGCTGCTGCCCTTGCCCGCCACCAGGCCGCTGTTGCTGCTGACCGCCCTGCTGTCCGCCTTGGTTACGATCGACCATGCGCGCATTCTGGCCCGTAAACGACACCTCCATCACCGCGCACAGATCGACATTGCGGCGCTCTTCCTGGCGCCCGTCTTGGTAGATCACCCGCAGGTCGTAATTGCACCCTTGGCCATCCTGGATGCGGAAGGTGATCCGCCGGCCGGAAGCCAGTGTGCCGTCGCCCAAAAAGTCACGGCCCCAATTGTCGGAGGTGACAGGTGAGACGTTAATCACGTCGATCCGGGTTCCACTTCGGTTCGCGACGGTCACCTGAGCGGCTTGCTCTTGCACCTGCGCGGGGCGACCTCCAGCCCCCCCGCCCTTCTGCGCTTCCGCCGCTGAGGCAAGAACGAGCGGCGACACGGCGAGAAGTGCCATAACCGTCATCACACGCTTCCAGACGGAACCCCGGACCATGTTTGTGCCTCGTGCTCGCCCCAAACGTGAAAAGTCTACACACCCGATGTTTCCGAGCAATGTCGCGGGTCACTCCGAGCCGGCGACGATCTGGTCCATCTGGTGAGAGGGCTGCTCGCAGCCCGCCTCGCCGACGACTTTCGCTGGCACGCCCGCCACCGTCGTGTTGCGCGGCACGTTCTTGAGCACGACGGACCCGGCCGCGACGCGCGCGCACTGCCCGACCTCGATGTTGCCGAGAATCTTGGCGCCGGCGCCGATCAACACCCCCCGGCGAATCTTCGGATGCCGGTCCCCCTCGGTCTTGCCGGTGCCCCCTAACGTGACCGCATGCAGGATGGAGACGTCGTCCTCGATGACGGCCGTTTCGCCGACAACGAAACCCGTCCCATGATCGAGCAAGATGCCTCGCCCGATCCGCGCGGCGGGGTGAATGTCGACTGCGTAGACGGCAGAAGCCCGACTCTGCAGATAGCAAGCAAAATCCTTCCGGCCTTGCTGCCAGAGCCAATGGGCCAATCGATGGGTCTGAATGGCGGCGAAGCCCTTATAGTAGAGGATCGGCTCGACCATCCGATGGGTCGCGGGGTCGCGATCGACGATCGCAACGATATCTGCCCGGAACATCTCACCGATTTCCGGTTCGTCTTGCAGCGCACGCTCGTAGACCCGACGAACGAGATCGCCGGGCACATCGGCGTGATCGAGACGCGCAGCCAGACGATGGATGACGGCATCTTCGAGGGAGCCGTGGGACAGGATGGTCGCATAGGTGAAGGACGCGAGCGCAGGCTCATGAGCGACGATTTGTTCTGCTTCTGCGCGCACCTGTCTCCAGACGGGGTCGACCGCGGAAACGTTCGACTTTGCGGTGGCAAGTTTAGAGTGTGGCACGGCTGAACCTCCTTCAAGGGGATGGCGTCCGCTTGATGATGGCACATTACCGCACTGGTGGCCGGCCGTCATCGGTTCACTCCGGTCAGCGCGGGTCTGACTCTCCACTTGCGCACTGCTGCGCAAGCCATTTACGCGACTCGTGATTTGCCCCCGACTCTCTGGCTGAAGTTGAGAACCGCTGCCGTGAATGCGTCGTTCGCGTCGCCTGCAACCATATGCCGGGCACCTGCGACGTCAACGAAGTCGGCATGGGGAACAAGCGACAGGAATTCACGCACGGACTCCTCGTTCACGAGTTCGGATGCGCCGCCCCGCACCAGCAGCACAGGTATCGTCAAACGGTGTGCGGCCGCCACGGCCCGTTCCAAAGTTGCCTCGCGGCCCGTATTCACCGTCCGGGGCCCCCGCAGGAAGCGCGGGTCCCAGTGCCAGCGCCAGCGTCCATCGTCGCCGAGACGCAGGTTCTTGCGCAAGCCGTCGAGCGAAGGCGGCCGCGGCCGGTGTGGCAGATAGCGCGCAACGGCCTCGGCTGCTTCCTCGAGGGAGGCGAAACCCTCCTCGGTGCGCTCCCCCATAAAGCCTTGCACCTTGGCCACGCCATCGCCATCGAGCCTGGGCGTCACGTCGACGAGAACCAGTGCACGCACCGCAGCAAGCCCCTCCCCTATGGCCACGAGAGAAGCGAGACCGCCGAGCGAAGCTCCAACGACGATCGGCGGTTGTCCGGCCTCATGTGCGAGGCTGCCGACCACGAGGGCCAGATCCTGCGCGAAGTCCTCGATGGCATAGGCGCCCGTGGCACTCCAGGCCGAGTCGCCATGGCCGCGCTGATCGAGCGTCACAGCCGCCAGCCCATGACGGGCGAGACTGAGCCCCGTCCCGCGCCAGGCGTGACGCGTTTGGCCCCCGCCGTGCGCGAGAAGAACGACGTCTGGGTTTGGCCAAGTCCCGATGCAATCGGCGACGAGCGCGTTTCCCTCAGCGCCAGTAAAGGCCTTTTTGGCAACCGGCGTCTTCACGGCCGCTCCCGCAAGAAGGCAAGCACACCGGCCTTGAAGACCTTGTCGCCGACTGCGGGCATATGATCACGGCCCGGAATGTCCAGGGCTCGTGCATTCGGCATGAGGGCAGCAAGCGCGTGAGGATCACCAGCGATCGAATCCCGCGTGCCGACTGCGATCAGGGTCGGCGTCGCAATACGGCGGACGTCATGCGGTGGGATCTTGACACGCATCGACCGCATGCAGGCGGCCAGAGCAAGGCGGTCGCTCTTCGTTTGATCGGCGAAAGCACGAAACAGGCGCCCGCGCGCGTGGGTCACGTCCTCCAGGCTGCCGGCTTCCAGCGCTTCGATGACCGGCCCTTCATCGCCCACGCCGTACACAAGCCCGTCGCCGAGCCCGCCGAGGATCAGGGAACGCACACGTTGCGGGTGCTCCAAGGTGAGCAGCGCGGCGATGCGCGCGCCCATCGAATAGCCCATCACATCGGCGCGCATGATTCCAAGATGATCCATCAAGGCCCGCACATCCTCGGCCATGAGTTGCGAACGATAGTGCACAGGGTCATGCGGCTTCGACGAAGCACCGTGGCCACGATTGTCGAGCGCGACGACGCGATAGCCGGCGCCGACGAGGGTGGTCGTCCAGCTCGGGGCGACCCAGTTCGTGGCGGCGTTTGACGCGAACCCGTGGACAAGAAGGATTGGGTCGCCCATCCCCTCGTCGAGGTAGGCGATGTCGAGACCGTCGTGGACAAAGGATAGCATCTCAAGGGGCGTATAACGTCGAGCTCACCAGTTGGGAAGCTTACGTAATGGGAAGCCTGTTCGCCACAAAGACATCTAGGCAAGGGTCGGGAGCGCCGCTACACGGAGTTCAATGACGGGGGACGAGATGGCCGACCACGCTGTACCGCACTTCCACAATGACGCCGGGGTTACGGTCGTTCTGATTGGAGCGAAAGAGTTCATGTGCATGGGCGCGCGCCCGCCGTTTGACCATCCCCATGTCTTTCTGGACTTGGGGGATGATGGCGAGATCGTCTGTCCCTACTGCTCGACCCTCTACAAATTCGATTCGAGCCTACGGGCGACCGAGACGAACCCCGCCGGGTGCGCTTGGATACCGAGCGCTGCGTGAGAGAGCCAATCCTCATTGCGGGTGGCGGCATTGGGGGCCTGACTGCCGCATTGATGCTCGCCCGCGCCGGCCGAGACGTCCGGGTCTTTGAACGGGCCGCCACATTTTCCGAGGTCGGCGCTGGTCTCCAGCTCTCCCCGAATGTCTCTCGGATCGCGCGAGGTCTTGGCCTGGACGCCATCCTGGATCCCGTGCTTGGCAAGCCGGAAGCGCTCGTGGTGCGCAGGGCTGCGACCGCGGCCGTCATCATCGAAATGCCGCTCGGCGACGTCGCCGAACGTCGGTGGGGCGCTCCGACCTGGGTGGCCCACCGCGCCGATCTGCAGGCCGCGCTTCTTGAGGCCCTGCGTGGCGAGTCCGGCGCGCAGATCGAGACGGCGACGACGGTTCTGGGCTTCGCGGAGACCGCCAGCAACATTCGGGTTCGTCTCTCATCGCCTTCAGGTGATCACCAGGCGGAAGGGCAGCTCCTGATCGCCGCAGACGGGGTCCGGTCGAACATACGTGCGCAATGGATCGGCGCATCGCCTGCCCGCTACAGCGGGTTCACCGCCTTCCGCGCGACGGTAGCGATCGACCTCGTGCCGCTTCTTCTCCGGCGCAACGCCACGGGCCTTTGGCTCGGACCGGGGGCACATCTCGTGCACTACCCGCTGCGTGGCGGTGCCCTCGTGAACATCGTTGCCATTGTCGCGGATGCCCGTGCCGGGGAAGGTTGGGACGCGGCGGCCCAGCCCGACGAGGTCATGTCCCACTTCGCTGACTGGGCGGAACCCGCCCGTGAACTCGTCGCCCAGCCGGCCAGCTGGGCTCGCTGGGCGCTATATGATCGCTCACCTGACCCGACCTGGCCGAGCAGCGGTCGGGTCACGCTGCTTGGTGATGCCGCACACCCCATGTTGCCGTTCCTGGCGCAGGGAGCAGCGATGGCCATCGAGGATGCGGCGGTGCTGACGCGCTGTCTCTCCGACCCCCGACACGACGTTGCGGGCACTCTGGCACGCTATCGCGCCGAGCGCGCGCCGCGCGTCGGCCGCGTTCAAACCGAAGCCCGCCGCAACGGCGAGATTTTTCATCTGTCCGGACCGCTTGCTCTCGTGCGCGACGCCGGTCTCGCCGTGATCGGTCCGGGCGGCCTCATGGCGCGCTATGATTGGCTCTATGGCTTTGAGGTTTAGAGCCGGTCGTCACAGCATCGGGCGCATGTCTTTAGCGAGCTGCGCGGTGGCAACGTGGTCGATCTTTCCCGACCCGAGCACTGGGACATTGGCAACCGTGAGCACGGCGCGTGGCACCATGAGTTCCGGTACCCCCGCTTCCTTCGCCCAACTCAAGAATGTGCTGCGATCAGCATCGGCACGATCTGTGACCAGAACAAGCTGCTCACCCCTTGTCGCGTCCGGCAGAGAAACGACGACATGCGTGCTGCTCGGCCAACACGCCGCAGCAAAGCTCTCCACCGCAGCGAGCGAGATCATCTCGCCGCCGAGCTTGGCGAAGCGCTTGGCGCGGCCCTGGATCGTAACGTAACCGTCTTCCGAGATCGTGACGATATCCCCGGTATCGTGCCATCCGTCGGTTGGCGGCTGCAAGACGCCGGGCCGGTCGGCCATCAGGTAACCGCGCATGACGTTCGGCCCGCGCACATGAAGCCGACCGGCGCTGCCGTCGAGCCCTGGCACGGGCTCCAAGCGATGCTCGATCCCCTGCATGAACGTACCGACCGTTCCGGGGCGGTTGTCGTCGAAGGGATTGGCCGTAATGATCGGCGAGCATTCGGTTGCACCATAGCCTTCGATGATCACGGCGCTCGTCTTTTGCGCCCAGGCGCGTCGCGTATCGTCCTTCACCTTCTCCGCACCGGCGATTACGAGGCGAACCGTCTGCAGATCGTCCGGATCGGATGCGCGTACATAGCCGGTCAGGAAGGTGTCCGTGCCCATCAGCATCGTGGCACCGACGTCGCGCGCAAGCTTTGGGACCTGGCGATAGTGCAGCGGAGACGGATAAAGCACGACCTTCATGCCCACGAGCAAGGGCGTCAGCGTGCCGACGGTCAATCCGAAGCAATGAAATACCGGCAGCGGATTGAGCATCACATCGTCAGACGACAGCGCCACATGGGCACGCACTTGCGCGACATTCGCCAAGATATTCGCATGGCTCAGCACGACGCCCTTGGGCACGCCTTCGGACCCGGAGGTGAACAGGATCACGGCCGGATCGTCCGGTCCGACGCCGTGACGTCGATGAATCGTGCGCGCGGCCAGCGCCTTAACTGCACCGACGATCTTGTCGATGACCGTCACCCCGGCGCGAATGTCGTCGAGATAGATGATGCGTGCGCGCTCCGCGAGACCGCTGACGAGCTCATCGAGCTTTGCCGTCTCGACGAAGCGCCGTGAGGTTACCACGGTACGTATCTCCGCGGTTTCAAGTGCGCTGCGCAGGTTGCGCAGGCCCGCGGTGAAGTTGAGCATGGCGACCACCCGCCCGTGGCCGAGAAGTGCGAAGAACGTCGCGGCGAAACCCGCAACGTTCGGCAAGAGAACACCGACCACCTCACCCCGCTGGGTGAGCGTGGACAGCTTGCCGCCCAAGACGAACGCCCCGACGACCAGTCGGGAGAAGGTGAGCGGCGTGCGCTCCGAATCCTCGACGATGTCGCGGTTACCGCCGTATTCCGTCTTGGCGTCGAGGAGCGCATCGAACAGCGTACGACGATAGGCCGCCTCCGTGAACGGCTTGCGGTTCGGCATGGTCGTCCCTCCCGAAGCCAATTCCCTTTCTTCGTTGTCCGGAAGGTGAGGCTTCGAGGTGTCTCAGGTCAACCGTCGTGCAAGGCTGCGACCTGCACTTGCCCTCGATTTCTCGATCTCACCTGTCCCTGCTTGCGTACCTGCGCTGCGCAAGGCAGCCTCGTCCCTATGTCGCGTGATGCCCCCGTCACGGTGTTGGACTACGAGCTGCAGGAGGAAAAGGCATCGGCACTTGGCCGTGCCGGCCGGCGGCTCGAGGCCGCACTTGCCGCACTGGAGCGCGCGCACCAACCAGCCCCCGAGGTTCTAGCCGAGGCGCGCGATGCGTTGTGGTGCTACATCGTTCAGCGGGATGTCCTCGGCCTTTCGACCGACGCCGCCTTCCTCGCCGCCTATCGCGTCCCACAGAGCGTGCACATGGGCATCGCTGTTGAACGGGTTGCGCCGCGCCGACGATGGCGTGGACCATGATCACTTCGCGCGGATGCCCGCCTCACGGATGGCCCGGCCCAGGTTTCGATCTGGGGCTGCTGATCGGTGCCGAAAGGTCGGCGGCGGCGCCTCCAGCTGCGTCCACACCTTGGTTCGTCAGAGCGGACCGCACCTCCCTCCGTGAGGCCGAAGACCTCGCAAACCACCTGATTGAGGCGATCGACGATCGGCGGCGCGGTCGTTCTTCAGCGCGACAGCCGCAAGGCCGACATCTGCGCTGCGATGGCCTGGAAAACGGCGTTCATCTGGTCAGCCGCCGTGACGTTGTAGTACATCGACGGTGAGGTCGCGCAGTTGCGCAGCAGGTTCGCATCTCCATTGATGACGCGGATCGTGTAGATCAGGATGCCGGTTGCTTTGATGTTGGAGCAAATCGCCGCCGTGCGCGCGTCGATGCTGTTGCCGTTCGTCGTCCAGCGGTTCTGTGTGTTGTCGCCGTCGGTCAGCATGATCAGGACCTTGGTCAGCCGGTCGCGCGGTGCGGCGGCCGTTGTATAGGGCTGATTGGCGGTCAACATGTGCCACCCATGCGCAAGTCCGATGGTGACATTCGTATTGCCGGAGGCGCGCATGCGCGACGCGGTTCTGCGCAGCGCGACCCAGTTGTCCGTCAAGTCGAGGACCGGCTCGAGCCCACAGGGGGTCTGCTGCGAGTTGGCGACGGCATGGAAATGCGTATTCGGCTGCCCAGTCGCAGGCGCCGTGTCCGATACGTCGTTCTGCTGGTTACGATCGGTGACGCACCCCTCCCAGGTATTTGGGTTGACGCCATACGTCGTGAAATTCATCCACGTCTGATTTCGGAACGACGTTCCCATATTGACGAACCGGTCGAACGGCACGATGCCGAGCCGCACGGCATTCGGCCGGCCAGTTGATGCCGACAGCTGCTCCATCGAATTGATGAAGTTTGTCACCGCCGTGCGGAGTAGGTTGATTTTTTGACCCGACATCGAGCCGGTATTGTCGAGGGCCAATGCGATCTCGATGTCCTGATAGCCGTTCGTCGCCTCCGACGTGACCGTGACGTTCACCGATCCGATGCCGACGACCGGCAGGATCATCGTGGGAACCGAGATCGGTGCAGTCGGACGGATGCGCACCGTCGTATTGTCGTTGAGCAGATCGACGGTCAACGGAATGCTTTGAAGATGGGCGGGAAGATTGGCCCGCGCATAATTCGTCGCGGTCTGAATGATCTCCGCCGGCGGTCGACCGACGGACCTCGCTCCGGCGACCGCAGCCCCGTCCAATGCCTCCTGCAATTGCGCCCGCGTGCGTGCGGCGGTGGTGTAGTCGACCGCGGCTCCGACCAATCCCATGATTGGAATGATCGCCAACCCGAAGATCATTGCATAATTGCCGCGCTCGTCGCGCGCGAACCGACGTGCGATATTAAGATTACGCGTCAGGCCAAACATGGAAGCCTCCCTTGTCGGGAAGCTAGCGCTGCCGGCTTTCGGTTGCGTTGGCTTGCATGCTCGAATCCGATCGAATCGCGCAAGACATGGTTGAAAACCGTTAACGCAACCTAATGCGCGGTTAATGCTGCTGCCTTTCTCGGTCCCAACGGGTCAGACTGGTACACCGCTGAAGCAAATGGCCGGGCACATTGCCCGGCCATTGCTTCGGCGGCTCGAGGGAGGCGCTGATCAGCGCATCGGAACCAGCACTTCTCGCCCTGAACCGTTCTGCCCTGCCAACGTCCACACGCCCTCGAGCGTTCCGTCGTCCAAAATCCGGTAGATCGCCAGACCGACCCGGCCGTTCGACATTTGGTACGCAGCCGAAAAAGCATTGCGGTTGCGCATGCAGATACCTTCGGATGTCGTGCCGACGCTCCACGCAATCCGGCAAGTTGTGTCGGACGTCAAGGTAATCGTGGCTGTGCCCCGATAAGGCGAGCCATCGAAGTTGGTGCCCTGAACCTGATATCGACCACCGATCTCTTGCGCGACCGCACTGCCGACCAGCATCACGACAAGAGTCAATCCTGCGACAGCGCCGGCCCCTCGCATGCTGCCCTCCCCGACAGACGATTGCATCGATTACGGCGCGGACACTAAGGAGCGACCGTTTCAGTTCGATGTCGTCACATCTTGCGCTCCCGTTTCGTCACGCCGTGCTGACGAACTCGGATCCCTATTTCGCTTCCTCAGTGAACACCTGCTGGCGCTTCTTGCGCATCGCTGGCGACAGAACGACGACGAGCGCGAGTGCAGCTACGATCAACAGGCCCGCGGAGATCGGTCGTTCGATGAAGGTGCCGAAATTGCCGCGCGCCAGCGTCATGGCGCGCCGGAAGTTCTCCTCCATCATCGGACCGAGGATGAGTCCGAGGAGCAACGGCGCGGGCTCGCATTCGAGCTTGGCAAAGAGGTAGCCCGCACCTCCGAAGAGGACGAGCAACCAGAGGTCGAACGTCGAGTTTGACAGCGAATAAGCGCCGATACCGCAGAACACCAGAATCGCCGGATAGAGGAAGGCATAGGGAACAGTGAGAAGCCGGACCCACATACCGATCAGCGGCAAGTTCAAAATCACCAGCATCAGGTTCCCGACCCACATCGAGGCGATCACGCCCCAGAAGATCTCGGGCTTCTCGTTGACGAGCGTGGGCCCTGGGGTGACCCCTTGAATGATCAGCGCGCCGATCATCAGCGCCATGACCGGGTTTGAAGGAATGCCCAAGGTCAGCATCGGCACGAAGGAGGTTTGCGCACCGGCGTTGTTGGCGCTCTCGGGCGCGGCAACCCCCTCGATCGCGCCGTTGCCGAACCCCTCCGGAGGGTTGGACGTTCTCTTCTCGATCGTATAGGCCGCGAACGCAGACAGCATCGCGCCGCCGCCGGGCAGCACCCCGAGCACCGAACCGATGCCTGTTCCTCGCGCAATCGGCCCGATCATGCGCGCGAGGTCTTCGCGGCTTGGAATGAGACCGGTCACCTGCTTCACCATCACCGTACGCAATTCCGGTGTCTCGAGATTGCGCACGATCTCCCCGATCCCGAACATGCCCATGGCGACGAGGACGAAGCCAACGCCATCCATGAGCTCGCGAATCTCGAACGTGAAGCGCGGCGTGCCGGTCTGCACGTCCTGACCGACGAGCCCCAGCAGAATACCGAGGAACACCATCGCCAGCGCCTTCACGAGCGAGCCTGAGGCAAGCACGATGGAGGCGACGAGCCCGAGAACCATGAGCGAGAAGTACTCAGCCGGCCCGAAGAGAAGGCCAAGTTCGGCGAGCGGTGGCGCGAAGAGCGCGAGGAGCACGGTCGCGACCGTTCCGGCGAAAAACGATCCGATGGCGGCCGTTGCCAGCGCCGTTCCCGCGCGGCCCTTCCGCGCCATTTGATAGCCATCGAGGGCCGTGACAACCGAGGACGCCTCTCCCGGCACGTTGATCAGGATTGCGGTCGTCGACCCCCCGTACTGCGCGCCGTAAAAAATGCCCGCGAGCATGATCAGTGCGGAGACCGGCGATAGGCCGAAGGTGATCGGCAACAGCATGGCGATGGTCGCGGTCGGACCAAGCCCCGGCAGAACGCCGATGAGTGTGCCCAGGAGAACGCCGACCAGACACCACATCAAATTGATGGGCTGCAACGCTTGCGAGAAGCCCAGAGCGAGAGCGGCAAGAAGATCCATCGCGCAGGTTCCTCAGCCGCCGACCAATCGTTGCAGCGGGCCGAGCCACGGTCCGAAGATCGGAAACGGCAAGCCCAGGAGGCGAACGAAGACGATCGCGTTGAAGACGCCGAGCCCGAGACCCGTGGCAAGCATCGGCAGGAAGCGGACCGGCGGATAGGCATAGGCAGATCCGAGGACCAGAACGGTGGTTGCGACCACGATGCCTGCCGGTCGCAGAAGGACCGCAAAGGCCGCTATCGAAGCCAGCACGATGACGAGAGGGAGCCAAGCGAATGTCAGGCGCTCGCCGTGGCGGCCGAAGAAGCTCTGCACGGCGACAACGGTGCCCGTTGCTATGAGCAGCAGAGAGACCGCGGAGGGAAACCAGCCCGGACCCATCCGGCGAACATTGCCGAAAGCGTAGTTCTGTGCCTCCAAGAAGAAGAACAGGCCAAGCGCAATGAATAGTGTCCCCGACAACAAATCCTTCGGCTTGCGCACAAGGCCGCCCATCCGATCCCCCGTCTCCCTTGCATCCGGCCTGCCCTTCCCGTGAAGGTCTCGGCCGAAACGTGCCGTCAGTCGGCGAACTCTCCTGCGGCGCGAATGACCGCCCCCCACTTTTCGATTTCAGCGCGAATGTGCCGCGCGTGATAGGCTGGGTTCGCCCGGTCTGGTCCGGCCGGAATCGTCGACAACTCGGCGAAACGCGCGCGAACCGTCTCGTCGCGCAGCGCCGCATTGAGAGCTTGCGACAAGCGCTCGACGATCGGCCGAGGCGTGCCGCGCGGAGCGTAGAGCCCATGCCAGACGTTGACCTCAAATCCGGTGAGGCCTGCTTCGCGCATCGTCGGCAGATCGGGAAATGCCGCGAGGCGCTCCGGCGAGGTTACGGCATAGGCGCGCACGCGCCCGCCGCGCATCTGGCTTACGGCGTTGGTGAGCTGATCGCAGACGAGATCGATTTGTCCGCCAAGAAGATCATTCATCGCAGGCCCCGTGCCCCGGTAGGAGGCAACCGTCGGCCGAGCCTGCAACGCCGAGAACAGCATCAACTGGCACAGATGCGACCCCGATCCGATGCCGGCGTTGCCATAAGAGATTCGCTCCCGGTCGCGGCGGATCGTAGCCAGCACTTCCTGAATGTTGGCCGCAGGAAAGTTCGGCCGCGCGATCAGCACCATCGGCCCGTCGGTCGCGACGCCGATCGTCTCGAAGTCGTCGGCGGACCTGTAGGGCAGCCGGCGGTACAGCGTGGCCGCCGTCGCGTGGTTGACGTGGCTGATCAGGATGGTGTGACCGTCCGGCGTCGCCTTCGCGACGCGGTCGATCCCGATCGTTCCCCCAGCACCCACGACGTTCTCGACGACCACGGGCTGTCCGAGATTCTGCGACATCCCATGCGCGATGAGGCGTCCAATCGTGTCCGATGGACCGCCGGCCGCAAAGGTCACAATCAGCGTGATGGAACGTTGAGGGAAGGTCTGCGCTGACGCTGCACTTGGCGCAACGATCAACGCGGCAGCAACGAAGAGCGCCGATGGACCACGCATTGTTCGCCTCCCGGAATTCATTCCCGCGGCTCGCCTGGGCGCGTCCGCCTTTTTGTGTTGCCATCAGAGGTATTGCGGCGCCGATCGTCAAGCCCGCGGTTCTCGAAACATTTCGGGGGCGAAAATGCCCCCGAAAGCATATCCGAGATGACCGGCGTACGGGTCCGACTTACGGGCAGGGCTGTGTGATCGGCCGGCCGAACTCGTCGACCAGCGGTCGGCCACGGCGATCGACGACTTGGCATTGCGGCGTTGTCGCCGCCCCGACGACCGCCCCGCCTGCGCCGCCGATCAACGCACCCGCAACCGCTCCGCCACGGCCGCCTGCAAGGCCTCCGATAACCGCACCCGTCGCTGCGCCGATGCCGCCGCCGACGAGGGCGCGATCGCCCTGTGTAGTGCCTGTGCACCCCGCGAGCAAAAGGGCGGCGGCGCCAAGGACGAGAACTTTCCGCATGTACACACTCCCGTTCATTACGATCGAAGAGGGGCAAAGCTAGCCGGCCAGCACGGGCTCGAAAAGAGCAAACCGTCAAGCCGGACCGAATAGTTGACGATTGATGAAAGGGTGTATGCTTGCGACCACAGAACGACAGATCAAATCCGGCGCGTTCTCAGGCAGCCCGCCGAATCGCATCATCCAAGTCGTCTGCCTCGGCGACGGCCGCATGCCTCGCGGGGAGCAGAGACTCCACCAGCTTGATGTAGGCGGCGCCGGGCAGCGGTTTTGCGAACAAAAAGCCCTGGGCGCAGTCCACCCCGCGGCTCTTCAGGTAGGTCAGTTGCTCGGTCGTCTCGACACCTTCCGCAACGATCTCCATGCCGAGAGAACGACCGAGCGCGATCAAACTGTCGACGATGGGCGATGAGGCGCTTGAGGCCGTAATCGTGTCGACGAAGAGCTTGTCGATCTTGATCTGGTCCATGCCGAGCTTCTGGAGATAGGCGAGCCCGCCATGGCCCGTTCCGGCATCGTCAAGGGCCACGCGGCAACCAAGGCTTTGGAGACCTGATATCGCAACTTTCGCGCGGTTGAGGTTCGGCAGCGGATAGCGCTCGGTGACCTCAAAGACGAGCTGCGTATAGCGGATGCCGCCGGTTCGGAACGTCTCGCGAATGTCGTCTTCCGTCGACAGATCCGAGAAGTGGTCGGCGAACAGGTTGAACGCAAGCTTCAGGTGCGGTCGTTCGGCGTAATAGGGTGCCACCTCGTCTCGCACCTTGCGCATCAACTGGCTCGTCATCTCCACCGCGATGCCGGACTCCTCGGCCTGCTGAATGAAAGCCCCCGGTGGAATCATTTGGCCGTCTTTGCGGCGCCAGCGGATGAGGACCTCGCACCCGACCAGCTTGCCGGACTGGATGTTGAAGACGGGTTGATAGAACGGCACAAATTCGTCCCGTCGCAGCCCGCGTTGCAAGGCATCTTCGACCGTGCGGGGCCGCCGCGCGGCGTTGAGAACGAGCGCGAAGAACGCGACGCCCATGATGCCGCCTGCGACCTCGACGAAGAGGCCGAGCGAACACCGGCTCGCCCAGATCGTCTCGTAAGGAAGCGACATCGCCGCCCGCAGGGGCAGGCTCTCGGACACTGTTTCGGCAGTGAATAGGCGACCTCCGAGGGCCGAACCATTGCCGGCGAAGCTCTGCCGGGCCGGTATCGACGCGGCGATGGTGCCATCGTGAAAGCTTAGAAGCCCAATCGCGGTCTCCTGCCAATCGGTCGGCACGATGTCCAGGCGGTGAACGTCGGGAGCGAGGACGGCGACGAGAACCCGCTCGCCATCCGACCAGCGCAGGTACAGGGTGGCGCGCCCCGTATCCACAGTCTTGTCGACGCCGATCGCCAACGGCCCATGTCGAGCCGGTCGGTAGGTGATATTCGGCAAGGCGTGAAGCGGTATCTCCGATGACGCGCACCGGATCGAACCGTCTGCGGCCAATGCGAACATACTGCGAACGTTGGTTGTTTCCGCAACGGCCGTCGACAGCCGTTCCCGGACGTCCGGGCCGCACGAATCATTCAATCTAGGGGCAACGCTGGCCAGCGCATCGGCGGCTTCCGCAACCGTGCTTTCCGCATGCTGCAGGATGCGTCGGGAAAGATTGTCGAGCATCGTCTGCGCTTGCGCTGCAGCGTGCGCGTTCACGACCCACCGCATGATGAGAAGCGGGCTCGCCGCCACAATCAGCGCGAGCAGAATCAACATCCCATTGGTGAGGGAACGAGGCACGGCGCGGTCCACTCCGGAACGAGGCACTTGACCGCAAGAACACTTAACCACCGCTTAAGTGGCGCAGATCATGCCGGAAAGTGACGGGATTGCACATCGATTCGGGGGTGCGACCGCGCGGCAACCCGGTTTACCCGCCCCGCGAAACTGCGTAGGTTGCAGCGGCGGCACATCGCGGCGCCACCGTCGCGCAGCACAGGGAGTCGTATGCCGGATCTGCGAACCAAATGGTTGATCGCAGGAGCGTTCCTGTGCGCGGGAGCCGGCTTTGCCGCGCTTGCGGTCATCCAACGATCGCCGATCCTCGCCGAATGGTTCGGAGGTCTTGACGTCGAGAGCGCCCGGATCATTCCCGCCTCGCGCAAGAATGACCGCCTGGAGGTGCCGGACCCGAGCGTCTACATCGCCCGCCAGGACGAAGCGCACCACCGACGACACGGGCGTCCCTCGATTGACGCTATCTGGGCCGCGCGGATGACGCTTCCGGCCCCCGGACAATGGGTGCGCGAAGCAAGCCCGCCGCCGCCCCTCGACCCGACGGCGCCTTTGGCTTACGCCGCGGCCCGCGCCACGGACCCGCCGGATCGCGATCCGTTCCACGTCGTCGACGAGGGAGCGGGCATCATGCCGTCTGCGACATTGATCCCCATTCCGTTGCCCCGCCCGCAGATCGCCGCTGTCGAAGAGGAAATGGACGAAGAGGAGGACGAGGATCAAATCCCGATCCCCATGCCGCGTCCTCGCAATGTCCCGGCACCGGTGCAGACGGCGGTCGCCAATCCGCCTTCCCCGCCCGCCCGTGGCGCACCCGTGACGCTGATGCCCGCCCCTCCGTCGGCCGCCGCGCAGCGGCCCGACACTGGTCGCGTGCAGATGGCATCGCTCACCGCCCCCACCGAACGCGACCCCGTTGCACGACCGCCGGCGCCGACCATCATGACGCCCTTCGGGGTGCCGTTCGTCCTGCAACACGACAGCGTGCAGACGAACTGCTTCCCGCCGGCCCTCGTCGAGCTGCTGCGACGGATCGAGCGGCACTACGGCCAAAAACCGGTGATCACCTCCGGTTACCGAACGCGCGGGCGGTCTGGGTCCCTGCATCGACGCTGTATGGCCGCCGACATCATGATTCCTGGCGTGCCCGGTGCTGAACTCGCGCGCGTCGCCCGCACGATTCCCGGCATGGGCGGCGTCGGCATGTACTGCCACCCGACGTTGGTTCACATCGACATCGGGACGGCGCGCGACTGGCGTTACGGCTGCGGCAGCTTCTTTGCCATGCGCGATGGCTCCGCATCCTGGGGCCGTGTTCCCGGTCGCGTCGTCAATCGTAATTGAGAGCGTCGGCCGCACGACATTGCCGCGCAATACGCAGCCGTTAGAGGGTTGAGGTCGATCTGGATCACTGGTGACCGCGATGCGCCAGTTTGCCAATGTGCAATGCCGTTCAGCCGGCCGAGGAGCTCTCATGCCCCGATCTCGTCTTGTCGCCGTCGCCGCCTCTCTGGCTCTTGGCGTAGGCGCTCTCGCTTCGCTTCAGGCGCTCGCACAACGTTACGCGACGAATGTCGTCGAAACGTGGATCGACGGCGCCCTTCTGGAACTGCGTTATGCGGGCGCGACAGCTGTCGAGCGTGGGGCTGTGACCTTCGATCCGGCCACGGGGCGTCTGAGCATCGCCGACGTCGCCATTACGACCGGCGGACAGGTGCCCGGCAAGTTGACGATCGCCCGCATCGAGGGAACGGGGATTGCGCCCGCGCAGAACAACCGTTTCCGCGCCGACACCCTGTCGCTGTCCGGCGCCGTCTTCGAGATCGGGAGTGCGCGCGTCGGCGTCGAACGCGCCTCCCTCGATCGCCTCGACATGCCCGCGTTGACGCCGAGCGGCATCGTCGGCGGTGACGCCTCGGGCTTCGTCGCCGCCCTTCGCGAAGCGTCGATGCAGCGGGCGGTGATCCCGAGCGTTGTGATCCGCGCCCAAGACGGCGACGCACGTTTCGAGGTGACGATGCGCGACATCGGCTTCGACGGGCTGGCGCGCGGCATCGTGCAGCGCACGCGCATCGGAAGCACCGAGGCCAGCGGCCGTTCCCGCGAGGGACTGCCGATTCTGGCGCGCGCAGGGGCGTCGGTGGTCGAGGCGTTCGATCTCGCCCTCTATACCGCCTTGTTCGTGCCGGCCGGCCCGCTTGCCGGACAGCAGGGCACGCTCTTTGCTCAATCCCGCTTTGAAGGCGGCCACTTCGAACTCGGCCAGGACACACGGGTTTCGATCGGACCCGTCACCTCGCGTAACGGTCGGCTCAAACCGCCGCGAACCTCGCTGGTCGAGCTGGTCGGCCTGTTGCAGCAGGTCGATGAACGCCGCGGCGGCAATCAGACGGATCCGGCCGCGCTCCGACTTGTGGCGAACGCAATGAGTGACTGGACCGACGTCGCCTCCGTCGAGCACGTCGAGGCTGCCGACTTCTCCCTGCAGTCGCCGGAAGCAACGCTGCGCGTGGCGCGGTTCGAAGCGCATGACTATGGCGTCGCCGTCGTCGGACGGCTCGCTCTGGAAAGAGGAACCCTCGAAGCCCCCGACGTCCGCGGTGAGTTCGGGCTTTTCGCCATCACGGAGTGGGACTTCCGGGAGTTCAGCCGCGCCTTGTTCGCCGAGATGGGGGCTGGCCACTCGACGCCGCGCCCGCAAGCCTTCGAGGGGCGCCTGCCTCGCATCGGCGCGATCGAAGTGCGCGATGTGGCGCTGACCAGCGCCGATCAAGGTCGCATCACCTTGGGCAGTGCCGCGTTTCGCATGGGCCGCTGGCTGGGCTTCGTCCCGGACATGCTGCGCCTCACCGTATCGGACCTCGACGTGCCGGACGAAGCGCTTCGCAATGTCCGTCCTCCGCGGCCGCGCGATCTCGGTTACGACAAGGTCGGAATGAACGGCGACGTGCACATCCGCATCGACGAGCAGGCGCGCACGGCAACGCTCGCGCCCGGCCGTGTCGCCTTGACCGATGTCGGCGCCGTCGCCGTCGAACTCCGGCTCGGCAATGTCGAGAGCCGCCGCTTCGGTTTTGACGGCCTGACGGACCCTGCCGCGCTGTTGCAGAGCACGTCGGTGGAGCGTCTCGCGCTGCGCATCGAGAATGCGGGCTTCATCGAACGCTTCGTCACCTGGCAGGCCCGACAGCAGAACGTGCCGCCCGATCAGCTGCGTCAGCAGCTTGCCATGGGCCTTGTCCCGATCCCCGAGGTGTTAATTCAGGACGAGCGGCAGAAGGCCCGCGCCCGCGCGGCCATCCAGGCCTTCACCGCGAACCCGCGGTCGATCACGGTGGTTCTCACCCCGCGCGCACCGATGACGCTCGCCGACATCGCAGCAGCGAGCGCGAATGGCCCGCCGCTCGCCTTGCTGCCGCGCCTCAACATCGAGGTCAGCGCGAACGACTGAGCCTCAGTCCGGCTTGTTGACGCGGATGTGCAGTTCGCGGAGCTGCTTGGCGCTCGGCTCCGACGGCGCGCCCATGAGCAGGTCGAGCGCCTGCTGGTTCATCGGGAAGAGCGCGACTTCGCGCAGGTTCTGCGCGCCCGCGAGCAGCATGACGATGCGGTCGATGCCGGCGGCCATGCCGCCATGCGGCGGCGCGCCGTATTGGAAGGCGCGGTACATGCCGCCGAAGCGCTCGATCACGGTCTCCTCGCCGTAGCCTGCGATCTCGAAGGCCTTCACCATCGTCTCCGGACGATGGTTGCGGATGCCGCCCGAGGCAAGTTCATAGCCGTTGCAGGCGACGTCGTATTGGAACGCCTTCACGCTGAGGGGGTCCTGCGTCGTCAGCGCGTCGCGCCCGCCCTGGGGCATCGAGAACGGATTGTGCGAGAAGTCGACCTTCTTCTCGTCCTCGTTCCACTCGTACATCGGAAAGTCGACGATCCAGGCGAATTCGAAGCGCTCGGTGTCGGTGAGGTTCAGATCGCTGCCGACCTTGAGGCGCGCCGCGCCCGCGAACTTGGCGAACTTCTCCGCTTGCCCTGCGACGAAGAAGCAGGCGTCGCCGGTGCCAAGGCCCATCTGGGCACGGATTGCCTCCGTGCGCTCGGGTCCGATGTTCTTCGCGATCGGCCCGGCGCCGCCCTCTTCGCCCTCGCGCCAGAACACGTAGCCGAGCCCGGGCTGGCCTTCGCCCTGCGCCCAGGCATTCATGCGGTCGCAGAAGGCCCTGGAGCCGCCGCCCTTCGCCGGGATCGCCCACACCTCGGCCTTCGCATCGTTTGCGAGCATGGCCGCGAACACTTTGAAGCCCGAATTGCGGAAATGCTCGGTGACAGCCTGCATCACGATCGGGTTGCGCAGGTCCGGCTTGTCGGAGCCGTATTTGCGCACCGCCTCGGCATAGGGAATGCGCGGCCAAGGTGACGGTGTGACCGGTTTGCCGTTGGCGAATTCCTCGAAGGTGCCGCGGATGACGGGCTCCATCGCCGCGAACACGTCGCCTTGCTCGACGAAGCTCATCTCCACGTCGAGCTGGTAGAACTCGCCGGGCAGGCGATCCGCGCGCGGGTCTTCGTCGCGGAAGCACGGCGCGATCTGGAAGTAGCGGTCGAAGCCCGCCATCATGATGAGCTGCTTATATTGCTGCGGCGCCTGCGGCAGGGCGTAGAACTTGCCCGGATGCAGCCGCGAGGGCACCAGGAAGTCGCGCGCGCCTTCGGGCGACGACGCGGTCAGGATCGGCGTCTGGAATTCGAAGAAGCCTTGCGCGCGCATGCGCCGGCGGATCGCCGCGATCACCTCGCCGCGCAGCATGATGTTGCGGTGAAGCTTCTCCCGGCGCAGATCGAGAAAGCGGTATTTCAGTCGCGTCTCCTCGGGGTATTCGAGGTCGCCGAACACCGGCAGCGGCAGCTCTTTCGCCTCCGACAAGGTGACGACGTCGTCGGCATAGACCTCGATCGTGCCGGTCGGAAGCTCCGCGTTCTCCGTGCCCGCAGGACGCGCCCGCACGCGGCCGCTGATCTGCACGACCCATTCGGAGCGGACGCGATTGGCCTCGCCGAAACCCTTGGAGTCGGGATCGATGACAATTTGCGTCAGGCCGTAATGGTCGCGCAGATCGATGAACAGCACGCCGCCATGGTCGCGCACGCGATGCACCCAGCCGGAAAGCCGGGCCTGCGCGCCGATCTCGCTCGCGCGCAATGCGCCGCAAGTGTGGGTCCGATAGGTCGAACGAAGGGTCGGATGCATGAATCGTCAGGGGTTCGGGGAAGCGGCGGGCACATGGGCAGGAACCGGGCGAAGCGTCAAGGCATGCTTCGACGCCTTGCCGGGAATGACCGCAAGGTCCGGGGCCGTGGAGCGCCGCGTGGGCGCGGAAAGGGGTTTTACTCCGGCTCGACTGCGACGAGCCGTTCGCCTCGTGACGGCGCTCCACCGCGAGGTCCGTGCACGACGACCGGCCGCGCTTTTCGTGGCCTCGCGTTGTCCGCCGGGGGCTTGATCCTTTGGGGACCAAGGCGCCGGCAGGCCGGTTGGCCTCCGTCAGCGAGCTCCTCGCGGCCGCGGGTCTCCCCGCGGCGGGCGGTGCCCGGTCATCGCCTGGCTTCCACCCGTGCGCAGGATAGGGCCAGGCCTCGCCCGCTCCCCCGATCACGACGCCTCGCGAGCGCGCCCCGGCGGGGAGCGGTGCAAGGATGATAGGCATACGATAGGAATGATGTCAATACCCTTCTGTCATCCCGGATGCGGCGCAGCGCGCAGCGGTGCGCCGCTGATCCGGGATCGGCG
>JBGFRS010000047.1:0-13949 GCA_041694995.1 Pseudomonadota bacterium | reverse complement strand
CATGACCGGGCAGGCCAAATACCTGCATGGGGTTCTCCTTGCTTCTCGTGCTTCGCAAACCCGAGAGTCGGAGAACCCCTCCTTCAACGCAAGAAGCTCATATCTGTCTGAGCGCGGTCAGGAAAAGCCCCGTCCGTGTGGCCAACCAACCTTGGCCAACCAACCTAAGCCGGTTACTCCGCGGCGGATTGCAGCTGCGCGCGCAACTGCTTCTCCCGAAGGTCCACGGAGTTGCCGGCCAACCCCTTGATGACGCCGCGACAGCCCGGTTTGCCGCAATTCGCCTCGAACACATCCGCCGTCTCATTGCAGAATGTGGCGTAGTCGAGCGTGAGCTCTTCTCCGGGAGCGATGTCGCGCAACGCGACCACGTTGAGTCCGTCATACGCCGTGTTCGGGAAGCAGCAATGGTTCTGCGGCGCCCAGTCGTGGGGATCTTCGGACCAGAGAATGAACACCTCGTCGGAAATCGGATACGCGTATTTGGCGAAGGTGACCTTGTCGATGGAGTCCCAATTCTGCTCGACCCACCGCTTGGTGACGATCCGCTGATTCCGTTCCTCGCCCTTGAAGATCAACTCGCCGGCCTTGATCGCCCGCGAGGCCTCAATACCCAGCCCCGCCATGCCATCATTGCGCAAGACGTACGGTTTCTGCCGGGCGGTTTTCCGCGCAATCCCTTCCCGGACAATGTGCCGCAGGAAGCGCGCAGGTCCAAAACCGTCGCGGATGAGGATGTAGTCTGCCGTGCCGTAATAGCCTTCCGGGTAGAAGACGGAGCATGTGAAATTCGCATCCAGCACGTGCGGACGGCCTGCCTCGTCCAGGCGGAAGTCCATCCGGCAATATCCCGTGCCGCCATAATTCGAGAACACACGCCGGGCAACAGCCTTCAGGTTCGCCTCAAGACGGGGATCGCTGACGGAGACGTTGAGTTCCGGATGGTACTGCGCGTTCTTGAGGTCGTAGGTCTTGAATGACTCGCCGTCCGGAAAACGGAATTCGACGGGCCGGAACGCCAGCGGTTCCTTCGGATGGTCCGGATCGGCAGCGACCAGAACCGAGAACTCCCGACCCCCAATGAATTCCTCGATCAGGATCGCATCATATTGGCTGAGCAGATGAGCGCCTTTGGCGCGGAGAGCTTCGACATCCCGGCAGCGGCTCGCTTTGTCGATTCCCCAGCTGTCACCACCTTCGTTCGGTTTGACGAACAACGGAAACCGCAGCCTCGCGCAGGCGCGTTCAACGTCTGCCATGCTGCGCGCGGTGACGTGGGGCGGTGTGTCGACTTGGGCGTAGCGCGCAATGATCTTCAACGTGTCCTTGCGCGGCTCGTACAATTCGGGCGTCGGTCCCGTATACGGCAGATCAAGGCTCTCCAGCGCGTGGATGACGTCGATCGACGGTACATCCCATTCGAGATGGCCCTCGCAGAGATTGACGAAAATGTCGAAGCCTTGCTTCTTCAAGAGCTTCAGCTGCGAGTACACCGTTGCCTTGTGTAGGAACGCGTTCGTGAACGACCACTCCGGCACCAATGCCGACAAGTCGCGCGGCGGATCATAGGTCGCATGCTCCTTGAGCAGCTCCGAACGTTCGTAGGACGGCTGTAGAACGCAGACCTTCATGCCGCGAGCGGTTCCAACCTCCGACGGCGGTGCCGCGAGAGCGCATCCGCGACGATGGCACCCATGAGATCGCCCACAGGCGTCTTCGATAGCTGCAGAATGGCACCGACGGACGTCGTCTCATCCGTCGACAGACAGCAATTCGCGTTGACTTCGAGAACGGAAGCCTGCCCGCGTTCCGAGTCGTAGCGAATGTCGACGCGGCCGTAACCCGTACCGTCCACCGCCGCGAAAGCACGACGGGCCAAATCCTGAAGCTCGGCATGCAGCTCCTCGGGGGCCGGCCCATAATTGTAGGCGTAGTGATCCGGTGGGAGCAGTTGGTCGCCCTCGTCCTCGCCCATCACGCGCGCCGCGGTCAGAAAGCGCTGTTCGGCCGGCAAGGCCTCGTCGAAGACGCGCTCGATCGGGGGCAGGACGCCTATTCCGTCCTTCGCCTTGCGCTCCCGATAGACCAGGACCGTGAACTCGCGCCCCGCCAGGAAGGGCTCGGCGAAGATCCCACGCGACTTGAAATCGAAGCCATGCATCCCGCCCAGCAGCTGTTCGCAGGCGGCGACAGCTTCCTCTTCCGAGTTCGCGCGCGAGTGGTGTGTCAGCCCGGCGGAGCCTGCCGACACGTCGGGCTTGATGAAGAGCGGGAAGCCGAGCTCTTCGGCAGCGCGCCGCACGTCGGCACGGACGTCGCGAATGCGAACCCAAGGCGCCGTCCGAACTCCGTTCGCCGCAAACCGCCGTTTCATCTGCAGCTTCGAGGTCGAGATCTCGTAGAAGCGCGACCGCGCGCCGGTGAACGGTATGTTGGCGGCCTCCAGCGCCTTGACCACCGAAAGGCCCGGATAACCGTTCTCGTCGTCGCCATCGCACAGGTTAAAGACGACGAGATTGCCGTGCTGCGTGAGGACACGGGCGCGCTCAATATGGTGAGCGAGGTTGGAGGCAGCGACCTCGCACCACTCCCACTGCACGCCGATGGCGCTCATCCACTTGCCGATGTCGGCACGCACGTACGGATCGTCATACTCCGGGCTCACCAAGCGCCCATCAATCTCAGTATAGGCGATAAAGACGAGCACGAAGGGACGGCGATCAATGATGATCTTATTCACGCGCCTGCTTCCCCTTCCCTGACACGCGACCACCTGCGGCCGACGCAACGACAATCGGATTCGAATCTCCCAATCATTGGGACCGCCATATTTATGTAATGTGAATAACAGCACGAATCGCTTGCGCAACTGGATTCATTCGCAAGATCGAGATTCGGGGTCTTTTTTCGGTGGGCACTATGCCCGCGCGACACGGTCGATCGCATCGTTGCGACGGGCCCGCGTCATGCCATGGCGAAGGATGCGTTCGACAATCTCCACCATCTCGCAACCATTGAGGCGAAGCATACTGCCGACCGTCGACGAGTCGTCCGACGACAGGCCGCACTGCGCATTGACTTCGAGAACGACGGTGCGGCCGCTCGCTTCGTCCATACGGATGTCCACGCGCGCGTAACTCGAACCGCCGACGGCGCGCACGGCCCGGCGTGCCAGATCGGCAAGGTCTTCGCGCATGTCCTCGGGCGCCCTCGCGTACCAATAGTAGGGTTCACCGGATGGGATGGAACGCTCGGCTTCCGGAAGGCCCCAATAGCGTTCGAACGCCAGGAAGCGCTCGCTCGGCGGAACGCGCTTGTCGAACACGCGCTCGCAAGGATCGAGGACCCAAAGACCATGGGGTTCGGCTGCATCCTCGGCGACCAGCACCGTGAACTCGCGCCCTTCGATGAAGGGTTCGATGAGGATGGCGCCACGCTCGAAGTGTTGGCCATGCAGGCCCGACAGCAATTGTTCCACTTTGCGCAAGGCGCCCGCACGATCATGCACAACCGAGTCGATTTGAATTCCGTAGCTCCCGGCCGAGACGTCCGGCTTTACGAACAGAGGAAAGCCGATCTCGCGGATGGCCCGGTCGAGATCTTTCTCGATCTCTCCCAGCAGAACGAAGGGTGCCGTCGCAACGCCGGCCTGAAGCAGCCGCCGTTTGCTGGCCGCCTTCGATGTCGTCACCCGGTAAAAGCTGGAGTCCGAGCCGGTGAAGGCGAGACCGCGCCGCTCGAGGCTCTCGACGACCTCGATGCCGGGATATCCATCGACGGCGGTTCCGTCGCACAGATTGACGACCAGGACCTTGTTTGTCCGCGCGAGATTTGCTGCCCGCTCGACGAGCCCGGCGAGCATGCGGGAGGTCACGGGCAGCCACTCCCATGTCGGTCCGAGCGCGCGCATCCAACCACCGATCTCAGCCCGATACTCCGGCAAGTCGTAGTGCGGACTGACGAGCTTGCCGTCCGTCTCGACGTAGGGGGCGAAGACCAATACGTGATCGGGCAAGCCGGTGAATTTGGTCATCGGCAGGCTACTCGCCTCCGCTGGGCTTTTCAGCGGCCGGGCGGTCTTCCTTTTCCGCCCGTTTCCACAGTCGACCGTATTCGCTCGACCTCTTGGCGAGCAGCTCATCATGGGTGCCCACTTCCACGACCTTGCCGCCGCGCATCACGACCACCCGATCGGCGCCTTCGGCCATCTGCAGACGATGCGTGACTGAAAGAATGGTGCAAGTGCCCTTCAAGCGACCAATCGTTTTCAAGATCTCCGTTTCCGTGGTCGGATCAAGAGCGGAAGAGAACTCGTCGAGTACCAAGACCGCAGGCTTGCGCACGAGGGCTCGCGCCAGCGAAATGCGTTGGCGTTCACCGCCGGAGAATCGGGAGCCTGCAGTTCCCGCCATGGTGGCGTAGCCGTCGGGTAGCGATGCAATCAACTCGTGGATTTCGGCAGCCTTCGCTGCGGCAACAATATCCTCCTCGCTCGCATCGAGAGCACCGAAGCGGATGTTGTCGCGCACGGAGGCATCGAACAGAGTCACATCCTGCGACACGAGGCCGATCTGGTTTCGCAGTGAAGCCAAGGTAACGTCACGCACGTCGAACCCATCGACGACCACCCTCCCCTCGGTCACCTCGTAGAAACGCAGGAGCAGGTTCATGATTGAGCTCTTGCCCGCTCCGCTCCGCCCAACGAAGACGACGTACTCGCCGGCTTTGATGTTCAGCGACACGCCGCTGATCGATGGAAGCTCCGAATTCGGATAGACGAAGCCCACATTGTCGAACTCGATCGAACCCGACACTGGTGGAAGTGGACGTGCATTCGGTTTGTCGACAATCCCCAACGGCTCGTCGAGGATTTCCCGTACGCGCTGCCAACCGGCCGCAGCGTCGATGAAGGACGGAATCATCCAGGTGAGGTTGAAGATCGCGGTATTGAGTCCGATGAGGAGAGCCTGATAGGCGACGAGATCACCGACCGTGATCTGCCCATTGATCGCGAGCCATCCGCCAACGCCCAGCACGACCAGCTGGAGTAGAAGGAAGGTCAGGCTCGGCAGGCGCGATGTGAGGTAATTGAGGAAATTGGAGCGCGCGAGAACTTTCAGAAGCTCGTCAAGCCGCCTGCGGAAGTCGTTGGATAGGTGCCGTTCCAGGCCATAAGCCTTCACGACGCTTTGTGAGGACAGGTTCTCGCTGAGGTATCCGACCATACGCCCTTCTTCGCTGCGCAGCTTGAAGCTTGCGACGAGGGCGCGCCCTGAAATCACGCGAGGCACCAGCAAGCTTATGACGATACCGCCGAGCGCGATGACGAACAGCAGAACATGCATCGAGGCCATGATCGCGAGCGTCGCCGTGATCTCGACGACACCCATGACGGCCATCGGGAAGGCAAGCACCATCCCTTGCTCGATCTGGCCGACATCGGCGTTGAAGCGCGCGGTGAGGTCACCGGACTGCTGGCGTTTGTGGTAGCCGACGGGTAGATGCTGCAGATGATCAAACATGTCGACGCGAATATCATTGATGATCCGCCCGCCGATCTTCGCCCAGATGTAGTCGCAAGAGATCACGATGATGTTGAAGAGGATCGCACCGACACCGAGGATCGACAGAATGATCACGAGCGCGCCGAGGTCACCGTTCACCACGGCTTCGTCGATGACGAACTTCAGCGAGTAGCGGACGGCGACATCGTACAGGCTCTCGGTGCAGAGCCCGGCAAAGAGGATGATAACGATCAGCCGGTAGCGCCTCGCATACGCGGCCACTCCGACGAACATGTCGCGCATTGCGCCGCCCCTGCGCTGACCGCGAGATCAGGCCGCCGCGCGCGCTCGTACCGAGCGCGCGAGGGCTGCCCTGAGCATGTCTGCGATTAAAGCTTCGAATGAAAGCCCTGCGGCCGCAAGAGCCGGCGCAACGGTTGGCGCGACGCGCGAGAGCTCGGGATTGGTGTTCACCTCAAGAGCGTGGATCGTTCCACACTCCATATCGTACCGTAGATCGACCCGCGCATAGCCATTGCCGCCGACCGCGCGATAGGCGGCCTTTGCGGTGGCCGCGAGCTGTGGCCGCAAGTCCTCAGGCGCGGCAGCGTAGACGCAACGCGCGGTCCCCCCCCCATCAACCCGCGGCTGTCCGTCTGGATCAAGGTGGCGGTGGTTTTCAAAAAGGATACGTTCCCGGACTGGCACCTGGGAATTGTAGACCATTTCGACGGCAGGCAGGGTTGAAAGCCCTTCCTCGGTCCAAGGCGTGTCCCGAACGAGAACCGTGCATTCGCGTCCGGGCAGGAAACGCTCCGCAAAGATGCGATACGATACCAGACCCGCTTCCACGAGCCGGGCGTGCTGCGCCGCCGCCTCGCGAGCATCGACAACGACCGACGTGCGGCTGAGGCCATGTCCGGCACAGGAGTCGGAGAGCTTCAAGATCGCGGGATAGCCGACCTCGCTCGATAGGCGCGGAAGGTCGCGAGTGGGGTCCGCGATTTCCAGCCACGGGGCGGTCGGCACATGCGCAGCGCGGAACCGCGCCTTCATCGTGAGCTTTTCGGAACTCGTCTGATAGAAGGCGCGCCCGCCACCCGTGTAGGCGACGTGCGCGGCGTCCAGCGCATCGATCAAGGACGGGCCAGGATAGCCGTCGCTGTCGAAGCCGTCGCAGAGATTGAAGGCGACCACCGGGCGCTCGGCCGCGCGGCGCACGATCGCCTCAACGACTTCTGAGACGGTGGCAACCGTTACCGGTTGCCACGCCCACTCAAGACCCAAGGGTCCAAACCAACTGTCGATCTCGCTTTGGAAGTCCGGGGTGTCGTATTCTGGGCTGGTGAGGACACCGCCCTCGACAGTGAACGGGACGAGGACGTGAACCTCGGCGCGCACAAGTCGGGCGTCGTGACTTGCGATTCCCATGGTCGGCCCGTCAGTCGTCGAACCGACTCGCAATGTAGGGGGAGAGGAATGGGCGCAGCGCCTCGCGCTGCTCGCGACTCAGATACTTGAAGCCCCGGATGGTCCCCGCGCACAACGACGAGCCACAACCGCATGCGAATGGTGAGGCCATGTCCCACTCGGTCGTGTTGTAGTTGAAGGTGAGTTCCTCGCCCGGCGCAATGTCCCGGATCGCGATCATCTCGCGCGTCGAGGCGTCGATGCGCACGTTCGGTTCGCAGGCGTGGTTCATCGACTTCCACAAGCCACTCTCGGTGACGACGTGGCGTCTCGCATCGAGCTGGATGGTGTACCTGGTTGGGCGATCGACGATCGTACCGGAGAGGTATAAGATTACTTCACCCTTCGCGAGCGGCTTAACCGCGCGGATCATCTCACCGAAGGGACCGTGATCGAGTTTCACGCGAACGACTTGTTCGTTCATGAGGAAGGCCGTCTCTGCAAGGAGCGCAAGCTGGTCGCGCGCTCTGGCTACGGAAGGATCACGTTCGATGCTCAACATGCGATCCGATTCGAAGGACTCGAACCATTGGTGTCGTTACATGAACTTCAACTGAATTGCGAGCCCATATAGCTAACCGAACAAAGGAAATGCACTGTTGGTTTCAAGGGCCTGCCCGATGGTCACCGACAGGTGCGCAAGCGCTCAAAGCCGGTGTTCGTCTTGACGCTCCGCGTTCCATCATGGCATCCGGAACTGCTTGTCGTTCGGGGCGTAGCGCAGCCAGGTAGCGCGACAGTTTTGGGTACTGTAGGTCGCGAGTTCGAATCTCGCCGCCCCGACCAACGCAACGGGACTACGGAGCTGGGATATGCTTGCCAAGATCTACCGGCCGGCGCGAACGGCGATGCAGTCGGGCCGCGCCAAGACCAAGCAATGGCTGCTCGAGTATGAACCTGAGACGCCCCGCGCCGTGGAGCCGCTGATGGGGTGGACGGCCTCGACCGACATGAAGAGCCAAGTCCGCCTCGCCTTCGATACCAAGGAAGAGGCGGTCGCCTACGCCGAGCGCAATGGCATCCCCTACCGTGCGTTCGAGACCCACGACGCGAAACCTCGCGCGATGTCCTATTCGGACAACTTCAAGTACAATCGCGTCGGCGCGTGGACGCATTGAACCGCCCGGCCCCGTAGCTCAGCTGGATAGAGCAAGTGCCTTCTAAGCACTAGGTCGCAGGTTCGAGCCCTGCCGGGGTCGCCAGCAGCCTCACACGACGTTGCGTGCGACCAGGTAGGCGCCGAGACATGCGAGCCCCAGGAAAAACCAGCGCCGGAAGGTCGCGGCCGTGAACCGCTCCCGCAAGACCTGGCCGAGCCACATTCCCAAGATCGCGGGAACGAGCGCGAAGAGCGAGGCGATGCCGATGGTGGCGCCCAGCGCGCCGGTGACAACAAGGTCGGCTGCGAGCGCAATGGTTGCGACGAAGAAGGTTAGGCCGAGGGCTTGAACGAGATCGTCCTTGTCGAGGCCGATCGCCTGCAGATAGGGCACGGAGGGAATAACGAAGACGCCCGTCGCCGCCGTGATCATGCCGGTCGCAAAGCCCGCGGCCGGCCCGAGCCAGGGCTCGTTATGGCTCGCGATGGAAAAGCGAATTGCCGCCAGCCCAAGGCCCGCGTAGCATAGAAGAGCCGCACCCAGCGCGGCGCTCGCGATCGCCGCGCTTGCCCCCGACAACGTTCCCGAGCCAGCCGCAACACCCAATCCGATGCCAAGCATCATCGGCCACAGCCGCCGAACAAGCCGCGGCACCTGCGCCCAGGGACGCATCTGTTGGATGTTGGTGACGAAGGAAGGCACGACGAGCAGCGCCGCGGCCTGGGCGGGCGGCATGATGAGCGACAAGAGACCGATCGAGATGGTCGGCAGACCGAGGCCGATGACGCCCTTCACGAAGCCGGCGAGGATGAAGACGAGGGCGATCGCGATTGCGCCGCCAGCACCAATGTCCATCGTGCTCCCCTACGCTGCGTGTTGCCGGCCGGCCAGGAACGCACCGGTCGCGGCGACTTGAACGAGAATGGCGGCGCTGCCCACGACCGCCTTGCCGGCAAGAGCCCGCGGCGATTGGCTTTGCGTCAGAGCTGAGCAGCGAGCGCTGCGGCCGTCGCCTTGCCCTCGACAACTCGAACGATCTCGAAGGTAACGACGTGCGACCACTCCGCGACCCAGCGCGGCAACAGCGTGACACCGTCGCACTGCATCAGCTGGAAGCAGCGATAGGTGGCCTTGGCGTCCTGGTTACGAAAGCGCTCGACGACCATGAACAACGGGCGCATTCCTCACGATGGCCCATTGCCGAAGATGACGTTGCGGACCCGATCCCCACGCCGCAAGCCGATGCGGCGCGCAACCCCGGCATTCACCTCGAGAACGGCGCGCACCGGCACGCGCGACGAGATGATGGCTTCGGAGAAAGGCGTCGTCCGCTCGGCGATGGTGGCGACGCGCCCGTCGCGATCGATGAAGATCATGTCGAGCGACAGGATGGTGTTCCGCATCCACATGGTGACGATGTCGTCGCGGCCGAAATCGAACAGCATGCCCTCATCGGCCGGCATCGCGGTGCGGAACATCAACCCGCGCGCTTTCTGCTCCGGTGAAATCGCCATTTCCACGGTGAAGCGATGCTCGCCGGTAACCGTGGTGATGGCCAATGGTGTCGTTCGAAGGCGTGGCTGCGGCGCATCCTGAGCGAAGGCCCCCGCGAACACGCCGGCCGACCACATCAACAGGACCAGCGCCCAAACGGACGCCGAATGCAATCGGCTTCCCATGCTGCGGCCCCGGAGCCTCAGTGGCTTTGCGGCACGAAGCCACCGGTTTCAGGCCGAACTTCGGCAGCCATCAATCCCTTGGGCCCATCGCCGAACCGCACGAGCACCGTCTGCCCGGGCCGCAGCTCAGTGATGCCGAAGCGGCGCAGCGTCTCCATGTGGACGAAGATGTCAGGCGTACCCTCGCCGCGCGTGACGAAGCCGAAGCCCTTCACACGATTGAACCACTTCACGATGCAGCGCTCATAGCCCGATGTCGGCGTCACCTGCACATGCGTGCGCGGCGGCGGCAACTGCGAGGGGTGCACCGCGGTCGACTCGTCCATGGCCTTCACGCGAAAGGCCTGCAGTCCTTTGGACCGATTGAGCACGTCGACCACGACCCGCGCGCCTTCATAGGCTGTCTGGAACCCGTCGCGCCGCAGAACCGTGACGTGGAGGAGAACGTCGGGCATGCCGTTGTCGGGGACGATGAAGCCGTATCCTTTCGAGACGTCGAACCATTTGATGACGCCGGCGACCTCGACGAGATCGAGCGCCTCTTCATCCGCCAGGCCGATCTCGAGGGGCCGACCCAGCACCTCTTTCGCACTCATTACCGCTGCTCCGTCCCGCCACAAGACGCGGTTAACCTTTCGTTGGAGCTTGCCATGATTCGACGGGAAACGAAGGCGGATTTCGCCTCAAACGAGCGAGTTGCGGCCCTTTCCACACCTCGAATTCGACGACATCGCAAGAACTCAGGCGCGGGCGAATTGCTCCAATGGCGCCATGATGGAGCCGATCTCGCCGCGAAGGACCACGTCGGCGGCGGCGTCGAGTTCCGTCGGCTCGCGGTTGATGATGATGAGCCGCGCTCCGGCATCCCGCGCGAGCAGTGGAAAACCTGCGGCGGGGTAGACGACGAGCGAGGATCCGATCGCCAGGAACAAGTCGCAGGCGAGCGTCGCCATGCGCGCCCGCGCCATCTCTGACTCGGGCATGGCCTGCCCGAAGGAGATCGTCGCCGACTTGACCATGCAGCCACACCGCATGCAGGCTGGCGGCTCGCCCGTTGCTTCGAAGGCGGGGCGGATGTCGTCGAGTTCGTACCGGTCGCCGCAGGCCAAGCAGGCGGCATAGGTGCCGTTGCCGTGCAATTCCACGATCCGGTCGTCTGGAACGCCGGACACCTGATGCAGGCCGTCGATGTTCTGCGTCACGACCGCCGTTACCTTGCCCGCATCCACCAAGCGCGCGATCGCCCGGTGGCCGGCGGTCGGTCGTGCACCACGGTAGCTGTCGTCCATCGCGAATTTGCGCCGCCATGCTTCGATGCGCACCTCGCGCGAGGCGACGAACGCCTGAAACGGGATGGGCTTATGCCGCATCCACAGGCTGCCGGGCGAGCGGAAGTCCGGGATGCCCGCCTCCGTCGAGATGCCGGCGCCGGTGAACGCAACGATGGCTGCGGCTTCTTGCACGGCCCCCACGAGCACGCTGCGGCAGGCTTCAAGCTCGTCGATGATCGGCATAGATGAGAGATAGCGACAGGAGGAGACGACGTCATGCGCTATCTGCACACCATGGTTCGCGTCCGCGATCTCGAGGAGAGCCTCAGCTTCTACACCGGCAAGCTCGGCCTGAAGGAGGTGCGGCGAGTGGACAATCCTGGCGGCCGCTTCACGCTTGTTTTCCTGTGCGCGCCCGATGACGAAGACGCCGTCCGCCAAGCGCTGGCCGAAGGCCGGCGCGACGCACCGATGGTCGAACTCACCTTCAACTACGATCCCGAGGACTACGGCACGGCGCGCAATTTCGGCCATCTCGCCTACGAGGTCGACGACATCTACGCGACCTGCGCGAAGCTTCAGGCGGCGGGCGTGACGATCAACCGCCCACCGCGCGATGGCCGCATGGCCTTCGTCCGCTCGCCCGACCTGATCTCGATCGAACTCCTGCAGAAGGGTGAGGCGAAACCACCGGCCGAACCCTGGGCCTCGATGCCGAACACGGGGGTCTGGTGAGGGCTCGGATCGTGCCTGTGCCTGATCGTGCCTGTGCCTTGTCGCGCCCGGAGAACGCCCCTATAAGGCGCGTCGCCGCGAGGCAGGCTCCCGTCGTCTAGAGGCCTAGGACACCAGCCTTTCACGTTGGGTACACGGGTTCGAATCCCGTCGGGAGCGCCAGATACCGCGAATGCGCCCGTTTCCGCGATCTTCTTGGCCCGCGATTTCGGAAACAGCTGAGCTTCATCGCAAATTGGTGGCGTCCAAGGTTCGATGGCGTCCTTTGTTCCGAAGGGGTATCGTTGCTACCGGGGTGCCGTAAGTCGAAAGTCGGGTCGAGAAAGACGCTATTCCCTTGGTCCCGCGGCGCTTTCTGCAACGGCAAAGCGATCAGGTTGCCGAAACCTCCCTGCGGCATTGTATCCTGGTTCGGAAAGAGCCGGTCGTACGAATCCAGACCGAGCTCGGGGCGGCTCTCCATCGTCTCAGTGAGCACGTGAGATCCGAGCCGGCGGGCGAGCGCTGCCGGAATAGACTCCTCGAAGAAGAGCCACAGATGAGCGCCGTGCCCGGAGCGCGACCGCTCAAGCGCAGCCGGCAGGCTCAGACGGCAGCAGGTTTCGAGACAGGCCGCCACATCCTCCCGCCAGCCGCTCTTGTCGAAATCGACGGCCAGGAACCAGCAGGTTTCGTCCGGCAGCAGCGGATAGACGCCGGCCACGAACGGCTCGCCGTCGGCATCGACGCCCGACAGATGCCAGCGAACGACGTCGTCGGTCAGCGGAAGAAATCGACGATACGGGCATTCAGCGCATTTGACGCGGGGCTTTTCGCATACGCCGCGGACCCATTCGTTCGCGCAGGCGGGCGCATAGCCATGCTTGCCTGTCTTACGGCTCTCGAAACGACGCGCATAGATGTCTTCGCGGCCGCGGAACAGCGAGCGGAACAGCCCGATCTTCGCCTGGGCCGGGGACCGGTGATCAATCGTGGGGCTCGGGTCCATCACGCGAACGGTTCCGTTCAGTCTTGTGCCGGCGCAGCGCCACCTCAAGCATCGGCAGACCACAATACTGGATCGAAGCCATGCCTACGTCCTCTCCATCGCCGCCGCCGCCGTCGATGCCAAGAGGAACAGCTGGTTCGGACGCAGCGGGAAGCAACGGAAACCGAACCGCTCATAGAATGTCGCCGCGCGCTCATCTTTGGCATCAACCATGATGGCGAAGACGGCAAGCGATTGCGCGGCGCTCAGGATGCGTCGTACCGCATCCGCCACCAGAAGCTCACCGACACCCTTGCCGCGCACGCGGATGTCGCGCGCCAGGCGCCCGATCAGCGCGGCTGGAACGCCGTCGTAGCGGGGAAGCTTGCGGGCGATCTCTTCCGGCAGATCATCGAAGTCCAGCTTGAAAGAGCTCAGGCTGTAGACGCCGATCACCCCCAGTTCGGAATCCACTGCCACGAACACGCGCGCGATGTTGCGGCGCTCGTCCTGGCCTGCCCGCCGCCGGAACCAGTCGTCAAGCTCGGCTTGCTCGCAGGAGAATCTCGACCGATCGTGCTGCCTGCCGAGTGGCTCCAGGACGACGTCCAAGCGTCAGCCCATCAAATCGCGATGACGGCGAAGGGCTGCGATAAGCTTCTCGGACGGTTCCGGCGGGTTCATCAACGCCTCGAAAAAGGCTTCCCGGTCGGCGCCGGTCAGGACCAATCGTTCGTGCTCGTCCAGCACCCGGCGCGCGCCCTCATAGGCGAGGTCGCCTGCCGTCAGACCGGTGACGGCCATGGCCCGCTGGATCAATTTCTTGGCCGAAGGGCCGACGCGCAATTCGATTCGTTCGCGCTTGAGTTCGCGGGCTGGTTTCCGGCGATTTGAGACTGTGGGCATGGCGATTTCTTTCTTCGCTTAGTGTACGGTATAACGCCGTGCACTTCAATGCCATTCCGCTTTCGCCAGGCAGTGGTGGTAGCTTTGGCGAGCTTCGCATGTTGGCGGCGGTGCCCGCAGGTGGACGGTTGGAGTATCAGACTACCCCAGCGGATACGTAGTCATCAGTTTTGTCCACGCTGGGGCGGCTATTTCCAGGGTGATTCAAAGAACCGCACCTGACCCTGGCTGACAGTGGCGGCAAATCAGATTCTTTAGGGAGCCACCGGCACAGGAGGCGGCTCGATGGCACGGACACTTTGGGATGCTCTGGGGGC
>JBGFRS010000008.1:0-14660 GCA_041694995.1 Pseudomonadota bacterium | reverse complement strand
GCGCGCGGCCTCGCCGGCGCCCCCGGCCGTGGTGATTCCCGCGGCGAGCGAGACCCGCTTCGTGCCGAACGAAGTCCTCGTCGAACTGCGCAGCGATGCGCCGCGCAACGCCGCGCAGACGCTCGCGCGGACACAGCGCCTGACGCTTTTGAGCTCGGACAGCTTCCGCCTCGCCGGCGTCTCCTTGCACCGCTACCGGATCACTGACGGACGCTCCGTGCGCACGGTGCTGCAGGCGCTGGCGCGCAACGGCCGGATCGCGCGGGCCCAGCCGAACTACGTCTTTGAACTTGTCAGCGATGCAGTCACCGGCGTGCCGGATCTCCCGCTGCCCGACATGCCGGGGCTGTCGGAGGACTTGCTTGCCTCGGTCCCGCCTGCCGTTGCGAGCGAGGCGCCGAAGCCGGCGACGGCTCAAGAGGCGCCGGCCTCCACGCCGGATCGCGTGGCCGCAGCGCCCGCGCCTGAACTGCAGTCCTCGACGACGACACCGGCCGACCAGAGCATGCGCGATCTGCAGTATGCGCTCGGCAAGCTGCGTCTCGGCGATGCGCATCGCGTGGCTCGCGGCGAGCGCGTGCGCGTGGCGGTGATCGATTCGGGCGTCGATGAACGGCATCCGGAACTTGCCGGCGTTGTTTCGCGCGCGCTCGACGCGGTCGGCGGCGACGTGCAGCCGCACACGCACGGGACGGCGATGGTCGGTGCCATCGCCGCTCGCGCCCGGCTCACGGGCGCCGCGCCGTCGGCGGACATCGTGTCGATCCGGGCGTTCACGGGGCAGGGCGGTCGTTCCGGCGCGGAAGGAACCACCGTGCACCTCCTGCGCAGTCTCGACCTCGCCGAGGCCGAGGGGGCGCGCATCGTCAACATGAGCTTCGCGGGCCCGCGCGACGCTCTGCTCGCCCGGGCGCTGGGCGCTGCCCGCGAGCGCGGCATCATCCTGATCGCGGCCAGCGGCAATGCCGGTCCGCGCGCGGCGCCGATGTTCCCGGCCGCCGACCCGAACGTCATCGCGGTGACGGCCACGGATGCCAATGACGGCCTGTTCGACGGCGCGGTGCGCGGTGCGCATGTCGCCGTCGCCGCGCCGGGCGTCGACGTGATCGTGCCGGCTCCGGGTGGGCGCTACGAACTGACGACCGGCACCTCGGTCGCGGCCGCGCAGGTCTCCGGTGTGGTGGCGTTGATGTTGCAGCGCGACCAGTCGCTCGACCCCGACGGTGTGCGCCGTGTGCTCGTGTCGACGGCCCGCGATCTCGGCCAGCGCGGGCGCGATCCGATGTTCGGGGCGGGCCTTGTCGACGCTTATGGCGCGGTGCAGGCCATAACGGCGCGCTGAAACGCCGGCCCATCATGTCTTTCGGGTCCCAATGAGGGGCCCGAACTTTTTTGAGGCTCCCTTCGAACCTCCGCGCCGCTCGCCGCGACAGATGGGCATGGCGCGGATGATCCGCCCAGAACACCCCACGGGAGCCCACCATGTCGATCAAGACCTTCGCCGCCGCTTCGCTCACCGCCCTCACGCTCGCCACCGCGACCTTCGCCTCGGCTGGCACGGCCGAAGCCGCCTACGGCCGCAACGCCGCCTTCTTCGGTGGCCTCGCCACCGGCCTCATCGTCGGCGGTATCGCTGGCGCCGCTGCCGCCCCGGCCTATGGCTACGCCGCCCCCCGCCGCGTCTGCTCGCTCGAAGAGCGCTACAATGCCTGGGGCGACTACATCGGCACCCGCCGCGTCTGCCGCGTCGTCTACTGAGCTTTCCTAGCCCTCGTCCCCGCGCCGCCGATCTCTTCGAGAGGTCGGCGGTCCGGTGTCGGGAGGCCGCACGGCTCCCGCGAGCCTCCCCATCGGGTCCCTTCGGGGACCCGATGTTTTTTGGCGCTCCGCATGAACCTTCGCTGCCGGCGGCGCGACTGACAGGTGCGGGTCGGATGACCCGAGCCACCGGAACCTCAAGGGAACTCGCGCCATGCTCAGCAAATCCAAGACTTTCATCGCCGCCGCTTTCGCCACCCTCGCCATCGCCACCGCCGCCATCGCCTCGGCGACGCCTGCCGAAGCGCGCCGTTGGGGCCCCCATTGGGGCGGCTTCGGTGTCGGCCTCGCCTCGGGTCTCGTTGTCGGCGGCCTCGTCGCCGCGTCGCGGCCGGTCTATGCCGACACCGTGTACGTCTCCGGCCCGCGCCGCGAGTGCACCCTGGTCGAGCGCTACAACCGCTTCGGCGACTACATCGGCACGCGCCGCGTGTGCCGGGTCGTGTACTGAGCCCTACGCCCAGCGCTTGGGGTTCCAGCCGCCGGGCTCCCGCACGGGACCCGGCGGTTTGTGTTTGCGGGGAACGTGTGCAACTCCGCTAGGGAGCAAGTTCAGGGAAGTCAGTTTGAATCTTCATCATCACCGATTCAATGGCCGTTTTGAGCTCGACATCCGGCGGTGATGGATGACCGGGTGTCGTTGCATGCGCCATCACTTGGCTGGACCATGTCATAAAGTCGTTATCGAGAAAGCCGTCGTCGAGATAAAGGCCGGCCGGATCAGATAGATGAACCAATTGAAGACTATAACCTGTCTTGACGAGCCGAGCGTGCTTCGAGGCGTTAGCGATGTTTTCGACAGCGTTGAACGACGAGTCGCTGCTATGAGAATCCCAATACTTCGACTGCTGGTCCCTGGCGCATTTGAGCGCCGTTTTCTCGTTGCTAGGTGTGCTCTGCGCCAGTGCTCGCTCCACAAAGACGTGCTCTGTGGCATGTTTCAGCACAATGCAGGCCAGAATCGCGCGGCGTAGGTCATTCCCGTCTAAAGTGAACTCAGTGACCGTTGGTTTCACCACTTTGTAAAAGAATTCTCGCGCGTTCATACAGCCCCCATCGTGCAACGCGAACCTTCAGCTTCGGGCGCACTGGCAATCATTGCTACGGAAAGGCTCAACGGCGACAAAACTGGTCGGAGTGGCGGGATTCGAACCCACGACCCCTTGTCCCCCAGACAAGTGCGCTAACCGGGCTGCGCTACACTCCGACGGGGCCGTTTCTAGTCGCGGCTCGAGGCGGGCGCAAGGCATCGAGGTGCCGGCGCGTGGCGGCGGCGAGCGCCCAGACAAGCGCGACGAGCAGGAAATAGTGCCGCCAGTGATCGCTGTGGATGATCAGGCTGACGGCGGCGAGCACGGTGTAGGTGGACAAGATCGCCAGGAAGAAGGGCTGGTAGGGGGTGCGCGCCCACACATGCTTCCAGCCGATCCACAACGTCGTCGCGACGAGGGCGAGATAGCACATGCCGCCGAGCCAGCCATAAGCGACGAAGGTGTGGAGATAGGCGTTGTGCGGGTCCTCGCCGAAGCGGCGGCCGAACTCGAACGGGCCGATGCCGTTCGGATTGTCGAAGATGACGGCAAGCGCGTGCCAGTAATTGTCGAAGCGGCCGCCATAGCGCAGGTCGTGGTCCTGCGCGAGGTTGGCGCGCAAGAGGAGCATGTCGCGCACATCGGGAATGACGGCGAGCGCGACGAGCGCCGTCGCGAGGACCAGGCCGCCGCCGAGGACGAGGCCGAGGATGCGCGCGCGCTGCCACGTCGAGCCCGTGGTGATGAAGGTCAAGTAGACGAGCAGGGCGGCCGACAGCGCGGCATGCATCCAGGCCGCGCGCGAGAAGCTCAGGAACAGGCCGACGACGATGATGATGAGCGCAAGTGTCGCGAGCACGGGCCGGCGCGCCGTCCGCGTGATGAAGCCCTGCATCAAAAGCAAGAGAGGCAGCACGAGATAGGGGCCGAACACGTTCGGGTCGTTGAAGGTGCCCTTGGCGCGCGAGGCATAGAGGGTGAAGAGTTCGCGCGTGCCGAACAGGTTGAAGTAGCCGACGATTCCGGCGGCGGCGGCGATCACCGCGCCGATGATCCAGGCCGTGCGCATGAGCTCGAGGCGCCGCAGCGTGTTCTCGCTGAACAGGATCAGGAAGAAGATGCAGTACGCCATCAGGAACACGCTGATGACGACGAAGAGCGCGACCTTCTCCTTGCCGATCACCGGAAGGGCGGAGAAGGCGCCGCCGATGTTGAGGCCGAGCAGCATCCACAGAAGCGGCGTCGCAAGGCGCGGCAGATGCACCCCGGTCGCGAGCAGCAGGAGAAGCCCGATCGAGACGATCACCTCGTTCGGGCTCGGCTCGACCATCACGAAGAAGCTCGCGAGGATCGCGACGAAGGTCAGCCGGTCGCGAAAGCGGACGAGGGAAGCTCCGCGACGCGGCGGCGCCGCGCTGACCACGACGCCGCTGGTCGCTGCCGCGCGCATCAGTAGGCGTTCTCGGACTTGGTGATCAGCGAGACCGGGGTCATGGCGAGGATGTAGAGGTCGAACAGCGGCGACCAGCGCTCGATGTAGTCGAGATCACAGTCGACGCGCCCTCGGATCTTGTCCGCGGTGTCGGTCTCGCCGCGCCAGCCATTGATCTGCGCCCAGCCGGTGATGCCGGGCTTCACCTTGTGGCGCGCATAGTAGCCGTCGACCACGTCCTGGTAGAGCGATTCGGCAGCCTTCGCGTGCACGGCATGCGGCCGCGGTCCGACGAGGGAGAGGTTGCCGTAGAACACGACGTTGAAGAGCTGCGGCAACTCGTCGATCGAGGTCTTGCGGATGAAACGGCCCACGCGCGTAACGCGCGGGTCGTCCTTGGTCACGAGCTTCGCGGCTGTCGCATCGCTCTTCTCGACATACATCGAGCGAAACTTGAAGACCTCGATCAACTCATTGTTGAAGCCGTAGCGCTTCTGGCGGAACAGAACCGGTCCTTTCGAGTCGAGCTTGATCGCGAGGGCCGTCAACAGCATGAGCGGCGACAAGGCCAGGAGGGCGAGGCCGCCGATCACACGGTCGAAGACGGCCTTCACGATCACGTCGCGGCCCTGCAGCGGGCGGTCGAACACGTCGACGAAGGGAACGTCGCCGATCCACGAGTAGGCGCGTGGCCGAAAGCGAAGCCGCGCCGACAAGGCCGAAATGCGAATGTCGACCGGCAGCACCCACAGCTTCTTGAGAAGCTGCAACAGGCGCGCCTCCGCCGTCAGCGGGATCGCGACGATGAGGAGGTCGACCCGCGTCTTTCGCGCGAAGGCGACGAGGTCGTCGATCGAGCCGAGCTTCGGATAATTGGCGACGACGCCCATGCGCTCGACGCCGCGATCGTCAAACAGGCCGACGATTCGGATGTTGGCCGATTTGGATGCTTCCAGCGCACGGATGAGGTCGGCTGCGGTCGAACCGCCGCCGACGATCACCGCGCGTCGGTCGAGCCGTCCGTCCGCGGACCAGCGCAGCACGAGCTGACGGATGACGGCGCGCGAGATGCCGAGAAGCACGAGACCGCCGACGAACCAATAGGCGACCCAGGCCCGCGAAATGCCCTCGCCGGCCTTCGTGAAGAAGGCGGTGGCGACGAGCAGCGCGATGAGGCCCGCCCATCCGGCGGCGAGCAGCCAGGCACGTCCCGTGGCCCGCTTCAGCCCGTCGAGGCGATAGGTCCCGAGAAGATCGAAGAGGACGAGGGCGCAGGCGGGAAGCCCGAGAATGGCGATGGTGTAGTAGGGCGCGGAGCCCGGCGCCGGCGACACGTGCAGGAGATAGGCGGTGAGCCCCGCGCCGACGAGCGCCAGATAATCGGAGATGCGGACGCCCGTGCGCAGAACGGCCGGCGTGATGGCCCGCTCATCATCGGCGGGTGGCGCGAGCGAGCCGCTCGGCGTCGTGAGCGCGACAGCCGGCGACACGACGCGCGTGTCGGCCGGCGAAGACGCAAGCAAGTCGGACATGGTACGCGCAACCTGATCCATGGACGCGGGGCGGACGGGTACGCGAGACCTGATCCCGTCGTCGTCCAGCGACGAACCGATTTCTACGATAGAAACCTTGGCGAACGCTTAAGCACTCACGTCCCGTTCTGATTCAATTTGGATCGATAGAGGGCAACGATAGCATTGGTCATGCGTTCGACGTTGAACCGTTCGCAGACCAGCTCGCGCAAGCGCTGAGCGCGTGTTTGCGCCGCTGCGACATCGTACAGATTGGCGCGGATGGCGGTGGCAAGAAGGTGCGCGTCGCCGGCCGGTACCAGATGGGTTCCGAGTTCGCCGAAGATCTCTGGAATACCGCCGACCCGTGTCGCGATGAGCGGGCGTCCTGCAGCCGCCGCCTCGAGGACCAGATAGGGCAAGGACTCCGCGCGCGAGGGAACTACGACGCTGCGTCCATGTGCGAAAGCCGTCCGGGCCGGCATCGGCGGCGCGAATCGCACACGTGCGCCTAGGGGCGCGGCGCGCGCGCGGAATTGCGCCTCGTCCGGGCCGGCGCCAACGAGAAGGGCGGTTGCTTCGGGTACGGCGACCAGCGCGTCGATGAGAACGTCGACGCCTTTGAGCACGCGCATCTCGCCGACGAAAACGATGTCGCTCGCCTCCGGTGCAAGCGGCACGGGCTCGAACTCGTCCGGCGCAAGACCGTTGTAGATCACCGGCCAATCATCCGCGGCAAGACCGAGCATGTCGGCAAAGCCGCGGCGCGCGAAGTCGCTCTCGAAGACGACGGCGTCAGTCGCGCGCGCGAGCATACGTTCGAGGCGGTGGTAGAGTTGGCCCTCGAGGGAATTCGGCGCGAAGTGCAAGCTGCCGCCATGCGGCGTGTAGATGCGCACGCCGCGCCGCGCGGCCGTCGCGGCAATGCGCGCATAGGCGCCGCCCTTGGCGCCGTGGCCGTGCACCACCTCGATGGATTGGCTGCGGATCCGTCCATGGACGTGTCGGATCGCGCTCGCATCCCGTGCGCCGACGCTGCGCGGCATGGCAATGCGCGTCAGGCCGAGGGGCGCGAGGGCGGCAAGCTCGGCGATGACACCTTCCCAGCGCGGGCCGGCATCGCCTGCATCCATGACGAGGCCCACGGCATGGCCACGGGCCACGAGGCCGCGCGTTAGATCCGCGACATGCCGGAACAAGCCGCCGATCGGGGCGCGCAGCACTTGCAAGATGCGTAGTGCAGGTTCAGCCATGCCGTCGGTTCAGAACCAGCGCTCGAACACGCGCACGGTGTCGCCGGGGCGAATTGGGTGATGCAGCGGAACCTCGGCGCGGATCAGCTCGCCGTTCACGGTGCGCGTGATCTCGACCGTCGCCTGGCGCGCGCGCGGCGTGAAGCCGCCGGCGATCGCGACCGCGGTCTGCGCCGTCATGCCGACGACATAGGCGAACTGCCCCGACTGCACGACCTCGCCGAGCACGAAGAACGGGCGGTACTGATCGACTTCGATCGTTACTTGCGGGTCACGCAGGAAGCCATTGCGAAGTCGCGAGGAAATTCGGGTTTCAAGTTCACGCGTCGTGACGCCGCGCGCATCGATTTGGCCGATCAAGGGCATCGAGATCTTGCCGGCAGCGTCGATTGCGTAGACGTTCGACAGGTCGGCCTGCCCGAACACGATGACGCGGAGCCGATCGCCCGTGTCGAGAGTGTAGGGCCGCTCCAGCGCATCGAACACGGCTTGCCGCGGCGGCGCAGTGATCGAGCGCGCGCAGCCCGCAGCGCCTAGCACCAAGAGGCCCAGAAGAAGAACGGTCGTGGCGCGACGCATGCGGCCGATCACGGCGTGACTCGCAGGTAAATCCCACTGACGCAGTTGGTAAAGTGGCGTGGTTAACGAACGGTGTTCGCGCGTCCGACGTGCCGGTCTGGAATGCCGACGATTAACCGCAAGGTTACCTTGTTCGGTAGTAATGGCGGTGTGATGCAAGGTGTTCCCATGTCCACTGCACGCGAGTCGCGCTCCCGCGCCTCGGGCTCGGCTGAGGTCGAGCTCGATCTGAAGGCGCTGTTCGGCGCGGTGGCCAAGCATCGCTTATGGATCGCGATCCCGACGCTGGCGGCGTTCTTCCTCTCTTTCGCCTACGTCAACATGGTGACGCCGCGCTACGCCTCGGAAGCCCGGATCTTCGTCGAGAACCGCGAGACGCCGCTGACGCGGCAAGGTGGCGACCGGCAGCAGGTGCCGGAGCAACTGCTCGATCAAGAAGCCATCGCCTCGCAGGTGCAGATCATCTACTCGCGCGACGTCGCGCGCGCCGTGATCCGCGATCTCGATCTGACAAAGCTGCCCGAGTTCGATCCGATGATCGAAGGGCGTTCATTGCCGACATACCTGCTCGCGCTTTTCGGCATCGTGCGTGACATCGCGCAGATGACGGCGGAAGAACGCGCGCTCGAAGCCTACTACGAACGGCTTTCGGTCTATCCTGTCGATCGTTCGCGCGTCATCGAAGTCCGCTTCATGTCGAAGAATTCCGAGCTCGCGGCGCGTGTCGCGAACGCGATCGCAGAGCGCTACATCGACGCGCAGACGCGCGCGAAATTGGAGCGGGACCGCCGGGCGCGTCAGCACTTCCAACGCACGATCGACGAGCTCAGGCAGCAAGTCGCGGCTGCCGAGAGCCGGGTGCAGGAGCATCGCGCGCGCTTCGACCTGTTGACGGGCACGACCAATCAGACGCTTGGGGTGCAAACGGTATCCGAGCTCAACACGCAGTTATCTACAGCCCAGGCGCAACGCGCCGACGCTCAGGCGCGGGCGAACGCCATTCGTGAGCTCTTGCGCTCAGGGCGCCCCATTGAAGCTTCGGACGTGTTCAATTCGCCGGTGATCCAGCGCTTGAGCGATCAACGCGCACAGCTGCGTGCTGAACTTGCCCAACAATCGACCATCCTTCTGCCCGGCCATCCGCGCATGCGCGAGCTCAACGCGCAGGTTGCCGACAACGAAGCGCAATACCGCGTGCAAGCCGAACGAATTGCCCGCGGTCTTGAGAACGATGCACGCTTCGCAGGTGAGCGCGTCAACACGCTGCGCCGCGCACTCGACGAGCAGAAGCGCGCGACATCGGCGCAAGGCGATCAAGAAGTCGCCCTGCGTGGGCTTGAGCGCGAGGCGCGGGCGCAGCGTGAGCTTCTGGAAAGCTGGCTCGGCATGTACCGCGAATCGTCGGCGCGCGATTCGCTCGACGTGCGGGCGGCCGATGCGCGGATCGTGTCCGCCGCTGCCCCCGCCACGACGCCGGCTTGGCCGCGCAAGCTGCCGATCGTCCTGGTTGCCACCCTGTCCGCTGTGCTCGTTGCGATCCTTTTGCTCATCACCCGCGAACTCGTCTCCGGACGCGCCTTCATCGATCGCGGCGCGCTGGCGGTGCTGCGGCCGGTAGAACCGTGGCTGTCGCTTGCCGCCGATGGCGACGCGACGAAGGCGCCAGCGGCCGAGCCCCTAGCGCTTCGGCTCGCTGCAGCGTCGCTCGTGAGCAAGCTCACCGAGGAGGCGGGCGCGCGGCCGCTGCATCGTGTGGTGGTGACCGGGGCCGTCGCGGCCGCGGGCGCGACATCGCTCGCGATCGCCTTCGCCCGCGGCTTGGCGGACGCAGGTAAGAAGGTCGTCCTCGTCGATGCGCAATTCGCACGGCCGGGCATTGCGGATGTCGCGGGCCTCAAGGAAGAGAAGGGACTGTCCGATCTGCTCCTTGGCGAGGCCGGTTTCGCGGACATCGTCCATCGCGATCCGACGTCGCGCGTCCACATTGTGCCAGCCGGCCAGAGGTCAGCCGATGCGGGGACGGCGGTTCTCGAAGGCCCGAAGGTGGCGACGGTGTTGGCCGCGCTCGATACGGCCTATGACATCGTGGTCCTCGACGTCGCCTCCATTATCGAGAGCGATGCGACCGGTCCGCTCGCGGCGAAAGCCGATCTGGTCGTCATGGTCGCCGGCGAAGGCACGCTGCCGGACGTCGCCGCCGCGGCGCGTTCGGCCCTTGAGCTCTCCGGTGCAAAGCGCGTCGAGACGGTGATGGTGAACGGTGCCGCCGAGAGGCGGCAAGAGGCGCCGCCGGCGCCGATGTCCGAATTGAAGGCGGCCTGAGCGCCGTTCAGTCTTCGCGCTACGGTACGGTCCGACCGCGTCCCCGCAAACGGCTGAGCGCGCGCATCGCCCACGGCGTCTTCTTCACGAAGCCGCGCGCCGCAGCGCTTGCGGCGAGGCCTGCGGCGGTGAGCGTGCCGAGGGCGCCGACCCCTAGGAAGATGTCGCGCATCGGCTCGTCCTCGTGCAACCAGTACCGTTTGTACTCGGCTTCCCCGACGCCGAGGTCGAACGTCGTGTCGCCGGCCGCGCTACGGGCTTCGATGAGATAGCGCAGCAGCGATTCTCCGGGGGAGAACCGTGCGAAGTCCTGATGATCGTAGGAGTTGATGCAAGTCGAAAAACGCTTCTGGTGCCCAATGCCGCCGAAGGTCGCGACGATATGGTCCCCGACGCCGAGCGTATAAAGATCGAGCGCGCCGCATCGCGTCAGGCGCTCGAAGTAGTCGCGCGTTCCGGGCTCGGCGAAGATGTCCGGCTTGCCTTGGCGGCGCAGCCATTCGGACTTCTGCGGAAAGAACGTGTCGAGTGCGCGCCGGATGTCGTCGGGCGTGCGCGCGGCGGCATGCACGACGTTGCCGATCTCGGCCATCTTGCGGTCCTTGGCGCGAATCTTCCGCAGGCCGGAGGCGCCCCGCAACGCTTTGGTCGTGGCTTCCGGATCGCCCGCAAGACCCGCGCGGAGCGCAATGTTCGCCGAGGAACGCGACGGCAGCAGGGCGAGCGGATTGGCGGCCCCGTTCCATTCGAGCGGCACGTGCACGAGCGAATAGGCATCGATGTCGGCGCGGCGTGCGGTCTCGACGAGGAGGGCCGCGACCGCAGCACGGGTCCAGGGATAGGCGCGGTCGAACAAGGGAACGCAGAAATTGGTGTGCCTGCCGCCGACGATGCGGGCAACGCGCGCCGGGCCGAGCCGCTCGACGGCAAGAGGCAAGATGAAGGCCGGGGCGCCATCGGGACCGTCGGCGACCACGATGGCCGGATGTGCGCGGCGATGCCGCCCGATGGTTTCGAGCCACGCGGCGATCGCGTCGAAGCGCTGATAGGGAGAGGTCACCAGGCGGTCTTCCGCCGCGCGCCAGATCGCCTCGAGCGGCGCGTGGTCGGACCACACGGAAAGCCGTCGCGCGGCCGCCTCGGGAGCATCGATCCCGGCGGCAAGGTCGAGAACGCCGGCGCGGCCGACTTCCGCTTCGGGCATTTCGGACTCCCCGTTCGCCGTCTTGGCTCAGTCGTGCCTCCCAAGTCATGCTGGGCAATGGTCAACATCTCGTTAGGATTCGCCGCCCTCGCGCGAATGCGTTCAGCGATCCGTAAGCGTCCTTGCCTAAGATGGTCGGGAGGACTTTGGGGACGGTTGACATGTGGCGCACTGCGTTGATCCGCGCGGGCTTGGAGAGCATGTGGGCGTCAGGCGCGCACGTGCTCGCCCGCCGCGCGCTCGGCGGCGCCGGCGCTATCCTCACCATGCACCATGTGCGCCCCGCCGAAGAGCGGCCGTTTCACCCGAACCGCATTCTCGAGATCACGCCGGAGTTCCTCGATGCCGTGCTGCAGCGCGTGCGGCGGGCGCGGTTTGACCTTGTCGACCTTGACGAGGCGCATCGCCGCCTGACCGAGCCGGGCGAGCATCGCCGTTTCGTCGTGCTCACCTTCGACGACGGCTATCGCGACAATCGTGTGCATGCCTGGCCGATCCTCAAGCGCTACGGCGCCCCGTTCACGATCTACGTCCCGCCGGCCTATCCGGACGGGTTGGGGGAACTGTGGTGGCTCGCGCTGGAAGAGCTGGTCGATCGGAAAGAAACGCTCGCGGTCGAGGTCGAGGGGACGGCGCGGTTCCTGACGACCGCGACGCTCGAACAGAAGCAGCGCGTGTTCGACGAGCTCTATTGGTGGCTGCGCGGGCTCGACGATGGCGAGCAGCGCCGCGTGGTCCGCGATTTCTGCGGGCGTTACGGCATCGATCTCGCCGCGATGTGCCGGCGCGAAATCATGGGGTGGGACGAGATCGTCGACATGGCGCGCGATCCTCTCGTCACGATCGGCGCGCACACCCTCGATCATCCTGCCCTCGCGCGCCTCGGCGAAGAGGATGCGCGCCGGCAGATGCGCGAAAGCGCCAATGTGCTCGAGGCCGTGCTCGGCCGCCGGCCGCGGCACTTCTCCTATCCGTACGGATCGCCCTGCGCAGCCGGCCCGCGTGAGTTCCGCCTTGCGGCCGAACTCGGCTTCATGACGGCGGTGACGACGCGGCCGGGTGTGCTCTATCCCGAACATGCGCAGCATCTGACGGCGCTGCCGCGCGTGTCGCTGAACGGCGACTTCCAGTCGCTGCGCTATCTCGACGTCTTCCTCTCGGGCCTGCCGTTCTTCGTGTGGAACGGCTTCGGGCGCTTGAACGTCGCCTAATAGAGCACGTTCGGCAGCCACATCGCGATGCCGGGGAAGACGTACACGATCAGCATCGTGGCGACCACGATGAACATGAACGGCATGACGCCGGCGAAGATGTCGTTGATGCTGACGTGCGGTGGAGCGACGCCTTTCAGGTAGAAAGGCGCCATGGCAACGGGCGGCGACAGGAACGACGTCTGGATGTTGAGCGCGAGCAGGATGCCGAAGAACAGCGGGTCGACGCCGAAGTGCTCCAACAGGGGCAGGAAGATCGGCACGAAGATGACGATGATCTCCGTCCATTCCAGCGGCCATCCGAGCACGAAGATGATGATCTGGGCGAGGATCAGGAAGGTGGTCGTGTTGAGGTTCAGCGCCGTCATCAGCGACTTGATCGGCTCGTGTCCACCGAGGATCGCGAACACCGACGAGAAGATGAAGGAGCCGACGAACAGCCAGCACACCATGGCCGAGGTGCGGGCCGTGAGATAGACGGATTCCTTCAGTTTCTCGAAGGTGAGCGAGCGGTAGGCGGTCGCGAGCGCCAGGCTGCCGAAGGCCCCGACGGCGGCGGCTTCCGTCGGCGTGGCGAGCCCGAAGAAAATCGCGCCGAGCACGCTCATGATGAGGAATGTGAGCGGTAAGAAACTCGTCGCGAGTTCCTTGAACACGGTCTTGCCGAGGAAGAACAAGGCGACGAGCCCGAGAGCGCCCGCGATCAGGATGAAGTAGGCGACGCCGATCGGCACCTCGTAGCTGATCGGGCGCGCGGTCGGCGCCAGCACGCCGCGCACGGCGTTGACCAGGAATTCAAGGCCGAAGACGAAGCCGTAGACGATCGGGATCGTGGCGAGAACGATGACCACGTATTTGAGCACGGCGCGCTTGTCGCGCTTCCAGTCGAGCCCGAGTTCGACACGCTGGTCCGCCGGCAGCTTCGGGGCGAGCGCGGGGTTGAGCATGCAGCGCACGATGACGTAGCCCATATACATGCCGGCGAGCAGGAGCCCCGGCAGGAACGCACCCGCATAGAGCCTCGGCACGGAGACGCCCGCGGTCGCACCGTAGAGGATCAGCATCACGCTCGGCGGAATCAGGATGCCGAGGCAGCCGCCGGCGCAGACGACGCCGGAGGAAAGCCTGATGTCGTAGCCGGCGCGCAGCATGGCCGGAAAGGCGAGGAGGCCCATCAAGGTGACGACGGCGCCGACGATGCCGGTCGCGGTCGCGAACACGGTGCAGGTGGCGAGCGTCGCAACCGCGAGCGCGCCGGGCAGGCCGCCGATGGCGAGCTGAATCGAGCGGAACAGGCGGTCGAGGATGTTTGCGCGCTCGATGATGTAGCCCATGAAGATGAAGAGCGGGATCGAGATCAACACGTCGTTCGCCATCACCGAATAGGCGCGCTGCACGACGAGATTGAACACGATGTCGCCCATCGCGAGGTAACCGAACATGATGCCGAGCGCCATCAAGGTGAAGGCGATCGGAAAGCCAAGCATGATGAAGACGACGAACAGCCCGAGCATGAGGACGCCGAGCTCGGGATTGCCCAAACCGAACATCACGCCGCTCCCTTCGCGCGCTCGGCTTGGGCGCGTTCGAGGATGATTCGCTCGGTCTCTTCCACGTCGTGCAAGCGTTCGGGCCATGCCCCCGTGCGCAAGCAGATCACACAGCGCACGACCTCGGCGAGGCCCTGCAGAACCATGAGCCCGCCGACGATGGGGATGAGGGATTTGAAATGATAGAGCGGCGGGCCGGCGGGCGAGTTCGACGACCGCTCGTTGATGATCCACGAGAAGTTCGCGAAAGTGTAGCCGGCATAGACGAGCGCCAGGATACCGGGAAAGAAGAAGAGAAAGTAGAGCACGAGGTCGAGCCCGGCCTGCGTGCGTGGGCGCCAGGCGCGATAGAGAAAGTCCCCGCGCACGTGGCCGTTGCGCGCGAGCGTGTAGGGGCCGGCCAGCATGAACAGCGCGCCGTAGAGCATGTAGCTCGCATCGAACGCCCATTGCGTCGGCGCGCGCAGCACGTAGCGCGAGAACACCTCGTAGCACACCGCGAAGGTCAGGATCACGATCGCCCAGCCGCCGGTCTTGCCGATGAAGGTGTTGAGCTTGTCGACGGCGATGAGCACCGTCTGCACCGTTAGTTGGCGCAGGTTGAGGACGATGATGACGGCGAGGTAGCCGAGGGTTGCGATCGCGGTCCCGATCAGGATCGCGGCGAAGGTCGGATGCGGGTCCATGCGGGTCGCTGCCGGGGGCGGGGAGGGGCGCCGCGTGCATCGCGGCGCCCGGCTGTGTCAGGC
>JBGFRS010000051.1:0-2596 GCA_041694995.1 Pseudomonadota bacterium | reverse complement strand
TCCGGGTCGCCGTCGTCACCCCTTACTACAAAGAGCGCCGCCAGTGGCTGCAACGCTGCATCGACTCGGTCCGCGCCCAGGATCATGCGGCGAGCCATTACATGATCGCCGACGGCTTTCCGCAAGACTGGGTCGATCATGTAGGAGTGCGCCATATCAGGCTCGACCGTGCCCATGGCGACGGCGGCAACACGCCGCGCGCCATCGGCGGCATGCTTGCCGTATCCGAAGGGTTCGATGCCATCTGCTTTTTGGATGCCGACAACTGGTACGCGCCTGACCACGTATCGACCTGCCTGAAGGCCGCCGCCGGCAACGGGCGCGAAGTCGACTACGTCATCGCCCGGCGCCAAATGGTGCGCGACGATGGTTCGGTGCTGGCCACGCGTCTCGATGACGACGATGCCGGCCACGTCGACACGAGCTGCTATTTCCTGTTGCGCGGTGCGTTTCACACGATTGCGCGCTGGAGTCTGATGCCCAAGCCGCTGTGGATTCTGTGCGATCGCGTCTATCGGCTCGCGCTCGAACGCGAGGGGCTGTGTGCGGTGCAGGCGCCGCTGGCCACTGTCAACTACCTATGCACCTGGAAGATGTTCTACGAGCAGGCGGGCGAAACGCCGCCGGACTTCGCCAAGCCGCTGATCGACTCGACTCCCCTGCAGACGTGGTGGCGCGGCCTTAGCGAAGGCGACCGCTGCATCGTCGACCGTCTGCTTGGATTCAGGCTGCGCTTTGACTGAACTCGATTCCCGCCGCCCCTGCTTGGGCAAGGCCCTCCCGATGGACAAGCAAGTCGCCACCGCCGTTTCTGCCCTTGAGTTTCCGTTTCTGCATACCCGCAATCTGTTCGATCGCGGCTCGCGAAACCTTCTGACCTCGGCCTACGACGAGCCGAAGCTCGCACAGCTCGACTTCGCCTCGCCGCCGGCGGCGATCCATTGCTTCTGGTCCGCGAGCCCGTTGAACGCGCTCGTCCTCCTCGGGCTGCGGTCGTTTGTTCACCACGGCCATGCGGTAAGCCTGTACACCTACGATCCGCCGGACGAGCTGGCGCGGCACCTTCCGTCTGGAGTGGCCGTTCGACTTGCCGAGGAAGTGGTGCCGCGCCCGATCTACGACGAGTTCCGGACGCGACTCGACGCGCCGGGCTTTAGCGAGCTGTTCCGGTACGCCGCCTTGTACGCCGCCGGCGGATGGTGGGTCGACCCGGACGTCGTGCTGACCCGGCGCTTGCCTGCGGTGAGGAACCACTTCTTTTGTAGCCAGTGGAGCGGCGTCGAGTCCGGTCATCTGCTGACGGACACAGTCCTTCACGCGCCTAAGGCGTGCCGCCATATGCTGCACCTGTATCGATCGGCGTTGGCCGCCTTGCGGCAAGGGATCGGTGATGGCGCCTCGCGCGACATCGGGCAGAACGTCCTCACCGAGCATGTCCTGCTGCGCGCGCCCGAACTGAAGCGTCACGTGTTCTCGCCGACGCTGTTCAACACGATCGATCGGCTGGAAACCGACCTCCTCTGCACTGCGAATCGTGATGCCGCCGAGCTCGTCTCAGACCCAAGGGTCATCGGCATCAGCCTCTGGAACCGCTCGTGGACCGAGGCCGGCCTGCAGCTCGGTCGGGCGGAGCCGGCAAGCATCGCCGGCCTGCTCAGCGCGCATTACGCCAGTCCGAATCGCCTGACCACGCTCGCAGCGCTCCACTCGTCGGACAAGGGGGCAGCTTACCGGGGGACCACGGGTCATCACTACACCCGAACCTACCGGTCCCTGCTCGAACCTTTGATGCTGCGACCGGTGCGAATTATGGAGATCGGCCTGTGCCGCGGCCTGTTAGAAGGCTCGCCGCAGGCGGACGTTCCCAGCCTGCGCATGTGGCTCGACTTCTTCCCGAACGCCACCGTGTTCGGAGTCGATATCAGTGACTTCTCGTGGTTCGCGAACGATCGAGCACGCATCTTCCGCGCCGACCAGTCGTCTGAAGAAAGCCTGCGCGAGAGGGTCGTCAAGGAACTGGATGGCACCGCGCTCGACATCGTCCTCGACGACGGCTCCCATGTGGGCTGGGACCAGCAGATCACGTTCAAACAGCTCTTTCCGCTCGTGGCGGCCGGCGGACTCTATGTCATCGAGGATCTCGACATCGATCCGCCGGAAGCTAGCTCAAGGCCGCAGACGCCCACCACCAAGGCGATGCTCGAACACTTCGTCAGCGCTGGACGCCTGCTCAGCGCCGCTTGGTCACGCGAACAGTCCGAATTGCTGGCGTCGCAGATCGACTTGGTGGAGTTCTACGACAGCGACTGCATGCTGCATTTCCACGGTTTGCACGGTGGCCTCGCCGTGATCCGCAAGAAGCGCTGACGCCGCGCGTTCAACCGGCGCGCGATCGCGAGGGCGCGGGTCGCCCGCCACTTCAAGCCACCCGCGCCGACAGCTTGCGCTGCTCGGCATCGAGCCGGTTCACATAGCGCTGGATCATCGTGCGCGCCGCCGGCGCCATGTCCACGAACTCGCAGCCGACCGCGCGCGACTTGCCGTCGCGCAGCGGCGCCAGATGGCGCACTTTGAGGTGCACGCCGACCGAGCCGAT
>JBGFRS010000022.1:0-81487 GCA_041694995.1 Pseudomonadota bacterium | reverse complement strand
CGGGGCCCGCGGCGAGCGCGCACGCAAGCACGGCCGCAAGCACGGCCGCGGCGCGGCCGGCGCCCGGTGATGTGCTGTTAATGCTGCGCACCCCCGCACGCGGTCCTGCCCGGCCGCCGCCGGTCTCTTCCCGCGCCCATCCTAGCAAGCCGCGCCGTGCCGCGCCCTTGGGAAGCGCACGTATGGCGGGTGCCCCCGCCGGTCATCCCGCGCGCACCGCTATGCGCTGCGGTGCGCGCGATCGAGCGGCGTCACGGCCGAGAATCTCCAGCAAGCATCTCCAGATAGCGGTCGACGACACGGGTGTTGACCGCGACATCGGTCATGGCCCGTTCGAAGCGGGCGCGCGCCTCCCTGCCCATCCGCCGGCGCATGTCGGGATCGGCGGCGAGCCGCGCGATCGCTTGCGATGCGGCGGCGGCATCATGCGGCCGGACGCGGAGGCCACTCTGCCCGTCCTCGACCGTGTCGCGGCACCCGGGCACATCCGTGGTGATGATCGGGCGCCCCGAAGCCGCGGCTTCGACCAGCGCGCGGGGCAGCCCTTCCCCGCCATGCGACAGCAGCAGCGCGATGTGGCTGCGCTGCCAGACGGCGGCCGGATCATCGGTGCGCCCGTGCCAGACGATGCCCGGCTCCTGCGACCAGGCGCGCAATTCGGCCGGGGAAATCGCGTCAGGGTTGCCGGGGTCTGGCGCCCCCCACAGGTCGAGCACCACGTCGTACCCGGCCCCCCGGGCCAAACGCACCGCCGCGACGGCGTCCGCGATCCCCTTCATGCGCAGCATGCGGGCGACGACGGCAACCCGGATCGGCGCGCCGCCCGGGTCCGGGGAGGCGGGAAAAGCCTCCGGCGCCACGCCGGCGCCCATCACGACCGTCACGCGCCTCTCATCCACCGGGTCCTGCCCGAGGGCGACGGCGTCGTCCCGGTTCTCGAACAGGAAGCGCGTTCGGGACCCCGCGAGCACGTCGGCGACGAACCAGCGGGTCGCCGTCCGCACCGTCGCGGCGGCCGGCCCGGCGGCAACCCACAGATAGCCGAGCCCGGTGGGCGCCAGCAGCAGCCCCGGGACGCGCAGAATGCGGGCGACGAGTCCGCCGAGCAGCACCGGCTTCAAGGCGATGCAATGCACGATCCGGGGTCGCTCGGCGGCAATGACCGCGCGATAGCGCGCAAGGGTTGCGGCAACCGCGACGAGGCCGACCGAGCGGCGCTCGACGTCGACGGGCACGACCCGGGCACCCGTCGCCTCGATCGCCGCGCGGTGATCGCGCACCCGCGTCGCGACCACAGGTTCAAACCCCGCCGCGACCGCCGCGCGCGCGAAGCCGAGAAAATGCGAGGCGAAGAACCAGTCCTCGGTGACCAGATACATGAGCTTGGGCCGCGGCGGGCCAGCCGTTGCGGCGCGCATATCCCCGCCGTCAGTCACGCCGCGGCGCGGTCACCGCGGAACCCCGGAACCGCGCTGCGCAGCAAGGCCTCGGCACGGTCGCGGTCATCGCTGGCGACGGCTTTCTCAAGTTCGGCGAGCCAGCCCCTGACCACGGCGAGGCTCGGCGCACCCGTCAACGCCGCCACGATGCCGGGCACGCCGATGTTCCGGCTCGACTCCTCGGCGGAGAACAGGATCTCGTTCAGGCGCTCGCCGGGCCGCACGCCGGTGAAGGCGATCTCGATGTCCTTGCCCGGCTCAAGCCCCGCCAGGCGGATCATGCGCTCAGCCACATCAAGAATACGGACCGGCTGGCCCATGTTCAAAACGTAGACGGACACCGGCGGCACGATACCCTCGCTGGCGTGCGAAGCGGCGGTGATGACGAGGTCGCACGCCTCGCGGACGGTCATGAAGAAGCGCACCATGTCCGGATGCGTCACCGTCACCGGGCCGCCGGCGGCAATCTGCGCCTTGAACTTCGGGACGACCGAGCCCGACGAGGCGAGGACATTGCCGAAGCGAACAGAGATGAGGCGCGTGCGCGGGCCGGCGCCCTTGGCCGCCGCGACCTCGCGATCATGGGCTTGCGCATAGATCTCGGAGAGGCGCTTGGTCGCGCCGAGGATCGACACCGGCTCGATGGCCTTGTCGGTCGACACCACCACCAGAACCGCCGCGCCGGCCGCGATCGCGGCGTCACAGACATTGACCGAGCCGAAGACGTTCGTCTTCACCCCCTCCTGCCAATCGGTCTCGAGAATGGGCACGTGCTTGAGCGCGGCGGCATGAAACACGAGATCCGGAGCGAACTCGTAGAACAGCTTGTGGATGCGCTCCCGGTCGCGCACATCGGCGATCCGGCCTGTGACGGCCACATCGCCACGCGCGGCACCGAGACGCTCCAGAACGGCGTGCAGGGCCGGCTCGCTGTTGTCAAGGACCAGGAGGCGCGCCACGCCGAACGACACGAGACGGTCGCAGATCTCGGCCCCGATCGAGCCGCCGCCGCCGGTGACGATGGCCGCGCGGCCCGCGGCGAAAGCCTTCAAGCGGGCGTGGTCGACGTCGACGCGGGGGCGCAGCATCAGGTCTTCGACGTCGACCGGCGCAAGGCGCAGCGTGTGGCCGTCCAGCGTGCGCCCGTCCAGGGACGGCAGCCGGTTGACCGCGAGCCCCAATTGCCGCGCGCGCGTCAGCACACCGTCGAGCGCGCCTTCGCTTTCGAACGCGGACGGGAGGCAGATGAGCCGGACCGGCCGCGACGGCCCCGCGCCACTGTCGGCGAGGACGCTGTCGAGCTGCGCCAGCCGGCCGAGCACGGGCACGCCGCGCACGGACTGGCCACGGTCGGACGGCGCGTCCGACAGAATGCCGACCGGCCAGACCTTCTGCACGGCGCCGCTTTCGATCGCGCGCAGGAAGACGTCTGCGTCCGTCGCGCGACCGATCAGAAGGACCGCGGCGGCGTGCTGCGCCCGCGCGTGCGTGCGGGTGCGCCAATAGCGGTAGTAGCGATAGGCAAGCCGCGGTCCGCCCAGGAAGGCGATCTGCAGCAGGAAATACAGGCCGATGGTGATCTTGCCGAACAGGAGCGCGCCGTAGAAGGCAGAGGACGCGAGCACATAGTCGAGGACGACCAGTGTGAACGTCAGAACCGTCACGGCCCGAAAGATGTTGAACAGGTCCGGCAGCGACGCGAAGCGCCACTTCGCGCGATAGAGGTGGAAGAGGTGATAGACGATGGCTGCGTAGACGACGAAGACCGGCAGGAAGACGAGGAGATCGTCCCAGCGCTCGGCGAGGCCCCGCTCTTCGAAGCGGACGAAGAAGCTGACGAGCACAGCCGCCGCCGTCATCACCACATCGTGGATGATGATCAGAACCTTACGTGGGTTGATCGCTTGCACGGCGATGGTCCGCGTCCAAAGCCCCGGTGGCACAGGTCAGCCGCGCTTTATAGCCCCATCCTGCTCCGCGCACCACGCGCGGCACCGCAGCAGGTGCACAGGAGCGGAAAATGTGACATTTGTGCCGTTCCTCACCAAGCGGGCCTGTTCGACGCATGGCGCTCACCGCCGACACCATTCTTGGCGCCCTCGCCGCCCTGACTGACCCCAGCGGGCGCCGGCTCGCGGAGGCCGGGCGCCTGGGCGAGGTCGTGATCGCTGGCGATACGGTCATGCTCGCCTTGACCATCGAGGCGAGCGAAGCCGCCGCGTTCGAGCCGACCCGGCAAGCGGTCGAGCGGGCGATCCGGGCCGTGCCCGGGGTGAGCAAGGCGTTCGTGACGCTGACGGCCGAGCGGAGCGCGTCCGGCGCCGGGGCACCGCAGGCCAAGGCGCCGGCACCGCATGCCGCGCCGGTGCCCGGCATCGCCCGCATTGTCGCCGTCGCATCCGGCAAGGGCGGGGTCGGCAAATCGACCACGGCGGCGAATCTCGCGATTGCGCTGGCAAGACGTGGGCGAAGCGCGGGCCTGCTCGATGCCGACATTTACGGGCCGTCCGTGCCCAAGCTCATGGGCGTCAAAGGCAGGCCCGAGCTTCTGCCCGGGCGCATGCTGAAGCCGCTCGAGGCCCACGGCCTCAAGATCATGTCGATCGGGCTGATGGTCGATGACGAAACGCCGCTGATCTGGCGCGGACCGATGATCGATTCGGCCTTGACGCAGATGCTGCGCGAGGTTGCCTGGGGCCATCTCGACGTCCTGGTGGTCGACATGCCCCCGGGGACGGGGGACGCGCAGCTCACCATGGCCCAGAAAGTGCCGCTCGACGGCGCCGTGATCGTGTCCACCCCGCAAGACCTCGCCCTCATCGATGCGCGCAAGGGCATCGCCATGTTCCAGAAGGTGAACGTCCCGGTTCTCGGGATCGTCGAGAACATGTCCTTCTTCGTGTGCCCGACCTGCGGATTTCGCTGCAACATCTTCTCGCATGGCGGCGCGCGGGCGGAGGCGGGCAGGCACGGGACCGCGTTCCTCGGGGAGATCCCCCTGCACATGCACATCCGCGCGAGCGCGGACGCCGGCGCGCCGTCTGTTGCTTCCGATCCGGACGGAGCGCACGCTCAGGCCTATTTTGAGATCGCGGATCGGGTCTGGGCCGCGCTTGCCGATCCCGCGGGCCAATCCCCCCCGAAGCGCCGTGCCGTTCCGATTTGATGCGACAGCGCACCTCTTGCGCGATGGGGGCGTGCTACGCCAAGGTCGCGCGCAAACATCTATGAAGGAGGGAGATCGATGAAGGCGTTCCTATTGGCCGTCGGCGTGGCAGCAGTCCTCGGGGTTGGCGCGTGGCTGACCCTCGACCGCATGGCCCAGAAGCCGGTGGAAACCGCGTTCACCACCTCAGCCGTTCGCCTGTGAGCGCCTCGTCCGATCGCGCCGACGGATAGAACCTGCCGCGGCCTCAAATCGCGTAGAAGTCACGATACCACGCGACAAAACGGCCGATGCCCGCCTCGATCGAGGTTGACGGCGCAAAGCCGACGGCGGCCGCAAGATCGGTCACGTCGGCGCAGGTCGCCTCGACATCGCCCGGCTGCAGTGGCGTCACGACGCAGGTGGCGCGCCGCCCGGCGGCCGCCTCGATGGCCGCGATGAAACGGCGAAGGTCGACCGGCGCGTTGTTGCCGATGTTGAAAATGCGGTGCGGCGCGGCGGCAGTGGCGGGGTCCGGACGCCGGCGGTCGAAGTGCGGGTCCGGCGATGGGGGGCGGGGGAGCAGCCTGGCGATGCCTTCCACGATGTCGTCGATATAGGTGAAGTCCCGCCGCATGACGTCCGGGGCATGGACCTCGATCGGGCGGTTTTCGAGAATGGCCTTGGTGAATTTGAAATAGGCCATGTCAGGGCGCCCCCACGGTCCGTAGACGGTGAAGAAGCGCAGCCCGCTTGCGGCAATTCCGTAGAGATGGGCATAGGCATGCGCCATCAATTCGTTCGCCCGCTTGGTCGCGGCATAGAGCGAGACCGGATGGTCGGCGCCGTCGTGCTCCGAGAACGGCGTCTTGGTGTTGAGCCCGTACACCGAGCTCGACGAGGCGTAGACGAGGTGGCCAACGGGCGTGTGCCGGCACGCCTCGAGGACGGACAGGAAGCCTTCGACATTCGTCGAGGTATAGGATCGCGGCGCATCGAGCGAATAGCGCACGCCGGCTTGCGCGGCCAAGTGGACGAGCGCACGCGGCCGCACCCGTGCGACCAGCGCGCCGAAAGCCTCGAACTCCCGAACGTCAAGCCGTTCGAAGGAGAATTCCTCGCGTCGGCTCAGCTGCGCGAGACGCGCTTCCTTGAGCGCCGGATCATAGTAGTCAGTCATGCTGTCGATGCCGACGACGCTGACGCCGGACCGCAACAGGTGCTCAGCGAGGTGGAAGCCGATGAAGCCGGCAGCGCCCGTCACGAGAACCGGGCCGGGCGCTGGCTCCGTCATCGCGATTCGCCCTGAACCGACGCGCGCCCGATGCTCACATAGGTGAAGCCGAGCGCCCGCATCTCGTCGATGCGATAGACGTTGCGGAGATCCACGACGGTCGGCGTCCGCATCAGCCGGCGGATGCGCGTCATGTCGAGCGCGCGAAACACGTCCCACTCGGTCAAGATAACCAGCGCGTCCGCGCCCTTGGCGCAGCCATAGGCCGATTCAGCGAATGCGACGTTCGGCAAGAATTCCGCCGCATTCTTCATGGCCTCGGGGTCGTGGGCGGTCACGGTTGCGCCCGCCTCTTGCAAAGCCGGAACGATCACCAGCGCCGGGGCCTCGCGCAGATCGTCGGTGTTCGGCTTGAACGCCAGGCCGAGGACCGCCACGCGCTTGTCCGCGACGGTGCCGCCGCACGCACGGATGATCTTGTGCACCATGGCATGCTTGCGCCGATCATTGACCGCGATCACGGTCTCAATCAGCCGTGTTGGAGCGCCGACATCCTGCGCCGTCTTGACGAGGGCGAGCGTGTCCTTCGGAAAGCACGACCCGCCATACCCCGGGCCCGCATGCAAGAACTTCGGGCCGATGCGGTTGTCGAGCCCGATCCCACGGGCCACCTCCTGCACATTGCTGCCGACGGCCTCGCACAGATCGGCCATTTCGTTGATGAAGGTGACCTTCATCGCGAGGAAGGCGTTGGCGGCGTATTTGATCAGTTCCGCCGTGCGCCGGGAGGTGAAGACCAGCGGCCCCTGGTTGATGTGCAGGGGCCGATAGATGTCCGACATGACGCGCCGGGCCCGTTCGTCGTCGGTTCCGATCACGATCCGATCAGGGCGCTTGAAATCGCCGATTGCCGCGCCTTCCCGCAGGAACTCCGGGTTCGACACGACGGCTACGTCGGCGTCCGGCCGCACGGACCGGATGATGCGTTCGACCTCGTCTCCCGTCCCCACCGGCACGGTCGACTTGGTCACGACGACCGTGAAGCCATCAGCCAGGGCGGCGATGTCCCGCGCGGCCTTGTGCACATAGGACAAGTCGGCATGCCCGTCGCCGCGGCGCGACGGCGTTCCAACCGCGATGAAGATCGCCTGTGCGCCGCGCACGGCCTGTTCCAGGCTGGTCGTGAAGGCAAGGCGCTCGTCGCGCATATTGGCGCGCACCAGGGCCTCGAGACCCGGTTCATAGATCGGCACCTCGCCGCGCTGCAGCGCTTCGATCTTGGCGCCGTCGGTGTCGACACAGACAACGTCATGACCGAAGTCGGAAAAGCAAACGCCTGAGACGAGACCGACATAGCCGGCGCCGACCATGGCGATGCGCATGCGCGGAGGACCTTTCCAAGCAAGAGTGGCCGCAGGAATAGCATCGGCGGGGGAGCGCGCAAGTGCCCATCGCGGGCCCGCTCAGACACCGCGTTGGTGCAGCCGCCGTTCCCAGCGCAACGCATGCTCGACGATGGTGGCGAGATCCTCGATCTCCGGACGCCAGCCGAGCGCGCGCTTGGCGCGGTCATTGGCTGCGACGATCGAGGCCGGGTCACCGGCGCGGCGCGGTGCGATGTCGGCCCTGAAAGCAACCCCCGAAACGGCGCGAACCGTATCCACGACCTCGCGAACCGAGTAGCCGCGCCCATAACCGACATTGCAGGTGAGCAGTTCGCCGCCGCGCCGCAGATAATCGAGGGCATCCACATGCGCCCGCACCAGATCGGTCACATGGATATAGTCGCGGACGCATGTGCCATCCGCCGTCGGATAGTCGGTGCCGTAGATGTGCATGCCGGAGCGCAGGCCGAGGGCGCTTTGCACGGCGACCTTGATCAGATGCGTCGCGGCGGGCGTCGACTGGCCGGTGCGGCCCTTGGGGTCGGCACCGGCAACGTTGAAGTAGCGCAAGATGACCGTGCCAAGTCCGTGCGCGACGGCGACGTCGCGCAGCATGGTTTCGGTCATCAGCTTCGACGCGCCGTACGGCGACATCGGCGACACGGCGCAGTCTTCCGGCACGGGGCTGACTGCCGGGTCGCCGTACACGGCCGCGGTCGACGAGAAGATGAAATGGCGCACGCCTGCGCCAATGGCCGCGGCGATGAGTGCGCGGCTCTTGACGGTGTTGTTCAGGTAATAGCCGAGCGGATCGGCCACCGATTCCGGCACGACGATCTTCGCGGCAAAGTGCACGACCGATTCGACGCCATGGGTATGCAGGGCGGGCAAGACTGTTTCGATGTCTCCGGCGTCCGCGACGATGAGGGGCACACCGTCCGGCACCGCCCAGCGAAACCCGGTCGACAGATTGTCGAGAACGACGACACGCTCCCCGCGATCGAGAAGCGCATAGACCATGTGCGAGCCGATATAGCCCGCACCGCCTGTCACCAACACCGTCATTCATCCCTCGTGATGCTGCCGGACCGCACCCATCGGATGCCACGCCAGATCTGAGCTATATCAGACGCGCTTGTAGGCGTCCTCGTAGCGAACGATGTCGTCTTCGCCGAGATAGGCGCCGGACTGAACCTCGATCAATTCGAGCGGTACCTTGCCCGGGTTTGCCAACCGATGAACCGCCCCGCGGGGAATGAAGGCCGACTCGTTCTCCATCAGGCATCGTTCTTGGCCGTCGACCGTCACCACCGCCGCGCCCGACACAACCACCCAGTGCTCGGCGCGATGCGCATGGCTCTGCAGCGACAAGCGCGCGCCCGGATCGACGACGATGCGTTTGACCTGATATCGTTTTCCGAGGTCGAGCGTGTGATAATAGCCCCAGGGCCGCTGCGTCCGACGCGACCGCGTCGCGGCCGCGTGGCCTTGTTGCTTCAGTTTTTCGACGACGGGCTTGACCTTCTCGGACATGTCGCGGGAGGCAACCATGACGGCGTCGTCCTCGACCACGACGACAGCATCGCTCATGCCGATGACCACCGTGAGCGGGCCAGCCGACTGAACGTGGCAATTTCTGCTGTCGAGCACTTCGACGTCACCGCGCGTCGAATTGCCGTTGGTATCGCGCGTCGAAGCTGCCCAAACCGCCGCCCAGGATCCGACATCGGACCAGCCGAACGCCGCACGGACGACGGCAGCCATCGTCGTCTTCTCCATCACGGCATGGTCGATGGACACTTTAGGCGCCTGCGCAAAAGCGCCGGCATCGAGGCGGATGAAGTCGAAATCCGGACGCGCAAGCATGACCGCGCGGGACGCCGATTCGGCCATGGTCGGCGCAAGACGGCCGAGTTCCGCAAGAAACGCATCTGCGCGGAACAGGAACATGCCGCTGTTCCACAGATACCCCTCCGCGATGTACCGCGCGGCCGTCGGCGCATCAGGCTTTTCAACGAAACGCTCGGCCGCATGCACGCCATCGTGCAGCCCCGCCCCCGGCTTGACGTAGCCATACCCGGTGTGCGGCCGGTCCGGGATCATGCCGAACGTAACGATGCGGCCGGTCGCTGCCGCCGCTGCGGCGCGCGCGACGGCAGAACGGAACGCGTCGAGATCGGTGATGAGATGGTCGGACGCCAAGACCAGCACCAGAGCATCCGCGGCGCGCGTCTGAACGAACCGCGCGGCGGCAGCGATGGCGGGACCGGAGTCGCGGCGGACGGGTTCCAAGAGGATGGCGCCCGATACGCCGACGCTGTCCATCTGCCGGCGCACGCTGAAGCGGAACTCCTCGTGGGTGACGATGACGGGGTCTCTGAGCCCACAGTCGCGAACGCGCTCCAGCGTCTTCTGGAACATCGAGCGCTCCCCGAAGAGCGGGATGAACTGCTTCGGGAAGGATTCGCGGGAGGCGGGCCAGAGCCGCGAACCGGCGCCGCCGCCGATGATGACGGGAACGACGTGCGCCAGCGAAGGTGGTGGAGATGATGTCATGGGAGCTGTCAGCCGTTCAGGCTAGATTCTTCGACCGGCGGGGATACGCGCGAGATGCTCGGCTTCCCGGGACGCTCAGGATGAGGCGCGATCGTCAGGTGCCATGTCGTGGTGCCGTCCGCGGCGGCCGCCGACAGCGCGAAGCCGAGTCGCCTGTAGAGATCGGCGACAAGCCCATTCCGAGGCGTCGGCAGATATGTCCCGGTCAACATCGTCGCTCCCGCCGCGCGCGCGGCATGCACAAGGTGGTCCAGGATTCTCTCTTCGATGCCTCGGCCGAGGACACGGCAGGACATGACCCACGTGTCGATGTCCCACACGGACGGCGCACGCCGACAGATAACGGCAGAGACGATGCCATTGTCCCCGAATCGGTCGACCAGCCGCACCTGCGCCGTGAAGACGTCCTTGTCCATCGCCAAACGTGCGATCTCGGCGTCCGGGTACCGGCGCGTCGTGAGGTTGAACTGATTCGACTTCGCCAAGAGCTGAGCAATGCGGGGGCGGCTGATGCGCTCGAACGGGGTGATGGTGACGACCATGTCGAGCGAGGCCAGGAATGCCCGGCGGTCGGGCGCAAGGCGAGCGGCTTGCGCGCGCGCATTGTCGGCCTGCTGCATTGTGGCGCGCGCCCGATCCTCCTGGGTGAGGCCGATCGTCTCGAAATAGGCGGCGGCCTGAATGACGGGAAGCCAGTCCGCGGGGTCGGGCGGAAGCTCGGGAATGGCGACTTCGGGCAACCCCATCCGCATTTCGTGCCGTTCGGCCGGCTGGTCGTCGATGAAGACGAAAGCCTCCAGGCCGAGCCGCACTTCCTGCGCGATGCGGCGGAGCATGTCCGGCTTGGACCCCCACCCGATCTCGAAGACTGCAATATCGGCGTCGCGCAGGAGCATGTCGGGATGGGTGCGGAAGACCTCTCGCGCGCCGTGCGGATCGTTCTTCGAGGCGATGGCAAGCAGAACCCCGCGACGCCCCATGTCGCGCGCGAAGGCCTGCACGGCCCGATGTGCTTCGCCGCGGGGATCGCCCGCGCTCATGGCCAGAGCCGCCCCGCCCTCCTCCCCGACCAGGCCGCCCCACAACGTGTCGTCGAGATCGAGCACCAAGGCGCGGCGGGAGCGGCCGGAAAGAGCAGCGAGGACGGTCGCAAGCCGATCGGCCACGAGCGGACCGGCGAGCGGCGCGAACGCCTGGTTCGCGAGAAATCCCAAGCGGCCGGGATGCCAGCGGGCTGCTCCCACGAGTGCGGCAATGCCCGCGACATCAAACACGATCCATCCGGCATCAACGGACCGTGCGGCGACCAGGTGATCGAACGCGGCGGACCGCTGGCGCGGACTCCCTGGCAAGGAGATATCTGCGCTCAGCTGCGATTGGGACGCATCGGCCGGCGAGGTCGCGACCAAGAGTCTCGCCATCGGCGCGGCGGACCGAATGGCCGTGGCGAGGCGTTCCAGCCGATCGACCGCGGCGGTCACGGCGGCCGACGCCTCTGCGGCATCCCCCAGCTGACCGCCGGCGGCCAAATCGTCGACGGCGAACAGCAGGAGAACGGCATCGGGGCGGTCATCCCGCAGGAAAACCTCGGGATGGGCAAACGCCAAGGCCCCTTCGCGGACGCCGACGTCGAGCACCAGGCCATGGCGAAGGGCGCTTGCCTGAACCAGAGGGGCGAGGTGCGCAATGGTACGCGCCGAGAGGATCAGGAGCTTGAGCGGCACATGGCCCAATGTCGATGCCGCCCGCCCGCGGCCGCCAACGGCCGTAACCGCCTTGCGGAGCCGATGTGCGAGCCGGCGCAGGCCCGCTTCGTCCCAGGCGCGGCGCGACAGATCCGACAGCGCCGCCAACCCGGCGCCATCCGCGCCGCGCCATCTTTCGAGCGCCGCCCTGTCGTCGGCGCTCGGACGCGGCAACCAAGGCAGGGTGGTCGGATCGATATGGCTCATATCGATAGGCTCACGAGTCGGCGCCCGGAGGCCGTGGCGCCGATGCCCTCAATAACAGAGGGCGCGCCACGCGTCGCGTGTCATACCAGGCACGCGCGCACCGCGCCGACGATGCGGTCCTGCGTCGCCTCGTCCAGATACGGATGCATCGGAAGCGAGATCACTTCGCCGGCCAGCCGATCGGAAACCGGCAAGCCAGTGCCGGCAACCGGGAAGCGTGCATAGGCGGTCTGCTGATGCAAGGGCCTCGGATAGTAGATGGCGGTCGGAATGCCTTGCGCGCGCAGTCGCGCCGCGAGCTCATCGCGGCGCCCCGGACCGAGCCGCAACGTGTATTGCGCCCAGACCGACGTGCAGTTCCCGAGAACAGTTGGAACGATTGCGACGTCATGCAAGGCCGCATTGTAGCGCGTTGCAATGCGCTGGCGCGCCGCGATCTCCTCGGGGAAGATCTTGAGCTTTTGAATGAGAACGGCGGCCTGGATCGTGTCGAGCCGGCCATTCATCCCGATGCGCACATTGTCGTACTTGTCCTCGACGTTCTGCCCGTGCACGCGCAACGAACGCAGCGTGCGCGCAAGATCGCGATCGTCGGTGAAGATCGCTCCGCCGTCGCCGTAGGCGCCGAGCGGTTTTGCCGGGAAAAAGGACGTCGCCGTTGCGGCGCCGATGACGCCGACCTTCGTGCCCTTGTGGCTCGCCCCAAAGGATTGGGCCGCGTCACACAGGGTCCACAGACCGTGCCTGTCAGCGATGGGCAGGAGGGTGTCGTAATCGGCCGGCTGGCCGAAAAGATCCACCGTGATGACGCCGACCGGTTCAAGGCCAAGCGTGCGCGCCGTCCCGATCCCGACCTCGAGGCTCGCCGGAGCCATGTTGAAGGTGTCGGCAAGAACGTCGACGAAGATCGGGGTGGCTCCGAGCCATGCGACCACTTCGGCGGTTGCGGCGAAGGTAAAACTCGGACACAGGACGGCTTGACCGGGCCGCACGCCCTTCGCCATCAGGACCATGGCGAGCGCATCCGTGCCGTTGCCGCAGGAGACGACCTCCTTCGCACCGCAGAAGTCCGCAAGGGCCGCCTCCAGTTCGAACACTTCCGGCCCGAGAATGTATTGGCCATGGTGGACGACCTTGAGAACTGCGGCGTCGATGTCGGCGGCGATCCGCCGCCGCTGGGCGCCAAGGTCAATGAATGGCAGGGGCACCGGCGCAGGAACGACCATCTTGTTCATATCATTTGCCCCTAACAGGTGCGCGTGGCGGTGTGCGCAAGACGCCGCAGCGCCGGCCATTGCCCCGGTCAGGTTGCGGCGTCCATTCACATTCGATGTCGGTTGGTGACGGTCAGTCGAGCAGCGCAAAGGCGATGAAGTCGACCCAGTCGCCGATCTCGACGCGCGTGACGCTCTCAGGCAGCGCAACAAGGCCATGCGAGGCGGTGAGAGAGGTGATGACACCCGCCCCGTCCTGCACGTGCTTGAGCGCGACCAAGGTGCCGTCCGCGCCCGTTTCGAGGCGGACGCGGACGAATTCGCGCCGGCCTGCTTTCTTCTCGTGGACGAAGCGGCTCATGACGCGGGTGGGACGGGGCGGCGCCCAGGCTTCGCCGGCAAGGGCAGCGAGCAAGGGGCGAACGATCTGGGTGAAGGTGACGAAGGCCGCGACAGGGTTGCCGGGCAAGCCGAGAAAGGCCGCTCCGCGGACCACCCCCATCGCCACGGGCCGGCCCGGCTTGATGCCGATGCGCCACCAGACCAGGCGACCGGCGGCCTCGACCGCCGCCTTGACATGGTCCTCGTCGCCGGTCGAAACGCCCCCCGAGGTGATGATGACATCCGCGCGCCCGGCCGCATCGGCAAGCGCCGCGGCGATCGCGGCACGATCGTCGCGTACGATGCCGAGATCGAGCACTTCGGCCCCGGCCCGGCGGACGAGCGCCGCGAGAATGAAACGGTTGGCATCGTAGAGGGCGGCGGTCGGGAGCGCGGATCCGGGTTCGACGACCTCGTTGCCGGTCGAGACCACCGCGACCCGAAGCCGGCGGCGCACGTCCAGGCGAGCGATGCCAAGCGCCGCGGCAAGGCCGAGGTCTTCCGGCCTGAGGCGGCGGCCCGCCGACACTGCGACGGCGCCCTGCGCCAGATCCTCGCCGATGAAGCGGACATTGGCCCCCTGCCGCAGGCCGCCGGGCACAATGACGCGGCCATCCTCCAGGCGCACATCCTCCTGCATGTAGACCGTATCGGCGCCCGGGGGGAGCGGCGCGCCGGTGAAGACGCGAATGGCCTCGCCCGGCCTCAGAGCGGTTGCTGCCGCGCTGCCGGCGATGACGCGGGCGACCACCAGAAGCGTCGTCTCGCCGTGCGCGGCGATGTCCGCCATTCGCACGGCGTAGCCGTCGACCGCCGCGTTCGCGAAGGACGGTATGGCGAGCGGGGCGATGACGTCGCGGGCCAGGACTCGCCCGTCCGCCGCAGCCAAGCTGACGGTCTCGATGTCGGCGACCGGGCGCAGATGCGTTCGAAAGCCGGCAATGGCGTCGTCCACGGTCGACAGTGTTCCGCCGAAGGCCAGCGCGTCATCGGTGAGTTGCGCCATCTTACCTCGCCTGCAGGAACCGCGCGATCGGCGCTGCGTGCGCGAGCACGGCGTCGGCGATGGCGCGAGCCTCGTCGAGATGCACGACCGGCAAAGGGCAGTCGGGCAGGGGCACGTCCGAGGCGACGGCCCGAATGGCGGCGTCTCCGGGATGGAGGAACGGCTTGCCGTTCGCCTTCCGGTAGACCTCGATCTTGGGATGGGGATCGCGTTTGAAGCCCTCGACGAGAACGAGGTCGACCGGCGCGAGTTTCGCCAGGAGTTCGGAAAGATGCGGCTCTGGCGCATCGCGGTTCTCGTGCATCAAGGCCCAGCGGCGCGCGGAGGAGACCAGGACCTCGGTCGCACCGGACATGCGGTGGACGTATGAATCCTTCCCTGGCGTGTCGACGTCGAAGGCATGATGCGCGTGCTTCAGCGTCGAGACGGTGAAGCCGCGGCCGATGATCTCCGGCAGGAGCTTGGTCGCAAGCGTCGTCTTGCCGGCCCCGCTCCAGCCCGCCAAACCGATAATGCGCATGATGACCTCGAAACGCGAACCGGGCGCTCATGGCGCCCGGTTGCTCATATCCTTTCGGCGTTCGGCCGTCACTCGGCGGGAACGGCCCTTGCTCCAGCACGGCCTGACTGACGCGCCATTTCCTTCTCAACCCAAATCGCGTGGTGCTGGCGGGCCCAGTTCAGGTCCACCTCGCCCGACCCCATGGCATCGAAGGCGCCCTCCATGCCGATGGAGCCGATGTAGATGTGGGCGATGATCACGGCGATGGTGAGGAGGCCGACGAGGCCGTGGATGATCTGCGACAGCTTCCAGTTCCCCTCCGTCACTTCCAACGGGAACAGCAGAATGATTCCCGTGATCGAGAGAGCGACACCTGAGAGGATGACGGTCCAGAAGATCAATTTCTGGCCGGCGTTGAAGCGGTCTGCTTTGGGGTGGCCATGGCCGATCAACCCGCCGCCTTCACGGATCCATGCCACGTCACGGCCATTCGGGATGTTGTCCTTCACCCAAATCACGAACATCAACGCAACGCCAAGCATGAAGGCGAAGCTCAAGAAATTGTGGACGTACTTGGCGAATTGCGACCATGGCGTGAAGGCTTCGTGCCCGATGATCGGCAGCACGACGAACTTGCCGAAGGTGATGTTGAGCCCGGTGATGGCGAGGACGATGAACGACCCCGCCGTGAGCCAGTGCGCGAAACGATCGAGCGAGTTGAAGCGAATGATCGTGCGGCCGGACGAGCCGCCCTCGATCGGGATCTTGCCTTTGGAGAAGCGGAACACGGCGAGCACGACCACCATGCCGAGAATGGCAATGGCGCCGATCCACGGCATCGTGACCTGATGGAAGTGCTGCCATTCGCGGCCGGACGGCTTGATCAGATTCGCCGATTGCTGGTCGGGAATGGACACGCGCCCCCCGATCGTCGGCCCGCCGGCCGGGCCAACGCCCTGAAGGCGCTGAAAGAGCTGCTGCTCCTGCACCGACAGCGCGGTGGGGTTCACCTGCGTCGGCTGGCGATCTTGCGCCAGAGCCGGAACGGCACATATTGCGGCAATCAGGATGAGTGCGGCCGATACCAGTCTGCGCATTCCCGTTCCTCCCTCAGGGGTTCGCCCCCGGTTGCTTCTTGCACCATTTGCTTCCTGCACCATGCGGTCGGGCGCCCTGTCGTCGGGCGCCCTGTCGTCGAGCGGTGATCGCCGCGTCTGCCCGCGGCGATCGCCAAAGTCGGGCAAACGATCACACATTGATCGTTTGCCGGTACGCCGTCCGCCAGCCCCAGGCGCCGGAGCCGTAGCCGCGACGTTGGACGCGCTCGCGATAGATCTGGGCGATGATTTCGCCATCGCCGGCGAGCAGCGACTTCGTCGAGCACATCTCGGCGCAGATCGGCAGCTTACCCTCCGCGAGACGGTTGGAGCCGTACTTCGTGTACTCGGCTGCCGTCATGTCGGCTTCCGGACCGCCGGCGCAATAGGTGCACTTGTCCATCTTGCCGCGCGAACCGAAATTGCCGACGCGCGGATATTGCGGCGCGCCGAACGGGCAGGCGTAGAAGCAGTAGCCGCAGCCGATGCACAGATCCTTCGAGTGCAGGACCACGGCGTCGGCCGTGGTGTAGAAGCAATCGACGGGGCACACGGCGGCACAGGGCGCGTCGGTGCAGTGCATGCAGGCCATCGACACCGAGCGCTCGCCCGGCTTGCCGTCATTGATGGTGACGACGCGCCGGCGGTTGATGCCCCAGGGCACCTCGTGCTCGTTCTTGCAGGCGGTGACGCAGGCGTTGCACTCGATGCAGCGGTCGGCGTCGCACAGGAACTTCATACGGGCCATGGTTCAAGTCCTCCCGATCACGCGGCGCGGATTTGGCACAGCGTGACCTTGCCTTCGTGCATCGCGGTCACGGGATCGTAGCCATAGGTGGTGACGGTGTTCACGGACTCGCCAAGAACAATCGGGTCCGTGCCCTGCGGATAGTTCCCGCGCTGATCCTGGCCCATCAGCCATCCACCGAAGTGGAAGGGCATGAAGGCCACGCCGCGCCCGACCCGCTCGGTGACGAGCGCCTTGACGCGCGTCCACCGGTCCTGTGGCATCTCCGGACCTTGGACGAGGACCCATTGTCCGTCGCTGATGCCACGGGCCTGCGCGTCGGCCGGGTTGATCTCGACGAACATGTCCTGCTGCAGTTCGGCGAGCCATTTGTTGGAGCGCGTTTCCTCGCCGCCGCCTTCGTATTCGACGAGACGCCCCGAGGTCAGGATGATCGGGAAGCGCTCGGCGATGCGCTGCTCCACCGCCCGCCGCTGGAAGGTCGCGTGGAGGTTCGGCATGCGCAAGGTCCGTTCGTCGTTGCGTGCAGGATAGCGCTGCACGAGATCGACGCGCGGGGAGTAAATCGGCTCGCGATGGATAGGCACGGGATCCGGCAGGTTCCACGCAACCGCGCGGGCCTTGCCGTTGCCGAAGTGCGAGACGCCCTTGTCGAGGCACACGCGCTGGATGCCGCCGGACAAGTCGATCGCCCAAGACACGTTTTCGATGTTGTTGCCGCCGATCCGGCGGATCACTTCCATCTCCCGCGCGGTCAAGAGCGAGTCCCAACCCAGGCGCTGCATGACGCCCATGGTGAACTCAGGATAGCCGTCGCGCAGTTCGGAGCCGAGCGAGTACGAGCCTTCCGCCAGCAGCGTTTGGCCTTCACGCTCCGTACCGAAGCGGGCGCGGAAGGTGCCGCCGCCGTCCTTCACGTGCTTGTTGGTGTCGTACAGCACGTGCGTTCCAGGGTGCCGCATCTCCGGCGTGCCCCAGCACGGCCAGGGCAGACCGTAATAGTCGCCGCGCACTTCCGGCGGCGCGGTCGCCGGGGCGCGAAGCGTGACGAGATCGAACACGCCCTGGTTCGCCATATGCGCCTTGAGACGCTCCGGCGACTGACCGGTGTAGCCGGTCGACCATCCGCCGCGATTGATCTCGCGGAGCACCGATTCCGGCTGCGGCTCCGGTCCGAACTTGCCGTTTACCATCTGGATGTTCTTGAACATCCGGTCGGCGAAGCCGAGCTTCTGTGCGAGGCGGTGGATGACGAAGTAGTCGTTCGCCGACTCGAAGATCGGCTCGACCACCTTCTCGCCCCACTGGATCGAGCGGTTCGACGCCGTGCGCGAGCCCTCGCACTCGAACTGCGTGCAGATCGGCAAAAGATACGTGCCGTTTCGGCGCCGCGCCAGCGAAATGAAATTCGTCGGATGCGGGTCGGCGATGACGAGGAGGTCCAGATTCTCGAGGCCCCGCACCGAATCCGGCACGCGCGGGATGGTGTTGCCGCCGTGGCCGAACACGACCATCGCCTTGAGATTGTCGCGCTGGTCGACCTGCTCGGCCGGCAGGTTCGTCGCATCGAACCAGCGGGTCGAGGTGAGCCCCGGCAGCTCCATGTTGGCCTTGCGGGCGCGGGCCGGGCGACCACCCTTCGCCGGCACTTCGTCGAAGCGCGATTGCAGCCAGTCGTACTCGACCTCCCAAACGCGCGCCCAGTGGCGCCACGCGCCTTCGACCAGGCCGTAGTAGAGCGGCAAATTGCCGACATCGAGGCCCATATCCGTCGCGCCCTGCACGTTGCAGTGGCCACGGAAGATGTTGGCGCCATTGCCGTTGCCGCCGACGTTACCGGTTGCAAGCAAGAGATCGCAGATCGCGCGAACGTTGGCCGTACCGACCGTGTGCTGGGTCGCGCCCATGCACCAGATGAAGGTCGACGGGCGTTCCTTCGCGAACTTCTCCGCGACGCGCCGCAACTGCTCGCCGGGCACGCCGGTGACGCGCTCGACCTCTTCCGGAGTCCATTTCGCGACCTCGGCGCGGATCTGATCCATGCCGTGCACGCGCTGCCTGATAAACTCCTTGTCTTCCCAGCCATTCGCGAAGATGTGGTGCAGCATGCCCCAGATCAGCGGAATGTCCGTGCCCGAGCGGAAGCGCACATATTCGGTGGCGTGCGCGGCCGTGCGCGTGAAGCGCGGATCGGCAACGATGACGTTGGCGCGGTTGATCTCCTTGCCGGTCAAGATGTGCTGCATCGAAACCGGGTGCGCCTCCGCCGCGTTCGACCCCATGAACATGATGGTCTTGGCGTTGCGGATGTCGTTGTAGGAGTTGGTCTGCGCGCCGTAGCCCCAGGTGTTGGCGACGCCGGCAACCGTCGTCGAGTGACAGATGCGGGCCTGGTGGTCGACGTTGTTCGTGCCCCAGAAGGCCGCGAATTTGCGGAAGAGATACGCGCCTTCGTTCGAGAACTTCGCCGAGCCGAGCAGGTAGACGGAATCCGCACCGTTCCTCTCGCGGATCTGGAGCATGCGGTCGCCGATTTCGTTGATGGCGACATCCCAGGAGATGCGCCGCCAGTTCCCGTCGACGAGCTTCATCGGATACTTGATACGGCGATCACCGTGGACGAGTTCGCGCACCGAGGCGCCCTTGGCGCAGTGCGTGCCGCGATTGATCGGCGAATCCCACGCGGATTCCTGGCCGACCCAGGTGCCGTTCTGCACCTCGGCAATGACCGTGCAGCCGACCGAGCAGTGCGTGCAGATGTTCTTCTTCAGCGTGATCGGCTGTCGATGGTTCGCCGGCCCCGCTTCAGCCCGGCGCACTGCGCCGACCTTCAACGTTCCAAGGGCCGCGACGCCGCTGGCGGCAAGACCGGCGCGGCGGAGGAACGAACGGCGGTCGACGGTCGCCGTGGCGAGAACGCCGACTTTTTCACGGAGCGAAGAGCGCGTCGCGCTCGCTTCCCTGCGCTTGACCAGCATGGGGCGATCCTCCGAATTCAGTAACGGTTGGTGCGGTAGAATGCTTGCACATGCGGGGAATTGGCCTGGTACCGGGCCTTCCGCGCTTCCTGCCGGCTCTCGCGGGCTTCGGCCGGCCCGGCAACCGTGGTTGCCGCCGCCGCCATCGCCGCGACGGACGCGCCAGCCCCGAACGTGCGCAGGAATTCGCGCCGCCCGACCGCGTCTTTGGTCTTGTCTGCCATCGTCGTCTCCTCCAACCGACGGTGAAGCAGGACGGCCTCGATCGGATCATGATCCGATCGAGAACGCCTCCGCCTCGATCTCCACGAATAGGCGTCCCACGGCGGCTACCGCCTTGTAGAACACCGCCTGCTTGCTGATCTCGACGTCCACGAAGAAGCGCCCTGCCCAGGGCTTCAGGTGACGGTCGAAGAACCTCTTCTGCTCGGCAGCCTCCGCATCGAAGGTGCCATCGATGAGGCCGGCCATCACTTCGAACAGCGTCGCGATGTGGTCTTCCGGTTCGTAATCGCCATCGGCCCGCGCAATGCCGAGCCGGATCAGATCCTCGCGCACGCGGGCCAGCGGCCGCTCGTGCAGAAAGCCGGACATGTAATACGAGCCGTAGGGCAGAACCTCGCCCCGGCCGACGCCGATGAACACGGCGAAGAATTCATTGCCGACGGCATCGGCGCGCGCGGCTGCAGCGGCATCCGCCAGCGCGATCAGCGCCATGCCGAACTCGGTCGAATCCCCCTTGAGGCCAGTGAGCCGCTCGAGGACGTCCGCATCCGGCGCTTGGCGCAGGAGCTTGGCGAGCAGGAGGTAGTGCTGCGCGCGGACCGCGTCGACCTCATCGACCGGGCGTGGCGGCACGATGATCGGGTTATCCGCATAAAGATCAGGCCGCAGCACAGCGCGGGACACGCCGGTCACCCCCTCCACCGCGGCGACGCGCTCGGCCGGAACCTTGGACCAATTGGAAACGGAGGGCTGCGAAATGCCCAAGGCCCGCGCCAGGGCACCCACCCCACCGGCCGCTTCGATCGCCTGTTGGAGACCTGCGTCTTTCATTGCACCTGGAAAGATTCCAATCTGCCATAGTCAAAACCTATGCCCGCACCATCCGCAACTGCTATTTTTCTATTTTTCCGGACAAATCGGCAGGGCGCCGCCGTGCCGACGTCGTTTCGCGGCCGATTCCGCGGCATTCTGGCCGGGTTCTTGTTGCGCCGCAAAATCACCGTGATCGCCCTGGAAATCGTCCCGGCCGCCCTGATCGAGACTGCCGGCACGCAAATCCTCGGCACGTTCCGGCTCATCCGGGCTCTCATCCCGATTTTTGCGTAGGTGCACGTCTGACCCCCGCGGTGCGGTCGCCGCGCTATGCTGCAGTGCGGCATCGCCGAATGAACGCGGCGCTTCCACCGCCGCGTGCGGCTGCGACTCAGCGTCGCGCACACCGTTGTCTGCTCGAACGGCCCCGGCGCGGTGCTCGAACATCTCGGCAATGAAGCGCTCAGCATTGAACCCGGGGTCAAGCGGCCCGGATCCCGGCGCCCCGCCCGGCACCGTCCAATCCCACTGATAATCCGCCGTTTCGATGAAGGTCGAGATATGCGGGTCGGACGCCCAGACCTTGCGCAGCGCGGCGTTGCGCAACCCATCCGGAACCCATGATTCGAGAAAGACCTTGATGTCGGTTGCCGCGGTCACGTCCTCGATCTTCGGCAGCGTCGCGAGTTTTGCCGCAAGCTCCTCTTCGTTCGGGGCTGGCGGCTCAACTGCGGGAGGCGGCGCGGCTGCAGTGTCGGCTTTCGCTGCCTGCTTGCGGCGCGCCCACCGCCCGAGAAGGCTTTCGCGCTCGTCCTGACCTGTCATCCTGCCTCGTCCTGACGGGGGCGCCGTCCCTGCTGCCCGCCGCCTGCCAGAGCTTCGGGATTGGCGCGATCGCGCTTGCGCTTCACGAACACACGCTCGACGTGATGCTCGGCGTAAAACGATGCGAGCATTGCGGCAACCTCGGGCGGCATCGGCACGGTTTCGACGATGTCGGTCCCGGGCTCCGTCAACGCTTCGCCCTCGGCCGGATCTGCCGTGACCATGACCAGCTCGACTGGGGTGTCGCCGAGGCTCGGACGGATCGCAACCCACAGCCGCGGCGTATCGGTGAGCAGGTTGTCGCGGTAGTTGCCCGTCTCCACGGTGTGGAATTCGAGAGCGGCCGAACCGAGATAAAAGAGCTCGTCATCGCCGTCACGGCCCAGCGGCGTCCACGGCGCAGCCGCCGGCGGCTCGGGCAAGACGGCGACCGGCAGCCAGGCGTGATCGGCCCACGGGCCCTTCAGCTTGCGCTTGGCGACGACGACGCCGACGTCCGTGTATCCAACCGGCATGGCTAGCTCGCAATCGCGGCCTGGCCGACCGGCAGGCCGATGACGAGGTTCTGCGGCTTCACGCGCACGATCCGATCCGGCGTGGTCGCGAGGATCAAGTAGACCGGAGCGCCGGCGACATGCGGCAGCATCTGCGCCGGATCGCGAAAGGTCAGGCGGAACAGCGCGACGATCCGTTCGAGTGCATCGGGATCGACGGGTTCGCCGTTCCAGATCGCGTTACCGATGCGGGTTGCCTCGGTATCGAGCCCGACGAACCACGTCCATGCCTCGTTCTCGATCGCCGGGATCGGCTCGACCGTGACCTCGATACCGAGAAGATGTCGCACCCAATGCTCGACCACGGTTGCAAAACCGCGTCGGCCACGCCGGTTGGTGCCGAAGTCGAGGACCATGTCGAAACCATCGGAACGGGACTGGTAGCGAGCGGCGTTGTCGTCGTTGAGGACGTCAAGCTCGACAATGGTCGCGCCGCCGAACATGGCGACGAGCGGCGAAGCGTGGGGATTTCCATCGAATTGCGCAACGGTCTCTTCGTCCGCGAGCAGTATGGTGCCCTCGTGCTGCGTGAGTTTTTGCAGGCGGAAAAAGGTTTCGGCCGCACGCAGCACATAGGCGTCTTCCACTTCGTGCAGGGCGTTGCGCAAGATCACATGCACCAGCTGATCGACGAAAAGCGGCGGCGTCCGCCCCATCCCGTTTTTCACCAGCGCGACATAGGCGGCCTCGAGGGTGCGATGCCGCAGCAGGTGATCGCGAAACGCGAGAATGACCGCCCAATTCTCGCGCGCATCGGCGTCGAGGATGGCGGCGATCTCGGTCGACGGGACGGCAGCGCGCGGATCGCGCAGCATCTTGGCGTAGAGGGCGAGTTCCGCCTGGCAGGCCTCGGTCGGCGGGACGATCTCGGGCCGCGCGAAATAGACCTTCAGGAAATCGTCTGTGACGACGAGGCCGCCGCCCTCATCGACGTCGAGGAGATGATGACCGGAGGAGACCCAGAACTCCTTCATGCGCGCCTCTCCGGGATGAGTGCCGAAAGGTCGATCCGCTCTTCGACGGAACCTTCATCAACGTCAACGAAGGAGAAGGCGCGCACCGCATTCACCGGCTTGCCCGGCTTCAGGGTGCGGAACTGCTCGCGGATGGCGCCATCTTCGAGCGTGCGGTGCAGCGCGACGAGGGTTTGCGGCGCGTGGTCGCACAGGCTTTCCGCGAAGGCGATCTCTTCGCGTGCGGCTGGCAGTGCCGTCGCGACGTCCGGAGCCCCGAGACGGGCGACGAACTGCTCGGCGAGGAGCTGCACCGCGGCCTCGCGCTCGGCTTCCGTCACCTCGTGCACCACAGCAAGCGTGGAGAAACCGAACGACACGATGCCGAGAAAGCCCGCACGGAACGCCGTGCGCTCCTTGCCGACGAACGTCGTCGGATCGCGGTCCCAGAACAGGAACGATCCGGGCACCGCCCATTCGCCAGCAGCGGCCGCAAGGTCGAAGACGAAGCTATCCGACGGATCGAGGCGAATGGTGCGCAGAAGCTTCATAGCCACGGCATCCCGGTCTCAGGATCGAGCCATTGCGGCGGGCTGGCGAGCCGCGACAGCAGCGGCGAACGTTCCGCCGCCCCTGTGACGCCCGCACGACGGACAAGCAGGTCGCCGTTTCCATCGATGGCGCGGCGCACGCCCGTCTCGCGCGGCAAGCGCGCCAGCCACTGCTCGCCGACCTTCTTGAAGCCGCGCTCGCCGATGGCATCGACATGCAGCATGAGATGGCGCGCGAAGCTCTCGATCAGGATCTTCGGTTCGGGCGCAGCGACGCCTTCGAGCTCGAGCGCGGAACCGAGCTTGAAGAAGCCGCTCTCGGTTTCTCCGAGCACGACGGTGCGCAGCATGCCGCCGAAAACCATCCAGGCCGGCACTTCCGTCTCGGCGGTCCCGTGCGGCCACGCGATGCGCCCGCCACCGACGATGGCGCCGTCGAGACGTATCTGGTCCGGCCAATCAAATGTGACGGGTTTCTCCGGCGGCACATAGCTCGCGAGCGCATCGCCCATGGCGGCCAGACCGACATACAGCGCACGCCGCGCCGCGGCGAGCGGCTCGTCGGGCTCCAGGACCACGGCGAATTCCGCGACGTCGAATCGTCGCACCCAAACGAGCGTGCCCGCCCCCCGCGTCGCAGCGATGTCCCGGGCATGCGCGAACGCATCGCCCAGTTCGCGCAGAGCGATTTCCGAGAAGAGTGGCGGCAAATCGAGCATCGCCGCGCCGGTCCCGACATCGAAAGCGGCCGTCGTCATGTCCTCTCCCGCGCAGCGCCCACGCCGCACGCCCCCTCGCCCGGGGCGTTGTTGTTTGTTTGCGTCAGTTATAGGACACGCCGATAAGTCCGCAACGACGGGGGACCGCACCTCCCGCTTTCGGGGGAGAACTCGCCACGATGACCGACATCTCGCGCCGTACGATTCTATTGTGCTCCTGCGAAGGGACGATGGCCCCGGACGATGAGCGCATCGCGGCCGCCTGCAAGGGGGCCAAGGTCGAAGGTGCAACCCAGCTGTGCCGCGCCGAGATCGGCCGCTTTCGCGCGATCGCCGCCAAGGCCGACGGCCTCATCGTCGGCTGCACGCAAGAGGCGCCGCTGTTCGAGGATACGCTCGAAGACGATCAGCGTACGATTCCGGTCACCTATGCCAACATCCGCGAGACCGCTGGCTGGTCGAGCGAAGCAGGCGCCGCCGGGCCGAAAATGGCCGCCCTCGTCGCCGCCGCCGTCGAGACGGCCGAACCCGTCCCGATCGTCACGCTCGAAAGTGAAGGCGTCGTGCTCATCTTGGGTCGCGATCAGACGGCCATCGCCGCCGCGGAGAAGCTGAAGGACCGGCTCGACGTCACCGTGCTGCTCGCCGCGAGCGACGGCATCCTGCCACCACGACGCACGGCTTACCCCGTGCGGGCCGGGCGTGTCCGTACCGCGAAAGGCCATCTCGGCCAGTTCGAACTGACCATCGACGGGTTTGCCGAGCCCTCGCCGTCGTCGCGGAATGCCTATGTCTTCGGGACGAAGCGCGACGGAGCGGTGTCAACCTGCGACATCGTCCTTGACCTTACGGGAGCACCCCCCCTCTTTCCCGCATCCGAGTTGCGTCCGGGCTACGTGCGCGCCGACCCGGCGAGTCCCGTCGCGGTGGCCGAAGCGGTTTTCGCCACGGCCGACCTCGTCGGCACCTTCGACAAGCCGCGCTTCATCGAGTTCCGCCCCAATCTCTGCGCGCATTCCCGCTCGAAGAAGACGGGATGCACGCGCTGCCTCGAGCTGTGCCCGACGGGCGCGATCTCGCCTGGCGGCGATGCCGTCGTCATCGACGCGGCCGTGTGCGCCGGCTGTGGCGCGTGCGCTGCCGTCTGCCCGACCGGCGCCGCGGAGTACGCACTCCCGCACGCCGATGCGCTTCTGCGCAAGCTGCGCGCGCTGATCACGACCTATCGCCAGGCAGGCGGTGCCAATGCCATCGTTCTCCTGCACGACGGCGACCACGGAGCGGCGCTGATTGATGCGGCTGCGCGCTTCAGCGACGGCTTGCCCGCGCATGTGCTGCCGCTCGAGGTCAACGAGGTCACCCAGGTGGGGCTCGAAGCGCTTGCAGCCGCCTTCGCCTATGGCGCGGCAGGCGTTCGCCTCCTCCTGCGGGCCAAGCCCAAGCACGACATCGAGGGCATCCGTCGCACGCTCGCCGTTGCAGAAATCGCTCTATCTGCGCTGGGATACGGAAGTGGTGGGGTCACAACGATCGAAACGGATGATCCCGACGCGCTCGTAGCCACGCTTCGCGCGCCACTGGCGACCACGCCAAGCGCCAAGCCCAGCAGCTTCGCCGTGACCGGCGCCAAGCGCAACCTGCTCAACCTCGCCATGCGCGAGCTTCACCGCGCCGCCCCCATGCCCATCGACATTGTACCATTGCCGTCCGGCGCCCCGTTCGGCGGACTAAACATCAATGTCGACGGCTGCACGCTGTGCCTCTCCTGCGTGGCGGCGTGTCCGACGCAGGCCTTGTCGGACAATCCCGAGCGGCCGATGCTCAAGTACAAGGAAGATGCTTGTGTGCAGTGCGGGCTGTGCGTGGCGACGTGCCCCGAAAAAATCATCTCGCTTGAACCACGCCTGAACTTCCCCGCCTTCAACGCCGCGCCGATCACAGTCAAGGAAGAAGAGCCGTACCATTGCATCGCCTGCGGCAAGCCGTTCGGGACGAAGTCGACGGTCGAGAAGATCGTCGCCAAGCTTGAGGGCAAGCACTGGATGTTCTCCGGCGCCATGCAAAAGCGCATCGACGTCATCCGCATGTGCGAGAATTGCCGCCTCGAAGCTGTCACCAATGAGGGTTTCGACCCTTATGGCCCACCGCAGCGCCCGGCGCCGCGCACGACGGAAGACTATATCCGGGAGCGCGAGATGTATCTGAAAGACCGCGCCAAGCTGGAGAAAGGCGAGGACGTCTGAAGAAGCTCAGGTGGCGCATGCCGTGTCTCGCATGATGCGATCGTGTCGGGCGACTTTACTGACGAAGGCATGGCGTTGTTGGCCCAAACCGGACCGCCGGTTGCGAATTCCAGCATAGAATGCAACCTTAGCTGAAACTCCTCTGTGGCTTCGACCTAAGGAGATACGCGTGCCCGTGCCCCAGCCTCACTACCGCGCCTACCGACCCAAACCATTGACGAAGACAGAGATCGGCGGGGTCGAGATCCTGTTCGGCGGATTGCATTGGCGTGCTGAGCGGGTGCTGCAGGCGCTGTTCGAGAACCTGGGCTACAAGGCACGGCCGCTGCCGCCGGCGACCAAGGCCGATCTTCTCACCGGCCGCGAACTGGCCGATATCGGCCAGTGCTGCCCGACCAGTTTCACGGCCGGGAACCTTGCCAACTTCCTGCGCGACCAGTCCGACAAGATCGGCAAAGAGAACGTTGCCAAGAAGTTCGCCTACATCACCGCTGGCTCCTGCGGCGCCTGCCGTTTCGGCCAGTACCACCAGAGCTACGAGCTGGCGCTGCGCAACCTCGGACTTGAGGATTTCCGCATGTTCCTGATGGCCCAGGACCAGCTGGACCAGGGTGCCCCGGAGGGCGGCGGGCTCAAGATCGACATGACCTTCACGCTCGGCGGCCTGTGGGCGGTGCTGTGCACCGACGTGCTCCAGAGCCTCGAATACCGGGTGCGGCCCTACGAGGTGGAGGCAGGTGCTACCAACCGCGCGGTCGAGGAAAGCGTCGATTATCTCTGCGAGGTCTTTCGCAAACGGCCACGTCGGGGCAAGAAGTGGGGCACGCTCGTCTGGCACCTTTCCACCGATTATTTCGTGAATGCGCTGCGCGAAGTGAAGAAGAAGTTCGACGCGATCGAGGTCGACCGGCTGCAGTGCAAGCCGATGGTCAAGATCACTGGCGAATTCTACCTGCAGACCGTCGAGGGCGAACCCAACTACAACATCCACAGTTGGCTCGAAGCCGAAGGCGCCGAGGTCCACCCTGCGTCGATCGCGGTGTGGATCGACTATTGGATGCGGTTCTACGTTCAGAACTTCGAGGAGTATCGCGGGATCGATCGCTACGCCGGCGCCAAGATCACGGCGGTGAAGGGGGTCCAGAAGGCCTTCCGCTGGGTCTATGACCGCCTGCGCGCGGCGCTCAACGACATCCCCCACGACATCCCCGACCAGTACGAACTGCGCGAGCTGGCGGCGCCCTTCTTCCACCACCGCCTGTCGGGGGGAGAGGGCGACATGCTGGTCGGCAAGGCGCTGTGGGCCCACAAGCATAAGCGCGCCCACATGATCTGCGAACTGTCGCCCTACGCCTGCATGCCCAACACCATGTCGATCGGGGCCATGGCGGGCGCCATCGGCAGGTACCCCGACCTCCTCTACGCGCCGATCGAAATCAAGGGCGACGCCGAGATTCACGCCCTGTCGCGCTGCCAAATGATCCTGACCGAGGCCAAAAAGCGGGCGGTGCGCGAGTATGTCGAGGCGATGGAGCGAACCGGGCTGACGCCGGAGGACGCCAAGAAGATCGCCGACGCCAACCCGCACGTGAAGCGCGCCACCTATCGTGTGCCGCATGAAGGGGTGGCTGGCACCGCTGCCAACTTCCTCATTCACGTCGCCGGGATGAAGTCGCAGCGGAGAGCGGCATGAAGATTGTCGGCATGGACGTCGGCTCGACGACGGTTAAGGCGCTGGCCGTCGAGGACGACCGTGTGCTGTGGCGCGACTATCAGCGTCACAACACCAAACAGGCCGAAATGGTGCGCGAGTTCCTCGGCCGGATCGAACGGGAGAGCGGCTTCACCGCCGGAAAAGACCTCATCTTCTTCACCGGCTCAGGCGCCGGGATGATCGGGCCGCTGGTCGGCGGCAAGATTGTACAGGAAGTGGTCGCCGTCGCCGCCGCGGTGGAAAAGCTCCACCCGAACGTGAACTTCGTCTCCGAGATCGGCGGCGAAGATATGAAGACAATCTTCCTGAAGCCGTCGGCCAACGGCAAGGCCAAACAGGTTTACATGCAGTCCGCCTGTTCCGGCGGCACCGGCACCTTCATCGAAAAGACCGCGCGTAAACTCCGGATCAAGCCGGAAGACCTGGCGAAGATGCCCTACGACGGTTTGAGCCTCCACAAGATCAGCTCCAAGTGCGGGATTTTCGCCGAGACTGACGCCAACACGCTGCTCAAGGGCGGCGTGCCAGTGGACGAGATCATCGCCAGCCTGTTCGAGGCGGTTGTCTACCAGAACCTCGCGACGCTCACCAAAGGCAACACGCCGACGCCGCAGGTGCTTCTCCTCGGCGGGCCCAACCTGTTTTTCACCGGCCTGCAGCAGGCTTGGTGCCACCACCTCGCCAAACTGTGGCTCGACCGCAAGGCGGTCTTGCCGGACGGCAAGTCGCCCGCCGAGTGCATCGAGGTCCCGGAGGACGCACTCTACTACGCGGCGCTGGGCTGCATCGAGATCGGCAAGGGCGAGGCGCACGGCGTCGGCGGCTATGTCGGCACCGGGCGGCTGACCTGGTGGATCGAGGAAGGCCAGCATCAGGAGAAGGCGAAGAACGGCGCCAAGGGGCTCGTGCGCGGCACCAACGACCTTTCCGACTTCCGCGCCCGCTATGTCGACGGCAAGACCAACGGTGCGCCAGCAAACCGCACTGGCACGTCCAAGCGCTTGGACGGCCCCCTGTTCGTCGGGTGCGATTTCGGCAGCACCACCGTCAAGGCCGTGGTGCTCTCCGAAGACAAGGAGCTGCTCTACTCCGCCTATGTTCAGTCAAAGGGCAATCCCGTCGAGGATGCCAAGGCGCTGTTCCGCGACATCCGCGCCGGCGGCGTTGGGGAGGTTGCTGCGCTGGCACTGACCGGCTACGGCAAGGACCTGCTCAAGGACATCCTCGGCACCGATGTCGGCGTGGTCGAGACCGTGGCCCACGCCAAGTCGGCGCTGCACGTGTTCCCTGAGGCGGACGTGATCTGCGACGTCGGCGGAACCGACGTGAAGATCATGATTCTGCGCCAGGGGACGGTGTCGGACTTCCGGCTCAATTCGCAGTGCTCGTCGGGCAATGGCGCGTTCCTTCAGGGGGTTGCCGAGCGCTACGGCATCCCGCTGGAGGATTATGCCGACAAGGCGTTCGAGGCGAAGGCGATGCCGGCGCTTGCCATGGGCTGTGGCGTCTTCCTCCAGTCCGACATCGTCAACCAGCAGCGCAAAGGCTGGTCGGCGGGAGAAATCATGGCGTCGCTCGCCGCCGTGCTGCCGCTCAACGTCTGGATCTATGCCGGACAGCTCCAGAACCTCCGCGCCGTCGGCCGGCGATTCGTGCTCCAGGGCGGCACCCACCGCAACCTCGCTGTGGTCAAGGCGCAGGTTGACTTCATCACTGCCAAGGTTCCGGACGCGGAGGTTCTGATCCACCCCTATTCCGGCGAAGCCGGCGCCATCGGCGCGGCACTCTGCGCGCTCGAAGCCTGGGCCCCGGACAAGCCCAGCAAGTTCCGCGGCTTCGAGCGCATCGAAGCGTTGAACTACCGCACCACCACCAGTGAGAAGACGATCTGCCGCTGGTGCCCGGTCAACTGCAAGCGTGCCTTTGTCGACGTGGAACTGCCCGGCGCCAAGGGGCGGCCATGGAGCAAGGTTCCGGTTGAGCAAGGCTGGGAGCGGGTGATCAGCGGCAACTCGTGCCCCAAGGGTCTGCTTGAGGACGTGAACGAGATGAAGGTGGTCAAAGCCGACATAGAGGAGCGGCGGCGTGCCTATCCAAACATTGGCGAGATGGTTCGTGCCCAAGCCTTCCGCAGGGCTTTTGCCGGAGAGGCAGACAGTGCGGCAGGCGCGGAGCAAGCTCAGGATCGGCATCCCTAAGCTTCTCAACATCTGGACCACGCACCAATTCTGGCTTGGCTTCTTTAGCGCGCTCGGCGTCCCCAGCAACCGCATCATCTTCTCCGGGGATACCTCGGAGGAGCAGATGCGGGAATACGGCCGCGGCCGTGGCACGGTCGACTGCTGCTACCCGGTGAAGTGCGGCGCCGGCCACTACGGCGAACTCATCTTCGGCCAGAAGCGCAAGATCGACATCCTCTTCTCGCCGATGATCTATTCCCTCGATTCCTTCTTGCTCGGCCATGTCTCCGATTCCCTCGCCTGCCCGCGCGTCATGGCCGCGCCTGAGACCATCAAGGCCGGGTTCATCAAGGAGACGGACGTCTTCGCCGAAAACGGCATCCGCCACATCTCGCCGCTGGTAACCATGGCGGAGCCGAAACTGGTGCCGCGCCAGCTCTACGAATCTCTCGCCGACGTGCTCGACGGTCTCACCCCGGAGGAGACCGGGGAGGCGGTGCAGGAGGGCTACCGGACGCTGCGAGCCTTCAATGCCGCCCTCCGCGCCAAGAGCCGCAAGATGCTGGAATGGTGCGCGCGCGAGGACCGCCCGGCAATCATGGTGCTGGCGCGCCCCTACCACATGGACGCCGGCATCGGACATGAGATCGAGGCTGACCTCCAAGCCTACGGCTACCCGATCCTGTGGATGCAATACTTCCCGATCGACGACGATTTGATGGAGTGGATCTTCGGCGAGGAAGTCCGCGCCGGTATCATCCGCTCGCCGTTCGATGTCAGCGACGTCTGGCCGTCGTCCTACAGCGCCAACACCAACGAGATCCTGTGGGGCGCCAAGGTCGCCGCCCGCGTACCGTGGATCAGCTGCGCGATCCGGCTGACCAGCTACGAATGCGGCATGGATCAGCCGACGTTCACGCCGGTTCAACAGATCGTCGAGCGCTCCGGCACACTCTTCTTCTCCTTCCAGGAACTGGACTCGACGAAGCCGGCGGGCTCGATCAAGATTCGGGTGGAGACCGTCGCCTATTACCTTGAGCGCAGCTCGCAGCAGATCATCGAGCGGAAACGGGCTGCGATGCAGGCGCCCTGGCCTCCTTAATCTGCAAGCCTCCAAGGTCGAGAGACCGGAAAACCGTGACGGGGTCTAAGCAGGTTTGACCTGGCTGGCCAATGGATGTTGGCCGTGATTCCGTCTTGGCCCTGGTTCGCAGGAGCGGGACATGGTCGGCAAATCTCCGGTGACGGCGAGTGAGGAGCAGACCGCGGGATTGCGGGCCTTGCGGCTTGGCGCGATCGCCGAGAGGCGGATCGGGCAGAGCCTCCTTGCTGACGCTGGCAGGCCGGAACGGAGGTCGGGTTGTCACCGACTGAAGGCAGGATGCGACCCCACTGCGGCAGGGACAGCTCAAGATGACCGCGGATGACCTTCTCGCGCGGCTTCTCTACCGCGACGCGTTCATGCTGGTGATCGACAAGCCGGCGGGCCTACCAGTGCATGCGGGCCCGAAGGGGGGTGACCATCTCGAGAAGCACCTCGCGGCCTTGCGTTTCGGGCTGCCGCACGACCCCGCCTTGGCGCATCGGCTCGACAAGGATACCTCCGGCTGCCTCGTGCTCGGGCGGCATCGCAAGGCGACGGCGCGTCTAGGCGAGCTCTTCGCGTCCGGTGCCGTGCGGAAGACGTACTGGGCCATCGTCGCGGGTGGCCCCCCGGCCGATGAAGGACTGTGCGCGGCGCCGCTTGCGCGCAGGAGCCACGACAGACGGTCTTGGTGGATGAAGGTCGATGAGTCGGGCCTTCCTTCGCTCACTCATTGGCGCGTGCTCGGAAAGGGAGCGGGCGTCAGCTTCTTGGAACTCAATCCTGAAACGGGGCGTACGCACCAATTGCGCGTGCACATGTCCCATCTCGGCTGCCCGATCGTGGGCGATGGCGTCTATGGTGGGGGTCCCGCGCGGGGAATCGATCGGCGCTTGCACCTGCACGCCCGCGCGATCGAGGTGCCGCTCTACGCCAAGAAAGCACCGATCAACATCGAGGCGCCGGTGCCGACACACATGATGGCGCTGATTGCAACTTGCGGCGGAGCGCGTTGACGTAACGTGCCCGACGGTCCGCAGCGGCCCATGGTCGCCTGATGTGGTACAGCGTCGCCCATAGAGCATCAAGAAGGCTTCTGCGCGTGCGGTTGCGAGTACCGGCCGTGTCGGCCGTGCCGTTCTCTGTCTGCATCCGCGTGACAGTGCGGCTTGGGCCCAAACTGCGAGGATGCCGATGATTGCGTCCCGCGCGCCCTGCCCGCGATCTCCTTTGACCGCGAACTGCCGCACCGCGCGGTTCCGAAGTTCCTTCCCGCGCGATCCGGATGACACCGCCGCGCGCCACGGGTTCGATCAGGTGGATTTCGTCTTCGAGCCGGCTTCTTTGATCTCTATCCGGTGGACGGCCTGTGCACCGAGCTGCGGCCGGGATTTCGGCGGTCATCGCGGTTCCGTGGCGAACGTGACGCTCGATGCCTGCGCGGACGCGACCGATGAGCTGCACCTGTCGGCAGGGCCGCGGTGCGCCGCGGCGCGCGGCATCCTCAGGTCGGTTGTTCGCGGATTCCCTTTGCCCAACCGCACCACCATGCGTAAGAGAGGGCCGTTCATCTCGTAGAGGCCTTCCATGACCATCAAGCGCGTCAAGCTCGACGACAACAAGCTTCTCTCTCACGGCGTCATCTACAACGGTGTCGTCACCACGGCTGGCATCGTCGCCGACAATCTCAATCAGGACGCGAAGGGACAAGCGAAGCAGATCCTGAAGACGATCGACAAGGTCCTCAAGGAATTCGGGACGTCCAAGAAAAAGCTGCTGACCGCCTATATCTGGGTGAGCGACATCCGTCATCGCGCCGGTGTCAACGAAGCGTGGATCGAATGGGTCGACCAGAACGCGCTGCCTGTGCGCGCGACCGTCGAAGCGAAGCTCGCGGCGCCGGAGATGCTCGTCGAGATTCAGGTGAGCGCGGCAGTCTGAGGAGCGCAAGGAAGCAAGTGCGGCACCCACCTCTTCGTGCTATCCTTAAAAGTCGGAAATATACCCATACTGATTCTTGATCAGGCACGTGGCGTCATTGCTCCAGTGCTGCAGCGCGAGCTTGGCGCAGATGGTTTTGCCGGGCTGAACGTGCGCGTCGCCGATGACCATGACGGTGATCCCTCAACATACGTAGACGTCGAGTTTGCGGAGGGACACCGGGCAATTCCGGTTACGGTGTCCCTTGATGCTGCCAATCGCGCTCAGGCTGCATTGCGGGCCTTCGGAGACGAGCGGTTCGCCTACATCTGGTTCAACGTTCGCGTGCCCTCGGGTAGCAGCTTAGAGCGTCCGTTCGATGTCGAGAAGTTCGTGCGGCTGGCCGAGCGTGCAATAATTGCACTATCGGCTATGAACCCCGTCGCTCAAAAGCACCTGGTCGCAGCGCTCGTCGCCCGCAAACGGTAAGGGCGGCCTCTCGCGGCCCCTTGTCGTTTCACAGGGCCGGCGTTCACTGCCCTTGGCCGAGTGAGAAGCCCGGTTCGCCGTCGAAGGTGAACAGATGCTCGGTCTTCACGAAATCGACGCCGTCCTGCGCGAGCCGTGCGAGGAGCTCGGCGATCATCGCCTTGTTAAGCTGCTTGCCTGGCTTCGCCATGAAACGGCACCGCCAGTGATCGGTGCAGAAGGTCTCGGGCAGACCGCCCGGCCATACCTTCACGCCGCGATTGGTGATCATCGTGAGTTCGAACGCGCCATTCTGCGCTTTCTGCAGGCGCGGCGCGAGTTCGTCGGCATTACCGAGATGGTTCACGAAGACGTCGATGCCGACGAGGTTTTTCACGGCTGGAGTGTAGGTCCGCACATAAGGTTTGAGTTCGAACCCTTTGCCCGCGCCATAGCGCACCGGCTTCATGGTCTTCGGCATCTGGCCGAGGCGCGCGATGATCGCATCGGCGAAAGCGGACGTGCCGACCTTCTCCTTCGACACCGCCGGATCGAAGATGTCGTAGGTGTGCACGCCATCCTCAATGGTCGCAAGCCAGGCGTTGTGTACCTTCTCCGCCACCTCCGGCTGCCCGATGTGCACGAGCATCATCACGCCAGCGAGGAGCAGGCCGGACGGATTCGCCACGTCCTGCCCGGCGCGGCGGGGCGCCGAGCCGTGGATCGCCTCGAACATGGCGCAGTGCTCGCCGATGTTGGAAGAGGGCGCGAGGCCGACCGAGCCTGCGATCTCGGCCGCGATGTCGGAAAGGATGTCCCCGTACAGGTTCGGCATCACGAGGACATCGAATTGTCCGGGCTTGTCGGCAAGCTTCGCTGCGCCGATGTCGACGATCCAGTGCTCCTTTTCGATGTCGGGATAAGCGGCCCCGATCTCGTCGAAGACCTTGTGGAACAGGCCGTCGGTGAGCTTCATGATGTTGTCTTTGGTGAAGCAGGTCACCTTCTTGCGCCCATTCGCCTTGGCGTACTCGAAGGCATAGCGCACGATCTTCTCGCATCCCGGCCGCGAGATGATCTTGAGGCACTGATAGACCTCATCGGTCTGCCGATGCTCGATGCCAGCGTAGAGGTCTTCCTCGTTCTCTCGCACGATGACGACGTCCATGCCGCCATGCTTAGTCGCGATGAACGGTGCATAGGCGACGCACGGTCGAACGTTCGCGTAGAGGCCGAGCGTCTTGCGCACCGTAACGTTGAGCGACTTGAAGCCCCCACCCTGCGGTGTCGTGATCGGCGCCTTGTAGAAGACCTTCGTGCGCCGCAAGGAGTCCCAGGAGGAGGGCTCGATCCCGGCCGTATTGCCGGCGGTGTAGACTTTCTCGCCGATGGCAATCTCCTCGATCGCAAGGCGCCCACCGGCCGCCTGCAACACCTTGAGAGAAGCTTTCATGATCTCTGGCCCAATCCCGTCGCCATAGGCGACCGTGATCGGCACGGCAGCACTGAGCGCGGTTGCGGTTTTCGGATCGATGGTGGCATGGGTCGTCATGGCTACAGCTCCATTGTCCCAGTGCGGATCAGCGCGTGGCGCTAGGTTAGACATAGGGAGCGCAAAAGAATTTTTGAAATAAATAATCATTCGATGAAGGATTTGATATTCAAATATACTACTCGTCCTCTCCGAATCGGTTGGCCACGAGGGCGACGAGTTCCTCCAACGCTGCGGCGGCTTGCGGGCCATGGGCAGAAATGACGATCGACGTGCCGGGGCCGGCTGCAAGCATCATCAAACCCATGATCGACATGCCGCCGACCGTTTCTCCGGCGCGTGAGACCCAAATCGTCGCCGAATCCGCATAGCGCTCGACGACCTGCACGAATTTGGCCGAGGCGCGGGCGTGCAAGCCGCGCTTGTTGGTGATGGCAAGTTCACGCGAAAACGCGTCAGGAGGGATGACGTCGGACATCGAGACTTCGGGGCGCGCACCTTGCGCTCACAACGATCCATCTTCAAGTGGGTGGCCCAGTTGCCGGGCACGGCCCCTGCAGGCCATGATGCACCTTCAGGGGTCAGCGATAGGGTCACTGGCATGGACGATACGACGCCGCGCCGCAGCCGGCGCCGCTCGACGGAGCCGGGCCACCGCCGAAAGTTCCTGATCGTGGTGGACGACACGGTGGAGTGCGACCGCGCCATCTACTTTGCCTCGCGGCGTGCGCAGTCGACCGGCGGTTCAGTCTTGATGCTCGCCATCACCGAACCGCCGGACGGGCAGACCTGGCGCGGCGTCGAGGAAATGATGCGGCAGGAGGCGAAGGATGCTGCAGAGGCCGCGCTGGAAGCAGCCTCCGCCCGCGCGCGCGCCGTCTCAGGCATCGAGCCCGAGCGTCTCGTGCGCGAAGGCGACAAGGCCGAGGTGATCGCCACCGTCATTGCCGAGGACGAGGACGTTGCGATCCTGGTCCTTGCCGCCGGCACGGGACGCGAAGGGCCCGGACCCCTGGTCTCGACCTTGGCGGGCAAGGCCTCCGGCACCTTCCCGATCCCGATCACCATCGTGCCCGGTGATCTGACCGATCACGAGATCGATGCGCTGGCCTGACCCTTGACGGCGGGCGCGTCACGCCCGATCTGTGGTTGCGAACGCTACGAAGATCGTCGAATCCGCGCTACACTCCGCCGTCCCAGGCGTCTTGACCGCCCGAGGAGGTTCTCATGTTCATTCAGACCGAAGCGACCCCCAATCCGGCGACGTTGAAGTTCCTCCCCGGCCGCGACGTCCTCGGCACGGGGACGCGCGACTTCCGCGATCCGGCGGAAGCCGCGACGCAATCGCTGCTCGCCGGCAAGCTCTTCGGCATCGCTGGCGTGACCGGCGTCTTCTTCGGGCCCGACTTCATCACGGTGACGAAGGGCGAGGCGCAGTGGCCGCATCTCAAGCCCGCGATCCTCGGCGTCATCATGGAACACTACATGTCGGGCCAGCCGGTGATGAACACGGCGAAGCCCGAAGAGGCGGGGGAAGAGGAATTCGACCCGAAGGACGCCGAGATCGTCGAAACGATCAAGGAACTCCTCGAGACGCGCGTGCGCCCGGCGGTCGCGCAGGATGGCGGCGACATCACCTTCCGCAAATATGCCGATGGCATCGTCTACCTCAACATGCGCGGCTCGTGCCAAGGCTGCCCGTCCTCGACGGCAACGCTGCGCGGCGGCATCCAGAATCTTCTCCGGCACTTCGTGCCCGAGGTGCAGGAGGTGCGCGCAAGCTGAGGCGCGCGGGACACGTGCCGTCCGCGATTGTCAAAACGGGTTCCAGAGAACTCGCAAGTGTTTCGCGTGGCTGAGGCTCCATCTCACTCCGCAGCGAGGCGGATCGTCGGCGCGGCGGCCTTTACGTCGACGTCGACGTGCGCTTCGAACTTCGCGAAATTGTCGCGGAACATGCCGACGAGCCGGCGCGCGGTCGCATCGAAGCCGGCCTTGTCCTGCCACGTCTTGAACGGGTTCAGGATATGCGGCGGCACGCCAGCAACCGAGGTCGGCACCGTGAAGCCGAAATAGGGATCGGTGCGGAACTGGGCGCCCTTGAGCGAACCGTCGAGCGCAGCGTTGAGAAGCGTGCGCGTCACCTGGATCGGCATGCGCCGTCCGGTGCCGTAGGACCCGCCGGTCCAGCCGGTGTTGACCAGCCAGCAATCGACCCCGTGCTCGGCCATCAGGCGCTTGAGCATCTCGCCATAGGCGGACGGATGGCGCGGCATGAACGGAGCGCCGAAGCAGGTCGAGAAGGTTGCGGAAGGTTCGGTCACACCGCGTTCGGTGCCGGCGACCTTCGCCGTGTAGCCCGAGAGGAAGTGATACATCGCTTGCGCCGGCGTGAGTTTCGCGATCGGCGGCATCACGCCGAAGGCATCGGCGGTGAGCATCACGATGTTCTTCGGATGGCCGGCACGCCCGGACTCGGACGCATTCGGAATGAATTCGAGCGGGTAGGCGCCGCGCGTGTTCTCCGTGCGTGCGCCATCGTCGAAATCGGGGAGCCGCGTGATCGGATCGATGGTCACGTTCTCGAGCACGGCGGGGAAGCGCGAGACGGCCTCGTAGATCTCCGGCTCCGCCTCGCGCGAGAGCTTGATCATCTTGGCGTAGCAGCCGCCTTCGAAATTGAAGATGCCGTCATCGCCCCAGCCGTGCTCGTCATCGCCGATGAGCGCGCGATTCTTGTCCGCCGACAACGTGGTCTTACCCGTGCCGGACAGGCCGAAGAACACGGCTGCATCGCCGCGCGAGCCGACATTCGCCGCGCAATGCATCGGCATTACGCCCCGCGCGGGCAACAAATAGTTCAGGAACGTGAAGACCGACTTCTTCATCTCGCCGGCATAGGCCGTGCCGGCGATGAGCACGATCTTGCGCGTGAAGTCGCAGGCGATGACCGTTTCCGAGCGCACGCCGTACTTTTTCGGATCCGCCTTGAAGGAAGGAAGATCCAGGATCGTCATCTCGGGCACGAAGTCCGCCAGTTCGAGCCGATCGGGCCGGCGCAAGAGATGGCGGATGAAGAGCGCGTGCCATGCCTTCTCGACATAGACGCGCACGTTGAGGCGGTATTTCGGGTCGGCGCCGCCGAACAGGTCCTGTACGAACAGCTCCTTGCCTTCGGCGTGGGCGAGCATGTCGGCCATGAGCGCGTCGAAGGCGTCGCGCGTCATCGCTGCGTTGTTGTCCCACCAGACTTCGTTCTCGGTCGCGGCATCGCGAACGACGAACTTGTCCTTGGGCGAACGGCCCGTATGCGCGCCGGTTCCGGCAACGAGGGCGCCGCTCGCGACGGTGCGAGCCTCACCCCGCGCCACCGCGGCTTCGTAGAGCGTCGCTTCGCTGGCGTTCCAGTGAATGGCGGCAAGGTTGCGGAGACCGAAGCTATCGGCCCGTGCGGCGCCGTTCACAATGCCGGTTTCGATCACGATGAACCTCCGCCTGACGAATGGCCGCTGTCGGAGCCCCTCCTCGGGCAGACGAAGCCTGTCGCGTCGGACCCGAACTCCACGGTCGGCGCTCTGTAAAGAAAAGACGGCGTAGGATCAATGGCGGGGGCTTTGGCGCTTCTTCCCCGTCTCGGAACGTGGTGAAGGCTCCGTGCGACCCCCTTCCCCGCGCGTTTCAACGGGGAGGTCGATTGCGCGCCTCTGTCGCCATCTCCTTGAGAACCTTGGCAAGAATGCCCGGCGTCGCCACCCGGCGCGGGAACGGCACGCGGGTGGTGCGATCCCCGGCAGCAAGATCGAGGCCTTCGGGGTCTATCCCGGTTACAACCCAAGCGCCGGGCGCCTCGCCCGCGAGCTCGGTTGCATAGAGCGCGACCGTGTCCGCGTGGTCGCTGTTCATGTGCGCGATGGCATCCGCCTCGGCCGCGATCAGAGCATCCGCGCCCGAAAGATCGAGAAGAACGTCGGTGGGGGCCAAAGCGGCGGCCCGGGCGAAGCCGCCATTGAGGTGGACACCCGTGACGGTGAGACGCCAGATCGCGAAGTCCGGCAATCCGGCATAGAGTTGTGCCTTGGGATGCTTCACGAGAAAGCGCCGCTTGAGGGCTGCAGCGTCAGTCCGGGTGAAACCCCCGACGAGCGTCAGACGCGGATAGGCAAGCGGGTCGCCCTTGCCCGTTTCAGCGAGGAGGAGTGAGCCGCGCCCGTCGCGCATGAGATTGCGCGTATGCAGCGACAGCCCTGAGAGGAAGAGGAGCGGCGCGCCGTCGACATCGGTCGCAACCGTGACGAGCGTTGCGAGTGGATGGCCCGATTCCGGGTCGTTCGTCGCGAGCGCGCCCGCGCGGCGCGTCCGCAGGAGCATCTTGGCGAGGCCCGGGGCGTCGAAGGGGCGGGCAGCGCCCTCCGGAAGGTCGAGTTTCGGGTCGGTGATCGAGGACCCGCGCGACTCTGACACCGCGGTCCGCCCTTTTGGCTTTCCCTTATCGGCGCTCTCTGTCACAATTCGGCCCCGCTTCGTTCTAATGTCCCGGTTCCCCGAGGCACACCGCGAGGTTCCATGCCCACGATCGCCCTGGTCGATGACGACCGCAACATCCTCACCTCCGTCTCAATCGCGCTCGAGAACGAAGGGTACCGTATCACGACCTACACGGATGGCGCTTCGGCGCTGGACGGTTTCAAGACGAACCCGCCGGACCTCGCCATCCTGGACATCAAGATGCCGCGCATGGACGGAATGGAGCTCCTGCGCCGCCTGCGCCAGAAATCCGAACTGCCCGTGATCTTCCTTACTTCCAAGGACGAGGAGATCGACGAGCTGTTCGGGCTTAAGATGGGCGCCGATGACTTCATCCGCAAACCCTTTTCGCAGCGTCTGCTGGTGGAGCGGGTCAAAGCGGTCCTGCGTCGCGGTGGCAGCAAGGACCCAAACGGGTCAACGGCGGTCTCGACTGCGAAGAGTGGCGACCTGTCCAACAAGGTGCTGGAGCGCGGTGCGCTCAAGATGGATCCCGAGCGCCACACCTGCACCTGGCAGGGCCAACCGGTTACCTTGACCGTCACCGAATTCCTCATCCTGCACGCGCTCGCCCAGCGCCCCGGCGTGGTGAAGTCCCGCAACGCGCTGATGGACGCGGCCTATGACGATCAGGTCTATGTCGATGATCGCACCATCGACAGCCACATCAAGCGGTTGCGCAAGAAGTTCAAAGTGGTCGATCCGGATTTCGAGATGATCGAGACCCTGTACGGCGTCGGATACCGCTTTAAGGAGGTTTGATCTGGCCGTGGCGTTCTGGGCTGGCCGCGCAACGAAGCGCGGTTTCCGCAGCGGGGTTGCGCGGGCATGGCGCTTGCGCGCCGCGCGGCTCGGACGGTCACTTGGCGCGCACGTTTTCTCCTCGCTCACGCGGCGCATTCTTGTCATCAACCTCGTCGGCCTTGCCGCGATCCTTCTCGGCATCCTGTACCTCAACCAGTATCGCGCCGGCTTGATCGAAGCGCGCGTGCAGAGTCTGTCGATCCAGGGAGAGATCATCGCCGCTGCGATTGCTGGCTCTGCGACCGTCGACCAGGGATCGATCACGCTCGACCCCGAACGTCTCCTCAACGTCGAACCCGGAGATCCGAACGATCCCTTCTCGCACGAGGCGCAGATCGAATTCGGTATCAACCCGGAACGCGTCGCACCCGTCATCCGCCGTCTGGTCGGTCCGGCCCGCTTGCGCGCGCGTGTCTATGATGCCGATGGCACGCTCGTCATCGACTCGCGCTTTCTCTTCACGCGCGGCCAGGTCGGACGCAACGAACCCTCACCCGATGCGCCGAGCCCGACCTGGCTCGACCGCCTTTGGCGTACGATGCGCGTCGTGTTCGGTCGGTACGACTTGCCGCGCTACCGCGAACTTGGCGCGAGCGAGGGCCGCTCGTACACGGAAGTGGCGCAAGCCCTCGACGGCCGCTCATATTCGATCGTGCGCGTCAACGACCGCGGGGAACTGATCGTCTCCGTTGCCGCACCTGTACAGCGTTCTGGTGCAACCATCGGAGCATTGCTGCTGTCGACGCAGCCCGGCGACATCGATTCGATCGTGGATGCGGAGCGGCGTGCGATTCTTCGTGTGTTTGCTGTCGTCGCCCTCGTGATGGTGCTCCTGTCGATCATGCTCTCCGCCTCGATCGCTGGGCCGGTGCGCCGGTTATCGGAAGCCGCCGAGCGCGTCGGTCGCGGCACGCGCGCGCGCGAGGAAATCCCGAACTTCACCGACCGTACCGACGAGATCGGCCATCTGTCGAAGTCGCTGCGCGACATGACGGGAGCGCTCTACGACCGGATCGAAGCCATCGAACGCTTCGCGGCCGACGTGGCGCATGAACTCAAGAACCCGCTCACCTCGCTGCGCAGCGCAGTTGAAACCTTGCCGCTCGCCCGCACCGACGAGGCGCGCGCGCGACTTCTCTCCATTATTCAGCACGACGTGCGCCGGCTCGACCGCTTGATCACCGACATCTCCGATGCCTCGCGCCTCGATGCCGAGCTGCAGCGCGATAGCGCGACCCTGATCGATGTCGGGCGCATTGTCTCGGCGGTCGCACAGCTGCAGAACGACACGCGCCGTGCCGGGGAACCGAACATTGCGGTGTCGCTGGTTCAGCACGCTCTGGGCACCAAGGCCCTGTTCGTGCAGGGCCATGAGATGCGTCTGGGACAGGTGTTTGCGAACCTCATCGATAATGCCAAGTCCTTCTCGGCGCCCGACACCGAGGTGCGCGTGACGGTTCGACGCGAGGGCGGGGTGGTCGAAGTTGTCGTTGACGATGATGGCCCTGGCATCCGCGTGGAACCGATCGAGCGGATCTTCGAGCGTTTCTACACCGACCGCCCGGAGAGCGCCTTCGGGAACAATTCCGGCCTTGGCCTGTCGATCTCGAAGCAGATCGTTGAGGCCCATCGCGGGACAATCGTCGCGACGAACCGCATGGTCGACGACGCCTCCGCGGAGGTCGGGGTGCGCATTCTGGGCGCGCGCTTTGTCGTTCGCCTGCCGGCGGCATGAGCGCGCAGCGCCTCCACGCGACCACCGTTCTCCTCGGCGAGCGCGGTGTTCTGATCCGAGGATCGTCCGGCTCGGGCAAGTCAGCACTGGCCCTCGCTCTCCTTGCGCGCCCGCCAGTGATCGTCCCTGCCCGAACCCCAGCGCTCGTCAGGCTCGTTGCCGACGATCAGACTTGGGTCGAGGCCGTGAATGGGCGGCTCTTGGCATGGCCGGATCCACGCCTTGCCGGGCGAATCGAAGCTCGCGGACACGGCCTTTTGGCCTTCCGCCACGAGCCGATCTGCGTCGTCGGCCTCATCGTCGATCGGGTCGCGTCGCAGCGTTTACCTTCTGTTCACCAAACAGAGAGCTTGATCGAGGGAGTTCGGCTTCCGTGCGTCGCCATCGCGCCGGACGAGCCTGACCCCGTCGCGCGACTGGTTCTGGCAGTCACTGCCGTTCGTGCGGATGTGGAGGTTTCCGCGTGATGTTGCGTCGCACCCACTTGTATTGCGTCGCAAAAAGGGACAGATATGTCGCCCCTGTGACGGGCCATAGACGTTTCGATGTCACCCGCGACACGAGTTCTGAATGATCGGTCTCGTCCTCGTTACACATGGTCGCCTGGCGGATGAGTTCCGCTCCGCTCTGGAGCACGTCGTCGGGCCGCAGAAACACATTGCGACGATCTGCATTGGACCGAACGACGACATGGATCGTCGTCGTCGCGACATCCTGGAAGCCGCCCGCTCGGTTGACACTGGAGCGGGTGTCATCATTTTGACCGACCTATTCGGCGGCACGCCCTCGAACCTGGCGATCTCGATCATGGACGAGGGTCCGATCGAGGTGATCGCCGGCATGAACCTGCCCATGCTGGTTAAACTCGCGAAACTCCGCGCCGACGGACAGCGCCTGCCCGATGCCGTTCGCTGCGCGGAAGAAGCAGGCAAGAAGTACATTCGCTCGGCGAGCCACGTGCTCGCCGGCAAGTAATCAGCGCAAGAAGCCGACGATATCCTTCACATCGCGCATGATCGGCGCGGCGATCGCCCGCGCGCGCGCCGCCCCGTCCCGCAGGAAGTGATCGATCACCGACGTGTCGGCGAGCAGCCGGCGCATCTCGGCGGCGATCGGGCCGAGCTTGTGCACGGCGAGATCGGCAAGGGCGCTCTTGAACGTCGAGAATTGTCCGCCGCCATAGGCGGCGAGAACGGCGGCCGGGGCCTCGCCCGCGAGCGCGGCGTAGATCGTCACGAGGTTTTCCGCCTCCGGCCGATTCTCGAGGCCCTTTTCTTCTGACGGCAAGGGCTCGGGATCGGTTTTTGCCTTCCGGATTTTCTGCGCGATCGTATCCTGGTCGTCGGTCAGGTTGATGCGCGAATAGTCCGATGGGTCGGACTTCGACATCTTTTTCGTGCCGTCACGCAGGCTCATCACGCGCGGTGCCGGGCCCTGCGTCAGCGGCTCGGGAAGCGGGAAGAAGGCATCGCCATGCCCGAGCGCGGCGATGCGCTCGGCGTAGTCGACGTTGAACTTCTGCGCGATGTCGCGCGCAAGTTCGAGATGCTGCTTTTGATCTTCCCCGACCGGCACATGCGTGCCGCGGTAGACGAGGATGTCGGCGGCCATCAGGTTCGGATAGGCGTAGAGCCCGACGGACGCATTCTCGCGGTCCTTGCCCGCCTTTTCCTTGAACTGCGTCATGCGGTTGAGCCAACCGAGGCGCGCGACGCAGTTGAACACCCAGGCGAGCTCGGCATGTTCGGCAACTTGGCTCTGGTTGAACACAATTGAGCGTTTCGGATTGATGCCGGCGGCGATGTAGGCCGCCGTCACCTCGCGGATGGCGCGCAAGAGGTCGTCCGGATCCTGCCACACCGTGACCGCGTGCATGTCGACCACACAGAAGATGCAGTCGTGCGTCTTCTGCATGTCGACCCAGCGCTGCAGGGCCCCGAGATAGTTGCCGATGTGCAGCGTGTGGGTCGGCTGCATGCCGGAAAAGACGCGCGGCGGAAAGGTCGTCATGGGCCATCATCCGAAACAGGGAGGCGCCTTATGGCCGTGGAATACTGGGGATTCAAGCGCTGTCGACCACCGGCGCCGCGCCCTTGCGCCGGCGGAAGGCTTCCTTCAGAGCCATGTGATCGGCGCCGCCGAGAAGAACGAGGACGATCGCATAGACGGCAAGCCCCCCGCCGCAGAGGACGCCGAGCGCCGCGACCTTGATGAGGAAGGACTGCGAGGTGGCAAGGTAGGGCGCGGCGACGGCGTTGAGGGCGAGCAGCGCGGCGCCCATCACCGCGCTCGCGATCAGGATTGCGCCGAGCCGCCGCGTGAGCAGCCGGTCCCAGGCAAAGTGACCACGCCGCCACAAGACCAACCAGAGCAGGAGCGCGTTGACCCAGCCCGCGATCGAGGTCGCGATGGCGATGCCGACATGTCCGATGAGGGGGAACAGCGCGAGGCTGAACGCGACGTTCACGGCGACGCTGATCACAGCGAAGATCATCGGCCAGGTCGTGTCTTCGCGTGCGAAGAACCCCGGCGAGAACACCTTGGTCAGCACGAATCCGGGCAGACCGGCCGCGAAGGCTGCCAACGCGATAGCGACGGCATGCGTGTCGTTCGCGGTGAAGGCGCCGCGCTCGAACAACCCGCCGATGATCGCGTGCGGTACGAGCGCGAGCGCGGTTGCGGCCGGCAGCGTCAGCATCATGGCGAGTTCGAAGGCGCGGTTCTGCGTGTGACCGACGCGCGCATCGCCCTCGCGCAGTTGGCGTGCGATTTCGGGCAGGAGCACCACGCCGATGGCGATGCCGACGATGCCGAGCGGCAGTTGGTAGAGGCGATCTGCGTAGTAGAGCCAAGAGATCGCTGCCGGCGCACTCGAGGCGATGATGGTGCCGACGACGAGGTTGATCTGTTGCACGCCGCCCGCGATCACGCCCGGCACAGCGAGGGCGAACATGCGCTTCACTTCGGGCGTGAGGCGCGGCGCGCGCAAGGTGAGCGTCCAGCCGGCGCGTTCGGTCGCGACGACGAGAAGGGCGAGCTGGGCGATGCCGGCGAGCGCGACCGAGATCGAGACCACGATGCCGGTCTCACGCGTGCCGATGTAGCCCCAGGCCCCGGCAGCGAGTAGGCCGAGCACCAGCACGAAGTTCATGAGAAGCGGCGCCCACGCTGCTGCCGCGAAACGCCCGACCGAGTTCAGTACTCCTGCAAACAACGCAATTAGCGACATGCAGGCGAGGTAGGGAAAGCAAATCTGACTGAAGAGGACCGCGTCCTCAAACTTCTCCGGTTGGCTCACGAAGCCGGGAGCCATGACGTAGACGAGTGCCGGCATGAAGATCATTGCGATCCCAGTCAGAATCGCGAGCGTCCAGAACAGGACCGCCAGGGCATCCTCGGCGAATTGCCGGGCATCTCGTTTCCCATCATTGCCGAGCTTCTTTGCGAAGAGCGGCACGAAGGCAGAGTTGAAGGCGCCTTCAGCGAACAGCCGCCGGAACAGATTCGGCAAGCGGAATGCGACGACGAAGGCGTCAGCCACGGGGCCGGTGCCCATGGTTGCCGCCATCAGCACGTCGCGCACGAACCCCATGACGCGGCTGCCGAGGGTCGCGACGCCGACCGTGAAGAAATTGCGGACGAGAGCCATGCCGGGGAGATGCTGGGTGAATGGGGCGGTTCGAAGGGTTCTATCGCGGAAAAGGTGAACGGGTCGTGGGCGACCCCTACCAGAGGGCGCGGCGCGCGTGCTACAGCGCCCCGCGCTTTGTTCGTTACCGATTGAGGATCACCCCTTGAGCCATGCCCCGCCGCGACCGATGACTGCGAGCCGCGCGACGGTCTTGCGGGGCAGTGCCACGGTACCGGGCGACAAGTCGATCTCTCACCGCGCGCTGATGCTCGGCCTGCTCGCGCGTGGGCGAACGGAGGTGACGGGCCTCCTCGAAGGCGAGGACGTGCTGGCCACGGGCCGCGCCTGCGCGCAGTTCGGCGCCTATGTGGAGCGCCGCGGCGAGGGGCATTGGACGGTCGATGGCGTCGGCATCGGCGCGCTCCTGGAGCCGACCGCCACGCTCGATTTTGGCAATGCCGGTACCGGCGCACGCCTCATGATGGGTGTCGTCGGTGGCCACGGCATCACCGCGACCTTCGACGGCGACGCCTCCTTGCGCAAGCGCCCCATGGAGCGGGTGCTCACGCCCTTGCGGCGCATGGGCGCGCGCGTTCTCTCGTGCGCTGACGGCGGGCGCGTGCCGCTCACCCTGCAAGGGGTGCTCGACCCGGTTCCGATCACCTACGAGACGCCGGTTGCTTCTGCCCAGGTCAAGTCCGCGGTTCTGCTCGCGGGCCTCAATGCCCCAGGCATCACCACCGTCGTCGAGCGTGAAGCAACACGCGATCACACCGAGCGCATGCTGCGCGGCTTCGGCGCCGAGGTCATCGTGACACCCGACGGCACGCATGGCGCGCGCATCGCGCTCACGGGGCGGCCGCGCCTTGCGGCGCAGAAGATCACCGTGCCGGCCGATCCCTCCTCGGCAGCATTTCCGCTGGTTGCGGCACTTCTCGTGCCTGGATCGGAGATCGTCCTACCGAGCGTGATGACCAATCCGACGCGGACGGGCCTGCTCATCACACTTGCCGAGATGGGCGCCGACATCCGATTCGAAAACCGCCGGTCGGAAGGCGGCGAGGAGATCGCGGACCTCGTGGTGCGGGCATCGGCACTCCGCGGCGTCGAGGTTCCCGCCGCGCGGGCGCCCTTCATGATCGATGAGTATCCCGTGCTCGCTGTCGCCGCTGCGTTCGCACGCGGCACGACGGTGATGCGCGGCCTTGCCGAGCTGCGCGCGAAGGAATCCGACCGGCTCGCCGCCGTTGCTGCAGGCCTCGCAATCAATGGTGTGCGCCATCACGTGGAAGGGGATGACCTCATCGTCGAAGGCGGCGACGTTGCGGGCGGCGGCACGGTCGCAACCCATCTCGACCATCGCATCGCCATGGCCTTCCTGGTGATGGGGTTTGCGAGCGCCAAGCCCGTGACGGTCGACGATGTCGGCATGGTCGCGACGAGCTTTCCCGCCTTCGTGCCGCTGATGCGCGGTATGGGGGCCTCGCTGTCGTGATCATTGCGGTCGATGGTCCTGCGGCGTCGGGCAAGGGCACGCTCGCGAAGCGGCTCGCCGCCCACTACCGCCTGCCGCATCTCGATACGGGCCTCCTCTATCGCGCCGTAGCACGATCGCTCCTCGATCGCGGTCTGCCGCTCGACGACGTTGCCGCCGCAACCGCGGCGGCGCTGGTACTCGACCTGGCCACTTTCGACGAGGCCACTTTGCGCGGCGGCGCCATGGGCGAGGCGGCCTCGTGCGTGTCCGCCCACGCGCCGGTGCGCCAGGCGCTTCTTGCCCGGCAGCGGGACTTCGCGGCCCAGCCGGGCGGAGCCGTGCTCGACGGGCGCGATATCGGCACCGTGATCTGCCCGCTCGCCGATGTGAAGCTGTTCGTCACCGCCACCCCGGAAGTACGGGCCGAGCGCCGCTTCCGCGAGGCGAGGGCGCGCGGCGAAGGCGTTGCCTACCCCGACGTCCTTGCCGACATCCGTGCCCGCGACGCCCGCGACACGGGCCGCGCCATCGCCCCGTTGAAACCGGCCGCCGATGCGCAGTTGCTCGACACCTCGGAGTTGGATATAGACGCCGCGTTCCGGGCCGCCATCGCCCTCGTCGAAGGGCGGAGGCGCGCGACGGCGTGAATGCCGCCGCGTCGTCCCGAAACAAGCATGACAACCCGTCGTCCGCCTGGCACGGCGCGCTGGCCCCCGGTTCAACCCGGGCGAAGCCTCCTTCGTGGAGGCCCGGTCCGAGCGGACGATGAACGCAACACGTAACAGCCGGCGCCGGCCGGCCGCGAAGATCGCGGCGGCCTCAGGAGCATCAATGGCAACCCGATCTGCAATGAACCCGAGCCGCGAGGATTTCGCCGCTCTCCTCGACGCCTCCTTCAACGACGACGCCATGATGGAGGGCACCGTCGTGTCCGGCCGCGTCGTCGGCCTCGAAAGAGACCTCGTCGTCATCGACATCGGCCTGAAGACCGAGGGCCGCATCGCGATCAAGGAATTCACCGGACCCGGCCGCGAAATGCCGAACGTCGGCGACATCGTGGAAGTCTATCTCGAGCGTGTCGAGAACGCGCTCGGTGAGGCCGTGCTGTCGCGCGACAAAGCGCGGCGCGAAGAGAGCTGGGTGAAGCTCGAGCGCGCCTTCAAGGCGAACGAGAAGGTCAACGGCACGATCTTCAACACGGTGAAGGGCGGCTACACGGTCGACCTCGACGGCGCCGTCGCCTTCCTGCCGCGCAGCCAGGTGGACATTCGTCCCGTGCGCGACATCGGCCCGCTCATGAACGTGTCGCAGCCCTTCCAGATCCTCAAGATGGATCGGCGCCGCGGCAATATCGTCGTCTCGCGTCGCACCGTGCTCGAAGAGACGCGCGCGGATGCCCGCGCCGAACTGGTGGCGAACCTCGCCGAAGGCCAGATCATCGACGGCGTGGTAAAAAACATCACCGACTACGGCGCCTTCGTCGATCTCGGTGGCATCGATGGGCTCCTGCACGTCACCGACATCGCCTGGCGGCGCATCAATCACCCCTCCGAGGTGCTCAACATCGGACAGCAGGTGAAGGTGCAGATCATCAAGGTCAACCCGGAGACGCACCGCATCTCGCTCGGCATGAAGCAGCTTCTTGCCGATCCCTGGCACGACATCGAAGCGAAATATCCGATCAACGCCAAGTTCTCGGGCCGCGTTACCAACATCACGGACTACGGCGCCTTCGTCGAGCTGGAGCCGGGCATCGAGGGCCTCATCCACGTGTCGGAGATGTCGTGGGTGAAGAAGAACGTGCACCCCGGCAAGATCCTATCGACTTCGCAGGAGGTCGAAGTGATGGTGCTTGAGGTCGATTCCTCGAAGCGGCGCATCTCGCTCGGCCTGAAGCAGACCATGGGCAACCCGTGGGAGGTCTTCCTCGAGAAGCACCCGGTCGGCTCGATCGTCGAGGGCGAGGTCAAGAACAAGACCGAGTTCGGTCTGTTCCTCGGGCTCGACGGCGAGGTCGACGGCATGGTGCACCTCTCCGATCTCGATTGGAACCGGCCCGGTGAGCAGGTGCTCGAGGAGTACCAGAAGGGCCAGATGGTCAGGGCGAGCGTGCTCGACGTCGACGTCGAGAAGGAGCGCATCTCGCTCGGCATCAAGCAACTCGCCGGCGATCCCTTCGCGGCGGAGAGCGGCGCCGGCGCCGATCTCAAGAAGGGTGCGATCGTTACCTGCGAAGTGATCGAGGTGAAGGAGAACGGCGTCGAGGTGAAGATCGCCGGAACCGACCTCACCGCCTTCATCCGCCGTGCCGAGCTTGCGCGCGATCGCGCCGACCAGCGCCCCGAGCGCTTCGCCCCCGGCGAGAAGGTCGATGCGCGCGTCACCCTGTTCGATCGTCGCGCCCGCAAGGTGCAGGTATCGATCAAGGCGCTCGAAGTGGCCGAGGAGAAGGAAGCGATCGCCCAGTACGGCTCGGTCGATGCCGGGGCCTCGCTCGGCGACATCCTGGGCGCGGCCTTGAAGCGCGCGAACAACGACAAGAAGTGATCGGGACGGCCACCAGCGCGACCACCTTCCGAAATGACGAAGCCCGCGGCATGGCCGCGGGCTTTTCGTTTGCGAGACGCCCGGACCGCTACTCCGCCGCGATGCGCGCCGGTTCGGCCTCAGGCTCGGCCGAGACGGCGTTGATGGCCGGTGCGTTCATGAGCAGCCGGCACAGCCGCCCGAGCGTCGCTTTCAGTTCGTGGCGAGGCACCACCATGTCGACCATGCCGTGGTCGCGGAGGTATTCCGAGCGCTGAAAGCCGTCGGGCAGCTTCTCGCGAATGGTCTGCTCGATCACGCGCGGGCCGGCAAACCCGATGAGCGCGCCAGGCTCGGCGATGTGCACGTCGCCCAGCATGGCGTATGAGGCGGTGACGCCGCCCGTGGTCGGATTGGTCAGCACCACGATGTAGGGAAGGCGCACCTCGCGGAGTTCCTGCACTGCGACCGTCGTGCGCGGCAGCTGCATCAACGAGAGAATGCCTTCCTGCATGCGCGCGCCACCCGAGGCTGCGAACAGGATTGCCGGTGTGCGCCGCTCGACCGCCTTGCGGAGCCCGGTGATGACGGCCTCTCCGGCCGCCATGCCGAGCGAGCCACCCATGAAGTCGAAATCCTGCGCGATGACGGTGGCATCGAGCCCGTCGATCGTGCCGACGGCGACCTTGATGGCATCGGCCATACCGGTCTTGGCGCGCGCATCGCGCAAGCGGTCCGAATAGCGCTTTTCGTCGCGGAAGCGCAGCGGATCGGTCGCGACCTCGCGCAAAGCGATCTCCTCATAGGCGCCGTTGTCGAACGTGGCCGCAAGCCGCGCCTTGGCGCCGAGCCGCATGTGGTAGCCGGAACTCGGCACCACCATGAGGTTCGCCTCGAGTTCCTTCACGAAGACCATCTCGCCGGTCTCGGGGCATTTCACCCAGAGATTTTCCGGCGTATCGCGGCGAAGGAGGCTCTTGATGCGCGGCCTCAGCGTGTCGGTGATCCAGTTCACGATGGTGTCTCCGGCGACGGGCCCGATTCGATATAGCGGTTGAATTGCGGCATTCACTCGGCAGCCACGCGCCGGCCGGCGCGCACGCCTTGGGCGAGCGCCCGGACCAGATCGTGAACGGCGGCGACCGTCCGAGCGGAAACCCTTCCGGCATCGAGCGAATCGCGCACGGCATTGACGAGGGCGGAGCCGACCACGACGCCGTCCGCCACGCTCGCAATCGTCGCGGCCTGGTCCGGTGACTTGACCCCGAAGCCAACGCAAACGGGCAGCGCCGTCTTCGCCTTGATGCGCTTGACCGCGGCCGCGACCTTGCCCGTGTCCGGCGCGGCCGTCCCGGTGATGCCGGCGATCGACACATAATAGACGAAGCCGGATGTGTTCTCGAGAACGCGCGGCAAGCGCTTCTCGTCCGTCGTCGGCGTGGCGAGGCGGATGAAGGCGAGACCGGCGCGCATCGCGGGCAGACACAGCTCTTCGTCCGCCTCCGGCGGCACGTCGACGACGATCAGCCCGTCGACGCCGGCGGCCTTGGCCGCCGCGAGAAACGCAGCGACGCCCATCGAATAGATCGGGTTGTAATAGCCCATCAGGATGAGCGGCGTGTCCTGGTCGTTCTCGCGGAATGCGCGCGCCATGTCGATGACGCGGTTGAGCGTCATGCCCGCTTTCAGGGCCCGTTCGGAGGAGGCCTGGATCGGAGGGCCCTCGGCCATCGGATCGGAGAAGGGCATGCCGAGTTCGATCAGATCGGCGCCGGCGGCCGGCAATCCCTTCAGGATTTCGAGCGAGGTCTCGACGTCCGGATCACCGGCCGTGACGAAGGTGACGAGGGCAGCGCGGCCCTCGCTCTTCAGTTGAGCGAAGCGGCGGTCGAGGCGCGTCATGCCTTCATAAGCTTTACGAGTGGAAACTTCTTCTCGATCGGCTGCCCGTCATTCGCGGTGAAGGAGACGAGGGCGTGGTCGCGGTCGATGCGTTTCACGGTCACGTTGGGGCTGCCGGAATTCAGTTTCACGGTGTCGCCGATCGCGATATTGGCCATTGCATCCTCCCGATGATTGGCGCGAGGAGCGCGCCGTCAAGCTTAGTCCCTGAACCAGAGCCTGTCACATCTTGACACCGAGCTTGTCGGCAACGGTGAATACGTCCTTGTCGCCGCGACCGCACAGATTCATGATCAGGATCTGATCTTTGTGCATCGTCGGGGCATGTTTCTTGACGAAAGCGAGCGCATGCGCCGGTTCGAGCGCCGGAATGATGCCCTCTACCCGCGTGCACATCTGGAACCCGTCGAGCGCTTCCTCATCCGTCACCGCCACATAGGTGACGCGCTTCGTGTCATGCAAGAAGGAATGCTCGGGTCCGACGCCGGGGTAGTCAAGACCAGCCGAGATCGAATGGCCTTCAAGAATCTGCCCGTCACCGTCTTGCAAGAGATAGGTACGGTTGCCGTGCAACACACCGGGACGGCCGCCGGTCATCGACGCCGCATGGCCGTTGTCAACATTGAGCCCGTGCCCGCCGGCCTCCACGCCGAAGATCGCGACGTCCGTGTCGTCGAGGAAGGGATGAAACAGGCCGATCGCGTTCGACCCGCCCCCGATGCACGCAACGAGCGCATCCGGCAGCCGGCCTTCCACTTCGAGGATCTGCGCCTTCGCTTCCGTGCCGATGACGGATTGGAAGTCGCGCACCAGCATCGGATAGGGATGCGGACCTGCCGCCGTGCCGATGATGTAGTAGGTGTCCGTGACGTTCGTCACCCAATCGCGCAGCGCCTCGTTCATGGCGTCCTTCAGGGTGCCGTTGCCGGAGGTGACCGGGCGCACCTCCGCGCCGAGGAGCTTCATGCGGAAGACGTTCGGCTTCTGCCGCTCGACGTCGGTCGCGCCCATATAAACGACGCAAGGGAGGCCGAAGCGCGCACACACCGTCGCGACGGCCACGCCGTGCTGCCCCGCGCCGGTCTCGGCGATGATGCGCGTCTTGCCCATGCGCATCGCGAGCAGGATCTGCCCGAGGCAATTGTTGATCTTGTGCGAGCCGGTGTGGTTGAGCTCGTCGCGCTTGAAATAGATCTTGGCGCCGCCAAGATGGGCGGTGAGCCGTTCGGCGAAATACATCGGGCTCGGCCGCCCGGCATAGTGCGTGTTGAGCTTGCTAAGTTCCGCATGGAAGGCGGGATCGGCCTTCGCCGCGAGATAGGCCGCTTCCAGCTCGAGGATCAGCGGCATCAATGTCTCGGCGACGAAGCGCCCGCCGTAGAGACCGAAATAACCGCGCTCGTCAGGGCCCGTTCGGAACGAATTGAGCGGCTGAACCGTCACGATATCCCCCGTTTCAGGCATTCGCCGCACGCACGGCCGTGAGGAAAGCCCGTATCTTGCTGACGTCTTTGACGCCTGGCGCGGATTCGACCCCCGATGACACGTCGACGGCTTGTGGCCGGACGAGGCCGATCGCGGTCGCGACCGTCTCGGGCGTGAGGCCGCCCGATAGCATGAAGGGCAAGGGTGGGGAAAGGTCGGCGACGAGGCGCCAATCGAAGGTAAGTCCGTTGCCGCCGGGCAGCGCCGACGGATCGGCGGGTGGTTTGGCGTCCAGAAGAAGCCGGTCGGCCGCGGGCAGGTAGAGCCGGGCCTCCGCGACATCGGCCGCAGAACGGATGCCGATCGCCTTCATCACCGGCGTACCGGTCGCCGTCCGGATCGCGCGGGCACGCTCGATCGTTTCCCTACCGTGCAACTGCCAGAGGTCGGGATGCACCTCGCGCCGAATGTCGTCGAGCGTGACATCGTCCACGTCGACGACGAGTGCGACGATCATCGCGCGCCCGCGCGCCTGTGCTGCGAGCCTATTTGCCTGCGACAGCATCACGTGGCGCGGCGAACGAGCGTAGAAGACGAGTCCGACCATGTCCGCGCCCGCATCGAGCGCGGCGTCCAGCGTTTCAGGCGTCGAAAGCCCACAGATCTTGACAAGGACCGCCATTGCGGGACGCTTACCGCGTCGTGCTCCGCCACACCAGCATCGCGGCCGCAAGATCCTCGATTGCCGTGCCGACGCTCTTGAACAGGGTGATCTCGTCCTCGCGCGCGCGGCCCGGGTGCGTCCCGCGGCTGAGGTCGAACAGATCGCCTTTGACGTCGGCCGCACCGATTACGCCCCGCGCGATCGGACCCGCGAGATCTCCGCCTTCGGTCGTCGCGCCGGCGCGCGTGTCGCAGAAAAGGCTCGCGCGCCTCACCGCTTCATCGTCGCACTCGCGCATGGTTGGTCGGTACGCCCCGACGAGATCGAGATGCGCGCCAGGCTTGAGCCATGCGCCGTGCACCAGCGGCGTAGAGGACATCGTGGCGCAGGATACGATGTCGGCGTCACGCACGGCCGCTTCGAGATCATCGACGATGCGCACTGCCATGTCGTCGGCGCCGTCGAGATGCTCGGCATCGACCAGAGACGCCGCCAACGTTTCCGCTGGCGCGCGCGACCGGTTCCAGATCGCGACCTCGCGGATCGGACGCACGCTCGCATGCGCGCGGATCATGTAGGGTGCGAGCGCGCCTGCACCGACCATGAGAAGGCGCGACGCGTCCGCGCGGGCGAGTTTGGAGGCGGCAAGGGCCGAGGCCGCCGCAGTGCGCCACAACGTCAGGCGTGGACCGTCCATCACACACAGCGGCTCGGCCGTATCGGTGGAGAACAAGACGTAGATGCCGACGATCGAGGGTTTCCTCTTGGCGGGATTGTCCGGCACGACCGAGACGATCTTCGTGCCGATGAAGCCATCGGCGGCACGTGTATCCGCGCCGGTCCATGCCGGCATGAGCAGAAGCGTCGCCTCCGCCGCCCCGGCGCGCTGCACCGTGTGATGCGCCCGCGCGGGCGTGACGATCTCGGAGCGGAAGGCGCGCGCCAGAGCGTCGACGAGTGCGGGAAAGGAGAGAGCGGCGTCGACGTCGGCGGCGGTCAGAAAGCGCATGATGCCTCAGCGCGGACCCGCCAGAGCAGGGGCCACGTTCTGCTTCAGCCGATCGACTTCCGCTTTCAGCGTGCGCGCCTCGGCGCGGCCGTCGCGCGCCGCGCGGCGCCAATGCCGCTGTCGGTTCCACACCGTGAAGCCGCCAACCAGCGCGCCGAGCACGAACATCGCCAAAGCAATCACGAACAGCGGTACCTGAAACGCACCGGCGGCCGGATCAAGCGGATTCCACGCGACCGTGACGGATGCACGGTTCGCAACGCCGAGCGCCACCACCACGACGGCGATGGGCAATACGACCAACCAGCCGAACAACTGTCTGATGATCGTCATCCCCCCTCCGTCAGCCTTGGCCGTCGTTCAGCCGCTCGCGCATTTCCTTGCCCGTCTTGAAGAACGGGACCGACTTCTCGCTCACCGGCACTTTGTCCCCCGTCCGCGGATTGCGTCCGGTGCGCGCTGGCCGGCTCTTCACCGAGAACGCGCCGAAGCCGCGCAGTTCGACGCGATCGCCGCGCGCGAGCGCTGCCGTGATCTCGTCGAGGATCGCATTGACGATCATTTCGACGTCGCGCTGATACAGATGCGGATTTGCAGCGGCAATCCGCTGCACAAGCTCTGATTTTATCATTTGGCGTGAAGACCTTAAACTCAGTGATCGGTCAGCGTTCGACGTTCATCGCAGGGTGCCAAACCGACACGAGACCGTCAAGGCGCGCTTCTCCGCTCGTCAATTGCGGCAGCCAGGACGCCGGCAGGCCGATCCGCTCGCCAATGCTCGCAACGGCGACATCGAGGAAGCCGGGCAGCCGATCGCGACGCGGACGGTAGTCTCGAATCTCGAGCTTTTCCGGCACCCGCCGTTCGCGTTCGAGCCAGGTGACGGCGGTGCGTTCATCGCCGAGCTGGTCGACGAGCCGCAGTTCCAGAGCCTGGCGGCCGGTGAAGACGCGACCGTCGGTCACGTTGCGCAACTGCTCGCCTTCGATGCGCCGCCGTGTCTGCACGAGACTAGTGAACCACGCGTAACTGTCGCCTATCACGGCACGCAACGCCGCGCGGGCTTCCTCCGTCGGCGGCTCAAACGGGTTGGGTGAGGCTTTCAACGGCGAGGTCTTCACTTCATGGAAGCGTACGCCGATGTTGCGCAGGAGTTGCTCGACATCGGCCCACTGGACGATCACTCCCACCGAGCCGACAAGCGAGGTTTCGGCAGCGACGATATGATCGCTGCCCATCGCGGCAATGTAGGCTCCCGATGCACCGAGCGCACCGACGACAGTCACGACCGGCTTTTTCTCCGCAACACGTCGAATTGCAGCGAACAATGCTTCAGAGCCCGCAACGGAGCCCCCGGGCGAGTCGATCTGCAATATGAGCGCCTTCGCCGACTCCGCATCGGCAACCCTTTCGAGCGCGCGAATGAGCGGTCGGTCATACGTCATGAACCCGGAGATCGCGACGCGCGCCACGTGATTGCCTGTGCCGGGCAAGAGCCCCGTACGGCCCGCAGCAAGGGCTCCGAGAGCGATGACCGCGAGGGCGGTGGTGAGCACACCGAGCACGCGCCAGAAGGAAAGCTTCCGGCGCAAGCGCCGTCTATCGACGATCAGGTCGACCTCGAGCGTCATGTCATGCCTCTTGCTTCGATCCCGCCGCGCGTCGCTTATCACGGCCGTGCGCCTCACGCGATCCCTTCGACTGCGGTTTCGAGCAGGCTCAGATCTGATGGTGTCGAGAGGCGATGATCGCCGTCTTTGATCAAGGTGAGCGTCACGCGTTCCCCCACGAGCCGCCCCATGAGCTCTACGGACAATTGCCACGGCACGTCCGGATCCCCGGTGCCGTGCAGGATGTGCACGGGACATCCGGTCGTGATGCCCGCCCCGAGCAGAAGATGGTTCCGCCCATCCTCGATGAGTTTGCGCGTGATCGGCGTTGGTTCCGGAGAGTACTGCGAGGCGCGCATCCAGACGCCCTTGCTCATGATCTCAGCCTTCACGGCGTCCGGGAACACGTCCCACATCAATCGCTCGGTGAAGTCCGGGGCCGGGGCGATCAGCACGAGACCGACGATGCGTTTCACTTCGCCCGCAGCCCGTAGTGCCTGCGTCGCAAGAAGCGCAAGGTATCCGCCCATCGACGAACCGACGAGAATCTGCGGTCCTCGCGTCCTGGCGCGGATGACGGCGAGAGCGTCGGCGAGCCACGTTGATACCGTGCCGTCCTCGAAGCGGCCACCAGACTGGCCGTGCCCGGAATAGTCGAACCGCACATAGGCCCGCCCAGTCCCCTCGGCCCATGCGGCGAGATGGGTCGCCTTCGTCGCTGTCATGTCGGAACGAAACCCGCCGAGCCACACCACGCCAGGGCCAGCGCCTTTGCGGGAGAGCACGGCGAGAGAACAGCCATCGATGTCGAGAAAGTCCATGCCCGGAAAGTCCTTGCCCGGTGTGCGTGCTGGCTGTCGCTCGTTTGCGGATGCAGTGCTACTAGAAGGGGCATTCGACTCTGTCTAGGTTGCGGCGCGCAAATGCCGCGCGGGCACCGCCCATGGAACCTGCTTCGAACAATGTCGCCATCCATCTCCGTCATCGTGACGACGTATGAGCGTCCGGAGGCGCTGGACGCGGTGCTGCGCGGGCTTTCGCGGCAATCTGATCGCGATTTCGAGATCGTTGTTGCCGACGACGGCTCCGGGCCGACGACGGCCGCGCTCATCGAAGGCTGGCGACAGCGGCTTGGCGTTCCGCTCAGCCATGCATGGCAGCCGGACGAGGGGTTCCGGCCGGCTGAGAGCCGCAATCGCGGCCTGCGCGCGTCCAAAGGCGCTTACGTCGTATTCCTCGACGGCGACTGCATCCCGTTCAGCGACTTCGTCGCACGCCACCGCGCCCTTGCAGAACCGGGAAGCTTCGTCTTCGGCAATCGGATGCTCCTTTCGCAGGCTGCAACGCAGGATGCATTGCACGACGGTGTCGAAGTCGAGACGTATGGCTGGAGCCATTGGCTGATGGAGCGGCTGCGCGGGCGGATCAATCGCCTGCTGCCCCTTGCGCGTCTGCCTGACGGGGCATGGCGTCATCTGCACGCAGGAGAGTGGCGCGGCGTGCGAAGTGCGAACATGGCAGCTTGGCGCGCCGATCTCGAGGCGATCGACGGTTTCGATGCAGAGTTCACGGGGTGGGGGCTCGAGGACTCGGACATTGCCATCCGCCTGATTCGCTCCGGAGTCCGGCGCAAGGACGGGCGTTTTGCGACAGGCGTCCTCCATCTCTGGCACAAGGAAGCCGATCGCGCCGGTCTGGCCGCGAACGAGCGTCGGCTCGCCGACATCCAACACGGCGTGCGGCTTCGTGCGCAACGTGGCCTGTCCACGCTCGACGTCGAGAAGGTGCCCATACCGTGAGCCAGCATTCGAGTGTTCCGGTGGCCAGGCTTGCCACGGGTCGCTTCCACCAAACCTGCGAACGGACCGTGTTGTGACTGCACCGCGCTCCGTCCTGATCGTGGTGCTGCGTCGCCTCGGTGATGTGCTGCTCGCGACCCCGCTCGTCCGCAGCATCAAGCACGCCTGGCCGCAGGCGGCGGTCGACGTGCTCGTGTTTCGCGGCACGGAGGTCATGCTGGCCGGCAATCCTGACATACGGGCGGTCATCACCATGTCGGAAAGGCCGGGGGCGGCGGAGACGCTCGCCCTGATCCGCCGGCTGTGGCGCGCCTACGACCTTGCGATCTCGGCACAGACAGGAGACCGTCCAACGACCTTCACGGTCATCGCTGGCCGCCGACGCGCGGGGATGTCCGCCGCCGGGTGGGGTGGCGCACTGAAGCGTCTCTTTCTCCACGTGCCGGTGCCGCAAGTCACCGATCTTCACCGCATCACGGACACGCTCCGGCTCGCGACGGCGGTTGGTGCTGCGCCGGTTGCCGAAATCGTACCGCCGCGCGGTGATGCGGCCCTGCCCTTGCCGACAACACCCTACGTCGTTCTCCACGCCAATCCCTTCTACAGCGTGCGCCGCTGGCATCAGGCCGGCTGGCGCGGCCTGGCCGCGACGCTCCATCGGCGCGGCTTCGGCATTGTCGTCACTGGCGGTCGCGGCGCAGATGAGGCCGCTTATCTTGATGCCTTGTGGGGCGGCTGCGACGTTCCTGTACAGCGGTTCGATGGGCGTCTGTCCTGGCCCGAGCTTGCCGCGCTGCTGCGCGGCGCTGCGGTCTATGTGGGGCCAGACACGTCGGTCACGCACTTGGCGGCGGCGATTGGCGTGCCGTGCGTTGCGCTGTACGGCCCCGTGGATCCGCTCCTGATAGGCCCATGGCCAGTCGGGGGGCTTGACAGGCCGTGGGAGCGTTCGGGAACGATCCAGCACCGAGGCAACGTCCGCGTGGTTCAGAATCCCTTGCCCTGCTTGCCCTGCGAGCGGCTCGGTTGCCTCAACCAGCTCGACTCCTATTCGCGTTGCCTCGACGAATTGTCGCTCGGACAGGTGCTGACTGCGGTCGACGCAGCACTTGCTCACGCCGCGCTCGGCGCGGCGCGGGCCGACTGAGCAAGCACGATCGCGGCGACACGTTCCGGGGAGATATCGTTCAGGCATCGGAGATGGCCGAAACGGCACGTGCGCTCGAAACAGGGGCGGCAATCCAGCACGGCATCGCTCTCGACCGCCACGGCGCGCTCGGTCAGCGGTGGCGTTCGCTGTGGGCTCGACGAGCCGTACAGGGCAACGACAGGGCGGTCGAGCGCCGCCGCGACGTGCATCAATCCGGAATCATTGGTAACGACGACAGAGGCGGCCGCAAGGAAATCGATGGCTTCGGCCAGCGTGGTGCGACCGGTCGCATCGACCGCCGGCGTGTCGGACGTTGCGATTGTGCGAGCGATCTCGCTGTCCTTCGTCGAACCGACGAGGACGACCGCGAACCCGGCCGCATCGAGATGCCGGGCGAGCGCGGTGAAATGCGCCGCGGGCCAGCGCTTCGCTGGGCCGTACTCGGCACCAGGACACAGCGCCACCAGCGCACGGCTCTCGGGTACGGCCAAGCGCGCACGCAGCCTGGCGCCTTCGCTCGGATGTGACACGAGCTGTGGCCGTTCTTGCGCGCGCATCGGCGCAAGGTCCCCTGACAACGCGACGAAATCGTCGACCGTCCGCCCTTCCTTTTCACGGATCGGGACCATGTCGTTGATGAGGCCGTAACGATACTCGCCCCGAACCCCGCGTCGCACGGGAATGCGGGCGATGAACGGGATCAGCGCGGCCTTTAGACTGCGCGGCAGGACGATGGCGTGCGTGAAGGTCTCGGCTGCCAAGCGGCGCGCCATTCGCCATCGCGTTGCGAACGCGAGAGCACCGTGGCCGACCTCGAGCGTCCAAGCCCCATCGACCTCCGGCATGCGCGCGACGAGCGGCAAGGTGAAAGCCGGAGCAAGGACGTGGATCTCTCCACGATCCTGCGCTTTCAACCGTTTGAACAACGCTTGAGCCATGACCATGTCGCCGACCCAGGCGGGTCCGATGACGAGGGTCTTGCTCATGTCACGCTCGGCAGGTCGGGTCGCATGAGCATACGAGACATGGCGCCGACGTAGCGGCGCTCGCTTCGTTGCGCAAGACTCCCGCGTTCCTTTACGGACTGGCGCGCGTCTGGCATGACACGGCGCAAACGGAATCTCGTCTCCGATGTATTCACCCGAGACCCTGGTCGCTTTCGAGCGCGCGATGGAGCGCCTGTCGGGCGTGCGCGCTCTCGTCGTGGGCGACGTCGTGCTGGATCGCTATGTGGCCGGCGAGGTGCAGCGCATTTCGCCGGAGGCGCCGGTGCCCGTCCTTCTGCAAACGGAGCGGCGCGCCGTGCTCGGCGGCGCCGCCAATGTTGCCCGCCACTTCACGGCATTCGGCGGCTCGGCGGTGCTCGTCGGCCTGATCGGCGTGGATGCTGCGGCCGGCGAGATCGGACGGCTTGCCACCGAGGCGGGGCTCACCGCCGATCTCGTCGCCGATACGGCGCGCATGACAACGGTCAAGACGCGGGTCCTTGCCAGAAACCAGCAGATGATGCGCATCGACGAGGAAACGCCTCACGTCGCCGCGGGCGACGTGCGCGCTCGTCTGCTCGCCGCCGTCGAATCGCACCTCGGCGAGGTCGACGTCGTCGTGATGTCGGACTACGCCAAAGGCACGCTTGGGGGCGGCGTCGCGGCCACGGTCGCCGCATTGGCCCGCGCAGCCAAGCGCCCGGTCTTCGCCGACCCGAAGACCGAGGATTTCGATGCCTACAAAGGCGCCACGCTCGTCTGCCCCAATGTCAAGGAACTCGCAGCCGCCGTCGGGTTGCGTGCCGTGGACGACGCGACGGCGGGGGAGGCATGCCGGCGCGCGCTCGACCGCTTCGACATCGAGGCCGTGCTCGTGACCCGCAGCGAGCAGGGCATGACGCTCTTGCAGCGCGGCGCGGCCCCGCTTCACGTGCGGACGCGCGCGGTGAGCGTCTTCGACGTGTCGGGGGCGGGCGATACGGCCATTGCTGTCGTGGCTGCCGGTGTCGCCGCTGGGCTCTCGCTTCCGGATGCGGTGCATTTCGGGAATGCGGCGGCGGGCATCGTCGTGGGGAAGTCAGGCACCGCAACCGTATCGCCGCTCGAACTGAAGCGCTCGCTCGGCCTCACTTCCTTGCACAAGCCGATGAGCCGGTCGGACACGCGCGAACTCGTTGCCGCATGGCGCGCCGAGGGGCAGGTTATCGGCTTTACCAACGGCGTTTTTGACCTTCTGCACTCTGGACATATTCAGTCGCTCGAACAGGCGGCTGAGCATTGTGACATCCTGGTCGTCGGCGTGAATTCCGACGCGTCCGTGAAGCGGCTGAAAGGTCCCAGTCGCCCGATTCAAGACGAGACCACGCGCGCGCGCGTGCTCGCGGCCCTCGATGTGGTCGACGTGGCCACGATCTTCTCGGAGGATACGCCGCGCGAGTTGATCGCTGCGATCGAGCCCGACGTGATCTTCAAGGGCCAGGACTACCGCGAAGACCAGGTTGTCGGTGCCGATCTCGTCAAGGCCCGCGGCGGGCGGGTCGTCCTCCTGCCCCTGGTCGAGGGCGTGAGCACCTCCTCGACTGTGGAGCGCGTCAAGCGCAGCGGCTGACGTTTCCAGGGAATCTTGACTTCCCAGCCGCCGCGGCCGACGTTAGATGCTCTCAGCCACAGGATGAGCCGTCCTTCCGTCCGACGTCGGACCAAGATGGCCGTCCATGCCACAGGAGAATGCCGCCATTCGTCGCCCGTTCCAACGTCCCGTTTTGCCCGTCCAAAAGGAAGGCCCCCGCGTCAACCGCGACATCCGCGTCCGCGAAGTGCAATTGATCGATGCCGAAGGTCAGAATCGCGGTGTCGTGCCCACCTACGAGGCGATCCGCCTTGCCGAAGAGGCCGGCCTCGACCTCGTGGAGATCTCGCCGAATTCGACGCCGCCCGTGTGCAAGCTGCTCGACTACGGCAAGTTCAAATTCCAGGCCCAGAAGAAGGCGGCGGAAGCGCGCCGCAACCAGAAAACGGTCGAGATCAAGGAGATCAAGCTTCGACCGGCGATCGACGACCACGACTACCAGGTCAAGATGAAGGCGATGCTCAGCTTCTTCGAGGAGGGTGACAAGGTGAAGATCACCTTGCGCTTCCGCGGCCGCGAGATGGCCCACCAGGACCTCGGCGTGAAGGTGCTCGACCGGGTGAAGGCCGACACCGCCAAAGTCGCCAAGGTCGAGCAGGAGCCGAAGCTCGAAGGCCGGCAGATGGTCATGATGCTCGCGCCCCGCTGACCGATGCCCGTGCCGGCCCCGCCTAATCCCGCCGTGATCTTGCCGCCGCCTTTCGCCTGGCCACGCATTTCGACTTCAACGAGGCATCCGCGATCATTTCTCGGCGCAGGTGGCCGGATCGCCTGCGCGTTTCCTGATCAATCCCTATGGCATTCATCGGCCCGAAATGACGCCGGGTGCGCTCCTCCTCCATCGACGCAGGTAGCGCGGTCGTGGAAGGCGAGGACGAGGTGGAATTGTGTTTCATGCTGCGGCCTGCTCATCCGACGCAACGCCCATTCCCGAGTTTCAAACCGGACTATAAGCGCCATGCAGGGTCCGCTGACGTCTCCTTAACCGGCGCCTCAGCGTACTCGGCAACTGTTTATTAATCATGATCGGATCAGTCTCCAGCCCAAAGGGCTCGAGGAGATTCCCGTGGCGAACGGTGCTGTCGCAGAACGTACCGTCATCCCTCTACCTGCAAACTTCGATCGGCAGGGGATTGCATCGCTGCAGGAGACCGTCAGCTCCGTCGACGTGAGCAATGAACTGGTTCTTGATGCGTCCCCTGTAACTCGCGTCGGAACAATGGCCATTCAGTTCTTGATAGTCCTGCTTCAGTCAATGAGTTCGCAGCGCCGAGCCGTTTTTGTCGAAAGCCCTTCCCCAGCGCTTCGGGAGGCCATAGCCGATCTTGGCCTTGCCTTTCACTTCAAGGCCTGGATGCGACCATGACGAGCTTACGCATCCTTACCGTCGACGATTCGCGGACGATGCTCGACATGCTCCGTGCAGCCTTGGCCACGCGCGGATTCACGGTGGTGCAGGCTGAAAACGGTCGAGAGGCGCTAAACATTCTGGCGCGCGAGCCCGTCGACGTCATCATCTGCGACGTCAACATGCCTGTTATGGATGGATACACCTTCATCCGTGCCATGCGCCAGGACCGGCAACTCGCCGGGTTGCCCGTTTTGGTACTGACGACCGAGACAAGTCGGGAGAAGCGAGATGAGGGGCGGGCAGCCGGTGCAACGGGCTGGATCGTCAAGCCGTTCGATCCTGAAAAGCTGGTGTCAACCATCCGAAAGGTTTGTCTGCAAGCGGCTTAGCGTAGAGCCGGCGGTCGCATGCCATGAATGAATTCGAGAAGTTCAAGGAAACGTATTTCGCAGAATGCACCGAGCTTCTCGACGAAGCCGGAGGTCGGCTCGCACAACTCGATCAGGGAGAACGCGATCCGGCGAATCTGCACGCCGTCTTTCGCGCGGTGCACTCCATCAAGGGTGGAGCAGGCGCATTCGGGTTCGACCATCTCGTAGCATTCTCCCACAGGTTCGAAACGTTGCTCGACCTCATGCGAGAAGGTCGTCTCGACGCTAGCGAGACAACAATTGCAACATGTATTCGCGGTATCGATGTGTTGTCGGACCTTGTGGATGCGGCGCACTACGGCCGAGACGCTAATTCCACGTCTCACCAAGAAGTCGGGTCGGTTATCGAGCGGCTATGCCGTGGCTGTTCCGCCCCCGTCGATCCGGATGTCAGGATCGGTTTCGATTCCGCGAACGCGACGGTTTCTGCAACGCGACGATGGGCCGTGCACTTCAAACCGCATCGTGCACTGTTTGAACGGGCAAATGAACCGCTTCTACTGCTTCGAGAATTGTGCTCTCTCGGCCAGGCTCGCGTCATGGCCTCGATCGACCCCGTGCCGCCCTTGCACGATTTCGACGTGTTGCACCCTTTGATCGCCTGGAACATCACGCTCGACACGGCTGCATACAGCGACGAAATCAAAGCCATCTTTGAATTTGTCGACGGAGACTGTGACCTGCTGATCGAAGAGGTGAATCTGGACGGCGCGTTACGAAGTGCGGCAAATGAGGACGGCGTGTCGTCGGCATCGACCAACCCAAGCCATAGTTCTGTCGCGCCGTTGGGGACCGATGTCGGTGAAGTGCCAGTGGCCCGCACGGCACGAACGGGAGCCGCGCTGCCAAAAGAGGCTTCCACCACTTCCATCCGTGTTGATTTGGAGAAGGTCGATCGCGTCGTTGACATGGTGGGTGAGATCGTCATCACGCAGGCCGTGTTGGCGCAGCAGATCGACGAACGCATGCGCGATTCCAATCCGGAAATCATGCGCTGCGTCGAGCTGCTGGCGCAGCAGACGCGCGTCCTACAGGACAGCATTATGTCCATGCGCGCGCAGCCCGTACGATTTGTGTTTGCGCGAATGGCGCGCTTGATCCGCGAACTGGCCACGCAGCTTGGCAAGAAGGCGCGTTTGGAAATGAGCGGCGAGGCGACCGAAATCGACAAGACCGTGATCGAGCAATTGTCCGATCCGTTGGTGCACATGATCCGCAATTCTCTCGACCATGGCATCGAAACGCCGGAGCGGCGCCGGGCGCTAGGCAAGCCCGAGGAAGCAGTCATTCGACTGTCGGCGGCGCAGGTCGGCGGCCGGATCGTCATTCGCGTCGCGGACGATGGCGCCGGCATCGATCGAGAGCGTGTGCGACGAAAGGCGATCGCGCGAGGGCTCCTTGCGGCCGACTCGAACTTGCACGAAACCGACATCGATCAGCTCATTTTCGCGCCCGGGTTCACGACCTCCGACGTCGTTACCGATACGTCGGGCCGTGGGGTCGGCATGGACGTCGTCCGGCAGAACATCGAGAAACTTGGTGGGCGCGTTGGCGTCGCAAATGAACCTGGTCAAGGCGTGGTCATGACGATGATCTTGCCGCTGACGCTCGCAGTGCTCGACGTGATGCTGGTCCGGAGCGGCGGCACACCCTACGTGGTGCCTCTCGCTTCGGTGATCGAGTCGATGCAGGCGCAGGGAGCTGCCACAAGCGATCTCCCATCGGGAAGTCGTGTGTTGCGGGTGCGCCAGAACTACGTTCGATTGTTCGATCTTGCGGCGATGTTCGGCGCATCTAGAGTTCCGAACGGGGACGCGCCGGACGGCTTCATCGTGTTGTGCGAAACGGATGGCGGGCGACGCGCCGCAATTGTTGTCGATGAGATCCTGGGTCAGCAACAAGTCGTGATCAAGTCGATCGAGGCCAATTTCGCACGCGTCGAGGGGATCGCCGGAGGAACCATTCTGGGAGACGGGTCGGTTGCCCTCATTCTCGATGTTGCGGGTCTTGAGCTGATGGCCGAGCGCAGATCGCTCACGCGCATGGCCGCCTAGGTGGAGCGGGTGCAGCGATGCTCGCGACCAGAACAAGCCACAACGAGACCGTCGCCGAACAAGGCGGGGGCGGTCGGCAACTGATCGCTTTTACCGTTGGTCATCAGAGTTACGGCGTTGACATCACGGCGGTGCGTGAAATCCGGGCCTGGTCCGGCGTCACCGCGTTGCCGAGCACGGCTCCCTTCGTGCGCGGCGTCGTCAACCTACGTGGCACCATCGTGCCCGTCATCGATCTCAGGGCGCGGTTCGGCGGCGGCCTGACCGAAGCCGGCAAAACGCACGTTATCATCGTCTTGGCAATCGGTGCCCGCTGGGTCGGCATGCTCGTCGATGCGGTCTCGGACATTCTCTCCGTCGAGGAATCCGGCATTCACGCCGTGCCGGATGTAACGGATGGATCAGAGCATGGATTGCTTGCAGGCATCGTGACGCACGGTGAGGAGATGGTGAGCCTCATCCGCGTCGAGCAGCTCCTTTCGGGTGCCGTCGTCGTTTGAGGCGGCCCGCTGCCGGTTGGCCGGTCAGACTTCAACCAAGGAGCGCCCGTCGATCGTTTCGACCGATGGCTTGTTGGCCGCAGGCCGCATTTCGGCGCGCAGCTCTGGTCCGAAATAGGCTGCCGTCCGGAGAAACGGGCGGGGTTTGAGAATGATCGAGGCGACGCGCTGGTAGATTGCGCGCGGGCTTACGGGCTTGCGGAGTACTTCGTGCACGCCGAATGCCTTGGTTTCAACGATCCGCCGCCTCTCAGTATGCGCGGTTAGCAGTATGATTGGAACGAATGCGTGGCGGTTGCCGCCCGGGTTTCGGATGAACTTGATCATCTCAGGCCCATTCAACACGGGCATTTCCCAATCGACGATCACGATGTCCGGACCATAGGCATCGAGCTTTTCGAGACCGTCCGCACCGTCTTCCGCCTCGTAGACCTTACGACACCCGAAGCCCATCAGGATCGTGCGCAGGATCGCGCGCATGTACGCACTGTCCTCGACGATCAGGAAGCTGAGCGTTTCGAAAGCGATTTGCTGCACGGTCGCAGAACGGCTGTGCGGGGACGATGCTCGAGAGTTAGGCGCCAGCTGTTAATGCGAGGTGAAGCATTGGCAATTAGAACAGGACAGATGCTCCTAACATTTTAGGAATGCTTGCGCGGTCAATGCCGATCTTTGTGGACGGTTGCTGGCGGTACCGCCCGTGCAGGCCCTAGACTTGAGAACAGTGATCTCGCGATCGGCCTGACCAAGGAGTCCGCCATGCTACCGAAATCGGCTGTCGAAGAAGCGCGCGCGGCCCTCTCTGCCGCTCTCGTGTCCGATGTTCTGGACGATCTCGGCAAACCCGACCACGTGATGGATCCGGCGATCGTCCCGGTCGCCGATGACATGGTCGTATTCGGCCGCGCGCGCACCGGTCTTTATCTTGAGGTCTTCGAGGTCGAGCCCGATCCCTATGCCCTGGAGATTGCACTCGTTGACGATCTGAAAGCGGATGATGTGGCGGTGTTCGCCTGCCCGCCAACCGGCCGCATCGGGCCGTGGGGCGAGCTTCTTTCGACGGCAGCCATCGCGCGCGGCGCAGCCGGCTGTATCACGGACGGCTATGTGCGCGACGTGCACGAGATCAGACGGCTACGCTTCCCTGTCTTTGCGCGAGGGCGCTCGCCGCTCGACTCGAAAGGGCGAGGCATCGTCTCACGCATTGACGTGCCGGTCATATGCGGTGGCGCGCGCGTCCATCCAGGCGACTGGATTTTTGCCGACATCGATGGCGTCTGTGTGATCCCCGCGAGCTCGCTCGAAGCCGTTCTCGACAAAGCGCTGGCCAAAGCGCGCGCCGAATCGAACATGCGTCACGAGCTGAAGGCAGGCGCCAAGCTTGCCGACGTCTTTGCGAAGTACGGGATTTTGTGAAACAGGGCGCAGTCGCGATCCACGCTTTCCATGTGGGTGATCACGGTTTTATTGCATTTCATTGCGAGCCGCGTGACAGGTCAAGTCAAAGTTTCCTGTTGACAAATAGGAGAGTGGTTTCGGTTTTATCAAATAAATAAAAAGTTCTTCGCCCTCCTGAAGCCAAATTTCCCTAGAAAATTTAGCGGTGCCTAGGCCTTCCGGCGGCGTAGCGCCGGCATCTTGTCTCTGATAACGGACGAAGACTTCCATAAAAGGAGGTAGAGACCTATGGACATCGAAAAGACCGTAGGAATCGAGGAAGAATTCTTCCTTGTCGACCTTGAGAGCCTCGACTGCATCGAGCGGGTTCCGCGCGGCTTTCGCGCGGCACTCACCCAGCGTCTCGGGGCCAGGGTCGGACCTGAGATCATGGAGTCGATGATCGAGCTGTCGACCGATATCCACACGACGGTTCCCGGTGCGGTCAGCGAGCTGAAGGAGATGCGCGCCGCGCTGATCGAGACGGCCGAGCGCTTCGGCGTCGGCGTGGTCGCGGCCGGGACGCACCCTTTCGCCGATTGGCGAGAGCAGCGCCGGGTCCCGAAGCCGCGCTACGAGCAGGTCGCAGCCGCGCTCGGTACGCTGTCGAACCGCATCCATGTTTGCGGGCTGCACGTGCATGTCGGCGTTGCCGGCGAGGATCAGCGCGTGGATCTGATGAACCGTGTGCAGCATTTATTGCCTTTGATGCTTGCTCTGTCGGTCTCCTCGCCGTTCTGGCGCGGGCGCTCCACCGGGCTTGCAAGCTATCGCTCGGCAGCCCAAGAGGAGAGCCCGCGCTCGGGGCTGCCAGGCTACTTTGCGAATGCGCGGGAGTTCGAGCAGCTCATGGGCAAGCTCACCGATGGCGGCCTGATCGATGATCGCAGCTTCCTGTGGTGGGTCATCCGCCCCTCGACGAAATTCCCGACGCTCGAGCTTCGCATCATGGATTCCTGCCCGATCATTGAAGACGTGGCGGCCATTGCGGCGTTCTACCAGTCGGCTCTCGCTTGGCTGGCGCGCAACCCGTTGCAATTCCTCGCCTGGCGCAGCCACTACCTGCACGTGATCGATGAAAACCGCTGGCAGGCGGCCCGTCACGGCCTCGACGGCCGCATGGTCGATGCTCTGTCCGGGATCGCTTGGCCAATCGGCGAAGCAATCGAGAACTGGGTCGCACGTCTGGGCAGCGAAGCGCTCCGCCTGGGCTGCCACGACGAACTCCAGCATTGCAATACTATTCGTGAGCGCGGGACCGCATCTGTGATGCTCGCCCGCCTACACGAGGCGGAGATGGAGGCGGGAGGCACGGACGAGACCGCGCTTCTGCGGGTCGTCGACACGCTACGGGCCTGGACGCGGGGCGAGGAAACGCCGTCGCCCGCACCGATGGTACTGCATTTGCCCGACTTCGGGGCCCCCCGGGAAACCGTCCTGAACTGAGGCGATCGACCGGGGATGTCCAGCGGCATCCCCGGTGCGCCCTCGCGGCCCTTCCCAAGTGCCGCCGTCTGCGCTTTTGTGCCCGCCCTCGACAGACGTACCGGGAGCGCGCGCATGACCATCCACCCGAACTTCGTCGGCGGCCAATGGGTCGCGGGCACGGCGGCCGTAAAAAGCATCAACCCCTCGGACATTTCCGAGGTGGTGGGCGAATACGCTGTTGCGGACGCGGCGCAGGCGGGTGCGGCGTGCGAGGCGGCCGCGGAGGCGTTCAAGGCATGGTCGAAGGCGACGCCGCAAGCGCGCTTCGATGTGCTCGACAAGGCCGGGGAACTCATCTTGGCCCGCCGGCAGGAGCTCGGCGCGCTGCTTGCGCGTGAAGAGGGCAAGACGCTCGCCGACGGCATCGGGGAAGTGGCGCGCGCGGGCTATGTTTTCAAGTTTTTCGCGGGCGAGGCGCTCCGCCTCGAAGGGGACGCCGTGGCGTCCGTTCGCCCGAACGTCGACGTTGAAGTCACTCGCGAACCGCTCGGCGTCGTCGGCCTCATCACGCCATGGAATTTTCCGATCGCCATCCCAGCCTGGAAGATGGCGCCGGCCCTTGCCTTCGGCAACACGGTGGTACTGAAGCCGGCCGAGCTCACCCCAGGTATTGCTTGGATGCTCGTCAAGATCCTTGAAGAGGCTGGCTGCCCGCCAGGAGTCGTCAACCTCGTCAATGGGCCTGGTCGGGTCGTCGGCGAAACGATGGTGAACCACCCGAAGATTGCCGCAATCTCCTTCACGGGCTCGGTGCAGACAGGCTCGGCGATCGCGGGCAAGGCTGTCGCGGCACGCAAGAAGGTGCAGCTGGAGATGGGCGGCAAGAATCCGTTGGTGGTGCTCGACGATGCCGATCTCAAGACGGCCGTGGAGTGCGCTGCGAACGGCGCCTTCTTCCAAACCGGACAGCGCTGCACGGCATCCTCGCGCTTGATCGTGCAGGACGGCATTTATCCAGCGTTCCGCGACGCGCTCGCGGAACGCGTGAAGGCGCTCAAGGTCGATCACGCCTTGAAGCCGGGCATCGACTTCGGACCCGTGGTCGATCAGAAACAGCTCGACCAGAACCAGAAGTACGTGAAGATCGGCGCGCAGCAGGCGGGCCAGCCGATCGGCGGTGATCTGCTCTCGCGCGACACCAAAGGGTTTTTCATGGCGCCATGTCTGTTCCCGGATACGACGAACGACATGACAATCAATCGTGAGGAGGTGTTTGGCCCCGTGGCCGCCATCATCCGTGTGAAGACCTACGAAGAAGCCCTCGCCGTCGCGAACGACACAGAGTTCGGCCTCTCTGCCGGCATTTGCACGACGAGTTTGAAGCACGCGCGCGACTTCAAGAAGAACGCGCAGGCCGGCATGGTCATGGTCAATCTGCCGACGGCCGGCGTGGACTACCACGTGCCGTTCGGTGGACGGAAGGGCTCAAGCTACGGCGCCCGCGAGCAGGGCCGCTACGCTGCTGAGTTCTACACGACGGTGAAAACGGCCTACGTGCTTGCGTGAGGGCTCACCGCGGCTGCGTTGCGTAGGGCGCACTCTCGACCCAGAACTCGAAATCGACGCTGCCCGCTTTCTCGAATACGAAGCGGGCAACGACGCGCTCGCCTGTGACGAACGGCGCATCGATGTCGAGGAAGGCAAGATGTAGTCGCCCCGGGCGCATCCCGATGGGTGCATTCGCTTGCAGGCGCAGCGTGTCGAGCGGCGTCGTGTTGCCCCGCTCATCGCTGCGGCGGATTTCGATGCGCCGCGCTCGCGATGATGTAACCGACAGAAGCCGGTCGTCAGTACCTTGTGCCAGAAGCGGCACGAAGCCTTGCGTTGAGGTAGCGCCGGCGGCGGACGGCAGCACCCAAGCATGGCCGATGTGCACAGCGCCAACACGCGTCGAATGCGCTTGTGCGGTGCCCGCGACTCCGGCGAACATTAATGCTGCGACTACGGTGCGCCGTGCCACCCGCGCAGCCATGCACGTCGTCTCAGTGCGCATGGCCGGGGCTACCCATCGCCTGGACGTCGTATTCAACGGTGACGGACCCGGCGCGCTCGAAGACGAGCGTGCCGCGCACGCGCTCGCTGAGCCGCAGTTGCCGTTGCAACCCCATGAACATCACGTGCAAGCCGCCGGGGCGCAGTTCGATCGTTTGTCCCGGCGCAATGACGATTCCGCCTGCGATCGGGCGCATGCGCATCACGCCGTCAATCGTCGCCATTTCGTGCAGCTCGAAGGCGCGGGCAACGTCCGCCGAGCCGCCGATGAGACGGTCAGGCGTTGCGCCGCGATTGGTGATGCGCATGTAACCGCCGGCGACGGGCGCCCCCGCGGGTGTCGCGCGGGTCCATGGCCGTTCGATGAGGAGATCGCCGATCCGGGTCTCTTGTGCAAGGGTCGGCCCAGCGAGAGAGGCGAACAAAACGGCGGTGAGAAGATTCACGATGAAACGCATCGGAGGCATCCGTTGATCGAGGAGGCCGCGACGCGGAGGTGCGCGGCCGGGGCTGGGTTCGGATCAAGCGGACGGGGCAGGAGGCGCGCGGGCGCCGAGGCCAGGAGCAGCCGTTTCCGGCCAATACGTCGCAGCAGACGGCGCCTGCTGCCCGGCGAAGACGGTCACCGGCACGGCAATCATCCCGCCGGCCGGCGTCAGCCCAGCCGCGAGGGTGCACAGAACACAATCGCCGGTGTGCGCCGAGACCGGCGCATGATCCCCGCTTGCCGGTCGGCCGGACTGGCATATCGTGAACACGATACCGTCGATGACGACCGCGTTTACCGGCATCGCCGCGGCATGCCGCCCATGACCCGGCGCCGCGAACACGGCGGACGCGGCCAGGAGCACCGCGAGAGCCACGCGCACCGCTAGGGCCAGGCGCACCGTTCTTCGCAGACGTTCGAACATGACCGCACCAAACGCGATCGGGTCGGCGCCGTCAACCTGCATCCCTTGCGCAGCAGGGCAGACTATGCAGGGTCGCGGCGATGTCGCGCAGCATGGGCTTCGATTCGACCTCGCTCGCCGTTTTGATCGGCCTCGGCCTGTGCTGGAGCCTGGTCACGCCGCTCGCGCGCATCGCGGGGCAGGACGGCGTGCCAGCGCTGTTCTTCCCGGCGATCGCCACCCTCGGCGGTGCGATGACGCTCGGTCTTCTGGCGATGTTTCAACGGCACGCATTGCCCCTGACGCCCGCGCATCTGCGCCTCTATCTGCTCGCGGGAACGTTTGGTCACGCCTGTCCGCAAATCTCCCTCTTCGTTGCCGTGCAACACGTGCCCATCGGCATCGTCGGTCTTGCGATCGCAACGACGCCGCTTTTCACCTTCGCTCTCGCGCTTCTCATGAGGGTGGAGGGGTTCTCGTCGCGCCGCGCGCTTGGCCTCGCCTTGGGCTTTTTCGGCGCGTTCCTCGTTCTCGTCCCCCGCACCGCGTTGCCAGACCCTGCCATGGTGCCCTGGGTGGCGTTCTCGTTTCTGACGCCGATCGCTTGGGCGATCTCGAACGTCTTTGCCGTCGTGTGGAAGCCTGCAGATGGTGATGCGCGCTCGAGCGCGCTCGGTATGATGCTCGTCTCAGGGATGGTCCTGTGGCTTGCGGTCGCAGCCTTCGGGCACGGCTATACGCCGCGCGGGGCGGCCCCGAGCCCAGGAGATGTGGCCCTCCTCCTCAACGCGCTCGTTGCCGGTCTTGCTTTCGTCCTCTACTTCACCTTGCTCGACCGGGCCGGGCCGGTGGTGATGAGCTTCGTCAGCTTCCTCAACCTCGGGCTCGTCACCCTCTACGGCATCGCCTTCTTCGGCGAACGGCCAAGCCTCTGGGTCCTCGCTGCGATCGCAGCGATCGTCGCGGGGCTCGAGATCATCCGCCGCGCGCCGCCTGGCCGTCAGGTTCCGCAGAAGGTGCGATAGCCCGGCTGCACGGGCCCTGGGCTCTCATAACGCTCGAACTCCGGCTGGTCTTCATAAGGCCGCGCCAGGACGTTCAACAGCTCGTCGATGGGGTGGAGATCGCGTGCGGTCGCCGCGGCGAGCGCTGCTTCGACGTTGTGATTGCGCGGAATGAAGGCAGGATTGGCCCGCCGCATGGCGGCTGCCTCGGCGCCGCCACCCTCGCGGGCGCGCCGGTCGCGCCACCGAACCGCCCACGCGTCAAAGGCGGTCGGGTCGATGAAGAGGCTGCGCACGGTCTCGTCCTTGTCGGGATTGCCCGCGGCATCGCACAGCCGACGAAAGGTGAGCGTGAAATCGGCCCCGTTCGCCGCCATCGCCTTCAACAGATCGTTGGCGAGCGCAAGATCGTCGTCTTCAGCGGTCGCAAGTCCGAGCTTCGCCCGGAGCACGGCTGTGTATGCTGCCTCGAAATGGCCGGCGAACCCGTTGACGGCTTCGCGCGCGCGGTCGAGGGCCGTGTCTTGATCCGTCGCGAGAAGCGGCAGCAGCGTCTCGGCGAACCGCGCCAGATTCCACATGGCGATACGCGGTTGGTTGCCATAGGCATACCTTCCTCCATGATCGATCGAGGAGAACACGGTCGCTGGATCGTACGCATCCATGAAGGCGCAGGGGCCATAGTCGATCGTCTCGCCCGCAATCGACATATTGTCCGTATTCATGACGCCGTGGATGAAGCCGATGCCCAGCCAGCGCGCGACAAGCACGGCTTGTCGCGCAACCACGGCCTCCAGCAGGGCGGCGTAGCGGTCCGGTCCGTTGCCGATGTCCGGATAGTGGCGGTCGATGACGTGGTCGGCGAGGACGCGCACGCCATCCATGTCCCCGCGCGCCGCGAAGAACTGGAACGTCCCGACACGGACATGGCTTGCGGCGACGCGCGTCAAGATGGCGCCGGGGAGCACATCTTCACGGTAAACCGGCTCGCCCGTCGTCACGGCCGCGAGTGCACGCGTCGTCGGGATGCCGAGCGCGTGCATGGCTTCTCCGATGATGTATTCGCGCAGGACCGGCCCGAGCGCGGCGCGCCCATCGCCTCGGCGTGAAAAGAGTGTCGGCCCCGATCCCTTCAACTGGATGTCGCGGCGCTGGCCGAAGCGGTCGATCACCTCGCCGAGGAGAATCGCCCGTCCGTCGCCGAGTTGCGGGACGAAATTGCCGAACTGATGCCCGGCATAGGCCTGCGCGATGGGGCTTGAACCTTCGGCAACGCGGTTCCCTGAAAGAACGGCAACGCCTTCGGGCGTGGCGAGCGCGTTCGGATCAAGCCCGAGCTCTTCCGCAAGGCTCACGTTGAGCTTGACGAGCCGTGGCTCGGCCACCGGTGTCGGGGCAAGCCGCGCGAAGAAGCGCTCCGGCAGGCGGGCGTAGGAGTTATCGAAGGGGAAATGAACGGACATGCGAACTCCGTCCTATTCACATCGGGGGCTGCGGCGCCGACGGCAAGGGGCGCAACCTCTCGACGGCCCCGGTTCTCGGCTCGTATCATGACATGCATGAATGCGCCCGCCTTCACGACACCTTCGATGCCGCCACGCCACCTTTACGATCTGGCGGCCTTCCGCGCGGCCATCGGCGACACGCCCGTGCTCGATGATCCTGTCACGCTCAAACGTCGCTCGCGCGACTATTACTGGTTCTCGCCGATCGTGAAGCGCGCCCTCGATGGCAAGCTGTGCGACCTCGTGGTCGAACCGCGCTCGGAAGCGGAGGTCATCGCCGTCGCGGCCGCCGCGGCGCGGCTGCGTATCCCGATCACGATGCGCGGCGCCGGCACCGGCACCTATGGCCAGGCCGTGCCGCTCGCCGGCGGAATCGTGCTCGACACCTCGCGGTTGGCAGGCCTCCTGTGGCTGCGCCACAACGCCTTCCGCGCGATGGCCGGCACCAAGATGCACGACATCGACGTCGCGGCGCGCAGACAAGACCGCGAGATGCACATGCATCCCTCGACCAAGCGTATCGCAACGATCGGCGGGTTCTTCTGCGGCGGCTCGGGCGGGGTTGGCTCCATCAAGCACGGTGGTCTGCGGGAGCCGGGCAATCTCCTCGGTTGCAAGGTGGTGACACTCGAAGAACGGCCGCGGATTCTCGAACTGCGTGGACTGGACTGCAATCTGGTCAACCGCACCTTCGGCACGACCGGTATCGTCATCGAGGTGGAGATGCCGCTCGCCGCGGCGCATCGCTGGCGGGATATTGCGGTGAGTTTCGCCGATTTCCGCGACGCCCTGCGCTTCGGGCATGCGATCGCGGCTGATCCGTCGATCGTGAAGAAGCTCTGCGCAGTCCATGATGACGAGAGTGCGGCCTTTCTTGCTGAACCAATGGCCGACGCGGTCCAACCGGGCCACGCGCTCTGCCTGCTGATGGTGGACGCGGCCCATGTTTCCATGGTGGAGGCATGTGCGGCGAAACATCGCGGTGTCGTCCGGCGGGATGCCGACAGCCTCGCTCTCGAAGCAGATCCAAAGTCCGTTCCGATCTTCGAATGTGCGTGGGGTCACACCACGCTGCATGGCCTCAAGCACCATCCGAACATCACCTATCTTCAGGCCCTCTTTCCGCCGGGGCGGGTGATTGAAACGGCCGAGGCGGTGTGGGCGCGCTATCGCGGCGAGCAGGCGCTGCATGTCGAGTTCTTGTTCTATGATGGGCAACTGGCTGCCAACGGTTATCCGCGCATGGCGTTTCGGGACGACGCTCAGATCACGGAGATGATCGCGGCCTACGAGTCCTTCGGGATCTTGATCGCCAACCCGCATGTATGGACGGTCGAGGACGGCAGCCGCCACAAGCGGGTACCGGGCGATCAGGTGGCCTTCAAGGCGAAGGTCGACCCGCACGGGCTCCTCAATCCGGGGAAGATGACGAGTTACGTGCCGGTGGCGCCCTGAGGCGCGAGGGGGCTGCGGAGAACGCCTGCGCTCAGGTCGACATTGCCTTGATTTTGGGCAAAATGTGCGTGGAAATGCTAAGGAACCGCGATCGGCGTGCCTTGAAGCGGGGCGAACGGTGTTGGCACATCCGGCCTCGTTCTTGCTTATTGCGCACCAGACGCGACCGGACTCGTCGCGAAGGAACACAGGGAGCATCGTCGATGACCGTCAACCGCCGCCACCTCCTCGCCGGATCAGCCGGCCTCGCCGCCAGCGCCGTTCTTGGGGCGCCGGCGATCACGCAAACCCTGCCGCGCGTCCGCTTCATGATGGACTGGGCTTGGCAAGGCCCGCAGGCTTTCGCCCTGGTCGCGCAGCAAAAGGGCTATTTCCGTGAGGCTGGCGTGGAAGTGCAACTTGATCGCGGTCGCGGGTCCGGCGCCGTCCCGGTCGAGATCGCCGGGGGCAACTACCAGATGGGCTATGGCGACCTGAGCCCGATGGTTCGTTTCTTGGCCGACCGCCCGGAAACCGGGCTGCAAGCCGTGGCGATTCTCGCCCATGCCAATGCGCTCGCTTGCACCGTGCGGGCCGATTCGAACATCCGCACGCCAAAGGACCTCGAGGGCAAGACCCTCGCCGCGCCGGAAGTCGATGCGGGCCGCCAGCTCTTCCCGGCCTTCGCCAAGGTGAACGGCATCGATGCCTCGAGGATCACCTGGCTCAGCGTCGCGCCTGATCTGCGGGAACCGATGCTGGTACAACGCCGCGCAGACGGGATCACCGGCTTCATCACCTCGACGCTGCCTTCCCTCGAACGCATCGGTATGCCGGCGTCGCAACAGCGCATCTTCCGCTATCGCGAGTTCGGCGTGCCGTTCTACTCCTCCGCAATCCAGACCACACGCCGCTTCGCCGACGAAAATCCGGCAGCCGTGCGCGGCGTGGTGCGTGCGATGATCCGCGGCATGCGGGACGCCGTGCGCAATCCCGATGAGGCGATGCAGGCACTGCAGCGCCACGAAGCCCTGACGGACGTCGCGGCCGAGCGTGCCCGCTGGATTTTCAACATTGCGGAATTGCAGGACACGCCGGAAGTCCGTGCAGGGGGGCTCGCCAATGTCGACATGGCGCGGCTGCAGCGCGGCATCACCATGGTGGAAGAGGCGTTCAACCTGACGCCGCGGCTTCAGGCGGCACAGGTCTACAACGCCGCGTTCATGCCGCCGCGCGAAGACACCATGCTCTTCTGAGCACCGCTTAACGTCGCCGCCGTCGCGCATGTCCGCCTTCGTCGAACTCGATCGCGTCTCGTTGCGCTACGGCGGCGAGGAGACCGGAACGCTCGCCCTGCAAGACGCCTCCTTGCGCGTTGCGAAGGGCGAGTTCGTCGCCGTCGTCGGCCCGTCGGGCTGCGGCAAGTCCACGCTCATGAAGGTCGTCACCGGGCTGTGGCCAGCGTCTGCGGGCGCAGCCATCGTCGCAGGCCGGGAGGTGTCCGGCCCGCTCTCGATCGTCGGCATGGCCTTCCAAGCGCCGACGCTGCTGCCGTGGCGAACGGTCCTCGACAACGTGATGTTGCCGCTCGAAATCGTGGAGCCGCACCGGTCGCGCCTGCGCCGGGAACGGGCGTCCTACGAGGCCAAGGCACGCGATCTCCTCGAACTGGTCGGCCTCAAGGGTTTCGAGAAGAAGTTCCCGTGGCAGCTCTCCGGCGGCATGCAGCAGCGCACCTCGCTCTGCCGCGCTCTCATCCACGAGCCTGAACTCCTGATGCTCGACGAGCCCTTCGGCGCGCTCGACATGTTCACGCGCGAGGAGCTGTGGGGGGTGATGCAGGAGGTTTGGATGGTCCGGCGACCGACCGTCATCCTCGTCACGCACGACCTGCGCGAGGCCGTTTATCTCGCCGATCGCGTGGTGGTGATGTCGGCACGCCCTGGCCGCATGATCCACGAGCGCCTCGTCTCCTTCCCGCGGCCGCGCACCCTCGATACGACCTTCCTGCCCGAGTTTGGCGAGATCGTTCACGATCTGCGCGACCACATCTCGATCGCACGCCAAGAGCCGGACCGCTCCGCCGCCTGAGAGGAACGACATGGCCACGATCGACAGCGCGCCGCCTGTGGCCGCCACGACGCAACGCAAGCGACAGCCCTTGCTGTCGAACCGCAAGGCGCTCGAGCGGGCCCTGCCCTGGATCGTCGTCACCGGTATCTTCATCGTGTGGGAGATCGCCTGCCTCGCTTTCGCCATCCCTGAATTCATCCTGCCCTCGCCGATCGACGTGTTCCAATCGACCTGGCGTTGGCGCTGGGCCATTCTCGACAATGCTTGGCAGACGCTGTTCACGACCGTGATCGGCTTCCTGATCGCCGTCGTCTTCGGGCTTGCCTTGGGGGTCGCGATCGGCTCGTCGAGTCTCGTCTACAACGGGCTTTATCCGGTCCTGATCGGCTTCAACGCGATTCCAAAGGTGGCGGTGGTCCCGATTCTTATCATCTGGTTCGGCATCGGCACGATCCCGGCGATTATCACCGCGTTCCTGATCTCGTTCTTCCCGATCGTCGTCAATGTTGCGACCGGCATTGCGACGCTCGAGCCAGAATTGCGGGATGTCCTGCGCGCGCTCGGCGCCAAGGGCCGCGACATCATCCTGAAGGTCGGTCTGCCGCGCGCCATGCCCTACTTCTTCGCGTCTCTGAAGGTTGCGATCACCGTGGCATTCGTCGGGTCGATCCTTGCCGAGACGATCGCCTCCGAGCGCGGCATCGGCAAGCTGATGGTCGTGGCCTCCTCGCGCTTCGACGTGCCGCTCGTCTTCGCCGGCCTTCTCGTCACGGCCGTGATGGGCGTTCTCATGTACGTCGTGGCGGAGTGGTTCGAAAAGCGCATGACCGGCTGGGCAACGCGTGGCATGGATCACGGCCAGATAGGGCGCGTCTAACAGAGCGAATTTGACATTCGAACCCCGCTTAGGGGCGGGCGCCGAAGCAAATGTCAGACGCAGACCACTGGACGGACGCGGCGTCGCAGGCTTGACTTGCGTCAGAGCCTGCGACGCCGCATTCGTGTCATCTGACGAAATCTGGTCCATCCTCCCGACTTGCTTTCCGCACCCTGGAGTCCGCTTGTGAGCATCCTCGTCGCTTCGGATCTGACGTATCGTTCCGATCGGGCGTTGGCCCGTGGCATCGCTTTGGCGCGTGAGATGAGCACGCCCCTCCATGTCCTGCACGTCGTTGACGAGAATCTCCCGGAACAGGCCCGCACGCACGCGCTCGACTATGCGCGGCACATGTTGACGCAGGCATGCGCGTCCATCCCGGCCGGCATGGCGCCGCCCACGATTGCCGTGGAACCCGGGCACCCCAAGCACGACGTCGCGCGCTATGCGGTCGAAGCCGCTGCGCAGCTGATCGTGGTCGGGCTGCACGACGCCGGCAAAGACAGCCTGTTCAACTTCGCCGATACGACAGCGGGGCACATCGTGCGGTCGAGCCCGTTGCCGATTCTGCTCGTCACGCACGACGTCGCCGGGCCTTACCGATCCGCGGTCATCGGGGTCGATTTCTCGGTTTACGCCAAAGCGGCGATCCGCAACGCGATGGTGTTCGCTCCGCAAGCGAAGCTCCATCTGGTGCATGCCTATCGGGTGCCGTTTCGCATCAGCCTCGGCTCGCCGGAGTATCTTGCCGAATTGCGTGCGGATGCGGCCCGCAATTTCGATGCGTTTTTGAAGGATGAGATGGCCGTGCTGGTGAAGCGCACGCACGCGATCGGGGTTGCGCCGGACGCGCTTCACCACGAGGTTCAAGAGGGTATGCCGTACGAGGTGCTCGCCCGTACCGTCGAACGCGTGAACGCGGACCTGATCGTCGTCGGCACGCACGGTTCGAGTGGCTTTGCGCGCGCGGTTTGGGGCAGCGTCGTCACCGCCCTGCTCGAGGCGCCGCCGACGGACGTTCTGATCGTTCACGCGTTCTCGTAGGCGGTCGCAGCGCGCCACCAGGCGACGGTCTTGGCGATGCCGGCGGCGGGCTGTTCCACCGGCTGCCAGCCGCAGCTGCGCACGAAGTCGGAAGGGTCGACCTCGAGGGAATCCGTCAGCCGGCGCAGGCTACCGCCACGGCCGGCCAGACGGCCCGCTGCGGCGAGCAGTGGAACCGGAACGGGCATCAGCACCACCCTCTTGCCAAGCGTCTTCGCGATCAAACGCACAAGCTCCGGCGTCGACAGATCCGTGCCGTCGGAAATAAGGAACGTGCGTCCTTGCGCGGCCTCGTGCTCCAGGCCGGTTGCGATCGCGCTTGCCAGATTGTCGACGGAGATCAGTGATCGTCTGTTGTCGATCGCTCCGAACGGCAAGAGCGGCACGCCCGCGACGAACTCGATGAGCCTGCGGAAATTCGCCCGCACACCGGGTCCGTAGACGAGCGGCGGGCGCAAGACCGTTGGCTGCAGTCCAGTGCGCGCGGCGATCTCCGTCAATCCGAGTTCCGCGTCGCGCTTGGAACGCGCGTAGAGGTCGTCCGGATTTGGCGTGTCGCTCACCCGAAACGGCCGGCCGCGCGTGGTCGATTGACCGTTCACCTTGACCGACGACAGATACAGAAAGTGCTTGATGCCGCGCCGGGCGGCATCTTCAGCAAGCCGCAGGGTCGCGGTCGTGTTGACCGCACGCACCTGCGCTTCGTCAGCGAAGGCGGCATCGGGCACATGCGCCCGCGCGGCGAGATGCACGACCGCGTCCGTGCCATCGAGAAAGCGCCGCCAATCGGTGATCGCCTCGATCGCCCCGGTGGCGATGCCGGTCACGCCGGGAACGATCTGCGCGGCGTCCGGTGAGCGCGTGAGGGCAACGACCTGGTGGCCACGCGCGAGAAGGGCGGGCACGACGGCGCGTCCGATGAATCCGTTCGCTCCGGTAACGGCGATGCGCATGTCCAGACCTCAATGCGGGTGACCTTGCACGGCACGGGCGCAACGGCAATCGGCGCGTCTGCCGCTGATGCCGCCGCGCCTTTAGCCCCGCCGCCGGGGGGCGCGGGGGGCGAGGGAGGCGGAGCGCCGGTTCGGCGCAGATCAAGGTTCACACTCCGGCTCGTCTGCGGCAAGCCGTTCGCCTCCGCGGCGCTCCGCCATGGC
>JBGFRS010000034.1:0-2792 GCA_041694995.1 Pseudomonadota bacterium | reverse complement strand
CCACTTCCAGCATCTGGTCGACGTGCATCAAGCGAAGACGGGCGTCTCGACCCCTCCCACCTCGCGTCGATCCGCGATAGAACGGCGGCTACGCACATTCCTGTCGGTCAGCCCTCTTTAGGCACCGGCAACCTTGGCACCAACGGCCGTGGGACCGTGCCGGCTGCGCGCGACGATGCTGCGGAACAGCTCGAGTTGTCCCCCGGTGGTTTCGGCCCAGTCGAACTGCTCCGCGTAGCGCCGGACCTCGGCACGGTTTGGCAGGTGGGCGTACAGATCTTCGATCGCGTCGACCAGCGCGGCGGCGGTCCGTTCGCCAGCGAGGCGACCGGCGACGGGGGCGGCGACGACTTCCGGCGTACCCCCGATCCGAGTCGCAACAACGGGCGTGCCGCAGGCCATGGACTCGAGCAGGACGTTGGCCCATCCCTCACGGCTCGAAGCCAGAACAAGGATATCGGCCGCACTGTAGTAAAGGGCGAGTTCGGACTGCGGAACGGCGCCGACGAAGCGGACCCGCTCCGACACTCCCAGCGATGCCGCCAGCGACTCCAGTGCCGCGCGCTCAGAGCCAGTGCCGACGATGAGAAGCTGGAAGTGCGGCAATCGGGCCACGGCCTCGATGACGAGGTGGTGGCCCTTGCGTTCGATCAGATAGCCGACCGACAGCAACGTCGCGCGCGGCGCGATGCCGAGGCGCTCGCGACACGCGGCCGAATCCAGCGGGCGAAACCGCTCTAAATCGACGCCGTTACGCAACACCATGAGTCGCGTCGGATCGGCACCCAGGCGCTCGAGTTCGTCGCGCAGCGCTTGGCAGACGGAAATCGAAGCCTGCGCTCTGGCACTTGTCCAGCGGATCAGTCGGCGGGGCAGGGTATAGCGAGGAATCAGGTTGATGTCGGTGCCTCGCGCGGTCACGACGAAAGGCCTATGAAAGAACGCGGCCAGTAGCGCTGCAGCGACACCATCCGGGTAGTAGTAGTGCGCATCGATCAGTTCAAAATCGAACCCTTCCTCGATCAGGCTCCGCACCGCGCTGAATGCGCCGAGCGCGAGACAGAACGGAGCGATGGTCATCCCAACCTTGGGAGGAAGCGGGTAGCGCGGATGCAGGACGTCGATGCCGTTGTGCGTCTCTCTGCGCGGGGTCCGCGCAAGCAGGCCGTACTCGCCGAAGCGCGCGGCGGTAAGAGGGAACCAGGGAACGGGTGCAACCACGCGCACGTCGACCTGTCCGCTTTCCGCGAGCTTGCGCAACCGGGTCTCGACAAAGATCCCGTGGTTGGGTCGGACGCTGCTCGGATAGAGCGTCGAGAAGACCAGAACTTTGATTCTGTCCGCAGTCGCCATGCGCGGTGCCCCGACCTCTGTTGAACGGACGGGTTGAAGGCAGCTCCTTCATCCCGCAGGTGACATGCGGATGCTGTCACGCAGGCCACCCAGACGCAGTCTCGCACGAAACCGATGCCAGACCTGCTTTCTGGCCCGTGCGCCAGCCGCTGACACGGCGGCGGCGCAGCGAACGCAGCCCGGTTAGGCTGCCTGCGAGCGGGTGCTCTAGGTGCAACTCGTCGATCGAGCTAGCCCGCAACCCCTTGATCGCGTCCTACGGCTTGAAGACCCACATGTGCGCCGGCTCCGAGCCGCTGTAGCCCTTGACGAACGCGATCACGCCGTACTGGTGAATCGGGCAAGCAACGACTCCAAAGGATCGGCCGGCGAAATATGTCGGCGGTGCCAGGACCTGTGCCGTTCCGCTGCGCTGCGCCCACGTGTCGGCTATCGGGTTGTACTCATACCAAGTGGTGCCGTTGCGCATCACAAGGAAGTTACCGTTCGCCGGATTGCAGACGGCCAGCGACTGGGATGCATTCTGTCCGATCTCGCCGATCGCGCTTGGAATGTTGGCGCACGCGGCCACGTTTCCGCTCGCATTGATACGCCACATTCTGTTGCTGCCATTGCCGCCCCCGAACCAGACGAGTCGGTGGACGGGACTGTAGAGAGCGACGTTATGGTAGCCGCCGGCTCCGGCCAACGTGCTGCCGCTTGCGAACGTGCTCCACCTTCCGACCACGGGGTCGTAACCGATGAGTCTTCCGTTGGTGACCGTCTCGATGCTGAAAACCATCAGGTGACCGTTCGGTCCCAGGTCAGGGAACCACTCGTGGCCGATCGCGCCGCCGGTGTAGTCGAACACGCTGGTCCAACTGATCGCGGTCCAGCTCGACCCGCCGTTCCAGCGGCGCGTGGCGCGCTCGAAAAAGGGCACGTGGTAAAGCGCTCCGTGCGTGGTGTCCCACGTGGTGTGGTTGTACCCGTGCCGCGTCGGCGATCCAAACGGCGTGGCCGGCAGCACGGTCCATGCGTTCGTCACTTCGTCGTACTGGAGGAAGATTTGCGGCTGGTTGTGGTCGCAGCCGATCCAGTAGATGCGTTTGCCGACTGGGTCGTACGCCATCTTGTCGCTGTACGCGGTTCTGATGCCGCTGTGCGGACCGCCGATGAAATGGCTCAGGCCGCTGGCGTTCAACTGCCTCCAGGTGCCGCGCTCCATCGATGCGGCCAGCGCGGCGAGCGCCGAAGTGCCCGGGTTCGCCACTGTGATGGTGGCTGCGTTCGAAACAATCGTTGTCATGCGTGCCTCGTATTGCACCCTGAAGTTCTATTCGAGCCGGCGTGCAGCGCAGCCGTCGGCAGCTCGCTACTACGAACCCGGCCAATCGTGAAGCGGCGAACGGCCGCCACGGGCTTGTTCCTCAACCGGCCGGCTCCGCATAGGTGAAGAT
>JBGFRS010000031.1:0-2822 GCA_041694995.1 Pseudomonadota bacterium | reverse complement strand
CGCGCAGCGCCGCCACGAGCCAGGCGCGCAGCAGCGCGGGGCCGGCCGCGGGCGCCGCGCCGATGTCGGCGCGTTTCGCCTCGCCGAGTTCCGCGTCGGGCGGGGGCGCCATCGTCACCGCTTCAGCTTGTCGAGATTGCCGGTCATCCGGCGGATCACGTCGCGGAACAGCTCGAACTCCGCCTGCGTCACGCCTTCGCGCGCCTGCATCGTGATGTGGCGCGCCACCGGCAGCAGGCGCCCTTTCAGCTTCTTCGCCTTGGGCGTGAGCCACACTTGCGCCTTCCGCTTGTCTTCGGCGCTGCGCTCGCGGCGCACGAGGCCGGCCTTCTCCATGCTCTGGAGCGCGATCACCGTCGTCGGCTCCATCATGCCGACGCTCTCGGAAAGCTCGCGCTGGGAGACGCCGTCCTTGGTCCAGAGCACGCGCAGGAAATACCATTGCCCGCGCGTGACCCCGTAGGGCGCGATGCGCTTCTCGAGCATGTGCTGGAACGCGCGGTGCGCGTCGCGCACGAGATAGCCGGCGCTGTCGCTGGGCGCGAAATCGGCCGCCCGTCCGTTGCTTCTCGCCTTCTTCGTCTTCCTCACCGCGAAGCCCTTCATCGGCGCAGCGTTGACAGTCTTCGGCGCCGCTGCCAATATTACTTAGATTTCTACCTAAATGGAACAGGGCGGTTGCGGGCGCGACGCCGGCCCGTTCCGCGAGCGGGAGGAGGCGACCCATGAACCTGATGGTCAAGAAGGCCGAGGCGAAGCCCGAGCCCAAGACGGCCGAGGTGCGCGACCTGCGCACGACGCTCGCCTGGCTGAAGGCCCAGGGCGATCTCATCGAGACCGAGAAGGAGGTCGATCCCGATCTCCAGGTCACCGGCCTCCAGAAGCATCTCGATGGCGCCTGCCCGGTGCTGTTCGAGAACGTGAAGGGCAAGCCGCATCACCGCGTCGTCACCAATCTCTTCGGCGACATCAGCGTTATCAACAAGATGTTCGGCTGGAAGGACGATCCGACGCGCGTGCGCGCGATCGCGCAGGCGTTCCGGAAGCCGCTGCCGCCGGTCGAGATTTCGCAGAAAGAGGCGCCCTGCCAGGAAGTCGTCATCGAGAATCCGAAAGACGTGAACCAGTACATGGTTCCGATCCGGCACACGACCTACGAGCCGGAGCTGACCGTAGGCTCGGGCATCCGCTGCGTCACGGGCCGGCATTTCGACGGCGGCTCGGACCTCGGCTACAACCGCATGAACTTCCGCTGGGGCAATGTCGGCACGTTCCAGATCTCGCCCGGCTCGCACATGTGGCAGGTGGTGAACAAGTTCTACAAGGAGGGCGAGCGGGTTCCGATCACGATGTGCTTCGGCGTGCCGCCGGCCTGCACGCTGCTCGCCGGCGCCGGCTTCGACTACGCGATCCTGCCGCAGGGCTGCGACGAGATCGGCATCGCCGGCGCGGTGCAGGGCGCGCCGATCCGGCTCGTCAAGGCGCGCACCGTCGAGGCGATGGCCATCGCCGACAGCGAGGTCGTGCTCGAAGGCTATGTCGATCCCAAGGACCGCCGCTACGAGACGAAGGAGTCGGAAGACGCGGGCGTCCAGGGCCGCTTCCACTTCCATCCGGAATGGGCCGGCTACATGGGCAAGGCCTACAAGGCGCCGACCTTCCACGTGACGGCCGTGACGATGCGCCGGCCCGAAACGAAGCCCATCATCTTCTGCCTCGGCGTGCACACGCTCGACGACCACAACATCGACACCACGGTGCGCGAGGCGGCGATCTTCGAGCTGTGCGAGCGCCTCCAGCCCGGCATCATCCAGAACGTGGTGATCCCCTACTGCATGACCGACTGGGGCGGCTGCGTGATCCAGGTGAAGAAGCGCCACCAGATCGACGAGGGCTGGCAGCGCAACTTCCTCTCGGCGATCCTCTCCTGCTCGCAGGGCATGCGCCTCGCGATCGCGGTCAGCGAAGATGTCGATCCCTACTCGATGGACGACATCATGTGGTGCCTCACCACGCGCGTGAACCCGCAGACGGACATCCTCAATCCGATCCCCGGCGGACGCGGCCAGACCTTCATGCCCGCCGAGCGCATGACGGCCGGCAACAAGCAGTGGACGGCATCGAACACGCGCTTCGAGGGCGGCATGGGCATCGATGCCACGGTGCCGTTCGGCTACGAGAGCGATTTCCTGCGCCCCGTCTATCCCGTGGACAAGGTGACGCCCGAGGACTTCTTCACCAAGGCCGACATCGAGAACGCGAAGAAGCGCATGCAGGGCTGGGTGCTGTCGCTCGCGCGGACGGGGCGGTAGGGGCGCGCCATAGTCGCCCGCCTTCTGCGATGAATACATAGAGAGCGCGGCGGCCGGAGGCCGCGCTTCGGCGTTGCAGTATTCTTCGGAACAAGCAGCGCCGCTTGACCGATTCATGTATACATGATACCGGGACCTGGCGCAGGCAATGGCGGGATCCGGAATGCCTTCACGCACGCAGAACGCCGCGAACGACATTCGCGACAGGATTTTGCGCGGCAAGTTCGCGGCCGGGGCGCATCTCCAGGAAATCCCGCTCGCAAAATCGCTCGGCGTCTCGCGCACGCCGGTGCGCGCCGCGCTCGCCACGCTGGCGTCCGAGGGCCTGCTCGACTACGCGCCGAAGCGCGGCTACACGGTGCGCCGCTTCTCGCTCGACGAGGTCGCCGCCGCGCACGAGGTCCGCGCCAATCTCGAAGGAATGGCCTGTCGCTTCGCGGCCGAGCGCGGGCTCGACGCCGCGGCCGCGCGCGAGCTCGAGCGCATCCTCGCGACCGGCGACGCGATACT
>JBGFRS010000029.1:0-16018 GCA_041694995.1 Pseudomonadota bacterium | reverse complement strand
AGCATCAGGGGACGGGTTCAAGCTGTTCGCGCGGAACGCGATGACACCTGTCGCTCACGGGACTGGCCCTCCCGGATCCGATCGGGCCTTCACCCTTCAGCCGCGGTCAACATGACGATGCCCCGCCGATGGTCATCCAATGCATTCCGACGAAGGAGATCGGCGATGGTGATCGCATCGAGCTCGGCGAGGAAGACGCCGATTCCACGGCCGATGGCCTGATCCACGCGCCGGTCGAGTTCGGCGACGGGGTTGGCGTCCGCCATCACCGCTGCCGGGCCACAGATCTGAAACCGGGGTTCGAGCGCGCGCACGACGCGCCCGACCGACAATTCGGTTGGCGGCGTCGCGAGGCGGACGCCACCATTACGGCCGCGCGAGGAGCGAACGAAGCCGGCGCGCGTGACGATCTTCAAGAGCTTGAAGATGTTGAACTCGGAAATTCCGGTCGCTGCGGAAAGCTCCGAGACGCGCATGCGCACCGGGTCGCGTGCTGCCATCGTTGCGAGCACGCGCAACGCATAGCGGGTCTGCTCGGTCAAGCGCACGTCGGTCCACCCATTTGGAACCATTTTAAGGATAGCCGGCGGCGGCGACAATGCTTCTCACCGTTCGGTTTCCGCTTGAAGGGGCGGCGACTGCCGCTGCCGCAGGCGCACGAGAAGCAAGAGGACGACGACAGCGAGGCTCGGAACGACCAGGGGCTCGCTCAACACCGCGCCGACGTCTCCTCGCGCCTGGAGAAAGGCACGGCGGACATGGTCCTCGAACAGGGGACCGAGCACGGCGCCGAACACAATCGGAGCGAGCGGAAGCCCGGCTTTGCGCAGGACAAACCCGAGTACGCCGAAGCAGAGAAGCAGCCACACGTCGAAGGTTGCCCGCGACTGCGCGTAAGTGCCCAGCGCACTGACGACGACGATGATCGGGACCAGCACGCCGAGCGGTAGCTGGAGAAGCCGCACCCAGATGCCGATGAGCGGCAGATTGAGGACCACCAGCACGAGGTTCGCGAACACCATTCCCCAGACGATCGCATCGAACACCTCCGGGGCGCGGGCGAAGAGCACCGGGCCAGGAGGGACACCGTGCAGCATGAACGCGCCGAGCATCACCGCCATCACCGGATTACCCGGCAAGCCGAGCCCGACGAGCGGCACGAGGCCCGCCTGCGCTGTTGCGTTGTTGGCGGCTTCTGGTCCCGCCACCCCCGAGACAGCACCGCGACCATAGCGGTCGCGATCGCCGGCAACGCGACGCTCCAGAGCCTGCGAGGCCATAGCGGCGAGCAAGGTGTTCCCCCCGGGAAAGAGGCCGACCAACGTTCCAACGAGCGTCCCGCGCAGGGCAGGCACGGCCGCGGCCGCCAAGTCGGTGCGGGCTGGCCACAGCCGTCCGACGGGCGCGACCGTCGCGCCTGCGTGCCGGCCGGCATGATTTGCGAGCACCTCGCCGATGCCGAACAAGCCAACGACAAGAGGCACGAAACCGATGCCGTCGCGCAGCTCAGCGACCCCGAACGTGAACCGCGGCAAGCCGCCGCCGAAGTCCGTGCCAACGAAGCCGAAGGCAACGCCGAGAAGGAGCATGGCGACGCCACGCGCGCCGCTCGCGACACCGAACAGAACGATCGTGGCAGCCGCGAGCAGCACCAACGCTGCGATGTCCGCCGAGGAAAGCGCGAGGGCGATCCGAGCGAGCAGCGGCGTCGTCGCCCACACGAACAGCGCTGTCAGAAGCCCCGCGACGAGAGAGGCCAAAGCGGCGACGGCAAGCGCTGCGCCGGCGCGGCCGTCGAGCGCCATCCTGTGCCCTTCCTCCGCCGTCACGACGCCGGAAGCCTCCCCGGGAATGTTCAGAAGGATCGCTGTCGTCGACGAGCCGTACTGCGATCCAAAATAGACGCCGCACAGGAGAACGATGGCGGCGGACGGCGTCATCGCGAAGGAGAGCGGCAAGAGAAGCGCGATGGTGGCGGCGGGCCCGATGCCCGGCAGCACGCCAACGAGCGTCCCAAGTCCGGCACCGAGGAGAGCGGGCCAGACGAGCGCGAAAAGGGAGCCCGGGTCCACGTCGGCCGTCAGATGGCCGGCCAGAGCCGCAGTGGGACGGCGAGCCCGTAGACGAACAGGAGCGTGCACCCGACTCCGATCGTGCCGCCGGCAAGGGCCGCGCGTAGCGGTGCGAGGCCGGCCGCGAGCGCCGAACCGACGCCAAGGACGACACTGCCGAAGAGAGCACCGGCGGGCTCCACGAGAACGGCGAAGAGCGCGATCGCGAGAAGCGTCAGGGCCGTGCTGCGCACGGATCCGGTGCAGGCGGCGCATCGCTCAGAGGAGCGAGACAGGGCGATGATCAGGCCGCAGGCGAAGAGCCCCGCTCCAACCGTGAGCGGCAGGAAACCGGGCCCCATGCGCGTCACCGTCCCGACTGGCAGTGTCAGGGCGAGAGCGATGGCGAAGGCGGCGAATCCTGCGACACAAATGCCGGACAGAGCCTGAGGACGCCCGTGGAACACGCCTGCCAGCCTTAGGGCCGCACGGGACAGCAAAACCGTCGGGACGCGAACGACGCTCATTCCGGCAGCACTCCTGGCTTCTGACCAACCTCGACGCTTCGACCTTGGAAGCATTCAAAACAAAGTAGACCCTTGACGTCAAGAATAGGATGCCCTCATTTCTGTCAAGAGTTTCGCCCGCCCCGCTCGCTGCACGAGTCCCAGGAGGTTCATGATGTTGCACCGCCGCACCGTTCTTATCGGCATCGCCGGAACACTCGCAGCCCCGCATATTGGCCGGGCACAGGGCGCTTGGCCCTCGCGGCCGATCCGAGTGGTCGTGGCCTCCGCGGCTGGAGGAAACGCTGACGTGGTCATGCGCCTGATGGCGCCGGAATTGGAGCGCCGCCTCGGCCAACCGATCGTCGTCGAGAACCTTGCCGCGGCATCCGGCATGCAGGGCACGGAAGCCGTCGCCCGGGCGACGGCGGACGGCCATACACTCCTCGTCGGCACGTCATCCCAGCTCGTCTTCAACATGGCGCTGTTCGACCCTATGCCCTTCGACCTGGCCGGCATGCTCCGAGGCGCAGCAATGATCAACAAGGTGCCGCTCGTGATGCTCGTCAACCCGGCCGAACCGGGCACCATGCGCGATTACATAGCGAAGCTTAAAGCTGCGCCAGGCCGCTTCCAGTACGGCTCGGGTCCGCAGGGCACGACGACGCATATCGTGGGGTTGATGTGGGCGCGGGCCGTCGGCGTCGACGTCCAGCACGTGCCGTATCGAGCAGGTTCGGAGGGGTTGCGAGACCTCATGGCCGGCCGCCTGTCTCACCAGTTCGATGTCGCGGTGACGGCCATCCCGCATGTCCAGTCGGGAGCACTGAAGGCGATGGCGGTCACCTCAGCCTCGCGCATCGTGGCCTTGCCTGACGTGCCGACGGTGGCCGAGCAGGGGTTTCCTGGTTTCACGGGCTTCACTTGGAACTCGATCGCTGTCCCAACGGCGACGCCGCAGCCGATCGTCGATCGCGTCAGCCGCGAAATCGCAGCGGTGCTGGAGGTGCCCGCAATCCGCGAGCGTCTGGTCGGCTGGGGTTCAGAACTGTCGTCCGGCATGACGCCAAGCCAGGTTGATGCTTTCTATGCCGAGGAACGGCGCGTCTGGATCCCGTTGGTGCGCGAAACGCGGCCCCCGCGCTCATGATCGAAGAACAGCTCCGTTGCCGGCGCCGGCAAACGGACAACGCGAACCTTTGTCGTCCCAGCGATATTCGATCAGGCCCCATCTGCACCAATGGCGCGGGCGAAACAGGTGCCTGAGGAGTTGCGCAACGGTACGAATGGCTTCCCATGCTTGCGGCACAGCTCTTTCGCGAGCCGACACGCACGGTGGCTGACGCAGTCAATCGGGCACATCAGACAGTCGGCCTGCCTGACAATGCGCTCGATGATCTGGAAGTTATTCTCGATACCGCCGTCATGGTGGTCGAACTCGATGGAGCATGACGATGCGATGGCGCGTAGGCGCGGCACCATGCCTGTGCGCCCGCCGATGTAGGCGACACGTCTGATCACCTCGCCCGGTCGCACGACGCCCGGCGACAAGGCGGAGGCGGTCTTGGCGGTTGGAACCGATGCCGCAGCCGTCAATTCACCGAGATGCTCCCGCAACACTGCGATCTCGGCGTCGCGTCGAGCGATGTCGGCCGAGCTCCGGGCAAGCGAAGCACGGAGCGCGGCAATGCGCCGCGCCGCGCGGCTCTTGTCGCGTGATTGCTCCGACCACGTTCTGCTCGTCGTTTGCAAGTCGAGTTGGTTTGCTTGTGCGGCCGCGAGTTCCCGGCGCAGCGAAGCGATCGTCCGGTCGCGGTCACGAAGGGCGGCGTCGTGGGCTCGGCGGTCTCGCCCCACCCGCTCCTCCAGCTCAGCAACCCGACGTTCCAATTCTGCCGCCGTCTTCCGGACCAGGTGCGCGCTGTGTCCGTGCAGATGGGAGAGCATGTGAAGCTCCCCGTAGACTCGCCGACGCACGGCCGGGTCCACGCCGCTCCACGCCATGAACGCCCAAAAGGCCGGACCGATTCGTCCCGTGGCGACCCATTCGGTCCATAACGCCGCCTGCGCCTCGGCGGTCTCCTCCCTTTCGATCCGACGGAAGGCGCCTTCGGCGGCCGCGTTCAACTGGCCGTCGACCAAGCGCGAGAGCGGGTTCGAGGTTCGAACGTGGCTAACGAAGTAGCAATGGATCTCGTAGTCGGCAGCGCCGGCGACCGTATCGAGGGACTGCCGACGCGCGAAGCGCCGCAAGTCGGCGACAGACAGACAAGTGCCGATCACCGCGCAATGGACGGGGCTATCAAGTTCCCACAGGCGATATCGTTTTCGTGTTCTGGTGACGCGAATGCCGAGGTCACCGTCCTGCGCGCTCGTCGTGCGCAACGTTGACCCGGCGAAACCCTCGATCATGATCACCGGGCCTCGACGGACGCGACGGTGAGCGCGTCACCGCGCTCAGGCAAATCCCGTTCCTCGCGGCCTGCTCGCGTGCAAGAACATGCTCCTCCACAGCGGCAGGCACCATCGTGTCCATCCAGATCGTCCGGCAAGGCGACGCTTTGGCCCGCCGCGTCGTCACGAGCAACCGCCGCAGTGTCGAGAGCCTCCCGAAGGATCGTAAGAACGGTTCGTGCGCAGCGTCCGCACTGCGCACTGCAGCCAAGGCAGGTGTAGACCTCCGCCACGCGCCGGGCGCAATCGGGACCGTCGCCGCACACGCGCCGTACATCATGGCAGGAGATGACGTTGCAGGAACAGACGATCATCGCCCACGCTCCCCGCAGCCGAAGCCTAAGTGCTTAGTCCCGGCATCGGTGTCGGTCTGTGAAGGCGGCAAACGCAGCCACTCCAGAATGCGGTATCGACCGGATGCGAGGTCAGCGGACCGCCAAGCGCGGCAGAACGGGCTCGCGAGTACGTCCCCCGCTGGGATGCCGAGCGTGACGCGGTGCTGGTCCGCCGTGTCGGAACCTGCCCCGAAGTGACGGAAGTAGACGATGTGCCCGCCCTGACGGAGGGTGTCGATGAGGGCTGGACCACGCAAGGACGCGGACCAAGCGGTCGCGATGCCCGCGGTTAGAGTCACCAGGATTGCGAAGGCAAGTGGAAACGCGAGACGCGTGAAGCGCGAGGCCAGGTGCGCCGGTGTCGTACCGGTCATGCCGTCCTCCCTGAACAAGACCGTGGCAGGGCAGCGCCGTGCCGCCGCGGCTCCCACCCGCGCCACGGCGCTATGCGGTCCGTACCGCCCGGTACAAGCGGCACAGGCACCGCACCCAACTCGAGACCTGCATCGGCCAACGCATCCGCGAGCGCGTTAACGAGATGCTTCGCGGCATCGAGAGCGCGCGCCGCGAACACGCGATCGACATGGCGTTGCACGACGTCGTCCGGCACCTGGCGAGCAGCGATTGCCGCAAGGACGATGATTTCGTCGTTCGTCACAAACCGACAGCCGATCGGTAGCGTCTCGAGCCCTCCCGCGTCGCGCAGGCGTCGGGCGAGCGCGATCATTGCGCCGCCCGCGACGTCGGCCCGCGTTTCACTGAGATGAGGGGCGAACGGCTTGAAGACGAGATCGATGCAGCACGGATCAAGCGCATGGAGCGCGGCGTTCGCAGCGCGCAAGCTGTCGATGATGATCCGTGCGGTCGGATCACGCAGCAGACCTGTCCGGAAGGGATCGGGTTCGTGTCGCATCATGTCTCTCCGAACTTGAACGTGGTCTCCGGTGGATCGGAATTGGACGAAATCTAAAGTAGATTCATTGAGTCTTATTTTGATCGAGCATTCGCTCGCCTTCGTCAAGAAGAGCCTGTCGCGAGACGCCTGGATACGGGTTTGCGCGGATCGGCCGTGGTTACTCGTAGCACCCTTGGCTGCGGTGGGATCGCCAAGCAGAGCAGGGAACGTGCCGAACGGCGTCATTCCAGCCCCTGGCTCGCACCAGATCGGCTTAGCCAAGCACCGGCCCGAAATGATCCGGATCAACTATGCAAGAGCCGTGGCAGGGTATTAAATAGACCTGACAAGACTACTTTAAACTCGTTCCAATCGGAGGCTCGCATGACAACTGGTCTGGATTGCTGTCTTTCACGCCGCAGCGTTGTTGGCGCGACGCTCTGCGCCATTGCATCGCCCGGACTTGTTCGAGCCCGTGGTGCGAAGTTGCGCGAGCTCGTTCTACACGGCCCCCCGGCCGGACCGTCGATAATCCTGGCCCATGCGGTTGCGTCGGGCCTCCTTGGCGAGATCGCGGATAAGCCTCTGTTCCGGGCGTGGCGGAACCCAGACGAGATGCGAGCAGGCCTCACCTCGGGCACGATGCAACTCGTGGTCATGCCGACGACCACGGCGGCGAACCTCTTCAACCGCGGTCTCGGCGTGCGCCTCGTCAACGTCATGACGAACGGCCTCCTCCACGTCGTCTCGGCCGACCCCACGTTGACGAGCGTGCCCGTGCTCAGGGGCAAGCGCATCGCGCTTCCTTTTCGGAATGACACGCCGGAATTCGTATTCAACCGCCTGCTACGAGCGGCGGACATGTCCCCGGCGAGGGACATTGCCATCGACACCACAGGCACCACGATCGAGGCGATCCAGCTTCTCCTCGCTGGCCGCGTGGACGCGGCACTCGTTCCGGAGCCTGCGGCGTCAGCCGCGATCGTCCGCGGTGGCGCGGCCAGCAAGACGATCCATCGTGTCATCGACGTGCAGGCCGCGTGGGGCCAACTGACGGGACGTGGACCAGTCTTGCCGCAGGCGGGCCTGGCGGTGGTGGACACCTTCCGTCAGGAACGACCGGACATCGTCGAGGCCGTGCAACGCGCGATCGAGATCGCCGCGCGGCGCGTCGTGGAGCAGCCGGCGCGCGCGGCGAACGACGCGGCTTCTGCGCTCGAACTACCATGGCCCGTCATCGAGCGCTCGATCCCCCATTCGAACCTCGTCGCGACCCGCGCGCGGGACGCCCGACCTGACCTCGAAGCGATGTTCACGACCGTCGCCGACGCCAATCCCGGACTCATCGGCGGCAAGCTGCCCGAGGGGGGGTTCTACCTGTGAGCTTCGCCGCCGACGCCGCGCTCGATCGTATTGGCACCATCGGCCGCTTCCTCTGGAACGGCTGGGCTGGAATCGCAGGTCTCGCTCTTCTCGCTTGTGCCTGGCAACTCGGACACGAACGCTTCGGCGCCTTCATCCTGCCGACACCACTTGCGACGGCCGAGGCGCTGTGGCGGCTCCTTGGCGAAACCACCACTTGGATGATCGCCGGAGAAACCACGCGGCGCGCGCTCTTGGGCTTCGGTCTCTCGGCCGTCTGCGGCGCGCTCCTTGGACTTGCAGCCGGCTACTCTGCAGCGAGTCTGCGCCTCGCCCGGCCACTCTTGACGACGATTCTCGGCGTCCCGCCGATCGCCTGGATCGTCCTGGCAATGATCTGGTTTGGTTCGACCGACGGTACCGTCGTCGCAACCGTTGTGATCGCCGCAACGCCGCTCGTCTTCGTCGGCGTGGCAGAAGGAATCGCTACCCGTGACCGCGGCCTCGACGATATGGCGCGGGCCTTCGGCGCAGGCCCCCTCGCGCGCCTGCGCCATCTCGCGCTCCGCCACGTCGCAGCCCATCTCTTTCCAGCGCTCGCTATAGCGCTTGGCACGGCCTTCAAGGTCGCGGTCATGGCTGAACTTCTGGCCAACACGGGTGGGGTTGGAGGAGCGCTTGCAACCGCACGCGCCAATCTCGATGTTGAAGTCGCCCTGGCCTGGGTTCTGGTTGCCGTCGCCGCGTTGATCACCGTTGAATACGGCGTGATCCACCCCATCCGTTCGGAAGTGGAACGCTGGCGCGCAGCCGCGCGGCCCTGGGGTGTCAAGCGATGAGCCCGCTCGTTCTCGACCGCGTCGGCCACGCTTATCTCGGGCGCAACATCCTCGACGACATCTCGCTCGCCGTTGACGCCGGTGAGATCGCCGCCCTCGTCGGGCCGTCGGGATGCGGCAAGAGCACGCTCGTGCACATCGCTGCCGGCATCGTCGATCCCTTGCGCGGGCGCGTCTCACGCGCCTATCGCCGGCACGGCATGGTGTTTCAAGAGCCGCGGCTCCTACCTTGGGCGACGGCGGAAGAAAACATCGCCTTTCCGTTGAAGGTGGCCGGGCTCTCCAGAAACGAACGCCGGAACCGCGCGCGCCGGGCGGCCGAGCGGGTTGCCTTTGACGAAAGCGACTTCGGCAAGTATCCGGTCGAGCTTTCCGGCGGCATGCGTCAACGCGTCGCCATCGCGCGTGCGCTCGTGGTCGAACCGGACTTTGTCTACTTCGACGAGCCGTTCACGGCGCTTGACCAAGCCTTGAAGCGCCGCTTGCAGGACCTTGTCATCACCGCTGCGCGCGAAGCCGCGTTCGGCGCGATCTTCGTCACGCACGACCTCCTCGAGGCCGCAAGGATCGCACATCGGATCATCGTGCTCGACATCGCGGGCAAGGGCGTCTCCGGCGCCCGTGCGTTGTCCAGCGCACCGGGTGAGCGCAGCGATCGCGAGGTATTCGACGTGGTGCAACGCTTCCTCGCAGAGGACCCGCTGTTTCGCCATGTGAACGACGTCGACGAGCGGAGGGTGGCATGACGGTCTCCATCGCACCGAACTCAACGCGTGCGCCGAGCCTTGTCGCTGCCCTCACCGACGAAGGTTTCCGTCTGTTCTTCCCCCTCGCGGCCCTTTACGCAGCGTGCTCGCCGCTCCTATGGGTGTTCGTGCTGAACCCCGACGTGTCGGCGACGAGCCGTATCCCGTCATCTCTCTGGCACGCCCACGAGATGCTGATCGGCGCCTTGGGTGCAGCCCTCATCGGCTTCATTACGACCGCCGTGCCGGAGTGGACCGACACCGATCGCCTGAAGGGCCGCGCCCTTCTTGCTCTCGCCGCCTCCTGGAGCGTGGCGCGCTTGGCCAGTCTCGCCAGCCACGATCTCCTCGTGCCGCTGGCCGCGATCGCAGACGCCCTTTGGCTCGGGGCCCTTGTCGTCTACCTCGCAGCCGTCTCGTGGCGAAGGCGCACGACGCGGCTTCTCGCGTTCGTTTGCTGGGTGGGTGCTCTTCTGGTCGCGGCGCTCGTGACGAAATGGTCGTTCCTGACGGGAGACATCGACCTCGCACGCACCATGCTACGCGTCGTAGCACTCATCTTCCTGGGGCTTCTCGGCCTCGCCCTGGCACGCATCACGGTTGCTGTCACCAACCTCGTCCTCGATCCGAGCGAAGCAACATCGCCCTTCCGGCCGCACCCTGGACGGCTCAACCTGTCGACCGGCATCGTCGCCGTGGTGATCGTCGGCGAGATCGCGGGGTTGTCACCTGCGGCCTCAGCCTATCTGTGGATCGCGGCGGGGGCGGCGTTCCTGGATCGCGTCGCGGAGGCTTTTGTTGGATCCGAAGTGGGGCGGGCGGAGATCCTAGCCCTCGCCGGGTCCTCCGCTCTGTCTGGTGCAGGCCTCCTCACCATCGGCATTGCGCGACTTGGTGGCCCGATCAGCGAGACAGCGGCGCTGCACCTTGCGACCATGGGCGGCCTCGGTCTCGGCATTCTGGCCGTCTTCGCCATCGCGGGGCGGCTTCATACAGGCCACGCTCTCGGCCTCGACCGAGTGACGCGCGTGGCCTTCGTGCTGCTCGTCCTGGCTGCGCTCATGCGCGCGTTTCCTGAAGTCGCACCGCCATGGCTTGCGATCGGTCCGGTTCATGGCATTGCAACGTTCGCTTGGAGTGCAGCGTTCTTGCTGTGGCTCAACGCCTATTGGCCGATGCTGAGCGACCCTAGCACGCTCGGGGCTCGCCGCTGCTGAGGAGCAAACAATGACGACGACGATGGCGGCGGTTCGAGCCTGGCGCGGCCCCGCGATTTTGTCCTATGGGTTTCGCCCCTTCTTCTTCCTTGGGGCGGCGCACGCGGCCCTGATGGTTGCTCTTTGGGTGCCATGGCATCTCGGTTTCCTGAGTATACCGAGCGCGTTCCCGCCCGTGGCGTGGCACGCACATGAACTTCTCTTCGGGTACGTCCTGGCGATCGTCGCCGGTTTTCTCTTGACCGCAGTGCCCAATTGGACCGGGCGGATGCCCGTCGTCGGGTGGCCGCTGGCTGCCCTGGTCTTGCTCTGGCTTCTCGGGCGCCTCGTCGTTGCGGCCTCGGACCTGCTTGCTCCCTCGATCGTTGTGATCGCAAGCCTCGCGTTTCCAGTGGCTCTTCTCGCGATCCTTGGCCGCGAGATCGCTGCCGCGCGGAATTGGCGCAATCTCAAAATCCTCGCCACCATCGCCGTGCTGACAATCGCTCAAGGCGTGTTCCATTGGGAGGTTGAAAGGTTCGGGCGCGCGACCTACGGGGATCATCTCGCGATCGCGGCCGCGATTGTGCTGATCATCATCGTCGGCGGGCGTATCATTCCAAGCTTCACGACGAATTGGTTGAAGCGCGCGAACCCGGGACCACTCCCGACGCCGCACGATGGCTTCGATGACGCTGCGAGCCTGGTCGGTGCCTGCGCGCTCGCGCTTTGGGTCGCGGCCCCTGCGCTCTCGGGCCTCGAATACGTGCTCGCCTCGATCCTCTTCGTCGCGGGGGTTCTCAATGTCATCCGCCTCGCTCGCTGGCGGGCTTGGCGATCGTTCGCCGAGCCGCTCGTCCTCGTCCTCCACGTCGCCTATGCCTTCGTGCCGATCGGATTCTTCTTCGCGGTCGCCGCGATCCTCTATGGGCCAGACGTCAGCGCCACCGCGGCGACCCATGCCTGGGCGATCGGGGCGATAGGATTGATGACGCTCGCGGTCATGACGCGTGCGACCCGCGGGCATACCGGGCGTGCGCTGACCGCGCCGCCGGCAACGGTTGCGATCTACCTCTTCATGCTGATCGCAGTGGCTGCGCGCATCACTGCGACACTGGTGCCCGAGACGACAATGATCACGCTGCCGCTTGCCGGTACCGGTTGGGTTACGGCCATGCTTCTTTTCTGCATCGCTTATGGCCCGGCGATCTGGCGTCCACGCCTCGGGTGAAGACCCTCACGCCAAGACTGCGATGGCTGGGGCGCCAGGATTCGAACCTGGGAATGGCGGAACCAAAACCCGCTGCCTTACCGCTTGGCTACGCCCCAACGCCCGACGGGGAATAGCGCCCGACCGACGGCACCACAAGAGACAAGGCGACGGAGCGAACCATTGCACCGTGGGAGCGGCGGCGCTATAAGGCCGCCCTCCCGCGAACCGAAGATCTGTCCCGGAGATCTCTCATCACCGGTCGCGGCAGCGTCGGAGTGTAGCGCAGTCTGGTAGCGCACTTCGTTCGGGACGAAGGGGTCGCAGGTTCAAATCCTGCCACTCCGACCAATTTCACCGATCGATTTGCATCAGGCACGGCCGCCCGCCGCAGAACGACGGGGCGGCGGTGACCCTGTAGGGTGAAGGTCAGCGCGACCTGCGGCCCAAGAGCCTTTTGGCAAGATCGCTCGCGGCAACGCGATCGGGCAAGCGTCCATAGGGTCCGCGATCACGCCCGGCACCGGGCAGGCGCATCGAGCGCGGGTCCAGCCGAAAGCGGTCGTTGTCACGATCACGCGCCTTCGGCCGGCGACCGCGGAAGAACAGGCTGACGATCATGGGAACCGACAGGATCGCGAGCGTACCGAATCCCCACACCACGACGGTGGCCGCGAAGCCGAACTCCCGCCCCGTCTGAACGAACCAAGGCATCGAAAACGTCTCGATGGGAAAGCCGGGCACGTGCCCCGAGGCGCCTTTCAGCGCATCGCCGAAGACGTCGATTGCGAGATAGGCGCCGATCGAAACGACCGTCCACGCGGCCACGCCGACCGCAGCCAATATCCAGAGCACCTTGCGCATCGTCCAACTCCGGCGCCGACGTTCGCCGGCGGCCGACGTCATGTCGGGGGCCGCTCCGCCATCTTCAAGAGCCGCGGCGTCCGGCCTCAGCCGCGCAGACGCGCGAGAAGGCGCCAGGTCGCGGGCACGGCGAGCGCGGCGATGGCGACTTTCAACGCTTCTCCGAGGAGGAAGGGCTGCACCCCGGCCGCCCAGGCCCGGCCGAGCCCCACACCGGTCGCGCCACCCGGCAGGGCGGCGAAGAAGGCAAGCCAAAGCGCTCCGAGCGCCAAGAGCAGCGCATCGGCGACCATCATCGCGAGCGCCAGCTTGATGGCCGACCGATCCCATCCGCGTTCCGCCGCCCACCCGACGATTGCGGTCGCGACCAGAAATCCCACGAGGAACCCGCCCGTCGGGCCGAAGAGATAGAGCGGTCCAGCCATCAGCGGCGGCGTGTTGGCGAAGACGGGCAAGCCGGCCAGGCCTTGCGCCAGGTAGAGCGCGACCGCCGCAACCCCGAGCCGCCACCCGAAGGCCGCCCCGATCAGAAGCACGACCAGGGTCTGCAGCGTCATCGGCACGGGATAGAACGGCACTTGCACCTTGGCCGACAGCGTCAGGAGGCCGGCACCGAGACCCACCAACACGATGGTGCGCAGCGCGCCGGCGCGGCGCGTCGTGGCTGGCCAGAGGTGGGCGGTGAGCGTGTCGATCTTGGCGGTGGTGGCGGACATCGTGCGCTGCCTCTACGGTGTAACGATTCGGGCCGGTCGCTGGCGCGCGACAGGCCAACCGTGAATACCGGGCAGGCGCTTCAATCGCAAGGTGCGGCACTCCCAGCATGACCGAGGACATCCCCTTCAATCGCAGCCTCAATTTCGATTATGGTCGGGTCGACTGGCTCACGCCGCGCATCCGCCGCGTCATCGCCCGCAATCCAGGGCCGTTCACCTTCGTTGGCACGAACACCTACATCATCGGCGTCGGCACGGTCTCCGTCATCGATCCGGGACCTGAGGATCCCGCGCATCTCGATGCGCTGGTGACGGCACTGCGCGGCGAAACGGTTTCGGCAATCCTCCTCACGCATACGCATCGCGACCACTCGCCGCTTGCACGCGACCTCAAGCGGCACACCAGTGCGCCGATCTACGCCGAGGGCATCCATCGACCCTTCCGCGACGTTGCCTTGGGAGAGCTGCAGCGGCTTGATGCGTCGGCGGATACGGCATTGGTACCGGACGTTATGCTCGAGGACGGCGCAGTGGTTTCGGGGCCAGGCTGGACGCTCGAAGCGATCACGACGCCCGGGCATACGGCCAACCATCTTGCCTTCGCTCTGCGCGAGGACGGATCATTGTTTTCTGGCGATCACGTCATGGCTTGGTCGACATCAATCGTGGCGCCTCCGGACGGATCGATGGCGGCCTACATGTCGTCGCTGCGCAAGGTCGCCGCCCGGCCTGAGGACGTATACTGGCCTGGACATGGCGGCGCGGTCCGCAATGCGGCCGCCTTCGCTTCCGCCTACGTGAAGCATCGGCTCATGCGGGAGGCCGCAATCCTGGAGACGCTGAAGGCGGCTCCCGCCACCATTCCGACCCTCGTACGCAGCGTTTACGCGGGCCTCGACGAAAAGTTGCAGGGCGCCGCCGCCCTGTCGACATTTGCCCATCTCGAAGACTTGGTCGCACGCGATCTGGTCAGGGCCGATCCAGAGCCCACACTCGAGGCGGTCTATCGCACCGTCTGAGGTGGATCCGTCAAATATTGCAGTGTCATGATCCCTCTATTTTCTGTGGTTAAGGTTAATCAAAGATGACCGCACGATCGGTCTTCCACATCGGTTAATTCGAGTTAAACTTTACTCGATCCGAAGTTGCAGGGCAGGCGGTCGCCCTCCTCTTCGAACCGAGGGTGGCGGGGCATGCGCGGGTCGTCGTCGCGGGTGCTCGGGTTTCAGGAGGCCTAAATGACCATGAGTATGGCCGTGCAACGCATGTGGGCCGAGGTCGAGCTCACCTTGCGGACACCGAATCGCGACCTCCTTCCCAGCTACGTTGATGCGCTGAAGGCCGGGTGGTCGCCCGACAATCTCGACGATGTCAGCACCAATCAGCTCGCCGCGATCGAGCGCGACCCGGACGGGTTCTTGCGTGATCTCACGGCGTGCGACGGCACGATGACGCTGCCGGACGGCCAGATCGTGGACCGCCTGCCAACCCATGTCTTCTGGATCTATGATCCGGACTTCTGCGGGCGCATCACGTTTCGCTTTCAGCCGGGAACCGAGGAGTTGCCGAGCTGGGCCTTCGGGCATGTCGGCTGTGCGATCGTGCCGTGGAAGCGGCGGCGCGGCTATGCAACCAAGGCGCTGCGCACGATCCTGCCCATCGCGCGCGCCGAGGGCCTCAAGCGAATCTACGTGGTCGCGGCCGCCGACAACATCGCGTCGCAGCGCGTCTTCCGCAAAAACGGCGCGCGCTACGACGGCGAAATGATCCCAGGCTACCATCGCGAGGAAGCCTTCCTCGGCTATTGGCTCGAGACCTGACGCTTCAACGCTCTGCCGCCTTGTCGCGGAATTCGGTCAGGAAGTCGACCACGCGGCGGGCGTTCGTCCCGAGGTCGTGCCAGCCGATGCGCGAGGCGGAGCGCATGTCGATGCGGCTTTCCGTGTTCGAACCAACGATGCGGATCACGACGTCGTCGCGAAAGCCGAAGACGCGCGTGCGCGCGACAGCCTCGATCCGCCCAGGGCTCTCGGCGCGGGCTGGAACGGCCGGCTGAGCCGGCTGGCGTTGGCCGCGCACGATCGTCGCGGGCCGCGCCGGGCGCGCGGCTTCAGCGGCCTGCGCCGGGAGGCGATCGACGATCCGCCATCCCCGCGCTTCGACGAGTTCGAGCGCCAGGGCATAAGCTTCCGGAGCGGACATTTCGACACGCAGCGACACCACTGTCGGATAGTATTCCGCTTGCAGCCGCGCCTGCTCGGGGTCGAGTCGGTCGATCGGATTTGCGCCGCGCGGCCGCTCGCTCGCGAGGCTTCGGAAGGCCGGCGGATCGACGACATCGGTCGACACCTGGGTCAAGGGCGGCAGCGTCAGCGCAGAGCCGAGCAGGACGGCGAAGGGAACGAGCACGAGGAGCGCCACGGCCGATCCGACGAGCGCGGCGCGAGCGCCGTCGAGGCCCTCATACCAGATGCGCAGAAGCGCGATCACGCCCAGGATGAGGCCCAAGGCCGCGAACGCGGCTCCCACGGCGAGCACGGCAGGACCGGCGAAGCCGTCCGCGGCGCCGAGGCGATGCGCGATCGTTCCGAGGACGACGACCGGCACCGCAAAGGTGCCGAGCCGCCGGCTCCAAACCGCCAACCGAGTCATGCGAGAGGGGCCAAGGCGCATGCTGTCGAGATTGATCCGCCGGTGAGCGCTGCGCCCGAATGAGCCGGGCGACTGGTTCCCGCTTGCCGGGACAAGCCTTCGGTGTCCAGAGATTTGCCCGTATCAGGATATCCCAGGACGGCTTCCGGCGCGAGATGGCGCAGTTCTCGGGCGCGCGCTTCGACTGAAACC
>JBGFRS010000043.1:0-2885 GCA_041694995.1 Pseudomonadota bacterium | reverse complement strand
GCACCGCGTGCTCCACACGACCGTGAATGATGTGCGCGGTCTTGACGCCACTGCGCACCGCATCGAGCGCGTAGTTGACCTTGGGCAACATGCCGCCATGGATCGTGCCGTCGGCGACGAGCGCTTGCACTTGCTTGATGCTCAAACCGGTCAGTACCTGGCCGGCCTTGTCGAGCACGCCGGTGGTATTGGTAAGCAGGATCAACTTTTCCGCTTCCAATGTGATCGCGAGCTTGCCGGCCACGACATCGGCGTTAATGTTGTACGTCGCACCGTCCTCGCCGACGCCGATTGGGGCGATCACCGGGATGAACTCGGCACTGTCGAGCAGCGCCACCACCTGCGGATCGATGCTAGCGACCTCGCCGACGTGGCCGATGTCGATGATCTCGCTCGGCAGCGCGTCGTCGGTACCGGTCTTGTGCAGCACCATCTTACGCGCGCGGATGAGGCCGCCGTCCTTGCCAGTCAACCCGATCGCCTTGCCGCCCTGCTGGTTGATGAGGTTAACGATCTCCTTATTCACCAGGCCGCCCAACACCATCTCGACCACGTCCATGGTCTCGCGGTCGGTGACGCGCATGCCCTGCACGAATTCGCTCTTCTTGCCGATGCGCTCCAAGAGCTTGCCGATCTGCGGCCCACCACCGTGCACCACCACGGGATTGATGCCGACCAGCTTCATCAACACCACGTCGCGCGCGAAGCCTTGCTTCAAGGTCTCGTCAACCATGGCGTTGCCGCCGTACTTGATGACGACGGTCTTGCCGCGAAAGCGCTGCAGGTACGGCAGGGCTTCGATCAAGATGCGCGCGCGATCGGCGGCGGAGGACGGGGACAGCGGCATAAGTGGCGTCTGTGGCGTGCGAGTTTTCGGCAAATTACCGTATTTGCCGGTCGCTGTCAGCGGCATGCCCGAAAGAAGAAAGGCCGCGTAAGCGGCCTTTCGGTTACTTCAGTGCCCGTCATTGCGAGCGAAGCGAAGCAATCCGACACATAGTATCGTCCTGAGCCGCCAGCGGCGAAGAACCTCCCAATGAGGTCCCTCGCGTTCGCTCGGGATGACCGCTACCGCGGTCACTTCGTCGCCTACGGCTCCTCGCAATGACCTGCCTGGTTTTAGGAAGCGAGATCGACCGAGATCTTGCGCGGCTTCACCGCTTCGGCCTTGGGCAGCACCAGCTCCAGCACGCCGTCCTTGTAGCTCGCCTTTACGCCTTTCTCGTCGATCTGCGTGCCGAGGCGCAGACTGCGCGCGTATTTGCCGTAACGCCGCTCCTGACGCAGGATGCGATCGCCGTCTTTCTCTTCCGACTCGTTCTTGCACTCGGCGGCGATCGTCAACAGCCCGTTCTCCATCGTCACGCTGATGTCTTCCTTCCGCACGCCCGGCAGATCCGTGCGCACCACGTACTCGTTCTGGCGCTCGGTGATATCCATCGCCGGGACGAAGTTCTCCGTGGTCGCCTCTTCGACCCAGCGCATCGGGCGGAAAAAGCCCTCGAAGACTCGATCGATATCGTCGCCCCATCCCCAGCGGGTCGGGGCACCTTGCTCGCGCGTCGCTAACCGATTCATCGTCAACACCTCCGTCTGTTCAGGGTTAAGGGGCACCCCGGTACGACTCCGGACCTGTACTGCCCCGCTTGGCGCTAAAGATGGGGACCCCCGCCGGCATTTCAAGGCCCGGTGTGGGGCCGAAATCGGGGGGTTAACGACGGAACGACTAGAGGATATAGCGCGCGAGGTCTTCGTTGCGCGCCAGGGTGCTGAGATGCCGGTCGACATAGGCGGCATCGATGACGAACTCTCGGCCGCCCTGATCGGCGGCCTCGAATGAGATCGTTTCCAACAGCCGCTCCATGACCGTATGTAGCCGGCGCGCGCCGATGTTCTCGGTGCGCTCGTTCACGTCAAATGCGACCTCGGCGATGCGGCGCACGCCATCGGCGGCAAACGTGAGCCGCACCCCTTCCGTCGCGAGCAGTGCCGCGTACTGCTCGGTCAACGAGGCATCCGGCTCGGTCAGGATGCGCACGAAGTCCTCGGCGTTGAGCGCGTCAAGCTCGACGCGAATCGGCAGCCGGCCCTGCAATTCGGGGATCAAGTCCGAGGGCTTGGCCATGTGGAACGCGCCGGAGGCGATGAACAGAATGTGATCCGTCTTTACCATGCCGTACTTGGTCGACACCGTCGAGCCCTCGACCAGCGGCAGCAAATCGCGCTGCACACCCTCGCGCGAGACGTCGGGACCGCGGCCTTCGGTGCGCCCGGCGATCTTGTCGATCTCGTCGAGGAAGACGATGCCGTTCTGTTCCACGCGCGCGACCGCGCGCGCCTTGATGTCGTCCTCGTTCACGAGCTTCGCCGCCTCTTCCTCGGCCACGAGCTTGCGCGCTTCGCGAATCTTGACGCGCCGTGGGCGGGTTCGGCGGCCACCCATGTTTTGGAACATCCCCTGTAGTTGATTCGTGATCTCCTCCATGCCGGGCGGCGCGAAGATCTCGACGCCGCCCGCCGGCTGCGCCAACTCGATTTCGATTTCCTGTTCGTCGAGCTCGCCCTCACGGAGTTTTTTGCGAAACCGCTGGCGCGCGGCGCCCTCCTCGGCACCGCCGCGGTTGTCACCGGGGGCGAACCCCATCTCGCGCGCCGGCGGCAGCAGCACGTCGAGGATACGATCTTCGGCCGCGTCCTCCGCCCGCGCCCGCATCTTTTCCATTTCGCTCAAGCGCGTGCTTTTGACCGCGACGTCGACGAGATCGCGGATGATGGAATCGACGTCGCGCCCGACGTAGCCGACCTCGGTGAACTTGGTGGCCTCGACCTTGATGAACGGCGCATCGGCGAGACGTGCGAGGCGGCGCGCGCTCGGCATTGCCGCC
>JBGFRS010000046.1:0-87481 GCA_041694995.1 Pseudomonadota bacterium | reverse complement strand
TGCGCGAAGCCGCGCCTCAAGCACCGCCCGATCCTCCGGCGAAAGCCGAACTGTCGCAGCAGGGGGAATCATCCAAATGTTGAATCATGAATCACCCATTCGCGAAAGCGGGTACTAGACCTCGTTGGGTAGCCTTGCGAGCTACGGCACGGCAGATGGGCTTGAGAAGCGGCAGCACCATGTGGGGGCGAGCGAGCGCGACGATGGTTCTGGCGGCGGCGACCTTGGTCGCGGTGCCGGCACTCGCGCAGTTGCAGCTCACGCCACAGGTTCGGCAGACGCCGGCGGGACCACCGAGTCAGGCGAGCCCGCCGCACCGTCAAGGAGAGTCGCAGCAGGGGCAGCGCCGGCCGCCGCTGCAACGTCAGCAACAACCGGAAGAGCAGCAGGCAGCGGCCCCGACCACGAATTTCCCGCGTCGTCTCGATCAACGCACCATCCGCACGCGCTTCTTCAACGGACAACCGATGAACGCGCGTGCTCTCGGCGGCGCCCTTTTCACGGTCACCTTTTTTCCGGATGGTCGCTTACAGAGAACGAACGCGCAGAGCGAGGTCACGAATGGCCGTTGGCGGTTCCAGGGCGATGCCTATTGCTCGCGTTGGGACGGCAGCCGCACCGAGACCTGCCACACCGTGGTTGAGGACGGGTCGGTCATCAAGGTTGTTCGGAATACGCGCGCCGTAGCGACCTGGGCCCGCGAAGGCACCCCGCCACCGCCTTGATCGACATCAGCGCAGCGCGACAAGGCCGATGACGGCAAGGAGAGCCGCGATGGTCCATAGCGCGACCGTCTGGCCTCTCGTCCGCCGAACCTCCGCCTCAGCGATCGCCTCGACCGTTTCGGGTGCAAGACGGAAACCGCGTTCGCTCGCCGTCGACAGATCGGCTGCGATCACCTCCGCGCGGTGCAGGATGTCCGGTGCATCGGCAAGAAGATGTGCCGCGCGTTCAATGGAGCCGGATAGTGACTCGATCCCGCCGCGCGGCCCGAGATTGTGCGCGATCCATTCACCGACCACCGGCTCAGCCGTCTTCCACATGTCCAGTTTCGGATTGAGCGAACGAGCAACGCCCTCAACGACCACCATGGTCTTCTGCAACATGACGAGTTCGAGCCGCGTCTGCATGTTAAATAGGTCAGTGTAGTCGAGAAGCTGCGCCAAGACGCGCGCCATCGAGATCTCTGCCGCCGTCTTCGAGTGGATCGGCTCGCCGATGGCACGAAGGGCTTGAGCAAAGGTCTCGACCGATTGCGAGCGCGGCACATAGCCGGCCTCGAAGTGAACCTCCGCGCCGCGACGATAGTCCCGCCGAATGAAGCTCCACAGGATAGTCGCGAGGAAGCGGCGTTCACGCCGGGTGAGCCGTCCCATGATGCCGAAGTCAACGGCGACGAGATGCCCCGCGCGATCGACGAAGAGGTTGCCCTGGTGCATGTCGGCGTGAAAGAAACCGTCGCGCATGGCGTGGCGCAGGAAGTGTTGAATCACGCTGGCGCCGAGCCCGTCCAGATCATGCCCTTCCCGCTTCAATCGCTCGATGTCTGAGAGCGGTATGCCCTCGACCCACTCGGTGGTGAGGACCGACTTCGCCGTGCGGTCCCAGTCGACTTGCGGTAGACGCCACCCGGTGTCCGCCTCGACGTTGTCCGACATCTCGGAGATCGCCGCGGCTTCCAGGCGCAGATCCATTTCGATCGCGACGGAGTGAGCGAGAGTGTCGACGACGCCGACCGGCTTCAGCCGGCGCGCCGCCGGCACGAAGCGTTCGATCAAGCGAGCCGCCGTATAGTACGTGCCAAGATCGCGCCGGAAGCGTGCGGCGATGCCGGGCCTGAGAACCTTCACCGCGACGGCGCGGTCCCCGCGCTCGTCCTTGATTGTTGCCTTGTGCACTTGCGCGATTGATGCGGCCGCGATCGGCGGTCCGAAGGTCGTGAACAACTCCGCAATCGGTTTTCCCAGCGCAGCGCGGACGGCAGCCTCCGCCGTCTCGTGCGCAAAGGGAGGCAGGCGGTCTTGCAACGTTTCGAGATCGCGCGCGACCTCGCGTCCGACGACGTCGGGGCGGGTTGCGAGAAACTGCCCGAGTTTGACGTAAGACGGGCCGAGCATCGCGAGGGCTTTGGCCAGTCGGACGGCGCGGCTATCCGCCTTGACGTCGCGTTTTTCGACCACGCGCGCCACGCGCACTGCCAAGCGTGCAAGCGGTGGCAGGTCATCGGCTGGTACGAAGGCCAATATGCCTTCCCGCGTCATGATGAAGCCGGCACGCGCGAGACGGGCGAGATCGACGAGCGTCGAGATCATCGTGCTCAGAGCCGCCAGCCGGCATGAATTGCGGCGATGTTTCCGGAGAGGGGCCGGTGCGCCACCCGCGCAAAGCGGGCCGCGCGGAGCATCGCAGAGAATACCGCGGCATCGGGGAAGCGGCGGATCGATTCGACGAGATAGTGGTAGCTCTCAGCATCCCCCGTCACCACCCGGCCGAGCGTAGGGATGACGTTGAACGAGTAGGCCTCGTAGGCCCGATCGAGGCCGGGCACATCGACGGATGAGAACTCGAGGCAGAGGAAGCGTCCGCCGATCTTCAGGACGCGGTAGGCCTCGGCGAGCGCCGCCTCGATGCGCGGGACGTTCCGGATGCCGAAGGCGATCGTGTAGAGGTCGAAACTGCGTGCGGGGAAAGGCAGGTTCTCTGCGTTTCCTTGAACGATCTGGACACGATGCTGTAAACCCGCAGCGGCTATTCGGTCGCGTCCGACCGCAAGCATGTCGGCATTGATGTCGAGGAGCATCGCTTCGGCGCGCGGACCGGCCGCGCCGAGCATGCGGACGACGATATCGCCCGTGCCGCCCGCGACGTCGAGATGGCGAAACGCGGTCGTCTTGGCAGGGGCGGCCATGGCGACGAGCGCATCCTTCCATGCACGATGCAGACCGCCGGACATCAGGTCGTTCATCAGGTCGTAGCGCCGTGCGACGGAATGGAAGACATCGTCGACGCGTCCCTGCTTTTCGTCCAGCGGAACGTCGGAGAACCCAAAGTGAGTTGTGTCGCGAGCAGATGTCGTCATTGCGGCGCGACCCTAGCGGAGGGGCGGGGCCGGGGCTAGGGTCGCGATCCTCCAAGGTGAGCGCGTCGAATGCCTGAACTGCCCGAAGTCGAGATCGTGATGCGCGGCCTCAGGCCGGTCCTGGTGGGTGCGCGATTCGACAAGGTCGAGACGCGGCGAGCGGATCTCCGCTTCCCCTTCCCGGAGCGCTTCGCGGAACGCCTACAGCAGCGGCGGATCGACGCCCTCTCGCGCCGAGCGAAGTTCATTCTCGCCGATCTCGACGACGGGTTGGTTCTCATCATGCATCTCGGCATGACGGGTCGCTTCCAGGTGGAACGCGGGAATACCAGCCACACGCCTGGCGAGTTCTATTATGATGGCCCGCGCGATCCGCGTCATGATCACGCGGTCTTTCACCTCTCGAGCGGGGTTTCGGTCACGTTCAACGATGCGCGACGCTTCGGCTTCATGGACCTCGTCGCGCGAACCAACCTCGAAGTGTATCGCTCTTTCCGCGACCTCGGCGTCGAGCCGCTGGGAAATGCTTTCGGCGGCCCCGTTCTCTCCGCTTTGCTCAAGGGCCGGACGACATCGTTGAAGGCCGCGCTGATGGATCAGCGGCTTGTTGCCGGGCTGGGCAACATCTACGTCAGTGAAGCCCTGTTTCGGGCAGGTCTGCACCCGAAGCGGGCGGCAGGGACCGTCGATCCGGTTGAAGCGGAACGCCTGGCCGCAGCGATCAAGGCCGTCTTGACGCAAGCCGTGGAGGCGGGCGGTTCGACCTTGCGCGACTTCGCCCATGTGAATGGGGAGGCCGGAGCGTTCCAGGACGACTTTGCGGTCTATGATCGTGAGGGAGAGCCCTGCCCGATCTGTGCAGCGTCGATTGCGCGCATCGTCCAGGCGGGGCGTTCCACCTTCTTCTGCGCCGCGTGCCAACCGCTTGCGCGCCGCCGCAGCCGCCGGTAACCCTCGCGCCAATCGTCGGGAGGCGCGGCATGGCTTACGAGAACATCATGGTTGAGACGCGCGGCCGTGTTGGCCTGGTGACGCTCAATCGCCCCAAGGCCCTCAACGCGCTGAATAGCACGCTGATCGGAGAACTCGGCCGCGCACTTGAGGCCTTCGAGGCCGATCAGCAGATCGGCTGCGTCGTCATCACCGGCTCGGACAAGGTCTTCGCAGCCGGCGCCGACATCAAAGAGATGGCGGGCAAGTCCTTCATGGACGCCTATCTCTCGGACTTCATCGCATCCTGGGGGGCCGTTGCCAACGCACGCAAGCCGATCGTCGCAGCGGTCGCAGGCTTCGCGCTTGGAGGGGGCTGCGAGCTTGCCATGATGTGCGACATCATCATTGCCGCAGACACGGCGAAGTTCGGCCAGCCGGAAATTAATCTTGGCGTCATGCCCGGGGCCGGCGGCACGCAACGCATGGCGCGTGCCATCGGCAAAGCCAAGACGATGGATTTGTGTCTGACCGGCCGAATGATGGATGCGGCGGAGGCCGAGCGGGCGGGGCTCGTGGCGCGCGTCGTCCCGGCCGCCGACCTCCTCGAAGAGGCGATGAAGGCGGCTCAAGCCATTGCGGCGAAGTCGCTTCCGAGCGTCATGATGACGAAGGAAGCGATTAACCGCGCCTTCGAGACGACGCTCGCGGAGGGGCTGCGCTTCGAAAGACGCCTGTTCCACTCCCTCTTCGCCACGGACGACCAGAAGGAGGGCATGGCCGCCTTCGTCGAGAAGCGCTCCGCCCACTTCAAGAACCGCTGAATCGCTTCCGCGTGAAATCGCTTCCGCGTTGACGAAGCGATACCTCGCAGCTATAGACCCGTTCCATGTTTCCGGCGAGCGCAACGCTCGCCGTTTCGTTTGGCCGCGCCGGCGCGGCCAAACGCGCAAGGTCGAGAAAGATGGCGAACACGACATCCGCCCAAAAGATGGTGCGCAAGATTGCACGCCGCACCGAGATCAACCGCAGCCGCCGCACGCGCATGCGCGGCTTCGTGAAGAAGGTCGAGGAAGCGATCGCGACCGGCGATCAAGCGGCTGCGGGCGCGGCGTTGAAGGCGGCCCAGCCTGAACTCATGAAGGCAGCGCAGAACGGCGTGCTCCATAAGAACACCGCGTCGCGCAAGGTCTCGCGCTTGGCCCATCGCGTGAAGGCGATGAAGGGCTGACGCTTTCCAACCTGCGCTGCCTTCGCGCGAGCCAGGCCACGGCAGGCCGGGTGAAAAGCCAGAGGTTCCGGTTTTCGGGGCCTCTTTTGCTTGGCTCAGGCGAGCCGCGCCTGCAGGGTTGCGGCGCCGATGAGGGCAATTGCTCGAAATCAGGCTGCAAGCCAGCACTCTGAGCGCTGTCTCTCCGCTGACTTTCTAAAAGCTTCAACAGGCCGCACGGATCATTAGGATGGCCGCGCCCCGTTGCCGCCGGCGCCGAGCGCCCGAAGCCAAGCCTCGTCACGTCCAGACCATCGACGAACGCATCAATCACCCGGACCAGCGCATCCGCCAGGACAGGTCCTCAATCGCCGCCGGCAGCAGCCCTGCCTGGCCACGATCCCCCCGAACGTCGCGCATGAAAAAGGGCCGCATCGTTGTCGATGCGGCCTTTCTTATCTGATCCGCTCAATTCTCATACAACCTGACCCGGTGGGGTTTTTGTGTTGGGACATGCGCCGACAAAGCCTCTCCGGGGGGTGATCTTGCGTCTCGAGGCAGGCCGCGTGTTAACCGGCTCACGGCCTCTTCAGTTTCCGCTCAACAAATATCCCAAATAATCAAACCCTTAGAAGCATGTGCGGTGAGAGCCACACGATTCCGTGCCGGTCGGTGACATTCGTGCGCACATAAGTCAGAGTGTGTGACGTTTGTGAGACACGCGATTCGCGCCGCATGCAACGCGGCTAATCCGGTTGTTCGACAACGAAATTTTTCGGGCAGATCGCGGCGACGAAATTCACCTTTCGTTAAGACATGTGGCCGCGCGCGACGTGCAGCATCGATTGCGCGTTGCGGGCACTGAACCTCGTGTGTATCAAAGTTCCATGCCGTGGTGCTCACCGCGGCGCCAATCCAAGAAGATGATCGTTCAGCCCCGCGTGAACGCGCGGAGAGGTGTGGTGCGCGCACGCGCACTCATGCGATCGACACGAGGTCGTCGATCGAAGCGGACGCTTCATCATCTGGAATGGCGGGGGGCATGGCCTTCGGACGGCGGGGGCTCTCGATGAGTGGCGCCGGTCAAGAACCGCGGAAGCGTTCTGGCCGGAAGAGAGGGTGGTGGTATGCGCGATTTGGCTCTGGGATCGCTCGACGCTCCTCATGGGAGCGGAGGCTTGCGTCAACTCGGTTCGAAGACGAACAGGAGTGGTCGTGGCGGTGTATCCGTGTCGCGCGCGTCGTTTGGCGTTCTGATCCCATTTGGCATTCTGATCCGGAGCTAATTTCTATGCAACCTGATGTGATGCGGCCCGGCCTCGCCGCCGGGAGCGTGGATGGCGTCGCGTCGATCGATGCCATTCCAGACCACGGCACCGCCTATTCGCTTGGTGGTAACGGCGCCATGGACACGCTGTCGTGCTGGGAGCGAGCGCGCTCTCGTTTGAAGCGCGATCTCGGGGAGCAGATCTTCTCAAGTTGGTTTGGGCGGATGGAGTTCGATGGCATCGAAGCAGGTGCGGTGCAGCTCTCTGTGCCGACCCGCTTTCTCAAGACCTGGATCGAGCAACACTATCGCGACCGTCTCGTCGACCTGTGGCGCATGGAGCGCGAGGACATCGGTCGGGTTGAGATCATCGTGCGAGGGGCCTCGACGCCCACGCGCGCGGCCGCTACGCCCGTGGCACCCGCCCTCCCGTGCCGAGCTCCATCAGACCCCGGACCGACCGCGACACCCGTTGAGCCGGTCATGTCGATATCCAGCGACGATTGCCTCGGTTCGCCGCTCGATCGGCGGCTCACATTTGCGACCTTCGTGGTCGGCCGCTCCAACGAACTGGCCCATGTTGCTGCCCGCAAGGTCGCAACGGCTCCGGACACGGTGACGTTCAATCCTCTCTTCGTGCATGCCAATGTGGGGCTCGGGAAGACGCATCTGTTGCATGCGCTCGCCCATGCGGCTCGCGAGAGCGGGCGGCGCGTGCTCTACTTGACGGCCGAACGATTCATGTATGGCTTCGTTTCGGCACTAAAGAGCCAATCCGCCATCGCCTTCAAGGAACAGCTGCGCGGAATCGACCTTCTCCTGATCGACGACGTTCAGTTCCTGCAAGGCAAGCATGTGCAAGCCGAGTTCGGTCACACGCTGAACGCCTTGCTCGACGGGTCGCGCCAGGTCGTCGTTGCCGGTGATCGGGCGCCCTCGGATCTCGAAACGCTCGACGAGCGTATGAAGTCTCGCCTTGCCGGGGGTCTCGTCGTCGAGGTCGGGGCGCCGGACGAAGAGCTTCGCCTGCACATCTTGAAGACAAAGATGGCGGTGGCACGCGAGCGCTATCCTAACCTCTCGGTGCCGGAATCCGTGCTCGGCTACGTCGCGCATGCGGTGCGCACAAATGGCCGCGATCTCGACGGTGCCTTCAATCGGCTTCTGGCGCACAACCAGCTCACCAATCTGCCGCTCGGCGTCGAGATGGCCGAAGAGTGCCTGCGTGATCTCATCCGGGCGCCTGAGCCCAAGAAGGTCAAGATCGAGGACATCCAGCGCATCGTCGGCAAGCACTACGCCGTGTCGCGTCAGGACATTCTGTCCAGCCGCCGAACGCGCAACGTGGTCTTGCCGCGACAGATTGCCATGTATCTTGCCAAGGCGCTGACGCCGCGGTCTTTGCCGGAAATTGGTCGGCATTTCGGCGGTCGGGATCACACCACCGTTCTACACGCAGTGCGCAAGGTTGACGCGCTGGTGAAGTCGGACACGCAGCTCGCCCAGGAGCTCGAACTCCTCAAGCGCCTCTTGCAGGACGTGTGATCGGGCACCGCAGTTTGCGGTACCTGAGGGCGCGGCATCCGAGCTTGATGCCGGCTTGTCGGGGAAATGCGGGGCGGCCGCCTTGCGTTCGGCGGCCGATACGCTCAAATATCGCCCCCGGTCGCGGCATCCCGCGAGTCCGGCAATCTAGGTTCGGCGGGAATTCCGATGCGCGTTACGCTGGAGCGTGCTGCTCTCCTCAAGTCCCTGTCCCATGTCCACCGCGTCGTCGAGCGGCGCAATACGATCCCCATTCTGGGCAATGTCTTGATCAAGAGCGGGTCTGGCCATTTGGAACTGAAAGCAACGGATCTCGATATCGAAATGGTCGAGACCGTCCCGGCTGATGTTGCAGTCCCTGGCGCGACCACGGTGCCAGCCCATCTCTTCTACGACATTGTTCGCAAATTGCCGGAAGGCGCGCAGGTCTCCCTCGATCTCGGTGCTGATCAAGCGGCAATGCGTCTTTCCTCGTCTCGGGCGCGGTTCTCCCTGCAGGTGCTGCCAGAGTCGGACTTCCCGGATCTCTCGGCGGGAGAATTCCCGCACAGCTTCTCCTTGTCTCGTGCAGACTTGAAGCGGCTGATCGAGAAGACGCAGTTCGCCATTTCGACCGAGGAAACACGCTATTATCTCAACGGGGTCTTCTTGCATGTGATCGATGCCAAAGGGGCGTCGTTGCTTCGCGCGGTTGCGACGGATGGGCATCGACTGGCGCAGATGCAGATTGCCGCCCCGAAGGGGAGCGCCGGCATGCCCGGCATCATCGTCCCGCGCAAGACGGTCGCCGAATTGCAACGATTGCTCGACGACGCGCCGGACGAGATCGAGATGCAGGTGTCGGCAAGCAAGATCCGCTTCATCCTCGGGCCCGTGGTGCTCACCTCGAAGCTGATCGATGGCACGTTCCCGGACTATGCGCGGGTGATACCGATAGGAAACGACAAGGAACTTGCCGTCAGCGTGTCCGAGTTCGCGGCTGCCGTCGACCGCGTCTCGACCATCTCGTCGGAGCGGGGCCGCGCCGTGAAGCTCACGCTCCAGCCCGGCAAGGTGACGTTGACGGTTACGAATCCCGACTCCGGTACCGCGACGGAGGAAATCGAGGCCGATTACGACGCCGCCGCGCTCGATGTCGGTTTCAACTCCCGCTACCTTTTGGATATAGCGCAGCAACTCGAGAGCGACACCGGCGTGTTCCGTCTTGCCGATCCTGGCTCCCCGACCCTCGTGCAGGACAAGGGCGATTCGGCTGCGCTCTACGTGCTGATGCCAATGCGTGTGTAAGAGAAGGTCGAGCGCGTGCTCGATCTCGACCTGACGAAGGGAAACTCCGGAAGCCCGGGTCGGCAGACGCTCCGCCGACTCATCCTCACTTTCTTCCGCAACTATACGGCTCTGGAGGTTGAGTTCGACGGGCGTTCGGCGGTCCTCACCGGTGCCAATGGCGCGGGCAAAACCAATTTGCTCGAAGCGATCTCTCTGCTCGCGCCAGGCCGCGGCCTAAGGCGCACCACGACACGTGAACTTGCCCATGATCATGGGCCCGGGACGTGGGCCGTCGCAGCTCGCCTGGAAGGACCAAATGGCCTCGTCGATCTCGGTACCGGCATCGAGGTGCCGGGGCAGGATGACGAGAGCCAAGGCCGCATCGTCCGCATCGATCGTGTTCTGCAGAAATCGACGTCCGTGCTGGGCGATTACGTTGCGGTGCTCTGGCTCGCACCGGATCTCGACGGGCTCTTCAGGGGACCTGCCGGTGATCGGCGCCGCTTCCTAGACCGTCTGACGCTCATGCTCGATCCAGGTCACGCGGCGCGGGTGAGTGCGCTCGAACGGCTGCATCGCAGTCGCAATCGTCTCCTCGAACATGTGCGGCCCGACTTGGCTTGGCTCGATGCCATCGAGCACGAACTCGCCGAGGTGGCGATTGCGGTTGCTGCCGCCCGCCTGAGTACCGTCACGCGGTTGGCCGATGTGATTGCTGTGCACCGGGCATCGTCCTCGCCCTTCCCCCATGCCGAGGTCGCCGTTGCAGGCGACATCGAGGGCTGGCTGGTGAGCGGCAGCGCGATCGAGGCGGAGGACCGCTATCGGGGGGTCCTGCGCGCTCTGCGCCCGCGGGACGCCGGAGCCGGCCGGGGAACCTTCGGCCCGCATCTGTCGGATTTTGTCGTCCGTCACGGCCCAAAGGGGGTGGACGCCGATCGTTCATCGACCGGCGAACAGAAGGCATTGCTCGTCGGCTTGATCCTGGCTCATGCGCGTTTGGTCGCGGAAACGCGCGGTCAACGACCGCTTCTCTTGCTCGATGAAATTGCGGCGCATCTTGACTCCGTTCGTCGCGCCGGCTTGTTCGAGGAGCTTGAGCGTCTCGGCTGCCAAGCCTTCATGACCGGCACGGACCCCGTCATGTTCTCAAGTCTTGCAGGCCGAGCGCAGTTCTTCGACGTCGCCAACGGCGTTGTCGTCGAAAGGGCGGATCACTGATCGAGGGGGGCTATGGAAGTCGCCGGGCTTGCCGTCTTTGCCGCCGCTTACGCGCTCGCCGTTGCCTCCCCGGGCCCAGGCGTGACGGCGCTCGTCGCCCGTGTGCTCGGGCGCGGACTTCGCGGCTCGCCAGCCTATATCGCCGGGTTTGTCGTGGGTGACCTCGTGTGGTTCTCGGTTGCGGCGGTCGGTCTTGCGGCGCTGGCGCAGACCTGGGCAACAGCGTTCCTGATCGTCAAATGGATCGGGATTGCCTACCTCCTATGGCTGGCCTGGAAGATGTGGACGGCTCCGGCTGCCGGCGTCGAGATCACGGCGATTGGAGATGACGTGCGCCCGGTGCAGTTCTTCGCCGCAGGCCTTCTGCTCACCCTGGGCAATCCCAAGGTGATGGCTTTCTTCCTGGCCCTCTTGCCGACGTTCATCGACTTGAACGGGCTGTCGCTGCTTGCCTTTGTCGAGCTGTTCGCTGTGATCATTGTCGTTCTCAGCACCGTGCTGGGTGCCTATGCCCTTTTGGCCGAACGTGCGCGCCATTTTGTGGCCTCGCCCCAAGCCATGCGCATCGTCAATCGGGTGTGCGGCGCCGCGATTGCCGGTGCGGCCGCGACTGTTGTAGCGCGCAGCTGAAAGCCTTCCCCAATAAGCGCGCAAACTGCCTCGCAAACGCCTGATTTTACTAGCATTCTTCGCGCTTGCCTCGCGCGCGCGCGCGTGGTTTCTCGCTCTGGGATCGTCGTAATGGCGATTCGTCGGTTGAGCGCTGAACTCCCGCAACGGAATCCGAATGGCCGAACCTGCCTCCCGCCTGGACGAGACCGCGAGCGACTACGGCGCTGCCGCCATCAAGGTGCTCAAGGGCCTCGATGCGGTGCGCAAGCGGCCGGGCATGTATATCGGTGACACGGATGATGGGTCGGGTTTGCACCACATGGTGTACGAGGTCGTCGATAACGCGATCGACGAAGCCTTGGCGGGTCATGCAACCGAGGTCTCGGTCACGCTGAACGGCGACGGCTCTTGCACGGTCGCCGACAATGGCCGCGGCATACCCACGGCGATCCATCCGACCGAAGGCGTATCGGCAGCCGAAGTCATCATGACGCAGCTGCACGCCGGCGGGAAGTTCGACCAGAACTCCTACAAGGTTTCGGGCGGTCTTCACGGCGTCGGTGTCTCGGTCGTCAATGCGCTGTCAACATGGCTCCGGTTGCGGATATGGCGCGATGGCAACGAGCACGCCATGGAGTTCCGCAACGGTGATGCCGTCGCGCCGCTCGCCATGGTAGGTCCCGCTCACGGGCGCCGCGGCACCGAGGTGACGTTCCTGCCGTCGCCGCAGACGTTCTCGATGGTCGAGTTCGACTACGGAACGCTGGAGCATCGTCTGCGCGAACTCGCCTTCCTCAATTCGGGCGTGAAGATCATCCTTGCCGATTTGCGCCATGGCGAGCCGAAGCGCACGGAGCTGAAATACGACGGCGGCGTCGAAGCTTTCGTCCGCTATCTCGACCGCAACAAGACGGCACTCGTCGCCGCGCCGATCCTGATCCAAGCCGAACGCGACGGGATCGGTGTTGAGATCGCACTGTGGTGGAACGACGGTTACCACGAGAACGTGCTCTGCTTCACCAACAACATCCCGCAGCGCGACGGCGGCACGCATCTCGCGGGCTTCCGCGCGGCGCTGACGCGGCAGGTGACGGGCTATGCGGACGAGTCCGGCATCCAGAAGAAGGAAAAGGTCGACCTCACCGGCGATGATTGCCGAGAGGGATTGACCGCCATCGTTTCGGTGAAGGTGCCCGATCCGAAGTTCTCGTCCCAGACGAAGGACAAGCTCGTCTCCTCGGAGGTGCGGCCCGCAGTCGAAGGCATCACCAACGAAGCGCTGGCAAGCTGGTTCGAAGAGCACCCGGCCGAGGCCAAGATCATCGTGGGCAAGGTGGTCGAAGCGGCTGCCGCGCGCGAGGCGGCGCGCAAGGCGCGTGAACTTACGCGGCGCAAGGGCGCCCTCGACATGGCCTCCTTGCCGGGCAAGCTCGCGGATTGCCAGGAGCGCGATCCGGCGAAGGCCGAGCTCTTCATCGTGGAGGGCGATTCGGCTGGCGGTTCGGCCAAGCAGGGCAGGGCCCGCGAGTATCAGGCGGTCCTCCCGTTACGCGGCAAAATCCTCAACGTCGAGCGCGCGCGCTTCGACAAGATGCTGTCGAGCGCCGAGATCGGCACGCTCATCACGGCGCTTGGCACCGGCATTGGCCGCGACGACTTCGACGTAACCAAGCTGCGCTACCACAAGATCATCATCATGACGGATGCTGACGTCGACGGTTCGCACATCCGGACACTTCTCCTCACCTTCTTCTACCGGCAGATGCCGGAACTGATCGAGCGTGGGCATCTCTTCATCGCGCAACCGCCGCTGTACAAGGTCACGCGCGGCAAGTCGGAGCAGTATCTGAAGGACGATCGCGCTCTCGACGACTATCTGTTGGCGCAAGGTCTTGAAGATGCGGCTCTCGTCATCGGCACGGGCGCCGCGCGGACCGGCAATGACCTCGCGGGGGTCGTGCAGGAGGCGCGAACCGTCAAGAACGTGCTCGCACAGCTGCATCACCGTTATGATCGCCGCGTCATCGAGCAGGCCGCGGTTGTCGGCGCGCTGAAGGGCGATCTCCTCACCGATCTCGGAACAGCTCAGACGCGGGCGATGGCATTGGCCGCGCGCCTCGACCTTCTCGCGGAGGACATGGAGCGTGGCTGGACGGGCGAGGCCACGCCCGCCGGCCTCGTTCTGGCGCGAACCCTGCGCGGGGTTCGTGAGGTCGCGATCATCGACGCGGCGCTGTTGTCGTCCGTCGAGGCGCGGCGCCTCGACGCACTCAACGCCTCGCTCGATGCCGTTTACGGTGTGCCAGCGACGCTGGAGCGCAAAGGGGAAAAGACGCCGATCCTCGGTCCGGTCGCGCTGTTCGAGGCGATCACGGCGGCCGGCCGCAAGGGTGTGTCGCTCCAGCGTTACAAAGGGCTCGGAGAAATGAACGCCGAGCAGTTGTGGGAGACGACGCTCGACCGCAATGTCCGCTCGCTCTTGCAGGTGAAGATCAAGGAAACGGATGATGCCGACGATGTCTTCACCAAGCTCATGGGCGACGTGGTTGAACCACGCCGGGACTTCATCGTTGAGAACGCACTCCAGGCGAGTGTGGACGTTTAGTTTCGAGCGCATTGATTCAGTTTGCGCCTCGGACCGCACCCAGTATGGGTTGGTTTTCCCTCAGGCGCGCACAAGCCAGCAGAGCTCTGCACCATGAGCCTGTACCGACTCGATACCTTGTTTGCACCGCGCTCGGTGGCGGTGGTCGGCGCGTCATCCCGACCAGGATCGATGGGCGCTGCCCTCCTCGCGAATCTGCGCCGGACTGGGTTCGCGGGCGCACTCTGGCCCATCAATCCGCGTTACGAGAGCATTGATGGCCTTGCCTGCGCTCCAAGCCTCGCGGCACTTCCCGAGCGGCCCGATCTTGCGGTGATCGCAACGCCCGCTGCAGCCGTGTTGGACATTGTCAGTGAGGCGGCGCGGCAAGGCGTGCCGGCCGCCATCGTGATCACCGCGCTCCCCCCTGAGGCCGGTCATGCGCAGAGGACGCAAATCGGCACCATCGCGCGTTCCGCAGGGTTGCGTCTCGTCGGCCCGAACTGCTTCGGCGTTCTCAGCCCGCACGCAAAGCTCGATGCAAGCTTCGCCTCGCGCCCTGCCAAGCCAGGCTCCCTCGCGTTCGTGTCACAGTCGGGTGCGATTGCTGCCGCGTTGCTCGAATGGGCTGATCCGCGCGGCGTCGGTTTCTCGGGCATCGTTTCCCTGGGTGACCAGATCGATGTCGATGTTGGAGATTGTCTCGATTATTTTGCCGCGGACGTCCACACGCGCGCGATCCTCCTCTACGTCGAGGCCATTCGCGACGTTCGCAAGTTCATGTCGGCGGCGCGGGCCGCCGCGCGGATCAAACCAGTTATCGTGCTCAAATCGGGCCGCCATCAGGCGGGCGCGGCTGCGGCGCACTCGCACACGGGCGCCCTCGCGGGGTCTGATGAAGTCTACGCGGCGGCGTTTCGGCGCGCGGGCCTCGTCCGCGTCCTTGACCTGGACGAGTTGATCGCCGCCGCCGAGACGCTTTCGCGCTTCACCGCCTTTGACGGAGAACGCATTGGCGTTCTCACCAATGGCGGTGGCCTTGGCGTTCTGGCTGTCGATCGGCTTGCGGATCTGGGCGGTACCCTTGCCCCGCTCACTCCTGCCACACGTAACGCACTCGACGCAGTCCTGCCGCCGACCTGGTCGCGCGGCAACCCCGTTGACATCATCGGCGATGCAGATGCCGCCCGCTACGAAGCCGCGACGCGGATCCTTCTTGACGATCCGAGCATCGATGCTCTCCTGGCGATGAATTGCCCAACGGCGCTTCTCCCAAGTGCCGCCGCCGCCACCGCTGTCGCGGGCGTGGTTCGGGACCGGGTATCGCGTCGGCTGCCGCGCAAACCGGTCTTTGCCGTTTGGCTCGGAGATCGGGATGCAGCGGACGTTACCTTCGATGCCGCGGGGGTTCCGAACTTTCCCACGGAAGTCGAAGCCGTGCGCGGCATCATGCATCTGATCGACTACCGCCGCGGCCAGGCGGCCTTGATGCAGACCCCGGAGAACGTGGATCTCGAGACGCCACCCGCAGTCGCGACCTTCGCGTCCGAGATCGACCAAGCCATCGTAGCCGATCGCAAATGGCTTGATCCGCTCCTCGTCGATCGGCTGCTCGCGGCCTATGGCATTCCGACCGTGCCGCTTGCCGCCGCGAGGACAGCGGAGGAAGCCGCGGTTCATGCCACGCCGATCCTCGCAACGGGGGCAGCTTGCGCGCTCAAGATACATTCCCGCGACATCGTCCACAAATCCGATATCGGCGGGGTCGCTCTGGGTCTCACGAGCGTCGCGGCGGTTCGAGCCGAGACCGACGCCATGCTTGCGCGCGTCGCAACGGCAGCGCCGCAGGCACGAATTGACGGCGTCTTGGTGCAGGCGATGGTGCACCGGCCCGGCGCGCTCGAACTCATTGCCGGTATTGCCGATGATCCGACGTTCGGAACCGTCATGCTCTTCGGCCGCGGTGGCAAAGCGGTCGAGGTCGTGCGCGACCGTGCGCTCGCTCTGCCGCCGCTCGACATGGCGCTTGCCCGCGACATGATCGCACGCACACGGATCTCCCGCCTGATGGCCGGTTATCGTGATGTGCCCCCGGTCGATATCGGCGCGGTTGCCCAAGTGCTCGTGCGGTTGTCGCGTTTAGCGGCGGATTTGCCCGGGATCACCGAAGTCGACTTGAACCCGATCCTCGTCGACGCCAAAGGGCTCGTTGTCGTCGACGCGCGGGTTGCTGTCGGTCGGCCGACTTCCGTCACGCTCGCTCGCGGCGGTCATCCCCGCTTTGCCATTCGGCCCTACCCCGCGGAGTGGGAGCGAAAGATCACGACGTCCCGAGGTACGGAACTTGTGGTCAGACCGGTGCGCCCGGAAGATGAGCCGCTGTACCATCCCTTCTTCGCAAAGATCGATCCGAGCCACATGCGTCAACGCTTCTTTGCGCCGATCCGAACCATCAACCACGCCTTCATCGCGCGCCTCACGCATATGGATTATGCTCGCGCGATGGCGTTTCTCGCCCTCGATCCCACAAGCGGGGAGCTCCTGGGTGTCGTGCGCCTTCACGCCGATCCCGACAACGTCGAGGCTGAGTTTGCGATCTTGGTGCGCAGCGATTGCCAGGGCCTGGGACTCGGGGCCGCGCTGATGAAGCTCATCGTGGAGTACGGGCGCGCCCAGGGGACGCGCCGGATCATCGGGCAGGTCTTCCGAGAGAACACGCGCATGCTTGCTCTCTGCGCAGAGATCGGCTTCCGGATCACCCCTGATGCCGACGATTCTTCCCTTCAAACGGTGACGCTCGATTTGTGAGCGGTTCCGCCGTCTCGCGTTGGAGTCGTACGCGCAGGATGGCATTGAACTGTACGGGTCGCCCGGCTTTCGATACGTGACCTGCGATGCGCCGCTTTGCTTTCGACACGCTTGATTCGACCAACGCCGAAGCCGCACGGCGGATCGCAGCGGGCGGCATCGATCACTGGACCCTGATCACAGCGCGCGTGCAGACGGCGGGGCGTGGCCGTCAGGCGCGGGGCTGGGTATCACCGGCCGGTAATGCCTATGCAAGCTTCGTCGTGCCGAAGGACGGCCGGGCAGAATGGGCCCGGCCGTGGCTACTGGGCTTCGCCGTGGGGCTCGCCGTGCATGAGACGGTCACGGCCTTCATTGCGGATGGTGCGGACGCTCGCATCAAATGGCCAAACGACATAACCATCGCCGACGCCAAGGTAGCGGGTCTTCTCCTCGAAGCGGCAGGCGTCGCCCCCTTCGTCGTTGCCGGCATCGGCATCAATGTGGCTTGCGCGCCGACCGATACGCCCTATCCGGCAACGTACCTCGACCAGCATCGCCCGACCCCGCTCAACGTTGAATCAGTCGTCGATCGGTTGGCGGCGGCCGTTCCGCTCGCGGTCGATCGTTGGCTTGACCAGGGTTTTGCTGGCGTGCGCCGCGCCTTTCTCGCATGCGCGCACCGGCAAGGCGATCGGCTGGCAGTGCGCGGTACCGACGCCGACCCGACCGAAGGCACCTTCATCGACATCGACTCGGACGGGCTCCTGGTGCTCGACGTCAAAGGCGTGATGCGCCGCTTCTCGACCGGCGATGTTTTTCCATCTCTCAAAGGCTGAAGCCGGCGAGGCGATTACCGAGCATGGCAATCGCGTCGACACCTACATTGGCGATGGCGACGCGCACATGCTGATCTTGATCGGGGCCGAAATAGCCGCCCGGCAACGTTAGCACGCCGCGTTCTACGGCGAGTCGTTCCGCGACGACCGGCGCGGGCACGCCATCGAAGGGGTGGCGTACATACGCGAAATAGGCGCCGAGTGCTTCGATGCGCCAATCATTGGTGCCGGCGAGCACAGACCGGAACGCGACGCCGCGTCGGGCGATCTCGCGCCGATTGGATTCTCGACACGACGCCAAGCCGTCGATCGCCCAGGTGCAGGCAATCTGCGGCACACGCGGGGCGCAGATCTGCACGCAGTCGAGGATCTTGGCCACTTCCGGTACGAGCGCCCGTGGCAAGACCATCGCCCCCAGGCGATGACTGGGAATGCCGTAGGCCTTGGAGAACGAATAGAGCTGGATCATGTGCTCGCGCGCCTCTGGCCCTGGCGTGAACAGGTCGTGGGCGCGATCAATGCCGTCCGGCAGGAAGTCACGATAGGTTTCGTCGAGGATGAGCCACAGCCCCCTGCGCTGCGCGAGCTCGGCGAAGCGCGCGATCGCGGCCGCAGGATAGATCGCGCCGGTCGGGTTGTTGGGCGTCACCAGCACGACTGCCCGCACGCGAGGGTCGATCAGGCGTTCGGCGTCGTCCGCATCGGGCACAAAGCCGTTCTCGGCTCGGCACGCCAAGGCGCGCGGTTCGACGCCGAGCAGGTTCAACGTCATGGCATGGTTGAAGTACCAAGGAGCTGGCAGAAGAACGACGTCGCCCGCCTTGGCAAGTGCCATCGCTGCGACCACGAAAGCGAGATTGCAACCCGCCGTGATCGCAATGTCGTCAGGGTCGACCCGTCCACCGTAGGTGCGCGCAACGTCGGCGGCGTAGACCTCGCGCAGCGCCATGTCTCCCAGGATCGGGCCATAGGCGGCAGCAGCGCCGTCTGCTGCGGCGCGGCCGAGGGCATCGAGCATCGCAGCCGGAGGCGGTTCTCCGGGCACGGCCTGCGACAGGTCGATCCGCGGGCCGTACGTGCCGGAATAATGCGCGAGCCATGCTTTGGCGGCGGGGATCGGCGGCGTGCCCGTGTCGACGACGCGTGGATTGATCGCTGGGGTCATCCGCGAGGAGCACCGGGCGTCCAACCGTCCGCGACGAGTGCCGCGATATCGGCTTTGATTTGCCGCACCAGCATGCCGAGATCCGTGCCGAGAAGAACGAAGTTGAAGCCTTGCTTTTTGAGCGCGATGCACTCCGCCGGCGACGTGCCGAGGCAGCCGATCGGAATCTTCGAACGCTTGGCGACTGTGAGGCCGTCAGCGATCTTTGCGCGGACGTCCGGGTGCTGGATGTTTCCGGTGTGGCCCATGGAGGCTGCGAGGTCCGACGGACCGATGAAGATGGCATCGACACCGGGCACGCGCGCAATCGCGGCAATCTGGTCGACGGCATGCGCCGTTTCAGTCTGGACGATCAAACAGGCTTCGCCATTCGCCTTCGCCGCGTAGTCCGGTCGCGCGCCGAACCGGCTCGCCCGCGTCACCATGGCAACGCCGCGGTCACCTTCGGGCGGATAGCGCATGGCGCGCGCCGCGCGTAGCGCCTCGTCCGGCGACTGCACGAAAGGGACCATGATCGATCGACCGCCCGCATCCATCACGCGCTTGATCCAGACGAGATCGTTCCACGGGACGCGCACGACCGGCTCGGCACCGCCCGCCTCGATTCCTTGCAACAGGCCGACCAGTGTCGAGATGTCGTTCTGTGCGTGCTCGAGGTCGGCTAGGACAAAATCGAAGCCGTGACAAGCGAGCGCCTCGGCCGCGAGTGGCGAACAGAGAGAGGCAAACGACCCGAACTGCGCCGGACCCGAGGTGAGGCGGTCTTTGAAACGATTGGGCATGAGGAACTCCGCGGCGGAGGCTGAGGCTAGGGCGGCGGGCGCGGCGCATCAACCATGGCGGCCTTGCGTTTGAGGCTGGGCAGACGCACGCGGAAGCGGCGGGCGAGGCGCTTGAGCTTGTCAGCTGGGGGCTCTGGTTGGAGTCGCAGCCCGACTTCCACGACACGCTCGTCCTCGACCGTGCGCGCGACCAGCTCGATCGCACCGAGCGGTATCGTGTCGCCGACCACGGGGGTGCCGAAGGCCGCGATGAAGGCGTCAGCGGCCGTCATGTCATGTGGCGGGTCGGCGTCTGTTGCGTAGAGAAGCGCGATTTCGAACAGCGGGGTTGCACCAGGGACGACGAACTCTCCGAAGTAGACCTCATTTTCGCTGCGCTCCACATCGGTCTCGGAGAATAATCGGTCGAGCCCCTGCACGCGGCGCGGTGGGGCAAGGAGATAGACGTAGTCGCCGACCGCGACCTCACCCACCTGATCGGGCATCAGGATCGCTTCGCCGCGCACGACCATCACGAGCTTCGCCCAGACGGGAAGGCGCGGATGGCGCAGATAGACGGAATCCGGCCGCACGGGGTAACCGACGAGCTCTTGCTCCATCTGCCCCGGCAGGTCGAGCTCCATGCGGCTTTCGGGATGGTCCGCCCCAGGCAGCGCGACGCCAAGAAGCTTTGCGACCGGGCGCACCGTCCAACCTTGCAGGACGAGCGACACGAGCACCACGAAAAACGCGACGTCGAAGAACAGGAGTCCGTTCGGCATCTCCGCGAGAACCGGAATGGTGGCAAGGAAAATTGCGACCGCACCGCGCAAGCCGACCCACGAGACGAATGCCTTGTCGAGCCAAGAGAACCGGAACGGCAAGAGACAGGCGACGACCGCGATGGGCCGCGCAATGAAGATCAGCACGAGCGCGATGCCGAGCGCCGGCCACAGCACGTCGAGCAGGCGATGTGGCGTCGCAAGCAAGCCGAGCAGCACGAACATCACGATCTGAGCGAGCCAGGTCGCGGCATCAGTGAAGGTCGTCACCCCGGCGACCGCGCGCGTTGGTCGATTGGCCACGACCAATCCAGCAAGATAGACGGCCAGGAAACCGGAGCCATGCATGAGATACGTAGCGGAATAGATCGCAAGCGCTCCACCCGCGACGAAGATCGGCGTCAAGCCCTGCGGCAGCGTGAAGCGATTGAGGGCGAGCGAGAGAAGGAGGCCGCCGGCTATCCCAACCGCGGCGCCGATGAAGGCCTGTTCGATGAAGATGATCCACAAGGACTGGCCAAGCTCGCCGCCGGGCTTCAGCACCGTAACGAGCGCGATGACGAGGAACACGGCCAAGGGATCGTTCGTGGCAGATTCGACCTCGAGCGTGTCGTTTACGCGCCGCCGCAAGCGCAAGCCGCCGGAGCGCATCAGGAAAAAGACGGCGGCCGCATCCGTCGAAGCGACGATTGCACCGAGGAGAAACGCATGAGCGAAGGAAAGGCCGAGGAGGAGCATCGCCGCAAGGGCGACGCCGAGCGCCGTGATCAGTACGCCCGCGGTTGCAAGCAAGCCAGCCGGCGCCAGTACGCTGCGAAACGCTCGCGCCTTCGTTCTGAGGCCACCGTCGAAGAGGATGATGGCGAGCGCCGCGGTACCGACGAGGTTCGCCGTTGAGAAGTCGTCGAACTTGATTCCGCCCGGGCCGTCCTCGCCGACCAGCATGCCGAGCAGGAGGAACAGAAACAGAAGGGGCGCGCCGAAACGGGTGGCGATCAGGCTCGACAACACGCCCGCGACAACGAGCACCGCCGCGAAGAGGAGCCCGAGCGTATTGGCGTCGATCTGTTCCACGGTTCCCCCGAATGGCGCGCCGAGGCTGCGGCGCAGATCAGCGCATGATATGCGCTCGTTACCTGAACCCTAGCGATTCTTCCGCATCGCCCGCGAATGACGAGTTCAACCCGCACCGCTGTTCACGTGATCGCTTTCGCCATCCTGGCCGCGTGGACGGTACGTGTCTTGGCCTATCCCATGGTCGACGGTGCGATCGGCAACCCCGTCACGCGGCGCCTGTTCGGCGAAGCGGTTCGGCTTGTGCTGCTCGTGGGCTTGCCGCTCGCGCTCATCATGGCCTTCGAGAGGAGGCCGTGGCGTTCGCCTCTTGGCTTGCCGGTCGGTCATCGTCCGGTGCTCGCCTGGACGATCGTCGTCGCTTGGCTCGGGATGATCACGGTGATCGATCTTCTGACGAATCGTCCGCAACCTCTGGTGCCGGGCGGCATGCGGATCATAGCGCTCGCGATCGTGCTCATCGGCACGTTCATCGGTGCGCTTGCCGAGGAGTTCGCCTTTCGCGGCGTCCTGTTGCCGCGCCTTCTGCTCGCTTTCGGGGCAGTGAAGGGGCACCTCGCCACCGCCGGGCTGTTCGTGTTGCTGCACTGGCCGGGCTGGCTCTTCTTACAGGGCATGGAGCCGTCCCGACTGGTCATCGAGTCGGGCCAGCTCTTCCTCTTCGGGCTCGTGCTAGGGGTCGTCACCGTTCTTGCCGGCTCGCTGTGGCCTGCGATTGCGCTCCACGCCGCGAACAACCTCCTCGTCGGGCTCGTCTTCCACCGGTCGCCGATCTGAGTTTCGATAGCGCCATGTCACTCTCGCCCGACGAGCTCGAACGCTACGCCCGCCACGTCGTCCTGATGGAGGTCGGCGGCATCGGTCAGCAACGACTCAAGGCCGCGGCCGTGCTGGTCATCGGCGCGGGGGGGCTCGGCGCGCCGCTCCTCCTTTATCTCGCGGCCGCGGGCGTCGGCCGCCTCGTCGTGGTCGACGACGACACCGTGTCCCTCTCGAACCTGCAACGCCAGGTGATCCATGGGACGCCGGATGTCGGCCGACCGAAGGTCGAGAGTGCAGCCGACACGGTTCGTCGCGTTAACCCGCACGTGACCGTCGTCGCCGAGCACAGGCGGCTCACGGGAGAAAATGCTGCCGCGCTTCTCGAAGGGATCACCATCGCTGCCGATGGCTCGGACAATTTTTCGACGCGCTATGCGCTGGCGGATGCCTGCGCGACGGCGAAGGTACCGCTCGTCACGGCGGCGATCGGTCGCTTCGATGGATCGATTACTACCCTCAAGCCCTATGCGCTGCGTGCCGACGGCAGGCCGTTTCCCTCCTATCGCGACCTGTTTCCGACACCGCCGCCGCCAGGCGCCATTCCGGCCTGTGCTGAAGCCGGCGTACTGGGGGCGCTGCCTGGATTGCTCGGCACGATGATGGCGATGGAGGTTCTGAAGGAGATCCTCAGCATCGGGGACAGCCTTGCCGGCCGGCTCCTCCTCGTCGACGCGCTCGGCGCGCGCTACGAGACCATTCGCCTCGATTGAAGGAGGTTGCATGATCCATCAGACCGAACCGCTCGCCTTCACGGCAATCCCGGAGGCGGAGAGCCTGAAGCGGGCCGCCGCCTTCCGCGATCTGATGCGCCGCCGCCGCACCGTGCGCGACTTCTCCGACCGGCCGGTACCACGCGCCATCATCGCGGAGGCGGTGATGACCGCGGCGGGCGCACCGTCAGGCGCGAACCAGCAACCTTGGACCTTCGTCTGCGTCCAGGACGCGGCCATCAAGCGCAAGATTCGTAAGGCGGCCGAAGAAGAGGAAAAGGCATTCTATGGCGGCCGTGCCGGACAGGAGTGGCTCGATGCCCTGGCCCCCCTCGGCACCGACTGGCAGAAGCCTTTTCTTGAACAGGCGCCCTGGCTGATCGCCTGCTTCGGCCAGCGCCACGGCATCGGGCCGAAGGGCGGCAAGGTGAAACACTACTACGTGCCGGAGTCGATCGGGATCGCCATCGGCTTCCTGATCGCCGCTTTGCATAATGCCGGCCTCGCGACCTTGACCCACACGCCCTCGCCCATGGGCTTCCTGAACGAGGTGCTCGGCCGCCCGGAGCACGAAAAGGCATATGTGCTGCTCGTCGCCGGTTATCCCGCCGAGGAGTGCCGCGTGCCGAAGATCACCAAGAAAGCGCTCGACGAGGTGAGCGTGTGGATCTGAGCGCGCCGCCAGGGCAATCGACGGAGTTGATGTCATAGGGCGGCCAGGGTCTTGGCAAGGCGGTCCTCGTCTCGATCCTAATAGGCCTCGCCCATCTGCTTCGTGAGCATCGGAGACATCAGCGGGCCGAATTCGAGCCCGATCGACGTCGCGACATCGATGCCCTTGAGCATGTTCGGCCACTTGTCCATGGTCTCGTTTTCTCCCGCCAGCTGCTCTCGGCTGCGCTTTGTCAGCTTGATCATCTCACGGGCCAAGGAGCAATCGAGCGCAAGCGGCCGGTGCGGCAAAAGACGACAGCGCGTCATTGAGCCTGAGACAGGGGTCCGCGACCTCAGCCACTGCGGCCAAATGAACCGAAGCTGCCACCGCGACCGCTTTGCAAGCGTACCATGCCTTCGCGGGCGATCGGGTGGTTCTGGTCGATGTTGAGCGCGCGCTGATAGGCAGACTCGGCCTGTTCGCGATTGTCCATGCGCTCGAGAGCGACGCCGCGATACGCCCAGGCATCGGCGAATTGCAGGTCAAGGCGCACGGCTTCGGTGAAGTCCTCGACGGCCGCCCGCGGATCGCCTTTTTCGAGATAGGAGAGGCCGCGTGCGAAATAGGGCTCTGGCGCGCTGGGATTGAGACCGATCGCCGAGGTGAAGTCGTCGATCGCAAAGTCGTGCCGATTTTGCGCCTGATAGATGAGGCCGCGATTGTGGAAGGCCTGTGGATCGTCCGAGCGCATACGGATCGCCCGCTCGAAATCGGCAAGGGCCTGGTCGTTCCGCCCGGCCTGACGGTGCAGCGTGCCACGCCCGACGAGAGCTGGTTGATAGCTGGGATCGATCTCAAGGGCGCGCGCGTAGTCGGCAAAGGCGAGATCGATGCGGCCCATGCGGCGGTGGACGAGGGCGCGGTTCGCGATTGCTTGCACATAGGTCGGTTCAGCTTGAATCGCGGCATTGAAGTCGGCGAGCGCAGCCTGGAGATTGCCTTGCTGCGCGTAGGCGGTCGCGCGCACGTTGAGCGCGTGCGCGTTGCGCGGGTTCACCGAAATGATCTGGCTCAAGGAAGCGATGTTGGCCGCGGGGTTGACCGTCGCCTCCGTACCGACGCCGGCGCTGGGTTCGCCAAGGTCGCCGCCAATGCTGGTGCAACCCGCGAGCACCGACGCAACCAAGATCGCCGACAGCACGGCGAAGCGGGGAGCGGTACGGGTCATGAATAGAGACACGGGGTCCTCATCAACCAGCGGCAGGGAGGAGCGATCGCTCACCGCAAAATGAAAACGCAACCTCGACCGAATTCGGGCGAGGTCGCGGATCACGTCACGGTCGGGCGGGGCGGTCGCCCGGGAAACGTCAGCGGACCGGCTTCTTCGGCGCCGGCAGAAGACCCTCGCGTTGCGCGCGCTTGCGAGCGAGTTTGCGCGCACGCCGTACGGCCTCAGCTTTTTCGCGAGCCTTCTTCTCAGAGGGCTTCTCGTAGTGACCACGGAGCTTCATCTCGCGGAAAATACCCTCGCGCTGCATCTTCTTCTTGAGCGCCTTGAGGGCCTGATCGACATTGTTGTCGCGGACGATGACCTGCACGCAGAGCATTCCTTCGCTACGATCTGGGTTGTCGAGGACACGGGCCGGAGACCGGCGCACACATCCGTCGCGCCGCACGGGCGGCACGAGCATGAGGCGGGCGTCTAGCAGAATCAGCCACTGCTGTCCACCGGCTGTCCGAGTATTGATCACAACCTCTGGGCGCCTGCGCCATGAATTGGCGATGGCGTTTGAGCCCCAGTGCTTCTTGCGGCACTCCAGCCATGATCTCGACGGCAAGGAGAGGTTCGGCTGGCATCCGTTGCCAATTGGAGACGCATCATTGTGCCAGGCCGAGACGCCGGGCGAGTTCGCTCTGCCGACCACTTCGATGGCAGCGCACAGACCAGGGCCGCGCGGGACACTCAGACGCTCCCGCCCGGAGGGACCCGCAGCGGCATCGTTGGGGTGGCGCAGGTCAGAAGCGGCATGCTGGGCTGAAGGATCGTTGGTTGGCGTAGCGCTTCACTGTGTCGCCGCCAAGAGCTTACCCTCTATCTGCCTCCTTGATAGGGGGCAATCATGCCTTCAAGTTGCCGGTCGGTAAGCTGCGGCGTCCTTGAGTGTTGCCAGCGTCGCGAGCCCTTCGTAGCCGAGCGCGGCGTTGATCGGCACAGCCATGACCTCGCGCCAGCCATAGGCTTCGAAGGCCCGCACGGCGCAGCTCCATCGCCGATCCGATATCCACGTCTCGCTGTGCTACGAATAGAGCACGGTGCCGAGCGATCGGTGCGCTGCGGAAACCAAGGGGGCGTCATTGAAGAACCCCTTGCCTTCGTAGAGCACTGACCAATCTGCTGAGACCAGTGGATGCTCATTCGCCCCGCGTTGTCAGCCGTGTCACGTGCCCCATTTTGCGTCCAGCGCGGGCCTGCCGTTTGCCGTATAGATGGAGGCAGGCCGAAGGGTCCGCTGCGAGCTTCCCCAAATCTTCGACATCGAAGCCGATGAGATTGGTCATAATCGCGTCGGAGTGGCGGGCAAGGGCAGGGATCGGCCAACCCGCGACGGCGCGAATGTGCGCCTCGAATTGCGAGCAGGCGCAGGCATCGAGCGTCCAATGCCCGGAATTGTGCACGCGGGGGGCGATCTCGTTGACGAGGTGGGCGCCTTCCGCGGTCACGAAATACTCCACCGCGAGCACGCCGACATAGTCGAGCGCCTCGGCGATCCGGCGTGCATCCGTCATGGCGAGCGCGCAAATATCGGGATCGACCGCACAAGGCACGGTCGAGGTGTGCAAGATGCCGTGGCGGTGGACGTTCTGCGGCACGTCATAGGCTGCAAAGGTGCCATCGAGACCACGCACGGCAACGACGGAAATCTCCGCCGTGAAGGGCACGAACTCCTCTAGGATCGCGGGCTCCCCGTGGATCTGCTCCCAAGCATCGGACGCATCGCTGTCCGGTCGGATGACGGCCTGGCCCTTGCCATCATAGCCGAGCCGGCGCGTCTTGAGTACGGCGGGGCGGCCGATCGCGGCCAAAGCCCGGTCGAGGCCGCGGCGGTCGTCGACACTTGCGAAGTCCGGAACGGCGATGCCGAGATCGTGCACGAAACTCTTCTCGACGAGCCGATCTTGCGCGGTTGCGAGCGTGCGTGGGTTGGGGCGTACAGGCTTCAAGGCGGAAAGAATCGCCGCCGTGCGGGCCGGCACGTTCTCGAACTCGGTGGTGACGACGTCGACGGCGGCCGCGAAGCGGGCGAGGGCCGCCGCGTCCTCGTAAGCGGCGAGCGTGTGTTTTGCTGCGACGTCGAACGCCGGGCTCTCCGCATCCGGACAATAAACGTGTGCGCGGAAGCCGAGAGGGGCGGCAGCAAGCGCCAACATCCGTCCCAGCTGCCCGCCGCCGAGAATGCCGATGGTCGATCCCGGTGCGAGCATCAGGCGTCCGTGGGACGCTCGGCAACAGCTGCCGTCTGCCGCGCGCGCCAAGCCTCCAGGCGGTCGCCGAGGGCGGTGTCGGAGAGTGCGAGAACGGCAGCCGCGAGGAGGGCAGCGTTGACCGCCCCGGCCTTGCCGATCGCCAGCGTGCCGACTGGAATACCGCTTGGCATTTGCACGATCGAGAGAAGTGAATCGTGGCCGGAGAGCGCTTTCGATTCGACCGGTACGCCGAAGACGGGGAGCGTGGTCATGGAAGCGGTCATGCCCGGGAGGTGCGCCGCACCGCCGGCTCCGGCGATGATGACCTTGATGCCGCGGTCTTTGGCTCCTTTGGCAAAGGCGACCAAGCGGTCTGGTGTGCGGTGCGCCGAGACGATCAGCGTTTCGTGTCGGATTGCGAGCGCGTCGAGGGTTTCGGCGGCGTGCTTCATGGTCGCCCAGTCGGACTGGCTGCCCATGATCACTGCGACGGGGGGAGTTGGTTCCGACATGTCAGTGCTAAGCGATGATGTCGGGGATCAGCATGTCTTCGATGCGGCCGATCTGATCCTTCAGCGCCAATTTGCGCTTCTTCAGGCGCTGGATTTGCAAACGATCCTGCACGCTCGCATCTTCGAGGGCGACGATGGCCGCGTCGAGGTCGCGATGCTCCTCCCGAAGGCGGGCGAGCGTGGCGCGGAGCTCCAGCTCCTGGGCATCGTTCATACAGTGACCTTTATCGGGACGCGTTCGGCAACAACACATCCCCTGCGGGCCGACCGCTACCCCCGCGAGCGGATATAAAGTATGGCGCAAGTGACCGTGAACCGACAAGACACCCTGAAACATGATGTGTGCAGATTGATACCCGAAAGCTTCGACAACCAGCCCCGACCGTGGCACACTTCTTCTGCCAAACCGCCATCCAAGGAGGTCTCGCGATGGCCGTAACTGCGCATCTCGCCGAGCTGGAACGGCGCCACCAGGCGCTGGAAAAGGAAATCGAGGCGGCGATGTCCCACCCGAGCGTGGACGCCCTCGAACTGGCCGAGTTGAAGCGCAAGAAGCTGAAGTTGAAAGACGAGATCGCGCGTCTTCGGACGGACGAAACCGTTCATTGAAAGTGCGGGCCGGAAGGCCCCGATTGTTCGTCGCTTAAGAAGCGCCGGCGCGCGCGTGTCGGTGGTTTTTTGTTCCGCGACGGCAGAGCTACGCCGTCTTCGCCATGTCACGCAGCTTGAATTTCTGGATCTTGCCGGTCGATGTCTTCGGGAGTTCGGTGAAGACGACGTGGCGCGGGCACTTGTAGCTCGCCAGGTGCTGGCGGCACCACTGCACGATCTCGTCCACCGTCACGGTCATGCCAGGTTTGAGTTCGATGAAGGCACATGGTGTTTCACCCCACTTGTCGTCGGGCTTGGCGACGACGGCCGCCGCTTGCACGGCCAGGTGCTTGTAAAGAACGTCTTCCACTTCGATCGAGGAAATATTCTCGCCGCCTGAAATGATGATGTCCTTGGAACGGTCTTTCAGCTGGATGTAGCCGTCCGGATGCATGACGCCGAGGTCACCCGAATGGAACCAGCCGCCGGCGAATGCCTCTTCGGTCGCGGCCTTGTTCTTGAGATAGCCCTTCATCACGACGTTGCCGCGAAACATTGCTTCACCCATGGTCTCGCCGTCGCGCGGCACGGGCTGCATTGTGGCTGGATCGATGATGTCGAGAGCTTCGAGCGGCAGGTAGCGCACGCCCTGGCGCGCCTTTTTCGCGCCCCAATCGGCGCGAGGCAGTGCGTTCCACTCCTGGTGCCAGTCGTTGATGACAGCGGGGCCATAGGTTTCGGTCAAGCCGTAAAGATGGGTTACCTCGAAGCCGGCCTCCTTCATCGCGACGAGAACCGCTTCTGGGGGAGGCGCGGCCGCGGTGAAGAATTGCACTGTCTCCTTCAGCGGTTTCTTCTCTTCGGACGGTGCGTTGAGAAGCGTCGACATCACGATCGGCGCGCCGCACAAATGGGTTACCCCATGCGTGGCCATCAGTTCGTACATCGCCTTGGCGCGAACGTAGCGCAGGCACACATGCGTTCCGATTGCGACCGAAATCGACCACGGGAAGCACCAACCATTGCAGTGGAACATTGGCAGGGTCCACAGATAGACCGGGTGCTTCGCCATACCCGTGGTGACGACGTTGCCCATCGCGAGGAGATAGGCGCCGCGATGGTGGTAGACGACGCCTTTCGGGTTGCCCGTGGTGCCTGAGGTGTAGTTGAGCGAGATCGCATCCCACTCGTCGAGGGGATGGGCGCGCACGTAGCCTGCGTCGCCGTCGCGAATGAACTCCTCATACTCCCGCGTGCCGAGGCGCTCGCCTTCGCCCGCGTATTCCGGGTCGTCGTAGTCGATGACGAGCGGCTTCACCTTCGCGATTTCCAGCGCAGGCTTGACGATCTTGGAATACTCGCGGTCGGTGATGAGAACCTTGGCCTCACCGTGGTCGAGCGAGAAGCCGATGATCGCGGGGTCGAGGCGGGTGTTGAGCGTGTTGAGCACGGCGCCGGTCATCGGTACGCCGTAGTGGCATTCGAGCATTCCGGGGGTGTTGCCCATCATCACCGCGACCGTGTCGCCATGACCGATCCCCAAGCGGGAAAGGGCGGAGGCGAGCTTCTTCGACCGGATGAGAAAGTCGCGATAGGTGCGCCGCAACGGGCCGTGAACGATGGCCACGCGGTCGGGGTGGACCTGCGCGGCACGTTCGAGGAAGGTCAACGGCGTGAGCGGTTGGTAATTCGCAGGATTCTTGTCGAGATCGATGTCGTAGGCAGATTTTGTCACGGCGCTCCCCAAGATGCTTTTCTGAACGGTACGTGTCGCTGGTTCCCGGCGCAACCGGTCGTCGACCCGATGGTTCGAATTTTCTCGATCTCCGTCATCGTCCGTACAGCATGCGGTGACAAAGCCGCCTAGTGTCGTTGATGCTGCGGCGCGGATCAGGGAAGCCGCAAGGATGCCCCGTTAGGACTACCCCGACAGAAGGGGGTTCGTCATGAAATCAGTGGTTACGATAGCCGCGGCTGCGATCATCGCGGCTGGTTTTGCTCTCGCGACCGAACCGGCGGCCGATGCATCATCGGCGATCACCGCTGGTAAGGCAGATCGACTCGATGCCGCCGCGCGGCTCGCGCAGAACCCTTGCGCGCGTGAGATGTGGCCACACATTTCGGCGCAATGCATTCGCCTCGCCGACCGCTTCGAGGAGCCGCGCATCGCGACACGGGTCGTGACGACCGAGGCGAGGCCGGAGGCGGGTGTCTCCGTGCTTGTCCGTCAAGCGCTCGACCAGACGGCGCAGCGTTAGGCGAGCGGTAGCAGCGTGGGACTTTTTCTCGAAGAGTTCGAAATCGGCCGCGCGCTCACGACGCGCGCACGCACGATTGGGGAAGGGGACATCACGCTTTTCGCGGGCTTGGCCGGCGATCACAACCCCTTGCACGTCGATGAAGGGTTTGCGCGCGAAGCGGGGTTTGCGGGGCGTATCGCCCACGGGCCTATGACTCTGGGCATGGCGATCGGTCTCGTTTCGCAACTCAATCTGATCGATGGGACGGCGATCGCCCTGCTCGAGGTGACATGGTCGTTTGCTGCGCCGGTGAACATCGGCGACACGGTGCATGCGCGTGTGACACCGATGGACGCGCGGCCGTCGCGGACGCATCCCGACCGCGGAGTTCTGACGCTCGCAATCGAAGTCCTGAATCAACGCGGTACGGCCGTGCAGACCGGCAAGATCATCCTGATGATGCGTCGCCGTGCCGGCTAGAGCATCGTCATCGCCACGCCGTCCCACACGAGCTTCGCGGATACGACGAAGAGCACGGCGTAGATGATCTTGAAGAACAGATCGCCGTGGATGCGCTTGACGAGCCAAGCCCCCAAAAGGGTCGAGACCACGGCGAGCGGCAAGACCACCGCAGAGGTCGAAAGATTGGTCAATGAGAGCTGCCCGAGCGACCAGAAGGGCACGATCTTGATGACGTTTACGAAGGCGAAGAACATCGCGAAGGTCCCCGCGTAGAGTTCCTTCGGCAGGCGCTGCGGCAGAACGTAAACCTGCAAGGGGGGACCGCCGGCATGGCTGATGAAGCTGACGAACCCGGACGTCGTTCCTCAGAACAGGCCCCTCGGCCAGCTCGGTCTGGCCGGCGGGCCCGGATCGGCCTTGGTGACATAGGTGGCCCACGCCCAATTTAGCGTGAAGACCAGACCGAGTGCGCCGACCATCAGGCGGATGTGCCCATCCTGCACGATCGAGGCGGTAGCCCAACCGATGACCGTGCCGAGGACCGCGCCGGGGATCAGGATGAGGAGATTCGTGCGATCCCACACCTTGCGCCACGTCCACACGGCGACCGCGTCCATCACAAGAAGGATCGGCAGCATGATGCCGGCTGCCGTCATCAGCGGGACGGATAGCGCGAGCAGCGGCATCGCGAGCAAGGAGAGGGAGCCGCCGAAGCCGCCCTTCGACATTCCGACGAAAGCAACGGCCGGAATAGCTGCGGCGTAGAACCAGGGATCGGTGATCACCTGAACACGAACCCGCGAAACGCGTTGTCCGGCGCCGAGGTGTTGTGACGCGACACGACGGAGCGGCCGAAGAGAATGTCGGTGACCATGGCCGAGGTGAAATCCTTGATCACCTCGGTGCGCCGTCTCCCTGTCGCGTCGACATAGATCGCCTCGCCGACATCCGCGTTGTCGGGGGCGACGAACATCGAGCGCATGGCGGCGAGCGGTCGATCGGTCGGGGCGCCGGAGCCGATCGAAACTTCGATCGTCGTACGCTCGCGCGTGACGCTGTCGATGCGGATGGTGGCGCGCCCGCCGCGAACGAAACCGACGGCGAAGGTCAGCGTCGCTGCGTCGAAGGCAACGTCCGTGTAGGCGACGTAGGGTTTGCGCCGATCCTCGGCTTCGAGCGGGCCGATCAGGATGGAGGCGCCGTAGACGTTGTAGTCGAGATGCGGCACGGGCAGGGGCTTCAATCGCCAATGCCCATCGGCCGGATAAAGCACGAGGACCTGATCGCGCCGCCCGTCGGCGCGCTTGCGGTAGAACTGGATCAGGTGGACATGGTTCTCCTCCCGGCCCTGCCAGCGCACCGGCACGTCGACCTTGCGCCAGAAATGGCGATCGGTGTTGCCGACCATGACCCATTCGTCCGTCTCCCACATCACGAATTGGCGCGGCGTGAAGAACGGCCCTTCGGCGGGCGGCGTTGGCCCAAAATGGCAGTCGGTGAAGTCCGGATCATAGGAGTCGCGCAGGATCTCGGCGATGTAGGCTGGATGCGTGGCCTCGACCCGAAAACCCGCGAGATTCGGTGCTCCGAGGGTCAAGAATACGTTGTCTTCTTCGGCGCAGCGCGTTGGGTAGGTCGCGTTGTCCACGCGCACGACCGTTGCGGCGGCGGACGATGCGAAAAACAGGGCGAGAAAGATGGCGATGAACGGGTGGAGGCGCATCGCCGCACGTATCCAGGCGCCTTGCGGGCCGTCAACCGGGCTGCGATGGTCTGCTCGCTTTCGCCAAAATCGGCGCTATAGCTCTGCGCCATGTCCCGGCCCCACCGCCCCGAAACACCGCCGAAACGCCCCCGTCCCCGTCTCTACCTGGTCACGTTGCCAGGGTCCGATGGACGTTTCGTTCCCACGCTGCGTGCTGCGCTCGCTGCCGGCGACGTCGCCGCGGTCCTCATCTGGACCGACGCGGTTGACGCCGGCATCGCCTTGCCGGCCGTCGAACCGCTCGTCACAGCGGCGCAGGCGGCCGGCGCCGCGGCGCTCGTGCGCGGCGATACCCGTCTCGTCGGGCGGGCCAAAGCCGATGGGTTTCACGCCGACGGAACGTTCGATGAACTCGCCACCGCGATCACCGATCTTGCCCCCGCGCGCATTGTCGGCGCCGGCAATCTGCGCTCGCGGGACGACGCCATGATCGCCGGGGAGGCCGGTGCCGACTACGTGTTCTTCGGAAATCTCTCGCCGGGAGCGACGACCGGGAACGGCCGCGATCTTCTTCTTGAGCGCGCCGAGTGGTGGCAGGCGCTGTTCGAGGTGCCCTGCGTCGTCATGGCCTCCACGCTCGACGACGTCGGCCCTCTGGCGCGCGCTGGCGCTGACTTCGTCGCGCTGAGGGATGCCATTTGGAACGCACCGGCCGGGCCGGCAGCGGCGGTTCAGGCGGCCGAAGCTGCAATCGCGACCGCGATGATCGAGGTCGCTGCATGATGCGCCTTTTCGCGGTCCTCGTTCTCTTCTTCCCCGTTCCCGCGGCGGCACAGGAGACGATACAACGCGTCCCCGGGCAGATGCAGCGGCCGTCGGTCGAGGTGCCGCGTGGGGAAACGCCGCCCGGTCCAGTCGACGAGGCCTTCGCGGCGTTCCAGCAGGGTCGCTATTTGACGGCCTTTCATCTTGCCACCGCGCGTGCTGAACAAGGCGACAGGGCGGCGATGACGCTTCTCGGGGAGCTCTATTTCCATGGTCTCGGCATCGTGCGCGACTATGCGCGCGCGGCGGAATGGTACCGCCTGGCAGCGGCGCGTGGCGATCGGGACGCTGCCTTTGCGCTGGCGATCCTGACCGCGGAGGGAAGCGGGGTGGATCGGGATCCGGTCGCCGCCTTGGCCTTGTTCGAGCAAGCGGCGGCAGCGGGGCACGTGCAGGCCGCCTACAACGCCGGGCTCATGTATCTCGAAGGGGTGAGCGGCTCACCAGATCCAGTTGCGGCAGCGGCCTTGTTCGAACGCGCGGCCGAGGCCGGCAATGCCGATGCGATGTATGCGCTTGCGCAGCTTGCGCGCGCGGGGCGCGGTATCGACTCCGATCAGGCCAAGGCGACGCGGCTTCTCGTGGCTGCCGCAGAAAAGGGTCTCATCGACGCGCAGGTCGAAGCGGCGATCCGACTGTTCCGGGGTGAAGGCACGGCGCCGAATGAAGCTGAAGCCGTGCGCTTGTTCCGCCTTGCGGCTGATCGCGGCCATGCCATCGCGCAGAATCGGCTCGCGCGGCTCCTCTTCGTTGGCCGCGGTGCGCCGCGCGACCCCACCGAGGCTGCCAAATGGCACATGATTGCGCGCGGCGCGGGCCTCAGAGATACCTATCTCGATCACGAACTGATCCTTCTCACCCGCGCGGAGCGTGAAGAGGCGGAACGGCGCATGCGGGCTTGGCTACTGCGCGCACTGGAGTGATCGCAGGCCACCTGCTACCACCACAGTTCCCGTCGCTGCCTCGGATTCCCATGCTCCGCTCCGCGCTGATGAACGTCATGATCGATGCCGTGCGCAAGGCAGGCCGGGCGCTCGCCCGCGATTTCGGCGAGGTCGAAAACCTGCAGGTGTCGCTGAAAGGACCAGGCGACTTCGTGTCCATGGCTGATAAGCGCGCGGAGAAGATCTTGCGCGAAGCGCTCGAAAAGGCGCGTCCGGGCTACGGTTTCCTCATGGAAGAAGCGGGCGTCGTCGAAGGCTCGGACCGCACGCACCGCTGGCTGATCGATCCGCTCGACGGGACGACCAATTTCCTCCACGGCATTCCCCACTTCGCGATCTCGCTTGCGCTGGAACGGGACGGTGCGCTGATCGCGGGTGTCGTGTTCAACCCGGTCACGAACGAGCTCTACCACGCGGAGCGTGGCAAGGGCGCCTTCCTCGACGACCGGCGCCTGCGCGTCGCGGCGCGGAACGATCTCGCGCAGGCGGTTGTTGGGACGGGCATCCCGCATATCGGGCGCGGCGCGCATGAGCCCTACGTTCGGGAACTCGCCGCCGTGATGGGACGCGCTGCCGGCGTGCGGCGCATGGGCGCGGCAGCGCTCGACCTCGCTTACGTGGCGGCGGGCCGGTTTGACGCCTTTTGGGAGCATGGATTGTCACCCTGGGACATCGGGGCCGGTATTTTGCTGGTGCGGGAAGCAGGGGGGTTCGTCACCGATTTCAGCGGTCGCGACGGCATGCTGCACTCTGGCGACATCGTTGCAGGGAACGAGGCGATGCAGAAGGCGCTGCGGGAGGTCGTCGCCCGCGCGGTCGCCTGAGGCTCTCTTCGCGGCAAGTGTCGCACTCCCGTCTTGGAATCCCGCTCTCGCTAGGTCACGATTCGGCCATTAGGGTGGGTCAACGCACGGTGGGAACGGCTGGAGAGCGATGGACCGAAGCGACCTCAATCGATTGTCGTCCCCGAACGTGTTCCTGTTCCGGATGGTGATCTTTCTCGTCATCGTCGGCTTCGTGGTCGCGATGCTCTACCGGCAGATCGGGGTTGCCTTCATGGCAAATCCGTTCCTGAACGGGCTGATCCTCGGTGTCCTGCTCGTCGGGGTCATCCTGGCGATCGTGCAGGTGGCGCGCCTCTTTCGCGAGGTGCGCTGGGTCAATGGCTTTCGCTCCGGTGGACCGACGCTCGCCGTCGAGGGAGGGCCGGTGCTGCTCGCGCCGATGGCGGCGCTTCTCGGCGATAGGGTCGGGCGCGTCGCGATCGGGCCGATGGCCCTGCGCGGCATCCTTGATTCGATTGGGTCGCGCCTTGATGAGGATCGCGACATCTCGCGCTACCTGACCGGTCTGCTCGTCTTCCTTGGTCTCCTGGGCACCTTCTGGGGCTTGACTGAAACGGTCACCGCGATCGGCGCGACCATCGCGGGGCTCGACGTACGCGCGGGCGATACCGGCACGATCTTCGAGAATCTGAAGACGGGTCTTGCCGCACCTCTGTCGGGCATGGGTACGGCGTTCTCGTCCTCGCTCTTCGGTCTTGCAGGATCACTCGTCCTCGGCTTCCTCGACCTCCAAGCGGGCCAGGCGCAGAACCGCTTCTACCAAGAACTTGAGGACTGGCTCGCGAGCATGACGGAAGTTTCGACGGAAACGCCGCAACAGCCGATCGCGCCGGTCGGAAATCTCGTCGATGTGCAGGCGGCGCTCGATCGTCTCTCACGCGCGGTAACCGACGGCACGTCGAACCGGCAGACAACCGCGGCCATGGCCAATCTCGCGGAAGGCATTCACGGCCTCGTCCAGCACATGCGCAATGAGCAGCAGATGATCCGTGATTGGGTCGAGGCGCAGGCCGCGCAGCAGAAGGAGACCCGCCGTCTCCTCGAAATGCTCAATCAACATCTCGGTGAGAAGCGAGGGGTGTGAGCCATGGCCAGTGTCGCTGCAGGGCGGCGTGCCCGGGGTCGCATGGACTACTGGCCGGGCTTTGTCGATGCACTGTCGACGTTGCTTCTCGTCTTCACCTTCCTTACCTCGGTATTTATGCTGGCGCAGTTCTTCCTGGCGCAGGAGATCACCGGGCGCGACACGGCACTTGTTCGCCTCAACCAGCAGATCACGGAGCTGACGGAACTCCTTGCGCTCGAACGCGGCGGGCGGCAAAGCGTCGAAGACCAGCTCGCGGCGTTGAGTTCAAGCCTCACGGTTGCCGAGCAAGAGCGGGCGCGGCTGCAGGCTTCACTTGATGCGGCGCGTGGCGCAGGCGGCGATATCGCCGGGCGTATCACGGCAGCGCAACGCGAGACGGAGGAACAGCGCCGCATCTCGGATCGGGCGCTGGCGCAGGTTGAACTTCTAAACCAGCAGATCTTGGCGCTGCGCCGTCAACTCATGGCGCTGGAACAGGCCCTCAGTGCATCGGAAGCCCGCGACACCGAGAGCCAGGCGCGCATCGCCGACCTCGGCCGCAGGCTCAACGTCGCGCTCGTCCAGCGCGTGCAGGAATTGTCGCGCTATCGTTCCGACTTCTTCGGGCGGCTGCGCGAAATCCTGTCGAACCGTGCGGACATACGCATCGTGGGGGACCGCTTCGTCTTCTCATCCGAAGTGTTCTTCGCACCCGGTTCTGCCGAACTGACGCGTGAAGGGGCCGCCGAGATCGACAAACTCGCGCAGGCGCTGCGCGAACTCAACGCACAGATTCCGCCCGAGATCGGATGGACGTTGCGTGTCGATGGCCACACTGATCGTCGCCCGATCCGTACCGTGCAATTTCCATCGAACTGGGAGCTTTCGGCGGCGCGTGCGATCTCCGTCGTCCGTCTGCTGATCGATCGCGGCATTCCGGCTGAACGGCTCGTTGCGGCCGGCTTCGGGGAGTTCCAGCCGATCGATGCCGCCGACAACGATCAGGCTTTCGCACGCAACCGGCGCATCGAACTCAGGTTGACGGACCGCTGAGCGCTACTGCGCCGCTTGCCGAAAGGCTTCTGCCGGCGCCTCGCCGAATTGGAGCTTGGCAAGACGCGCATAGAGCCCCGCCTTGGCGACCAGCGCCGCGTGTGTGCCTTCCTCGACGATGCGGCCTTCGTCCATCACGAGGATGCGGTCGGCCTTGAGCACGGTCGCGAGGCGGTGCGCAATGACGAGCGTGGTCCGCCCCTCCATCAAGCGGTCGAGCGCGTGCTGGACGAGGCGTTCGGCTTCGGCATCCAGCGCAGAGGTCGCCTCGTCGAGGAGAAGGATCGGCGCGTCCTTCAGCACGGCGCGGGCGATGGCGATGCGCTGCCGCTGGCCTCCGGAGAGCGTGACACCGCGCTCGCCGATCTTCGTATCATAGCCTTCGGGTAGCCCTGTGATGAACTCGTCCGCGAGGGCGGTCTCCGCGGCACGCTTAACGTCGGCTTCGCTCGCTTCTGGGCGGGCGTAGCGAATATTGGCGGCGACGGTATCAGCGAAGACGGTCGCATCCTGCGGCACGAGGGCGAGCCGGCTCCGGACGGCCTCAGGCGATGCCGCATTGACGGCGACGCCGTCGATCAGCACGCGGCCATGTTGCGGATCGTAGGCACGCAAGAGCAAATGGAACACGGTCGACTTGCCTGCGCCTGACGGGCCGACGATCGCGACGCGCTCTCCGGGGCGTACGATGAAGGAGAGGCCGCGCAGAACCGAATCGTCTGGCCGGGTCGGATAAGCGAAGGTGACCTCGTCGAAGCGCACGTGACCGCGCGGCGGCGCCGGCATGGCGATCGGGGCGATCGGCGCTTCGACTGCGGGCTTCTCGTCGAGGAGTTCGCCGATGCGTTCAGTGGCACCCGCGGCTTGCGCAAATTCCCCCCACACATTCGAGAGTTCGCCGAGCGCGCCGGCCGCGAACACAGCGTAGAGCACGAACTGTGACAAGGTTCCTGCGCTCATGCGACCTTGCAGCACGTCCTGTGCGCCGATCCAGAGAACGCCCACGACCGAGGTGAAGATGAGAAAGATCGCGACCGCGGTGAGCGCCGAGCGGGCAAGCGTTGATGATTGCGCTGCCGCGTAAGCCGCTTCGTTCGCCGTTTCGAAGCGCGTGCGCGCGATGCGCTCGTGGTTGAAGGCTTGTAGCGTGCGCACGGCGCCGATCTGCTCGGTCGCGTAGCCGGAGGCGTCCGCCAGCATATCCTGCGATCGGCGCGTCGCCCGCCGCACGCGCTTGCCGAAAAGAATGAGCGGCAAGACGATGACAGGAATCACCATAAGGACGAGGCCCGACAATGACGGCGCCGTGGCCACCATCAATGCGATCGCGCCGATGAACAGGACGAGGTTGCGGAGCGCAGCGGACGTCGAGGTGCCGACGACGGACTTGATCTGTGTGGTGTCGGCGGTGAGCCGCGACATCATTTCGCCGGAGCGCACGCGATCGAAGAAGCCGGGGGAGAGCCGGATCAGCTGCGCGAATACGTCACGTCGCAGATCCGTGACGACGCGCTCGCCGAGCGTCGTTACAAAATAATAGCGCATGGACGAAGCGATCGCGAGGACACCGACCACGAGCACCAGCATGGCGAAGTACTGGTCGATCAAAGCGCCTTGGTCCGGCTGAAAGCCGTGATCGATCATGCGGCGCACGGCCTGCGGGATCGCGAGGGTCGCGGCGGCAGCGACCACGAGCATGACGCCCGCGCCGATCAGGCGGCCCGGATAGCGCGCGACATAGGGGATCAGCATCCCCAGCGGTCGGAGGGGCAAACGGCGCCCCGGCGTGGAGCCAGCTTGAGAGGACATGCGGCAAAGCATCCTAGAATTGGAACACTTTTAAAGATGTCGCGTGGAAGTGAGGGTCATGTCACGCTGGGATTTACGCCTAGCGAACGCCTTGTGCCGCAAAACGGCTTGCGGTATAGCGTCGCGCTCTTTTCCGACACCCACGACGGTGATCGAGCGCGGCTTGGCCGCCGCCCGCGCCGGTTCAGCACGATCTCGGAGATACGCCATGAAAAAGGGCATCCACCCAGACTACCACTTCATCAAAGTGGTCATGACCGATGGCACCGAGTACCGCACGCGCTCGACGCTCGGCAAGGCGAATGACACCCTCAATCTTGACATTGATCCGAAGACTCACCCGGCCTGGACAGGCGGCGATCAGAAGCTCCTCGACCGCGGGGGCCGCGTGTCGAAGTTCAATCAGAAGTTTTCGTTCCTGAAGAAGTGACTTCGCGCGGCGTGTTCGTGACTTTGCAAGCCCGGGCTCGAGAGCCGGGGCTTTCGTTTTGATCCTGCCAGACGCAAATCAACTCGGCTTGCGGCCAAAGGCGGCGACGAGCTTGGACATCTCCTGGCCGACAGGATTCTTCGCATCCGTTACATCGGCGGCCTCGCCATAAATCAGTCGATCGAGGTGGATGATCCGCTCCTGAAGACGCAAGGAACGATCGATGAGCGCGCGCAGGGTTGCGGGAAGCTCCTCGACGGCTGGCGTCGCCTCCGAGGCGCCGAGACCGCCAACCTTCATCTTCGCCTTGTCGATCTTCGCCTGGTCGCGAGTGAGTTCCCCTTCGTTGACCGCCCGCTGAAGAAGGAGCCAGGAGGCAAGCTGCATCAGCCGCGTTGTAAGCCGCATGCTCTCTGTCGCGTAGGCAAGAGAGGTCGAACGCGCGAGGTTGCGGCTTTCTTGGCGGCCCCGCACGTCGAGGTAGGACGCGGTCTCCTCGATGAGCGACATGCCTTCGCGGAAGAGGAGCAGAAAGGACTCGGACGAAGCGAGACGCTCGCCAAAAGCCACCGTCTCAGCTTCCGCCCATGCGACGGATTCGCCGTCTCGCTCGGTCATACGCAATACTCGATCGGGAAGGTTCTAGACCGATGGAGAGACTAACGCGATGCGCTCTGAGAGGGAAGGGAAAGGGCGTTGATTGGTGAACACAGCCGGCAAAAAAGGAGCCGCCCGAGGGCGGCTCGAAAGTCGAAACAGGGAGGCGTCGAACAGAGTGGCGAAGCGCCACTCGAGACACTTTCTTGATACGTCAAAAACCTTAATTCCTGGTTAATCCTCGGCATTTGATCAGCGTTTGAAGAATGCGTCGGCAACGGAGCGGTGCGAGCCCTTGCTGGCCTTCATCGCCTCGAGGCGTTCGACTTCCCCTTTGAGGAGGGCGATGCGCTCGTCGATTTCGGCGACGGAAAGCATGGCAAGATCCTGTCCAATCTCGTGCAGGACCTTCTTCTTCGGAGTTTCTTCGTCGAACAGCGGCATCGAGTTAGGATAGCGGGCGGCGCCCGATTGTCACGCGCTGAACACCGTCGTACCGGAGCGGGACGCTGCGTTCACCACGAGGGTTCGATGTCCGAACTTCCGGCCACCATGTCCGTCATCGCCATCTCGAACCCAGGTGGACCGGAGGCGCTCGTCTCCGAACGGCGACCGCTACCGCAACCGGGTGCGGGGGAAATCCTCGTGCGCGTTGCGCATGCGGGGGTCAATCGACCCGACGTGCTGCAGCGACAAGGCGGATACGCGCCGCCGCCAGGCGCCTCGGACCTGCCGGGTCTGGAGATCGCAGGGACGGTGGTTGCGCTTGGACGCGGCGTGACGCGCTGGCGCCTCGGCGACGCCGTCTGCGCGCTTGTCGCTGGGGGCGGTTATGCGGAATACTGCGTCGCGCACGAAGCGCACGCCTTGCCCGTGCCGGTGGGTATCACGCTCGCCGAGGCGGCGATGATCCCCGAGACCTATTTCACGGTGTGGCACAACGTCTTCGAGCGCGGCGGCCTGGCGCCTGGCGAAACCCTTCTCGTGCATGGCGGGACCTCCGGCATCGGCACGACCGCGATTCAACTCGCGAAGGCATTCGGGGCGCGGGTGGTCGCAACCGCCGCCGGGCCGGAGAAGGGCGCGGCCTGCCGCAAGCTTGGGGCCGATCTTGCCATCGATCACCGGGTGCAGGACTTCGTTGCCCAAACGAAAGCCTTCACCGGAGGTCGCGGGGCGGACGTCATCCTCGACATGGTCGGCGGCGACTACATCCCGCGCAATTATGAGGCCGCAGCCGAGCAGGGGCGGATCGTGCAAATCGCCTTTCTTCGCGGCCCGAAGGTCGAGGTCGATTTCCGCAAGCTGATGATGAAGCGACTGACACATACAGGTTCGACGTTGCGCCCGCGCACGGTCGCGGAAAAGGCGGCGATCGCCCGCGCGCTTGAAGCCAAAGTGTGGCCGCTTCTCGCCGAAGGCCGGTGCAAGCCGGTTATGTTCGCGTCGTTTCCACTTGCGGAGGCGGCCGAGGCGCACGCGCTGATGGAAACGAACACGCACATCGGAAAGATCGTCTTGAACGTCGCTCAGACCTGACGGGCGCGCAAAAGGCACAGCAACGAAACGAGAGCAACGGCGCCCCAAGCGATGTTGAGCGTCACCGCGGGCAGGGCGCCGTGCCAAAGGGTGTTGGTGGTGAGGAGCACGGCCCCCGCGAGATTGGCCAGCTGGTAGGATAGGTCCTGCGCCGACAGCCGCCCGCTCGAGATCAGCCCGTAGGCGGCGAGGTAGCAGACGGCACCCACCCATCCAAGGGCATCGATCAAAAAAGCGAGACTCATGAGGCATCTCCGGTTGCGGCACCTTCCCGTGCACTTTCCCGTAGCGGAGCCTGGCTCGCACCGCTATATAAACGGCGAACTCCCGTCATCGCGATCCCGATGACTCTCCAGCCCTGAAAGAGCGGCCGGAGCGCGGAGGAGGCATTCTGGAGGTCTCCACATGTCCCACACGCCGTTGATGCCGAAGGCGACTGCCGTTTGGCTGGTCGAGAACACCTCACTCTCTTTCGAGCAGATTGCCGAATTCTGCCGCTTGCATCCGCTCGAGGTGAAGGCGATCGCCGACGGCGATTCCGCACAGGGGATCAAAGGACTCGATCCCATCAATTCAGGCCAGCTTACGCGCGAAGAAATCGAAAAGGCCGAGGCTGACCCTGATCGTCGGCTCGAACTCGCCGAGACGAAGGTGACGATGCCCGAGCGCAAGAAAAAGGGCCCACGCTACACGCCCGTCTCGCGTCGTCAGGACCGGCCGAACGCCATTCTGTGGCTCGTGCGCAATCATCCAGAGTTGAAGGATGCGCAGATCATGCGGCTCGTCGGCACGACGAAGTCGACCATCGCGCAGCTACGCGAACGGACCCATTGGAACATCAACACGCTTGTTCCGCAGGATCCCGTGACCCTCGGCCTGTGCTCGCAGATCGATCTCGATTTCGAGGTGATGCGGGCCGCCAAGGGTCAGCCCCGAGCGGCCGAACCGGTCACGACGCTTCTGCCCGCCGAGGTGACGACGCAGGGCGAACGCGAACCGGCGGAAGCCGCCGAAAAGAACGTCGATCTGTCGCGCGTCTTCGAGCGCTTCCCGAAAGCCGAGGGCTGAGCGCAGCGCGGCTCACGTGCCCTCGGGAACCGGCACCGTGTAGTTCAGGCCAAGGCGGCCACCATCGGCGTAGATCGTCTGACCGGTGATGTAGCTCGCCGCGTCGGAGACGAGGAAGGCTGCGATCGCCGCGATTTCCTGCGGCTCGCCGAGCCGGCCCAGCGGGGTTCGCGACAGGAGTTTCATGCGCGCCGCTTTGTCCTTCGCGACCTGCTGCAACATCTCCGTCATGATCGAGCCGGGGCCGATGGCATTGACGCGGATGCGGTAGGGTGCCAGCGCAAGCGCCATCACGTTGGTGAGCTGCCGCAGGCCGCCCTTCGATACGCAGTAGGGAACCTGGTTCGGAATCGCGAGTTCCGCGTTGACGGATGACATATTGACGATCGCGCCCGGCCGCTTGCCGGCCGTGATCTGCTCGACCATCTGCCGCGCCACGGCTTGGCCAACGAGGAAGGCACCCTTGAGATTGACGCGGAGCACGCGGTCGAAATCGACCTCCGAAAGGTCGAGGAATTCTGCAGCGTGGACGACGCCCGCATTGTTCACAAGGGCGTCGATCTCCCCAAAGGCGTCGAGCGCTTCTGCGACCAGATTGTGAACGTCAAGCCTTTCGCCTACGTCGCACGAGACGAACTTGGTTTCGCCATAGCGGCCGAGCTCGCTTGCGGCGCGCGCGCCGGCTGTATCTTCGATATCGGTCAGGATGACGCGCGCGCCCTCCTCAAGGAAAGTTTTCGCCACCGCGTACCCAATACCCCGGGCCGCGCCCGTGACGATCGCGACCCGCCCTTCAAGCTGCATGCCGACCCCCTCGTCGAAGGCGCGGACCATAGACCCGCCTCTTGCAGCGCACAATCACGCCAAACCACGTTGGCGGCAGCGACTGGCACGCCTACATTGGGCCTTGGCACTGGGCCAGCGGAGGCACGTGATGGGTATCGAGTGGATTGTCTTAATCGTCGCCGCCGTCATCGTCATCGGCGGCATCGTTATCTACAATTCGCTGGTGGCGTTGCGCCAGCGCGTCCGGAACGCCGAAGCCGACATCGACGTACAGCTTCGGCAGCGCGCCGACCTCGTGCCGCAACTCGTCGAAACGGTGAAGGGCTATGCGAGCCACGAATCGAAGGTGTTTGCTGACATCGTCGCCGCGCGCTCGGGTGCAACCTCGGCGCATTCGCTTGCCGAGAAGGCCGCGGCCGACGCGCAGATGAGCCGCGCCGTCGGCTCGTTGCTCGCGCTTGCCGAGAGCTATCCCGACCTCAAGGCGAACCAGAATTTCCTCAATCTCCAATCGCAGTTGCAGACGATCGAGGACAAGATCGCAGCCGCTCGGCGCTTCCTCAACAATGCCGCTGCCGAATTCAACGCCGCCATCGAACAATTCCCGGCGGTTCTGTTTGCGCGCGCCCTCGGCTTTGCGCCGACGAGCTTCTACGAATTGCCGGCGGACCGCGCCGCGACCATGCAGGAACCAGTCAACGTGAAGTTCTGACGCCAATGAGCGTCGTTCCGGGAAGCGTCATCGGGCTCCAGACCTGGATCTGGCGTAACAATGCACGCTCCCTCATCCTTCTCGTCGCCTTTCCCGCGCTGATCGCGGCGGTGACCTGGGCGCTCGCGCAAGCTTTCGCGCACACGCTCGGCGATGCAACCAACGCCTTCGCCTACGGCAATGATCTTTTCCGCGGTGCGCTCCTCTGGGTGGTCGTCGCAGTCGGCGTCTGGTTTCTGATCGCAGTTTTCATCCAGAAGCGCGCGGTGCTCGCGCTGGCAAGTGCCAAGCTCGTCACACGCGAGCAGGCGCCCCGTCTCTATGCACTGGTGGAACCGCTCGTAATTTCACGCGGGCTGCCCATGCCAGGCCTTGCCATCATTCCCTCCCCCGGCCTCAACGCCTTCGCGACCGGCTGGAGCCCGGCGGGCGCCGTCATCGGTGTCACGCAAGGGCTTCTCGATGCGCTCGATGACCGTGAACTCGAAGCCGTGCTCGCGCACGAACTCACCCACATCATCAATCGCGACACGCGCCTTCTGGTCGTGTCGATCGTCTTCGTCGGCGTGTTCGCGCTGCTCGCCGAATTGTCGATGCGCGCGCTGATGCATGCGCGCCCCTCTTCCAATGATCGCAAGGGCGCACAACTGATCCTGTTTCTCATTGCTGCCGCGGGAATCCTGTGGATCGGTCGTCTCGGCGCGATGGCTCTGCGCTTCGCCCTGTCGCGCAAACGTGAGTTCCTTGCCGATGCGGGCGCGGTCGAACTCACCAAGAATCCGGATGCGCTTGTTTCGGCGCTCGAAAAGATCGCGCGCAACCCCGACGTTCCCGGCGTCGTGGACGAAGTGCAACAGATGTTCATCTTCGACCCAAAGGACGTATGGGAGATGTTTTCGACGCATCCGACCATCGAAGACCGCGTTGCCGCCATCCGGACCGTGACATGAACTTGACTTTCACATTCCTCGGCACCGGGGTTCCGATCGCGACCAAGCTGCGTTTCGGTTCGGCGCATCTCGTGACGACGGCCGATGCCAAGATTCTGATCGACTGTGGCTCCGGCGTGTCGCAACAGCTGGTCGCCGCCGGCCATCCGGGAGCATCGATCGACCATCTGATCGTCACGCACTATCATTCCGACCATGTCGTCGACTTCTACCAGCTCGTCGTATCGAGTTGGCATCAGGGTCGCGCCAAGCCCTGGATCGTGACGGCGCCCGAACCGGCCATCCGCAACATGCGAGCACAGCTCGCCGCCTATGCCGACGAGCGCGCCCTGCGCGTCGCCCACGAGAGGCGGCCATCGACAGCAGGTCTCGACGTTAAGTTCCGGGTGATGAGCGCTGGCGACGTGCTGCGCGTCGGCGCGCTCTCCGTGAACGCCTTCGAAGTTGATCATCGCCCGGTGGTGCCAGCGTTCGGGCTCTCCTTCGCAACGCCCGAGGCGCGCATGGTCTTTTCCGGGGATACACGACCCTGTCCATCGCTCACCCGGGCGGTGCGTGGCGCCGACCTTTTCGTGTGCGAGGTCTTCGTCGACCGGGAGATGGTGCCGACGCCTGGCGTGCGCTCGGCTGAAACGGTTGCGGCCGTAAAGAGTTATCACTGCACGCCGCGTCAGGTCGCCGAGATCGCGCGTGACGCGGGAGCGAAGGCCGTCGCGCTGACGCATCTCGTGCCGCCATCGACGGATCGAGTAGCGCTCATCGCCGAGGTTCGCGCCGGCTACGCCGGCCCCATCATCATCGGTGAAGATCTGATGAACGTTCGCCTACCCGAGCGTGTGTTGACGTCCGGCGACGTCGCCATCGCCTATTAGGGCTGCCAGTCCGGTGGTCGCTCGCGGCTCCGTGCCGATCGAATTCGAGGCACGCGACCATGTAGGTGTCCTCGCAGATCTCACGCTGCGCGCGACTGCCGCCGAACCCGCCCTACGCCGTCTTCGCCATCAATGCCGCCTCGATCTCACCGAGGATGGCCGGATCGTCGATCGTTGCCGGCATCGTGAAGGCCTCGCCGTCGGCGATCTTCGCCATGGTCGCACGCAAGATCTTCCCAGAGCGTGTCTTCGGAAGCCGTTGCACGGTGATGGCGAGCTTGAAGGAGGCCACCGGCCCAATCTTCTCGCGCACCAAGGCGACGCACTCGCGCTCGACCTCGTCGGCCGTCTGATTGACGCCGGCCTTCAACACGATGAAGCCGCAGGGTACTTGACCCTTCAACGTGTCGGCGATTCCGATCACGGCACATTCGGCAACCGCTGGATGCGACGCGAGTACCTCCTCCATGCCACCGGTCGACAAACGATGGCCCGCGACGTTGATGATGTCGTCGGTGCGGGACATGATGTAAAGGTAGCCGTCCGTGTCCATCATGCCCGCATCGGCCGTCTTGTAGTAGCCAGGGAACTCGTCGAGATAAGCCTTCCTGAATCGCTCTTCGGCGTTCCACAACGTCGGGAAGGCGCCGGGCGGTAACGGTAGCCGCGCGACGATGTTGCCGAGCGTGCCGGCTGAAACGGGATGACCGGCATCGTCGACGACGAGAAGATCCCACCCCGGCATTGGCACAGTTGGCGAACCGTGCTTCACCGGCAGCATGCCGAGTCCGACGGGGTTAGCGCAAATCGCCCAGCCGGTCTCGGTCTGCCACCAATGGTCGACGACCGGCACTTTCAGCTTCTCTTCGGCCCAGGCGACAGTCGGTGGATCGGCGCGCTCGCCGGCGAGGAAGAGTGTGCGCAGGCTCTTCAGCGAATACTTGGTTAGGAAAGTCCCGTTCGGGTCTTCCTTCTTGATGGCGCGGAAGGCCGTCGGGGCCGTGAACAGCGCGGCGACACCGTGCTGCTCGATGATGCGCCAATATGCCCCGGGATCCGGTGTGCCGACCGGCTTGCCCTCGAACAGAATCGTGGTGCAGCCGTGCAGGAGCGGTGCGTACACGATGTAGGAATGGCCGACAACCCAACCGACGTCGGATGCGGCCCAGAACACCTCGCCTGGCTCGATGCCATAGACCCATTTCATCGAGGCTTTCAGCGCCACCATGTGGCCGCCGGTGTCGCGCACGACGCCCTTCGGCTGTCCGGTCGTGCCGGAGGTATAGAGGATGTAGCAGGGATCGGTCGCCGCGACCGGCACGCACGGTACGTCGCGGCGGGCCGCGCGGGCGGCTGCCACCGCGGCCTCCCAATCGTGATCGCGTCCGGCCTGTAGACTCGCCGTCACCTGCGGCCGCTGCAGGATGAGTGTTGCAGACACCTTGGCACTGGCGATCGTCAACGCCTCGTCGAGGAGCGGCTTGTAGGGAACGACCTTCGCGCCTTCGATGCCGCAAGACGCCGAGACGATCACTTTCGGTTTCGCGTCATCGATGCGGGTCGCGAGTTCCTTCGCGGCAAAGCCACCGAAGACCACCGAGTGAATCGCGCCGAGCCGGGCGCAGGCGAGCATGGCAAACAGCGCCTCGGGCACCATCGGCATGTAGACGATGACGCGGTCGCCCTTCGTCACGCCACGCTCGGCAAGCACGGCGGCCAGAGCCTCGACTTCATCGCGGAGTTCACGGTAGGTGAACCGCTTCACTTGTCCGGTGACCGGGCTGTCATAGATGACGGCCGCTTGGTCGGCGCGCCCGCGCGCCACATGCCGATCGACTGCGTTCCAGCAGGTATTGGTCGTCGCGCCGGGGAACCATCGGCCATAGACGCCGACGGCAGGATCGAACACGCGCTGCCACGGCGTGAACCAGTCGATCTCGCCCGCGACGGCAGCCCAGAAGCTCTCGGGCGCGGCTTTCCACGCAGCGTGGACGGAATGGTAGATCGACGACATGAACGTTCCCCGGTGGTGCCTTTCTGGCGTCTTCGCGCGTCAGCCGGCGCGGTGCAACCTGGACGTTCGGTGGCAGCGCTCCGTCCGGCACCTGAACATCTCGGTCTTGACCCAGCCCGGCACTACAATTGTGCATTTTTGCGGTTTTTGAGTGCGCTCGAGCGGCATCGGCCTGGTGCTGCCGTCGCCAGAGCGACCAGGCGATGATAAAAATTGTGCTGAATTCTGTTCTTTTAGGCTGGCCTCATGGCCGCAATGGCGGGCCGGCCACTTCCACCTCGTGGACGGCGGCCAGGGCGAGCACCCTGTCGATGTCGGCGACGCTGTCGATCGCCTCGAAGAAGGCGACCGGCCGCGTCGAGCCGAATAGCACGGTGGCCTCGGTGCCCGGCTCAAGGGCCAAATAGCTGTGCGGCGTGCCCGCCGCAATCGTTACGCATTCGTCGACGCCGAGCAGGTGATCCTGTCCGGCCACGTGGACGCGCAGCCGCCCGCGCCGGACCCAGAAGGCTTCCTCCCAAGGATGGGTGTGAACCGGCGGACTCACCGGCGGGTTAGCGATCAGTGTGAAGGCGGACCAGTCAGCTTGGCCGATCGCTTTGAGGATGATGGTATCGCCGATCACATTCAGCGGCCGGTTGAGACGGGGATCGTGGATGATGGCCATGTCGCGTGCTCATGAGTTCCGGGGCGGCTCGATCGCCGTTGGCCAAAACCCGGCAACAGGCCGGATGGATGCAGCGGCTGCAAAAAGCGTTCTCCTCAAAGCTGCGGCAGCAGGAAGAACCAAAAGCCGGCGAAAACGAGCGCGATCATGCGGGTCGTTTGCCCGCCACAAGCCCTGCGGCGCCGTAGGCGAGCATGAGAACGCCGGTCCAACCGGACACGAGCTTGCTTGGCACGATCTCAAAGCCCATCATGTGGCCTACCAGACCTTCACCGAACGACGCCGCGTTTGACCGCGCCATCCACGCCGCAGTGACCACCTTGAATTCCGAGCGAAACCTCAATCCGTTGGTCAAACAAAGAATCTCTGGTTAGCTACCGCAGCGCAACACCTTTCACCTTTCCTTAACCCTGACAAAGGTTTGGTACGTCTCACGGGCGTGCAAACGCCCAAGTTTCGGCGGATTCCGTGGCGAGAAGGCGTGCGTTCGTTCGAATTCGGCGCGAATGCTCCGAAACGGGACTTATGAACGCCGCTCCTGCCGGCAACCCGCGTCGCCGACCGGGTCCGACATCTCGTCTGCGCTATCCCCGAGCCGGACCGGAGGAATTGAGGGCTCATGAACGTCCATTTCCTGACCGCCGCGGGAGCCGCTGGTGCGGTCGACATGTCGTTCTGGGGTCTATTCATCCAGGCGCACATCGTCGTGAAACTGGTGATGATCGGTCTCGTCATCGCCTCGGTCGTTTGCTGGGCCATCATCTTCGAGAAGGTCGTGATGTTCCGGCGCGTGAAGTCACAAATGGACAAGTTCGAGCAGGTGTTCTGGTCTGGCCAAAGCCTGGAGGACCTCTATCGCTCACTCGCGCATCGGCCGGGCCATGGCATGGCGGCGCTGTTCGTCGCGGCGATGCGCGAGTGGAAGCGCACGCAAGAGGCTGGCGGACGTGGCATTGGTGGTTTGAAGGACCGGATCGAGAAGGTCATGGACGTCACGATCGCGCGCGAGGCCGAGCGTTTGGAAGCGCGTCTCCTGTTCCTCGCCTCCGTCGGTTCGTCCGCGCCGTTCATCGGCCTCTTCGGCACGGTGTGGGGCATCATGACGTCGTTTCAGGCGATTGCCGTGTCACAGAACACGAACCTCGCCGTCGTGGCGCCAGGCATCGCGGAAGCGCTGTTCGCGACGGCAATCGGCCTCGTCGCAGCGATCCCCGCGGTTATCGCCTACAACAAGCTTCAGGCGGATGCGGCCAAGCACGTCATGCGCATGGAAGGCTTCGCCGACGAATTCTCCGCGATCATCTCGCGGCAGATCGACGAGCGGCTGGCTGCGTGAGACACTGAACGATGGGCGCTGCGGTCGGAAACGGCGGAAATGGTTCGGGGCGGCGCGGGCGCCGCCGCCGCTATCTGCCGATCAACGACATCAATATGACGCCATTCATCGACGTCGTGCTCGTGCTGCTCATCATCTTCATGGTTGCGGCGCCGATGCTCACCGTCGGCGTGCCGATCGAGCTACCGCGCACGGCCGCGCGCCAGATCCAGGATGAGACGCAGCCGATCACCATTTCGGTCAATGCACGCGGTGACATCTTCCTGCAGGACACGCGCGTGACGATCGAGGATCTCGTTCCACGCCTCACCGTGATCGCGCGCAATGGGGTGGAAGACCGCCTGTTCATCCGCGGTGATCGCGGCGTGAATTACGGCACGATGATGCAGGTGATGGGGCTCGTGAACCGTGCCGGCTTCCGGCGCATCGGTCTCGTCACCGAGCAGGATCCGAACCTGCCACCGGCGCCGGCCAATGTTCCGGCGAGCGGTACGCCCCGCCAAGCGCAGAGGTAGAGGGTGTGACGCCGTGGAGTTTCGCAAGAGCCTCGCGATATCGGCGACGCTCCACGTGGGCCTCCTCGTGGCGACGCTGATCGCTTTGCCGAAACCGTCCGCCTACACTGTTGCCCCTCTGATCTCGATTCCTCTCGATCTTATCGACGACATCTCCGAGGATCCGCAAATCACGGGTGAACGCGACGGCGTCCGATCCGAGACGCCGCAGCGGCGCGAGGCACCGCGCGTGTCGCAGCGACCCGATCCGGTGCCGGAACCGCCGCCGCAGGTGCGGCCGACGGAGGCCGCCTCTGCTCCACCGCCGCCGCCACCGCCGCCGGATCGCGCCGAACCGATGCAGCCGGTCGCGGTGCCGACTCCACCGCCACCGCCGCCACGTCCGCAGGTCGCCCAACGTGAGGAACTCGATCCGGAAGGATTGCTGCGACGCCTGGAGGAAGAGCGTCGGCGCGAGGAACAGGTGCGACAGGCTGAGCAGCAGCGGCAGGAAGAACAACGCCGGCAGGAGCAGGCACGACGCGAAGAGCAGCGCCGACAGGAACAAGCACGGCGCGAGGAACAGCGGCGTCAGCAACAGCAACAGCAGTTCAATGCGCAGCAGATGCGCGATCTCATCAATCGACAACAGGGTGCGCCGGCACCTTCGGCGCAGCAAGGACAGACCCAGCGCCAAGCCTCCCTCGGTAATCCGCAAGGGACGGGCCGCCGCCTCACCCAGAGCCAGTTCGCGCTCCTCGTCGGCATGATCCGCGATCAGGTGCAGCCGTGTTGGTCACCGCCGGTCGGCGGCATCGCCGGCAACCGTCTCATCGTGCGCATCGAGATCGCGATGAATCGCGACGGCACGCTCAATGGCCGGCCGCGGGTAATGAATTCGAGTGCGGCCCCGCAGTTCCGCGCCGTGTCGGATTCGGCGGTACGCGCCATCATGCGCTGCTCGCCCTTGCGGTTGCCGGCCGAGATGTATGACGCGCCGAACGGTTGGCGCGAAATCGAGTTTGCCTTCGATCCGCAACAAATGTCGTGAACGATCACCTCAACGATTCGACCCGGATGACGATGCACCGACCAGATCGACGCACCCTTCTCCTCTTTTTTGCTGCAAGCAGCGCAGTGAGCGCCGGGCTGCGTGTACCAGCGCAAGCGCAGCAACGCGAACGCCCAATCGTCGACATCACGCCTGGCGGCAACTTCCAGCCTGTGCCGATCGCGATTCCCGATCTCCTCGGCGACGCGCAGCTCGGGCGCGAGATGGCGACCGTGATCAAGGCCAATCTTGAGCGTTCTGGCTACTTCACGATACTCGACCCACGCTCGTTCGTTGACCGCATCAGTGATGTCAACCAACCGCCGAACTTCCAGTCCTGGCGTGTCATCAATGCGCAGGCGCTCGGCGTGGGTGCCGTGCAGCGGGGCGGATCCGGCCTCGTCGCGCAAATCCGTGTTTATGACGTTCTCCAGACTCGTCAGATCGACGGTAAGCAATTCACAACGTCCGCAGAGAACTGGCGGCGTCTGGCGCACATCGTTTCGGATGCGATCTACACGGCGTTGACAGGTATCGGCGGTTACTTCGACAGCCGCGTCGCCTTCGTCGATGAATCGGGTCCGCGGGATCGGCGCCAGAAGCGTCTCGCCATCATGGATCAGGACGGGGCGAATGTGCGTTATTTGACGCAGGGCCAACTCGTCCTCACCCCGCGCTTCAACCCACAGAACAATCAGATCACCTACATGCAGTTTGGCGGGGAAGACCCGCGGGTGTTCCTCATCGACTTGCAATCAGGTCAAAGGCAGAATCTCGGCACTTTCTCCGGCATGACGTTTTCTCCACGTTTCGCGCCGGACGGTCGACGGCTCGTCATGTCGATCCTCAATCAGGATGGCAACTCCAACCTCGCCATCATGGATCTTGGTTCGCGCAACATCACACGTATTACCTCGGGCGCCCAGATCGACACGGCGGCATCCTTCGCACCGGACGGTTCTCGCATCGTTTTCGAATCGGATCGCGGCGGGGGCCAGCAACTTTACGTCATGGGCGCGGGTGGCGGTGCGCCGAACCGTATCTCTTTCGGCGAGGGACGATATTCGACGCCGGTGTGGTCTCCGCGCGGCGATCTTATCGCCTTCACGAAACAGACCCGCGGCCAGTTCTCCATCGGCGTGATGACGCCCGAGGGCCAGCGTGAGCGCATCCTCACTTCGGGCTTCCATGCGGAGGGGCCGACTTGGGCACCGAATGGGCAGGTGTTGATGTTCTTCAAGGAGCAAGGCGGCGCGCCGCGGCTGTTTTCGATCGACGTCTCTGGTCGGTTCGAGCGGCAAGTTGCCACGCCTAATCTTGCCTCCGATCCCGCTTGGAGCCCGCTGCTCACCTGACATTGCGGGTTTCGTTCCATGATGTGGCTTTTCAGCAACAAATTGGCCGCGGAAAAGTCACCGTTCATTCACCACTGTCTCGAACGTCCATTTAACCTCGTCCGTTTAGGTAACGACGGGGTATCCGGGCACGGACAACGAGGAGTTACCGGGATGTTTGCAAGTTTAGGCGTCGGTCGTGGCGCCCGTTTTGCGCTGGCGCTCGCCGCTGCGCTTGCCGTCGGTGCCTGCGCCGGCACCCAGAACGAGCAGCAGGGGCGTGCGACGCCGGGATCGCCGCAGGATTTCGTGGTCAATGTCGGTGATCGCGTCTTCTTCACCGTCGATTCGTCGGAACTCACGCCGGAAGGCCGGCAGACGCTCGATCGGCAGGCCGCATGGTTGCGCCAGTACTCGCGTTACGTCATCACGATCGAAGGTCACGCCGACGAACGCGGGACGCGTGAGTACAATATCGCGCTCGGAGCGCGCCGCGCCGCGGCGAGCCGGAGTTATCTTTTGTCGCGCGGCGTCGATGCGTCGCGGATGCGGACGATATCCTACGGTAAGGAGCGACCGGTTGCGGTGTGCAACGACGAGTCGTGCTGGAACCAGAACCGCCGTTCCGTCACGGTGTTGAACAACGCCGGGTCGTGACGCTGCCTGCGCACCAGAGATGCCCGGACGCAACACGTCCGGACCGTCGTCGGGGATCCGCGCCGGAGTCGGCCCGGTGCCGCAATTCAGCCGGGATCGCGAAGCTTTGATCGCTGTCGAACGTACCGTAACGAGGCCTTTCGGGTCCATGCTCCCCCGGCTGCTTCCTGCTGTCGCCGTTCTCTCTCTCCTCGCCGATCCCGGCGTTGCGCGAACACCCGCCGCGCCGGATATCGGTGTGCGGCTTGACCGGCTCGAGCGGGACATCGATGCCGCCGCAGCAACCGTCCAAGATCTTGCGAGGGCAATACAGGTGCCCGTGACGCCGGTTCAATGGGGATGGGGGCAACAGCAGCAGGACGACACCGCGGTCCGCATGGGCGCACTTGAAGGTCGCATGCGCCAGCTGAATGGGCAGATCGAGCAATTGCAGCATCAGCTACGGCGCATGGAAGATCAGATGCGTCGTTTCCAGGAGGACGCTGAGTTCCGGTTCCAGCAGCTCGAAGGGCAGGGCCGTCGCCCGGCGCAGAACCGGCCCCAGCAGCGCGGCGAGGCCGTGCCAGCTGAGGCGCCGCCATCATCCGCAGTCGTTGCCAGCCCTGGGGTCGGTGCTGCGGGGATCGCTCCGATCGCTCGGCAGGGCACGGGCACCCCGCCGCAGTCCCTGGGCCAGTTGCCGGCCGATCCGCGGACGGGCGAGCCGCTTGATCTTGCGGCAGGTGCGCGCCGCACGCTGCCGCCGCCGTCCGGCCCGCAGGCCCCGGCGCAACCCGTCGCTGTGGTGACACCGCGCGGCGGCGGTGCGATGGTGCCGCCGAACAATCCGCGCGAAGCCTACGACCTTGCCTACGGGTATTTCTTGCGGGGTGACTACCAGCAGGCCGAGGAATCCTTCGAGAACTTCATCGCCTCGTTTCCGACCGACCGTCAGGCCGGCGACGCACTCTATTGGCTCGGGGAATCGCATTACCAGCGGCGCCAATGGCGCCAAGCCGCCGACGCCTTTCTGAAGAGCTATACGGAATTTCCGCAGGGGCCGAAGGCGCCGGAGAGCTTGTTGCGCCTCGGCATGTCGATGCGGCAGCTCGGCCAGACCGAGGCAGCCTGTGCGTCCTTCGCCGAAGTGCTGCGCCGCTATCCTCGCGCGAGCCAGGCGGTGCGTCAGCGCGTGCAGACGGAACAGCGCGGTGCCGGTTGCGCCTGACGACGCGCCGTTCAACGACGACGACATCCGCGCGATCTTCGATTTCGAGACCCGGGGCGGCGCTCTTCTCGCCGTTTCGGGGGGGTCGGATTCGATGGCGCTTCTGCATCTGTTCCACCGTTACTGCGATCGTCTCCTGCCGCGTGGCGCCATCGAACCTGTTGTGGTCGCCACCGTCGATCACGGACTACGGCCCGAGGCCACAGAGGAGGCACAGTTCGTGGCGGGGATCGCGGCGAAACTCGGTATGGAGCACGTCACGCTCAGATGGTCGGGGGAGAAGCCCAGGACGGGCTTGCAAGAAGCCGCCCGCGCCGCGCGCTATGCCTTGCTCATTCGGGAAGCCGAACGACGGTGCATCGAGACGATTCTTACGGGCCACACTCTGGACGACCAGGCCGAAACGGTGCTGATGCGGCTCGCGCGCGGGTCGGGCCTCAAGGGCCTCGGCGCCATGCAACGCTGCTCGCAGCACGGTGCGATCCGACTGGTGCGGCCTTTCCTTAGCCTCTCGCGAGAACGCCTGCGCGCGACGCTCCTGCGCGAAGGCATCGTGTGGGTCGACGATCCGTCGAATGCCGACCCGCGCTTCTTGCGGCCGCGGCTCCGCCAGCTTATGCCGCTTCTTGCTCAGGAAGGTCTCGACGCGGTCCGCCTCGCCAACATAGCCCACCAAATGCGCCGAGCGGATGAGGCGATCGAGCGCGCCGTCGAGGCGGCGTTGGCAGGGCTTCTTGCCGATGTCACCGATGCGGAGGAGCGCGGCGTTCGGATCGAGCGATCATGCTTCGCTCGGCTGCCCGCCGAAGTCGGTATGCGTGTTCTTGCCCGTCTCCTGATCAAGGTTGGTGCGTCCGCGCGGCATCCGAGCGATGTTCAACTTGAGAGCTTGGTACTGGTGCTGAGATCATCAGGCGATGATCCGCCGAACCTGCGCCGCACCCTTCACGGCGCTCTCATCAGCGCAGGCCCGCGGTGGATTCGGATTTCGCGCGCCCCGCCCCGAAGAAACCAAATGTCCGGCTAGCCCACTGGCTGTTCACTATTCGGTCGCGGTCCAGTGGCAATTTGGGACATTGGACCCTAAATTAATGCGTAACTATGCCGCCGTGTGATACGGCACAACTCGCCGACCGGCCAGAGGGCTGGGGAGGACAGGATGAACCAGAATTTCCGGAACTTCGCGCTCTGGGTGATCATTGCGCTCCTGTTGGTGGCGCTGTTCACGCTGTTCCAGAATCCAGGGCAGAGCAACCGGGCGGGCGAGATCGCGTTTTCCCAGCTTCTGGCCGAGGTCGACCAGGGGCGTGTGCGCGACGTCACCATCGTTGGGCCGGAGATCACCGGCCACTTCACCGATGGGCGCGGCTTCACCTCCTACTCCCCGCCGGGGGGCAACATCGCCCAACGCGCCTATGAGCGCGGCGTCGAGGTGCGTTCGCGGCCACCTTCGGAGAATTTCCTCGGCTCGCTCCTCATCTCCTCCCTGCCGATGCTCCTCCTCATCGGGGTGTGGATCTATCTCATGCGTCAGATGCAGGGTGGGGCCGGCGGCAAGGCCATGGGTTTCGGCAAGAGCCGCGCCAAGCTTCTCACCGAAGCGCATGGTCGCGTCACCTTCGAAGACGTGGCCGGCATCGACGAAGCGAAGGAAGACCTGCAGGAAATCGTCGAGTTCTTGCGCGACCCGCAAAAGTTCCAGCGTCTCGGCGGGCGCATTCCGCGCGGCGTCCTTCTGGTCGGGCCGCCCGGCACGGGCAAAACCTTGACCGCGCGCGCCGTCGCGGGTGAAGCGAACGTGCCATTCTTCACTATTTCTGGCTCCGATTTCGTCGAGATGTTTGTCGGCGTCGGCGCCAGCCGCGTGCGTGACATGTTCGAGCAGGCGAAGAAGAACGCACCCTGCATCATCTTCATCGACGAAATCGACGCGGTCGGACGCCATCGCGGCGCGGGCCTCGGCGGTGGCAACGACGAACGCGAGCAGACCCTCAATCAGCTCCTCGTCGAGATGGACGGTTTCGAACCGAACGAAGGCATCATCATCATTGCTGCGACCAACCGTCCGGACGTGCTCGATCCGGCGCTCCTGAGACCGGGCCGCTTCGACCGGCAGATCGTGGTGCCGAACCCAGATATGAACGGGCGTGAGAAAATCCTGCGCGTGCACGTGCGGAAGGTTCCGCTGGCGCCAGACGTCGACCTGCGCGTCATCGCGCGCGGTTGTCCAGGCTTCTCGGGTGCGGATCTCATGAACCTCGTCAACGAGGCCGCACTCCTGGCCGCCCGGCGCAACAAGCGACTCGTGACCATGGCGGAGTTCGAGGACGCCAAGGACAAGGTCATGATGGGTGCCGAGCGCAAATCGATGGCGATGTCCGAGGAGGAAAAGAAACTTACTGCCTATCACGAGGCGGGGCATGCCATCGTCGGCCTGAAGGTCCCGGCAGGCATTCCCGTGCACAAGGCGACCATCATTCCACGCGGTCGCGCGCTCGGCATGGTCAAGTTCCTACCCGAAGGCGATCGCTATTCGATGAAGTATAAAGAGTACACTTCCCAGCTCGCCGTCGCGATGGGTGGCCGTGCCGCGGAAGAGATTATGTTCGGCAAGGAGAACATCACCTCGGGCGCGATCGGCGACATCGACCAGGCGACCAAGATGGCTCGCGCCATGGTGACGCGTATGGGCTTCTCCGATGAACTTGGCACGGTCGCCTATGGGGAGAACCAGGAGGAGGTGTTCCTGGGCATGTCGGTCGGCCGGCAGCAGGCAATCTCGGAGGCGACCGCCCAGAAGATCGACGCGGAGGTTCGCCGCCTCGTCGACGAAGCCTATCGTACGGCGCATGGCATCCTGATGGACAACAAGGATGCTTTCGTCACGGTCGCAGAGGCACTTCTCGAGTACGAAACGCTGTCCGGCGACGAGATCAAGGACTTGCTCGTCGGCAAGCGGCCGGTGCGCGACCAAGGCGACGAGACGCCGACCGCTTCGCGTGGCTCGGCGGTGCCGACAACCAAGCCGAAGCCGCCGCGTCCCGAGGGTGGCATGGAGCCGCAGCCGCAGGTGTGATCCCCCTTCTTCCTGGCGAGGACCGTTTCCCGCCGCACGAGCGAGCCCACGGCACCCCTTTCAGGGTTGCGCGCAGGTTACCTCGTCGGGCGACATCGAGGCGGATGCGCGTTTCTTCGCGACGGTCAGAAGAACGCTCGCATGCGAATCACCCTATTTGGGGCGCCAACGCGCCTGCGTAGTGATTCCGGTCACCCGCTGGCCTGGGTTTGCGTGCGAAATGGACCGCATCGTAGGCGCGCGCACGGCAGGCGCTCCCGTCCCCGTCGCGAGCCCGGATCGGCGGGTCGTGGCTCACGATCTCCTGCGGCGTGATAGCGGTCCGTCGCCGAGACAGGCCGCGGCGGGCAGGGGCGCGACCCGCCTGGCCCGGTCGGCGAGGTGGTATCTGGCCCATGGCGCGGCCGTTGCGGCTTCGGTGACGAGCGCTCACAAAACTTGAACAGGTTCTTAGCCATGATCTGCTAGAGACATCGTGGCGCCGCGCGCCCAAAGCATCGGGGACAACGAACCATGTTGCGCAAGTATTTCGGCACGGATGGCATCCGCGGAAAGGCGAACAACGGCAAGTTGTCCGCAGAACTCGCCATGAAGGTCGGCATGGCGGCAGGGTTGACCTTCCAGAAGGCGGAAGATCACAAACGCGTCCTGATCGGCAAGGACACCCGGCTCTCGGGATACTTGATCGAAAACGCGCTGACGGCGGGCTTCCTTTCGGTCGGCATGAACGTTCTCCTCGTTGGTCCGATGCCGACGCCAGCCGTCGCGATGCTCACCCGGTCGATGCGCGCTGACCTTGGCGTCATGATTTCCGCTTCGCACAACGCCTATCAGGACAACGGTATCAAACTGTTCGGGCCGGACGGCTACAAGCTGTCGGACGCGACCGAGCAGGACATCGAGACACTGATCGATTCTGATCTTGCCGACCGCCTCGCAGATTCCGGGGCCATCGGCCGTGCCAAGAGGATCGACGACGCGCAAGCGCGTTACATCGAATTCGCCAAGCGAACCTTGCCTCGCAACATGGAACTCGACGGGTTGCGCGTCGTCATCGATTGCGCCAACGGCGCCGGCTACAAGGTCGCCCCTGCGGCGCTGTGGGAACTTGGCGCCGAGGTCTTTACCATCGGCAACGAACCGAACGGATTCAACATCAACCAGGATTGCGGTTCGACCGCGCCGGAAGCTCTGCAACGCAAGGTCCGCGAGTTGCGTGCCGACGTTGGCATCGCGCTCGACGGAGATGCCGACCGTCTCATCGTCGTCGACGAGAGGGGCGTCATCGTCGACGGCGATCAGCTAATGGCCGTCGTTGCGCAATCCTGGATGGAAGATGGTCGCCTGTCGAAGCCCGGCATCGTTGCGACCGTGATGTCCAATCTCGGGCTCGAGCGTTATCTTAGCGGCATTGGGCTGATGCTTGCGCGCACGGCGGTCGGAGATCGCTACGTGTTGGAGCACATGCGTGAGCACGGCTTCAATGTCGGGGGCGAGCAGTCTGGGCACATCATTCTGTCGGACTACGCGACGACGGGCGATGGGCTCGTCTCGGCGCTGCAACTCCTTGCAGTGGTCAAGCGGATGAGCCGACCGGTGTCAGAGGTGTGCCACCGCTTCGACCCGGTTCCGCAGCTCCTCAAGAACGTCCGCTTTAAGTCTGGCAAACCGTTGGAGCGGGCCGATGTACGTCAAGCGATTCGGGATGGAGAGCATCGGCTTGGCGTCTCCGGCCGCCTCGTGATCCGACCCTCCGGGACGGAACCGGTGATCCGCGTGATGGCCGAGGGCGATGATCGCGCCATTGTCGAAAGCGTCGTCAACGACATCTGCGCGGTGCTCGCATCCAACGCACAGGCGGCTTAGTTGTCTGAGTATTTCTGATTGTCGGACACCGAAGTGGTTGGCGGCATGGCCGTAACGCCATGCCGCTCTGATCTTTACGGCCCAGTATCCCTAACGATTAACCTTAAGCGGTTGTTAAAGGATTTCCGCCAAGGTCGCTCCGAACCGAAGTCGTTCGTCGGTTTGCGCCCGGAGGGGCGAATTCAGAATCGGAGAGTTGACCATGACCGAGAAGAAGCTCCTTGCGGCTGTGTTCGCCGCCCTGAGCATCGCCTCCGCCCCGGCCGCCGCGGCGGACTTTCCTGTTGCAATGCCCGCGCCGCGCGTCATTCCGGCGCCCATCGAAGTCGGCGGGGGGTGGTATCTGCGTGGCGACGTCGGCGTTGCCGTCCAGCAGTTCCGCAGGGTCGACTTCGTTCCGACTGCGCCTGGCTTTCCCCCTGGGGCGCTCGCTGGTTTCGGAGTCGTGCAGAAATCCTATGACGAACCCACGATTCTCGGTGCCGGCATCGGCTATCAATTTAACGAATGGCTGCGCTTCGACCTGACGGGGGAATACCGTACGTCGCAGAGCTTCCAATTCCTCCTCAATCAGGGCGGGCCGTTCGGGAATTTCAACAATTACACTGGACGCCATGCCGCACTGCTCGGCCTCGCCAATGTCTATGTCGACATCGGCAATTTCTATGGCATAACGCCGTTCGTCGGTGTGGGCGCCGGCTTCGCGCACCACTGGATCACCGGCTTCCAGGACGTTGGCTTCATCGCGTCGGCTGGTGGATTTGGTTACGCGGCAGACACGACCACGACGCGCTTTGCTTGGGCGTTGCATGCCGGATTGGGCTACGCGGTGAGCGACAGCCTCAAGCTCGAGTTGAGTTATCGCTACCTGAATATGGGCAACGTCCACGCTGGCGTCATCGATTGCCAGGGCGTTTGGGCTGGCTGCCCGCGGGTCGACTACACACTGCGCGATATGACCTCGCACGACTTCCGCCTCGGCATGCGCTGGACGCTTGGAGCACCGGCTCCGGTGCCCGTGGCAATGCCGCGCCCGGTCATCGCGCGCAACTGATCGTCTCGACTCTCCGATCTTGCGTCGCGGCCCTTCGGGGCCGCGATGTCGTTTTGGCGCCTTGACCATCGGCTGCGAACTCTCTAGCCACACCGATGGGACACCCCTCCCCACCGAGGGGCGAAGATCTGGAAGGGTCACGCCATGACAACGATGCCATCCGTGCGGCCGAAGGTGCCGCATTTCTCCTCCGGCCCTTGCGCCAAGCGCCCCGGCTGGAAACTTTCCAAGCTCGACATTTCGACCCTCGGCCGCAGCCACCGTTCGAAGCACGGCAAGGCGGCGCTGAAACGCGCGATCGATCTGACGCGAGAGGTTCTTGAGGTTCCGGCCGATTACCGCATCGGCGTCGTGCCGGCGTCGGATACGGGCGCGGTGGAGATGGCGATGTGGTCGCTTCTCGGCGCGCGTCCCGTGACGATGATCGCTTGGGAAGCGTTCGGCGAAGGCTGGATCACGGACGCGGTCAAGCAGCTGAAGCTCGGTGATTGCGAGGTCGTCACCGCAGGCTACGGCGATCTACCTGATCTGCAGAAGATCGACACGAAGACTTGCGATATCGTGTTCACGTGGAACGGCACGACGTCTGGCGTGCGTGTGCCAGATGCCGGTTGGATCGCAGCGGATCGTGACGGGCTCACGATCTGCGATGCAACCTCTGCGGCTTTTGCGCAATCCCTCGACTGGGCGAAGCTCGATGTCGTGACGTTTTCTTGGCAGAAGGCGCTCGGCGGTGAAGCCGCGCATGGCATGCTCGTTCTCTCGCCGCGAGCTGTCTCACGGCTCGAAAGCTACAAGCCGAGCTGGCCGCTGCCGAAAATCTTCCGCATGACCAAAGGCGGCAAGCTGATCGAGGGCATCTTCGAAGGCGAAACGATCAATACTCCCTCGATGCTGGCCGTTGCCGATTACATCGACGCGCTGGAATGGGCCCAGAAGATCGGCGGCCTGTCGGCCTTGATCAAGCGTGCCGACGCCAATGCGCGCATTCTCGCGAACTGGGTGACGGCGACACCTTGGGTCGATTTCCTGGCGGTGAACCCGAAGACTCGTTCGAATACGTCTGTGTGTCTGAAGATCATCGACCCCGCGGTAGCGGTGCTGCCGATCGAGTCACAGGCGGCCTTCGCCAAGGCGCTGGTGGCGCTCCTCGAGAAGGAGGGCGTCGCGCTCGATATCGGCCATTATCGCGATGCGCCGCCGGGTTTGCGCATCTGGTGCGGCGCGACAGTTCAGGCGCGCGATCTGAAGGCGCTGACACCATGGCTCGATTGGGTCTTCGCGACCGTGAAAGCACAGCAGGTTAAGGCGGCTGCGTAACGCGAGAGATCACGCTTCGCTGCGAGCCGTTCCGCCAGGCGGAAGACCATTATTGCAACCGAGAGATCCATGACACGACCCCGCGTTCTCATCTCCGACTCCCTGTCGCCGGCAGCCATCCGCATCTTCGAGGATCGCGCCATCGACGTCGACGTAAAGACCGGCCTCGACAAGGAGGCGCTTGCCACAATCATCGGCGACTACGATGGGCTCGCCATTCGCTCCGCGACCAAGGTGACTGCGAAACTTCTCGACAAGGCGACGCGGCTCAAGGTCGTCGGCCGTGCCGGGATCGGTGTCGACAATATCGATATTCGGGCAGCGACAGCGAAAGGCGTGATCGTAATGAACACGCCCTTCGGCAATTCGATCACGACGGCCGAGCATGCGATTGCCCTCATGTTCGCACTCGCCCGGCAAATCCCTGAAGCTGATGCCTCAACCCAAGCCGGCAAGTGGGAAAAGAACAAGTTCATGGGTGTCGAGATTACCGGCAAGACGCTTGGCGTGATCGGTTGCGGAAATATCGGCGCGATTGTTGCGACGCGAGCCATCGGACTGAAGATGCGCGTGATCGCCTTCGATCCGTTCTTATCTCAGGAACGCGCCATCGAACTCGGAGTCGAGAAGGTGGAACTCGACGACCTCCTGAAGCGCGCGGACTTCATCACGCTGCACACGCCGCTCACCGAAAAGACGAAAAACATCATCAACGCTGAGGCTCTCGCCAAATGCAAGAAAGGCGTGCGCCTCATCAATTGCGCGCGCGGCGGGCTGGTCGACGAGGCCGCTTTGGTTGATGCGCTGAAGGCAGGTCAAGTGGCCGGCGCGGCCTTCGACGTCTTCGTTGAGGAGCCGGCGAAGACAAACCCACTCTTCGGCCTACCGAACGTGGTGTGCACGCCACATCTCGGTGCATCGACGACGGAAGCGCAGGAGAATGTCGCCGTTCAAGTCGCCGAGCAGATGGCCGACTATCTCGTCACGGGCGCCATTACGAATGCGGTGAACTTTCCCTCGATCACAGCAGAGGAAGCGCCGCGCATCCGGCCCTTCGTGGCGCTGGCTGAGAAGCTTGGATCGTTTCTCGGGCAGTTGACGGAGGCGACGATCCAAGGAATTCGCATCGAGTACGAAGGCGCCGTTGCCGATCTCAACGTCAAAGCGTTGAACGCAGCCGCCATCGCCGGTGTGCTGCGACCATTCCTCTCTGAGATCAACATGGTCAATGCGGCGGCGATCGCCAAGGAGAAAGGCATCACGATCGAGGAAGTGAAGTCCTCGCACGAAGGCAACTACGAGAGCCTGATCCGCATCATCGTCGAGGCAACCGACATGCCGCGTCATGCGGCCGGCACGGTCTTCCAGGACGGGAAGCCGCGCATGGTGGAGATCCGTTGGATCAACATGGACGCCGAGTTCGCGCCGCACATGATCTATGTGCGCAACGACGACAAGCCCGGCTTTATCGGCAAGTTCGGATCGCTTCTCGGTGAGGCGGGCGTCAACATCGCGACGTTCAATCTCGGTCGAGACACGCCGGGCGGCAACGCCATCTGTCTCGTCGCTGTCGATGAAGAGGTGTCGGATGCGCTTCTGCGCAAGATCGAGACGATCCCGCACGTGAAGCGCGCACGGCGGCTACGGTTTTGAGGGGTCAGCTAAGCGAAACGCCTCTGTTCTGCGAGCCAGATGCCGCCGAGAACCAGGGCCAGGGCGACTGCGTGGTACCATTCGAACGGTTCAGTGAGGATGAGGACCGCGAGGAGTGCGGCGAACACCGGGACGAGATTGACGAAAACACCGGCCCGGCCCGGTCCGATCGTGTCAACGCCGCGCATGAAAAAAATCTGACTCAGAAGCGATGGGAACAAGGCGACGTAGAGCACGATGAACCAGCCTTGCGTCGTCGGCCAGAACGCGATGCCCGCCGCGATCTCCCACGCAAGAAGCGGCAATGAGACGAGACAGGCTATGATTGCAACCGCCGTGAAGAAGACGAGCCCTGGTATTTGCGGGCGTTCGCGGAGCGCGATGGTGTACCCGGCGTAGAAGAAGCAGGCGACGATCATCCACAGATCGCCGATATTGAAGGCGAGGGAGGCGAGCACGTTCGCATCCCCTTTGGTCGCGACCATGACGACGCCGAGAATGGTGATCGCCACCCCGGCAATCTGCAGCGCACGGATCGGCGTGCCATAGACGAGCAGCGCACCGATGAGCACGATGACCGGTATCGACCCTTGCACGATGCCGATGTTGATCGCGGTGGTGTGGTGCGCGGCGATGTACATCATGGTGTTGAACGCGGTGAAGCCGACGCAGCCCATAAGCACGATGAGCTTCCATTTCCGCTTCAACACGGGCGCATGCTGCACGAGCTCACGGCGAAAGATCACCGGCATGATCAGGCAGACCGCGATCCATCTGAGGCTTGTCAGCGCCATGGGTGAGACGTGGCCGACGGCGAGACGGCTCGCAATCGCATTGCCCGCCCACATCAACGTGGTCAGCACCAAGAGCAGGTAGGGCTGCGACCAGAGCCAGAGTATGGGGGTGCGAGCGGCGGCGATCATGGCGTTGTCCGCGTCTTCGTTAGCGGACATCGCCGGTCCTCGCCACAAGCGGCACGGTCAGCCCTGCTTTGCGGCCGAAGCTTGCTTCCCCCGCAGATAGGTGAGCGCGCGACCGTCGATCATGATGAGGCCGAGCAGAATGATCGCGAGGCCGGCGGCATCGAGAAGGTCGAGCCGCTCGCCCAGGACCAGGGTGCCGAGCAGGATGGCGGAACCCGGAATGAGCAAGGTCACGAGGGCGGCATTCACGCCGCCGGCGCGAACCATGATGCGGAAGTAGAGAAGATAGGCGAGGGCTGTTGAGAACACCGCCATGGCAATGATTGACAGGACGGTTGGCATGGATGCCCTCGGTAGCGTCCATGGCTCGTCGATGATGAAAGCGACGGGCAGCATGAGCGCGGCGGCGGCGCAGAGCTGTCCAGTCGCGATCACCAGCGGTGGCGTGCCGCGAAAACGCCGGCCCCAGAGCAGCGCGAAGGCGTAGGACACCGCGGCGCCGAGAATGGCGAGCTGCGCCGCGACGGCGCTGCCGATGCCGGTGAGCGCGTCGGGCCCGACGAGGACGACGACGCCGATCACACCGAGTACCACGCCGACCGCTTTTGCTGCGGTCGCCTTTTCATCCTGCGTGAACAGGTGCAGCACGATCACGGTGAAGACCGGCGTGGTGGCGTTCAGGATCGAGGCGAGGCCTGCGGAGATGTCCTTCTGCCCGATGAAGATCAGCGAGAAGGGAATGGCGTTGTTGAGGAGCCCCATGCCGAAAAAGGCGCCCCATGCCGTGGCGGTACGGGGGAAAGGGACGCCCATCACGCGCAGGATCACGAGGAGGACGGCGGCCGCGATCAGAACGCGCAGGAAAACGAGTGTGAAGGGCGGGACCTCGACCACTGCGATCTTGGCGAACAGAAAGGTTCCGCCCCACAGGATGGATAGGAGCAGGAGCGCGAGCCAGTCCTGCGCGGGCATGTGTTTCGGTGCAGACACGAGACCTCTGATCGCGATCGGTATCTCGTATCGATCATTCGGTGCAGCCGCCACCCGCTTCTTGCTTTGAAGCCAAAAGAGGTATCGGGCGCGTCATATACGATGCAGAGGCGCGGCGGTTGAGAATCGATCGCGCTTGACACCGTGCCGACGCCGGTATCGATACCGCGGCCGCCGGGGCGCATCTGCGCGGCTGCGTGGGAGGCGTGACGAATCATGGCCAATGTCGTTGTCGTCGGCGCCCAATGGGGCGACGAGGGAAAAGGCAAGATCGTTGATTGGTTGTCCGAGCGTGCCGACATCGTGGTGCGCTTCCAAGGTGGGCACAACGCTGGTCACACCCTCGTCATCGACGGTGTTTCGTACAAGCTGTCGCTGCTGCCGTCGGGCATCGTGCGTCCGGGCAAGCTGTCGCTCATTGGCAATGGAGTCGTGCTCGATCCTCACGCGCTGGTGGACGAGATCGGCAAGCTGCGCGGACAGGGCGTTCATGTCGGCCCCGACAATCTCGGCATCGCCGAGAACGTGCCGCTGATCCTGCCGCTGCACCGCGATCTCGACCGGGCGCGTGAGACGTCCAATGTCGGTCAGAGAATCGGCACGACCGGGCGGGGCATCGGTCCGGCTTACGAGGACAAGGTCGGTCGCCGTTCGGTGCGCCTCTCGGACCTGACCGATCCGGTTCTGCTCGACCAGAAGATTCAGCGCCTCCTCGCGCATCACAATGCGTTGCGCCGCGGGCTCGGGCAGGCGGAGCTCGACCCTTCGGCGCTGAAGGCGGAACTCGAGGCTGTGGCGCCGCTCGTGCTGCCGTTCATGATGCCGGTGTGGCGGGTGCTCGACGAGGCGCGGCGCGAGGGCAAGCGCGTCCTATTCGAAGGCGCACAAGGCACCATGCTCGACATCGACCACGGCACGTATCCCTTCGTCACGTCGTCGAACACGGTTGCGTCGAGCGCAGCCTCCGGGTCAGGCGTCGGGCCCGGCGCACTCGACTTCGTGCTCGGCATCACGAAGGCTTACACCACCCGCGTCGGCGAAGGGCCTTTTCCGACCGAGCTTTTCGACGAACGTGGAGAGGAGATGGGCCGGCGCGGCCGCGAGTTCGGGACGGTGACGGGGCGCAAGCGCCGTTGCGGTTGGTTCGACGCCGTCATGGTCCGGCAAGCGGTCAAGACCGGCGGCATCACCGGGATCGCGCTCACCAAACTCGACATCCTCGACAGCTTCGCCGAGATCGCGATCTGCGTCGGTTACAGCCTCGACGGTACGCGACTCGACCATTTCCCATCGGCGCAGGCCGCACAGGCGCGCGTCAAACCGATCTACGAAACGATGCCCGGCTGGCTCGAGCGGAGCGAGGGCGCACGGTCGTGGGCGGCGCTGCCCGCGCAAGCCATCAAATATGTCAGGCGTATCGAAGAACTCGTCGGATGCCCCGTCACGCTCTTGTCGACGAGCCCCGAGCGCGACGATACGATCCTCGTTTCTGATCCGTTCCAGGTGCGCTAAGACGCCTCGGAACGGTTGCGGACGGCTTTTTCAGTCGGCATAAGCATCAGATGGCGGATTATTCGAGCGTCCTTTCTCGCGCCATTGCGGGCAAGAAGAGCTACGAGGAGCGGCGCGTCGTCTACGAGCGCGCGCGCAACGCGCTCGTCAATCAGCTGCGCTCGATCAATCCGCCTCTGCCCGAAGCCGATATCACGCGGCAGCGCTTGGCGCTCGAAGAATCGATCCGAAAAGTCGAGACGGATCTGGCCGGAAGCACGGCGGTTGCGGTCGGGCCAGCAGCTGCGCCCGAACCTCCGGTGCAGACGGCGGCCCCGCCGCCGCCTGCACCGGCCTCGAAACCGGTGCCTGTTCCCGTGGCAGCTCCACCGCCCGCAATCCCGGCACCGCCCGCGCCATCTCCCGTGGCAGAGGAGCGTGCACCACCCGCGCGACCGGAGCCTGCATTGCCGCCGCTGCCGGCAGCTCCAGCGCCGCGATCGGCACCGCCCATGCGTTCGCCACTGGGAGACACCGTGCGCGAGGCGCAAGCGCTCGGTCAGGCGACGACCGCTGCGGCCCGGTCGGCGCGGGGTGCGCTGCAGGATGCGCGTCCGGTGCCGGCCGCGACCCGCGTCGAGCCGCGGCTGGATTCGGCTGAGATGGGGCCGGGGGATCCAGCGCTAGCGCGTGTGCGCTCGCTGCCGGCCACGGAACCCGAGCCCGTGGTGCCGAATCGGAAACCCTTGATCTTCGGCTTGATCGCCGCAATCGTGATCCTCGCCGTGGTAGCCGCGGGCTTTCTGTTGTTCAGGCCGGTCGAAGATGGGAGCGGACAACGCCAGGCGCAGGGACAAACCACCCAGCCAGCCAAGATCCCCGATAGGGTTGTGCAGGATCCGACCGCGCCGGCGCGTCCGGGTCCTGGCGGCTTGACGGCCGCGACGCCGGTGACCGCTCCGCACAACGCCTTCCTCTACGAGGAGAACGCCGACAACCCCCGCGGCGCCGACAATTTCCGCGGCACGGTCGCTTGGCGTGTCGATACGGAAGCGGGCAGCGGCGGCCCAGAGCGCATCATCCGTGGCTTGATCGACATACCTGAGCGCGGTCTGAAACTGCTGATGACGATAAGGCGAAATCAGGACCAGGCCTTGCCGGCGAGCCATACGGTCGAGCTGTTGTTCGAGGTGGCTCCGAACTTCGTCCATGGCGGCGTCGAGAACGTCGCTGGACTGCGCATGAAACCGTCCGAACAAGCGAATGGTCTGCCACTCGTCGGCGCCGCAGCGCGCATCACGCCCGGCTACTTTCTCATTGGCCTGTCTGCTCTCGGTCCCGATCGCGAGCGCAACGTGGTGCTTCTGCGCGATCGGCCATGGATGGATCTGCCGCTCCTCTACCGCAACGGGCGACGGGCCGTGCTCGCGATCGAGAAGGGCCCGACCGGCGAACGCATCTTCCAGGAAGCCTTCCAAGCCTGGGGGAGCTGACCTTCAGCCCACCGCCTCGATCGCTTTCGGTTCTTCGGCCGCGCGAACGCCCTTGGTCACGAAGTCCTGCACCTTCTCGAAGGCGCGCACCTCAATCTGGCGCACGCGTTCCCGCGAAACACCAAACTCCTCTGCGAGCGCCTCGAGCGTCACCGGGTCATCTGACAAGCGGCGAGCCTCGAAGATGCGCCGCTCGCGTTCGCTCAGAACGGCGAGCGCGTTGCGCAACACCTTCCGGCGATTGTCGAGCTCTTCCGACTCGGCGAGCCTGCTCTCTTGGCTGTCCGACTCGTCGACGAGCCAATCCTGCCACTCGGCTTCACCGTCTTCGCGTAGGGGGGCATTGAGCGAGGCGTCGCCGCCGAGACGCCGATTCATATCGATCACGTCTGTCTCGGTGACGCCGAGGCGCTTGGCGATGGTCTTCACCTGATCCGGACGCAGATCGCCCTCCTGCAGGGCGGCAATCTGGCTCTTCGCCTTGCGCAGGTTGAAAAACAGCTTCTTCTGGTTCGCTGTCGTGCCCATTTTCACGAGGGACCACGAGCGCAGGATGTATTCCTGGATCGCCGCGCGAATCCACCACATCGCATAGGTCGCGAGGCGGAATCCCTTCTCGGGCTCGAAGCGCTTCACCGCCTGCATCAGGCCGATATTGCCTTCCGAGACAACCTCGCCCATCGGCAGGCCATAACCGCGATAGCCCATGGCGATCTTGGCGACGAGCCGTAGATGCGAGGTGACGAGGCGGTGCGCGGCGTCGGGGTCCTGGTGCTCGCGCCAGCGCTTGGCGAGCATGTACTCCTCCTGCGGTTCCAGCATGGGGAACCGCTTGATCTCCTCGAGGTAGCGAGCGAGACCGGCATCGGAGGCAATGATGGGCAGAGCCGCTGCAGCCATCTGGTTTTCTCTCCTTCAGGCCCCTGACCGGCGGCCCTCGCGGTCGCACACGGGCCGACCGCAACGCACACATATAGGCCCGATGCGCTTGTCCAAAAAGTGGCGAGTGCCTCACATCCCCGTCAAAGCGGCGTGCAACCGTGCAAGATCAGAGGGTAGAGGGCTTTCGAAGCGTAGAAATTCGCCCGAAATCGGGTGTTCAAAGCCCAGAACGGCTGCATGTAGGGCCTGACGGTTGAGGGCTTCGAGGGCTTGCCGGGCGGGCTCGCTCAGCCTCGCCGCCTTCGTCCGGAAGCCGGCGCCGTAGACGTCGTCACCGAGGAGGGGGTGGCCGACATGGGCGAGGTGCACACGGATCTGGTGGGTGCGGCCGGTTTCGAGCGCGCAGAGGACCCGGTTCGCCACTGGCGGGCTGCCGAAGGTCTCGATCCGCGTCACGTGGGTGATCGCCGACCGACCGCCGGATCGGACGACGGCCATGCGTTGGCGATGGTGCGAGTCGCGGCCGATGGGCGCATCGACGGTGAAGGCACGTCGCTCGGGCGCACCCCAGACGAAAGCTTGATAGCACCGATCGAGCGGACCGGAGCGACCATGATCGGCGAACTGCGCCGCAAGCCCGCGATGCGCCCGGTCGGTCTTGGCGACGACGATCAACCCGGACGTCTCCTTATCGAGGCGGTGGACGATACCGGGGCGTTTGACGCCGCCGATACCGGAAAGACTGTCGCCGCAATGGGCGAGGAGGGCGTTGACGAGCGTTCCGGTCCAGTTGCCGGGAGCCGGGTGGACGATGAGACCGGCGGGCTTGTCGAGCACGATCACGTCCGCATCCTCGTGAACGATCGTGAGGGGAATTGCTTCCGGTTGGGGATCGGCGGCTTCTGGCGGCGGCAGGTCGAGCGTGACCACATCGCCGCGCGCCACGCGGCCCGCGGGGTCATCCAAGACGTCATCGCCCGCGCTGACGTGACCGGCCAAGATCAACGTTTTCAATCGCGAGCGGCTGGCCTGCGGCACGTGAAGGGCGAGGAATCGGTCGAGCCGAAGACCCTCATCGGCATCCCCTGCGACGATCTCGATGCGGTCTGTCTGCGCTGCCTTCATACGCCGATGTCGCAAGGCAATCGGCATCGGGTCAAGCTGTGCTCCATCCGTGCGCTTGAAGCGCGCCCCCCGTTCCGCTATCACCCTTGCTCCGCAGCGGCTCCCATCGTCTAGCGGCCCAGGACGTCGCCCTCTCACGGCGAAAACAGGGGTTCGAGTCCCCTTGGGAGCGCCAATTATTTCAATAGCTTAACCCCAAGCATCCGAGAACGAAACAAGGTGTGGAGTTGCAGCGCCAGATCGGTGCCTATATCGCCATCGGGCGTGGCAAGCATCTCCGACCCGGTTAAGCGAAAAAGATCACCGACGCGATGTCGGCCAAACTCAAGCGCGGAATGGCAAAGCAGATCGTCGAGCTGAGGTTCGGGCAAATCAAGCACGCAACAGGCTTCAGACAGGTCCTGCCAACGGGGATCGAGAACATGAAAGTCACGTGGACGATCATCTGCACCGCCCACAACCTCCTCAAGCTCGCCAGGACCGCATGACCGCCCTATCCTCCCCTCCACACAGCCTATCCGGACACGCTCCTAGCGCGCGCCGTGATGACCCGCGATGAACTGCCGAAAACGATCCGAAGGTGCGTTGAAGAACACGGTTCCTGGCGGGCCATCGCATTCGACAAGGCCTTGATGCAGGAACACGATGCGGTTCGACACGTCGCGCGCGAATCCCATCTCGTGCGTGACGATGAGCATGGTGCGTCCTTCCTCCGCCAAGGCCCGGATGACGCGCAGGACTTCACCGACGAGTTCGGGGTCGAGCGCCGAGGTTGGCTCATCGAACAGCATCACCTTCGGGCGCATGGCAAGCGCACGGGCGATCGCGGCGCGTTGCTGCTGACCGCCGGAGAGATGCGAGGGGTAGTGATCGCGCTTCTCCGCGATGCCCACCTTGGCCAGCAGCGCTTCGGCTTCCGCTACGGCCTCGGCTCGCGGTCGCTTCTGCACATGCACCGGTGCTTCGATCACGTTCTCGAGCACCGTCATGTGGCTCCACAGATTGAAGCTCTGGAAGACGAAGCCGAGTTCGGATCGGATGCGATCGACCTGATGCCGATCGGCGGGAACCCGGCGCCCGCCAGAGGCAGGCTTCATGGCGACGATTTCGCCGGCGACGATGACGTCTCCTTCGTCAGGGAGTTCGAGGAAGTTGATGCAGCGTAGCAGAGTCGACTTGCCTGAGCCCGAGGCGCCGAGAATTGAGATGACATCGCCTTGGCGTGCCGCAAGCGAGATCCCTTTCAACACCTCGAGCGCACCGAAGCGCTTGTGAACATTGCGGACTTCGAGGGCGACCTCTGTCATCAGTGAACCTGCTTCAAGTCGGCGAGCGGTCGCGCCGGCGCGCCGCGCAAGTGCGGCGAAAGCCACCATTCGAGAGCCATCACACCGCGCGTGATCAGGAAATTGATGAGGAGGTAGATCACGGCTGCCACTAGGAAGGTCTCGAACACGCGATAGGTTTCGGAAATGATGCGGGCCGCAAGCCCGGTGATTTCGACGAGTGTGACCATCGAGGCCAAGGACGTCGCCTTCACCATCAGGATCATCTCGTTCGAATAGCCGGGGAGCGCTTGTCGCAGGGCGATCGGCCCCACGATACGGCGAAATAAGGTCATTCTCGGCATGCCGGCTGCCCGCGCCGCCTCCACCTGCCCGCGCGGCACGGAAAGAAGGCCGCCGCGCACGATCTCGCTGCCATAGGCGGCAGTATTCAACGTGAGCGCGATGACGGCGCACCAGAAGGGCTCGCGCAGATAAGGCCAGAACACCGAAGCACGGATCTCCGGGAACTGCGCCAAGCCGAAATAGATGAGGAACATCTGAATCGCGAGCGGCGTGCCGCGGAAGACGAAGACATAGGCCCGTGCGGTGACGTCGAGCCCCACATTTTGAGATAGACGCATGGCCGCGAGCAGACAGGCAAAGACGAGGCCAGCCGCGACGGACAGCATCATGAGGGTCAAGGTCGTCGGAATGCCCGGGACAATCTTGACGATGCACTCCCACAGGAAGACGAAGTCCATCTCATGCCCTCCTGACGCCGCGCAGCGCGCGCTGCTCGGCACGATCGAACAGCCAGGAGGACACCGTCGTGATGATGAGATAAAGCGCGGCGCCCGTGAGCAGGAAGGAGAAGAAGTCGCGAGTCGAACGGCCCCCGATGAAGGACTGGCGCAGAAGCTCGACGAGCCCCGTCACCGAAATGAGCGCTGATTCCTTGAGGCACAGCTGCCAGCAATTGCCGAGGCCCGGAATGGCGAAACGCAGCACTTGCGGCGCGATGATGCGATGGAACATGGTCCAGGCCGGCATGCCGACGGCCCGGGCCGCTTCGATCTCGCCCTTCGCGATGGCGAGATAGGCGCCGCGGAACACCTCGGTCTGATAGGCTCCGTTGCACACGCCCACCGCGACGAAGCCGGCGACGAACCCTGGTAAGGAGATGAAGCCTTGCCCACCGAAGAGTTCGCGGTTGGCCCAAGACAAGGCCGCGGCGCCCCCGAAGAAGACGAGATAGATGACGAGAAGCTCGGGAATGCCGCGCACGACCGTCGTGTAGACGTCGGCAGTTCTCCGCGCGATCGATCTGCTGGACAGCTTCGCCCACGCCGCGAGCGTGCCGAACACCGACCCGAGAAGGAAGCCACAGATCGAGACGGCAACCGTCATTGCCGCCGCCTGCAACATGAGCCCGCCCCAGCCCTTCGGGCCGAACCCCATCAGCTCGAAGTAGTAGGTCATCTGGCAAGCGCGCCGTCGAAACACCGTCCTGACTGCACCGCAGCGCGAGGGGCTGCGCTCATTTGGAAGCACTTCGGCGACGAATTCGGTATACGCGGCGCACCACGTGATGCTGCGCCGCGCACTGCACGACGGTCGGCATGGCTCACGAGCGCGGCGACATGTCGACCTTGAACCATTGCTCGCTCAAGCGGCGGATGGTTCCATCGGCGAGAGCGGCCGCGATCGCCGCGTTGAACATTTCGACGAGATCATTGTCGGCTTTGCGGATGCCGACCGCGACGCCGCGCCCGAGGACTCCGCCGGAAGCCTGCGGGCCGGCGGGCCCAAGACCACGGAACTCGGGCTTTTCGGCCGTCGCTGTCATCGCCGAAATCGCGACGAAGATCGCATCGAGACGGCCGGCGGCAAGGTCGAGATCGTGCTCCTCCGTTGTGCGGTACTCGCGGATCGTCATGCCCGCATCTGCGAAGTAGCGTTGCAGGAAGGCGGCATTCGTCGTCGCCGTTTGCACGCCCACGGTGCGGCCACGCAAGAGCGCGCGCATCTCCTGGAAGACGCGCTGCGCTTCGGCTTCCTGCGTCGCCAGATTGAAGGTCTGTCCGCTGCCAGGCAGGGCCCGAAGCGGCGAATTGGGCATGACCCCGAAGGCGTGCGCGCCGGCCGCGTAGGGTCGTGAGAAATTGATCGCTTCGAGGCGGCGATCCGTGATGTTCATGCCAGCGATGATTGCATCATAGCGACCGGCGTTGAGCGAAGGAATGATCCCGTCCCAGTCCTGCGCCTGGATCGTGCAGCGGACATTCATGCGCCGGCACAGATCATTGGCAAGGTCGATCTCGAAGCCCTGCAGCTGCCCGCCGGGCGCCGTGAAGTTCCACGGCGCATAAGCGCCTTCCGTCGCGATGCGAATGCCGTTCTGCTGCCAGCGGTTCTGCTGGGCTTCGGCGGGAGCGGAAAGAAGCGCCGCACTGGCAAACGCCGCAAGGGCGAACTTCACGAGTTTCATGGGTGTCTCCCTTTCATGGGCACGCAACGCCCGACTTCACGTCCGGAAGGCTAGACCAACGGCCCCGTCTGGCAAGCGCGTTTTCGTCGCGGCGCCGCGCTTAGGTTTTGGCCGCATAGCTTGGCGCCAGAACCATCAGGCATAGGATCTGAAAGGCCATCTGCGCGCCGATCTGCGCCGTGTTCGACGTTGCATCGTATTGCGGCGCGACCTCGACGACATCACCCGCCACGACGTCGAGGCCGACGAGGCCGCGCAGAAGCTCCATCACTTCCCGCGGGGTGAGACCGCCGACTTCCGGCGTACCCGTACCCGGCGCAAACCCCGGATCAATCGAATCGACGTCGAACGACACATAGACCGGTCCAGCACCGACGATCGCACGCGCCTTCGCGATAACCGCTGGGATGCCCATCGCCGCAACCTCATCCATGCGCAGGACGGTCATGCCGCTCTCGAAGGAGAATTCCCAGAGCCAGCTTGCCCCACCGCGAATCCCGATCTGAATCGTGCGGTCGGGATCAAGGACGCCATCCAGCACGGCCTGGCGAAACGGGCCGCCGTGATGGAACTTCGAGCCCTCATACTCTCCGGATGTATCCGCATGTGCATCGATGTGGACCATGCCAAGCGGACGATCCCGTCCGAGCGCGCGCAAGATCGGCAGCGAAATCGAGTGATCGCCACCGACCGCAAGAGGACGCACTTTGGCGTCCCGGAGCCTGCCGAAGAACGCTTGGATGTCGGCATGGCAATCGGGCAGCGAGAAGCGCGAGCGCATCGGGACGTCGCCGATATCGGCGATGCGGCCCTTGGACAGGGGTGCGAGCTTCAAGGTCGGTTCATAGGGGCCGATGCGTTCGACGGCGCGAACGGTGCGGGGTCCCAACCGCGCGCCGGCCCGGTTGGTGACGCCGAGGTCCATCGGCACGCCGACGAGGGCAACATCGAGCGCATCGAAGTCCGAGGCGGCGGTCGCCGCCGTTTCAAGCGGCGCGCCCAGGAACGACGCTGGCCCCTCGAATGGCCAGCGGCGTCGATCTCCGTCACGGAATTGCGTTCGCGCAATCTCTGCGAAAGCCGGGTCGAAGATGTCACTTCCCTTGGCGGTGGCAAACCTTGCCCGTAAGCGCGCGAGTTTGTCGGGGTTCATGAAGCCTCTCGGCAGACGTGCTGGCTCGGTTCGTTGGCGACGAAACAGTATCGTCTTGGTCTTTCTTAATCTCGCGGGAATCGTCTGGCTATGGCATGCTGACGGCCTATCCGGGAGACATCACATCGATGCCCGTTCTAGGCCTGTTCCGACGTGCGGAGCGGATACGCCGTGCTGAACCCGAGCGCTTCGTGCTGCGTTTCGGTGGGGAGGACCATGCGGTCACGGTGAAGCGCAGCGACCGTGCGCGTCGCTTCACGTTGCGCGTGAAGCCGGGCACGGGAGAGATCGTGCTGACTCTCCCGAAGCGGGCCGGTATCGGCGAAGCGCGGGCGTTCGCAAAACGGCACGAACGGTGGGTGGAAACACGTCTCGAAAGCGCAAACGACCGGATCCCGTTCGCGCATGGCGCCATGGTACCTGTGCGCGACGTCATCCATCGCATTGTGCACCGACCGGGAGCGCGCGGCGTGGTGTGGGTCGAAAACGGTGTGGACGGTACACCCGAGCTCCACGTCGCGGGCGATGCGGCGTTTATCGAGCGACGCCTCGTCGATTATCTCAAGGCCGAAGCACGGCAGGCTCTCGTAGCGGCTGTCGCGCGATACACGGCCCGACTCGGGAAATCGGCCTCGCGGGTGACGGTGCGTGATCAAACCACGCGCTGGGGGTCTTGTTCGGCGACGGGCGTTCTCTCCTTCTCCTGGCGGCTCGTACTCGCGCCGCCCTTCGTGCTCGACTATCTCGCCGCGCACGAAGTCGCGCATTTGAAAGAAATGAATCACAGCGCGCGTTTCTGGCGCACGCTCCGCGATCTATCTCCTGACACCGACCGCGCGAAGGCGTGGATGCAGGCGAATGGCGCTAGGCTGCACGCCTATGGGCCAGCGGCCGGCCATCGCCCCGCCGCAGATGCATTGTGAAGGGGCCGCGCTTGCACGTCACAAGGTGACCGTGCGAAGCGCAGGAGATGATCCTTCGCCCTGATACGCTCGCGCTCACCGCGGTGTTGGCACTCCTGACATCGCTCGGCCCGTTGTCAACCGACATGTATCTGCCCTCGCTGCCGGCGATTGGACAGTATTTTGGCCGCAACATTGCCGACGTGCAGCTGACCTTGTCAGCGTTCCTCTTCGGTTTCGCAGCGGGGCAGGTGTTCTACGGGCCCCTGGCCGACCGGCACGGGCGCCGCCCGGTATTGCTCGCGGGGCTGGTTCTTTTCATTCTGGCGACGATCGCTTGTGCCTTCGCGCCGACACTCGACGTCTTGACGACGGCACGCTTCGCCCAGGCGCTCGGCGCGTCCGGACCGATCGTCCTTGCCCGCTCGATCGTGCGCGATCTCTATGCGATGGAGCGAGCGGGCCGCGAACTTGCGCGGATGGGCACAATCATGGGGCTTGTGCCAGCGATCGCGCCGATCCTCGGCGGCCTCCTCGAGGTCGCGTTTGGTTGGCGCGCGAGCTTCCTCGCAACGGTCTTGTTCGCGCTCGCCCTCTTGGTTGTGGTCGCGACAGCGTTGCCGGAGACCCTTAAGCACCGTGCGCCGGAAGCGGTGTCCATGCGGCGCATCCTGACCATCTTTCGCGACATCGCGCGCAACGAAGGCTACCGCGGCTACGTGATGATCTCGGCTTGCACCTATGGTGGGCTTTTCGCCTTCATTTCCGGATCAAGTTTCGTTCTCCAAGGCATCTACGGCCTCGACCCGCGCGCTTACGGTTTTGCCTTCGCGGCTGCCGTGGTCGGATACATAGCAGGTACCATCATCGCGCAAGGGGTCGTCAATCGTCGTGGCATCGAGGGAACGATTCATCTTGGTGTGTGGCTGCTGGCGGTCGGTGGCCTCGCCATGCTCGGCGCCATGCTGTTCGGTCCCGGCCATATCGCCGAAGCGCTCGTGCCGATCGTGATCTACATGGTCGGCGTCGGCCTCACCTTTCCGCAGAGCCAGGCGGGCGCGATGACACTCAATGCAGAACGTGCCGGTGCCGCGTCCTCGCTACTGGGTCTTTGCCAGATGAGTTTCGCCGCTGCTGCCGGCATTTTGCTCGGATTGGCACTTGGCGCTTCCGCATGGCCGCTCGGCGCGGCCATCGCGCTGCTCGGCTGTGCAGCGCTCCTCGTCTTCGTCGTGACGCGAGGGGCTCGCAACGCGGCGCTTGCGGCGAGCCGGGCCGGGGATCAGGCGCGTCTCGCAGCCGCACGATCGAGGTGAGGTACGACCGGCGGTCGAGGAGACAAGCTCAGCGTTGTCCAAACACGCAGCGAAGGAAGTTGCCGTCGAGCGGACAATTGCCGGACGGCGCGCCACTCGTTTGCTGCCGCATCGCCGGTCGGTCCCAATTGGGGCTCGTCCCCTCGCGCGCCGCTGGCGCATTGCCGAGCAGGATATCGTCAAGGGATCGCAGCGCCGGCCCGTCCGGCGCGGGGAGCGGCAGGCCAGCACCAGGCAAGGAGACCGGCGGCAACCCTTGATGGGCAAGCATCATAACCCGGTTCCAGATCGCGGTGGGCAGGCCACCGCCCGAAGTACGCCGCGTTGGCGAGTTGTCGTCGTTGCCAACCCACACCGCGGTCACCATCTGCGCCGTGTAACCGATAAACCACGCATCGCGGAAATCCTGACTCGTGCCGGTCTTGCCGGCGACGCTCCAGCCTGGCACGCGTGCATTGCGGGCGGTACCGACATCGACGGCGCGCGCGAGCATGTGGTTCATCATGGCCACGTGATCGGTGCGGATCGCGCGACCAGCATTGTCGCCGGCACGGCGGAAGAGAATGCGCCCATTCGCGGTTCGGATCTCGCGCACGACATAGGGAGCGACCGCAGCACCGCCATTGGCGAATGGCACATAGGCCCGAGCCATTTCCAGGACGGATACCTCGGAGGTGCCAAGCGCCAAGGCCGGCGTGGCCTGCAAGGTCGAGGCGATACCAAGTCGCTCGGCCGTCCGTGCAACCGCCGCCGACCCGACTTCTTGCCCCAATCTGGCGGCCACGGTGTTAAGGGAGAGCGCGAGCGCATCCCGCAGGGTCACCGACCCGCGGAAGTCGCGCGTGAAATTTTCAGGTGACCAGCCGCGAATGTTGACGGGCGCATCCTCGCGACGCGTGTCTGGGTTGAGTCCACGCTCGATCGCCGCAAGATAGACGAAAGGTTTGAAGGCGGAACCCGGTTGCCGTCGCGCCGTGACGGCGCGGTTGAACTGGCTTTCAGCGTAGGATCGCCCACCGACGAGCGCGCGTACGGCGCCATTGACGTCGATCGTGACCACCGCGCCTTGAGTGACGGCGAAACGTTGTCCGTCGCGATCGAGCGTCTCGCGCAAGGCGCGCTCCGCTTCACGCTGGAGGCCGGGGTCGATCGTCGTTTCGACGACAACGTCCTGGTCGACCGTGCCGATCATCGATGGCAATAGGTCCATCACCCAATCGGCGGCATATTGAATGGAATTGCCCGATGGGTCGGGCGGCCGCACCCGCAAGGGTGCGGTGCCAGCCACCATCGCATCCATGTCGCGGATGAAGCCGGCCTCCACCATGGCGCGCAGTACGACACGCGCGCGCGCCATGGCGAGTTCGGGATTTCGGCTCGGAGCGAAACGAGATGGGGCTTGCAAGAGGCCAGCAAGGACGGCTGCCTCCTGCAAAGTGACATGCCGCGCCGACTTGCCGAAATAGCGCTGCGCCGCCGCCTCGACGCCATAGGTCCCCGCGCCGAGATAGACGCGGTTCAGATACATCTCGAGTATCTCGTCTTTCGAGTAACGGGCCTCGAGCCAAAGCGCGAGGATCAACTCCTGAATCTTCCGGCCAATGTTGCGCTCGTTGGTCAAAAAGATGTTCTTGGCGAGTTGCTGCGTGAGCGTCGACCCTCCTTCGGAGATACCACCACCGGCGATGTTGCGGACGAATGCGCGCGTCACGCCGATGGGGTCCATGCCGAAGTGCGAGTAGAAGCGCCGATCCTCGATCGCGATCACTGCTTGGGGCAGGTGGCGTGGCAGATCGCGCAAGCGGACAGCTTGGCCCATCAGGCCGCGATTGACCAGGACCTCGCCTGTCGTGCCCATGATGGCGATGTTCGGAGGTCGCTCCGGCACTTCGAGCTCCGACATCGGCGGGAGATGCGCGGCATACCAGGCGATCACCGCGGCGACGGCCAAGAAGGCCCAGACACCGAGGACGAAGATCCAGTAGACGAAGCGCCCGAGCAGCGAGGCGCGGTGCCGCCGTCTGCCACGTCCACGTCGCCGCCCGCCGCCGCGGCGGCCACCGCCGCCTCCGCCGGAGCCGCGGCCACCTCGATCCGGTGGTCCGCCATCATCAGTATCCCAGACGGGCGCGGAGGGCTTGCGTGGGCGCTCGGTATCGCGCACGCGCACGGTCGGTCGGTCGTCGGGCTTCAGGCGAAGGTCCGTCGTCTCGGATCGACCGACGTCGAACCGAGGCTCGCGCCGCTCCGCCGCGTTGCGCCGTGCCATACTCTTAAACGAAGTCCCCACGTCCCGAGAGCCAATACGCTCCCGCCGGCACTTTGGCCGATCGGCCGTTCACGTTCCGTTAAACAGTGGCGGTCGTGGGGAAGCCGCGTGGCGACAGTGTGAGCGCGTGGGTTCCTTGCGGTTCCACGACAGGCACGAAGCCTCCGTTCATAGAGGGCACAACGAGCGTGTCGCGCGTCGACACGGGGGAAATAGAGCGGGGTCCGATCGGCAGTCCTCGACACCCGCCGCAGGCGCGTCCGCGAAGCGGGCGAGAAACCCATGTCTTCGGCCTTGGATTCGGCAACGAGGGGCGCGAGGCCATCAGGCGATCTTTCGTCAACCCGCCAAAACTTCACCCCGACGCGTCAAGCGTCATAGTCCCTCGAACAACGCCGTCGAGAGATAGCGCTCGGCGAAGCTCGGGATGATGACCACGATGCGCTTTAAAGCGTTCTCCGGCCGCGCTCCGATCTCCAGCGCGGCGGCGACTGCCGCACCCGCTGAAATGCCCGCCGGAATGCCCTCGACGCGCGCCAATTGCCGTGCGCCGTCAAAAGCCGTTTGATTGCCGATTTTTATGACCTCGTCGATGACGGAACGGTCGAGAATGTCAGGCACGAAGCCGGCTCCGATGCCCTGAATCTTGTGCGGTCCGGGCGCACCACCCGAGAGAACCGGCGAATCCTCAGGCTCGACGGCAATAATCTTCACTGCGGGATTGCGCGCTTTGAGGACGTGGCCGACGCCGGTGATGGTGCCGCCGGTGCCCACGCCCGCGACGAAGATGTCCACGCGACCGCCGGTATCGTTCCAGATCTCCTCGGCGGTCGTCCTGCGATGGATTTCCGGATTGGCCGGGTTCTTGAACTGCTGAGGGATCACGGCGTTCGGGATGGTCTTTGCGAGTTCCTCGGCACGCGCCACTGCACCCTTCATGCCGAGCTGTCCGGGCGTCAAATCGAGTTCGGCCCCGAAGAGAGCCAACATCTTGCGCCGTTCGACCGACATTGTCTCCGGCATGACGAGAATGAGCCGATAGCCGCGGGCGGCGGCGACGAAGGCGAGCGCAATCCCCGTATTTCCCGAGGTAGGCTCGACCAGCACGGTGTCGGGGCGGATCACGCCCGCGCGCTCCATCGCGTCGATCATCGATACGCCGATGCGATCCTTCACGCTCGCGATCGGATTGAAGAACTCGAGTTTCGCCAGGATCTCGGCGGTGATGCCGTTCTTCGATGCCAGCCGGTCAAGGCGAACCAGCGGCGTGTCGCCGATCGTGTCGGTGATGGAGGCGTAGATGCGTCCCCGGCCGGGCATGCGTTGCGGTTCGGCGTCGAGACGACGGGCAGGGACGGACATCGGCATCTCCTGGGTCAATGTTGGAATGGCTGAGACAGTTCAGCTGTATCATAATTCCAAAAGAGAAGAGAAAATTAAATATTATTCCAAATTTAAATTGTGAAATCTGGTGTTGAAGCAGGGGAGTGCGCCTGATCGACCAAGAACTCGAGGGTGACCGTCTCGAGGGCCTGGAACAGAGCGGTCTCACCCCGCGCAAGGGCTGGAGCCACGACTTTCTCTGCTAGGCTTGTTCTTGGCAGCGCCTCACGAGGGTCGGAAAGGCCGACGGCGCGCACGACGTCGGCCATCGTGATGCGTCGGCGCTCGCGCGCGAGCTGATAGCCACCCTTAGGTCCGCGGTGGCCCTTCACAAGGCCGGCGCGGGTCAGGTCTTGCAGAATGGTCTCGAAATGGCGCGGCGGCAGACCATGCCGCTCCGCCATATCGCGCGCAGAGACGAGTGCGCCGCGTGCATGCAAGGCGATGTCCGCAATCGCAAGGAGAGCGAGCACGGCGCGGCGGGGCAGAGCCATGATCAGACCCCCGTCGATCCAAAACCACCGCTGTCGCGGGCGGTCGTTGTGAGGGCATCGACCGCAACGAGTGAAGCGCGGGCAAGGGGAGCAATGACGAGTTGAGCGATGCGGTCGCCGCGAGCGATCGTCACTGGCTCCGATCCAAGATTGATCAGGATGACCCGTACTTCGCCGCGATAGTCGGCGTCGATGGTGCCAGGTGCATTGAGGACGGTGACGCCACGGTTGAGGGCTAAGCCCGATCGAGGCCGGACTTGCCCTTCCAAGTCGAGCGGGAGTTCGATCGTCAGGCCGGTCGGCACGGCTGTTCGCCCGCCAGGACGTAGCACGATCGGCTTTCCTTCGGGCACAGCCGCGCGCAGATCAAGGCCTGCCGCCCCACTCGTTTCATAACGGGGGAGTTCGAGGCCGTGCCCATGCGGCAATTGCACGATGCGGACCATCACCGCCATGTCATTCGCCTTTGAGCGCATCCGCGATGCGCTGCACGAGTCTGCGGGCCACCTCGTCCTTGCTTGCTGGCGACCATGATTCAACTCCTGTCGGCGTCACGAGATGTATCGTGTTGCGGTCCCCGCCCATGATGCCTGTCTCCGGGGACACGTCGTTCGCGACGATCCAGTCGCAGCCCTTGCGCGCGCGCTTGGCGACTGCGTTTTCGACGATGTTCTCGGTTTCTGCCGCAAAGCCGACGACAAGATCGGGGCGATGGGTTCGGCGTCGCGCGATGGTGGCGAGCACGTCCGGGTTCTCGACCAGGGCAAGCGTTGGCCCGCGTGCACCCGGCACTTTCTTAATCTTCTCCGGTGCCGTACCGGAGGTTCGCCAATCCGCCACGGCGGCGGCGGCGACCAACACGTCAGCGGGCAGTGCCGCCTCCACCGCCTTCAACATTTCGCGCGCGGTCTGCACTTTAATGACCGTGACGCCCGCGGGATCGGGAAGAGCCACCGGGCCTGAGATCAGCGTTACGCGAGCGCCCACCGCGGCGGCGGCCGCAGCAATCGCGTGGCCCTGTTTGCCGGAAGAACGGTTTGCGAGATAGCGCACCGGGTCGATCGGTTCGTGCGTCGGCCCCGAGGTAACGAGTACATGCGCGTCGCTCAACGGGCCCGGGGGTACGGGCATGGGCACCGCCGGTGCGGTTGACGCGACGGGGGCGATGACAGGCTGACCGGCGAGGATCGCTTCCGCTGTCGCAACGATGTCGAGCGGTTCGGCCAAGCGGCCGGTGCCGCTCTCGGGTTCCGCCATGACGCCCGTGCCCGGCCCAACGACATGGATGCCACGCGCGCGCAACGTCGCAACATTTGCCGCCGTCGCTGGGTGCGTCCACATGGTCGGGTTCATTGCCGGCGCAACGAGGATCGGCACGGTCGTCGCAAGAAGGACTGTCGCTGCAAGATCGTCCGCCAAGCCGTGCGCCATGCGTGCGAGGAGGTTCGCCGTCGCGGGTGCCACAATGACCAGGTCGGCTTCGCGCGCCAAGCGAATGTGACCGATATCGGCCTCTTCCAGCCGATCGAACAGATCAGTGTGCACGCGTTCCCCGGTCAGAGCAGCAAAGGACAGAGGCGTCACGAACTCTTGCGCCCCCGCAGTCATCACGGCGCGCACACGGGCCTTGCGTTCCTTCAGACGACGGACGAGATCGAGCGCCTTATAGGCGGCAATGCCACCGCCGACGATGAGCAGGATGTAGCGATCGTTGAGCATGCGGCGCGACGTTAGCAGAACGCGCGCGCCTCGACGATGCCATTGAAGTCACCGCTCTATGCTCGGGTTTGAGCGCGATAACCTGTGGTTACCCCTCTGTCACCCGTTGCAGCAACTTCGCCGCCGAAAGTGGTCCTTCCCTGTGATGGGCTGTCATCCGACGCCGATGAAGACGCGCGTCGGGCGGAACTCGCCGCGCTCGACTTCGCCGATGGCAACGAGATCGCCGAGACACGTCGCGTAGGCGGGTCCTTCCAGAATCGGCGCGTCGCGACCCTTCAGGATCGACGATTGGCCGCGCCGCAGGCGTTCGGCAGACGATCGGTCGATCTTGACTTCAGGCAGATCGCCGAGGGCGGTTGCGATCGGGCGCAGCAGCGCCTTGGCATCGCTGTCGGTGGAAGCGCTCTCGCGGAGCGCCCGCACCGCCTCGAGCGATACTGTCGCCGCCTCATCGAAGGCGCCGACGCGGGTGCGGCGCAACTGCGACACGTGGCCGAACGCACCGAGATCACGGCCGATGTCGCGTGCGAGCGCGCGCACATAGGTTCCTTTGCCGCACTCACATTCGAACACGGCGTGGTCGGCATCCAGCTGCTCGATGAGCTTCAGCGCGAGCACCAGGACGCGCCGCGGCTCAAGATCAACGATCTCCCCGTCGCGCGCGAGATCGTATGCGCGCTCACCCTCGATTTTGATGGCCGAATAGCGCGGTGGCACCTGATTAATCTTGCCAATGTAGCGCGGCAGGATGGCTTCGATGGCAGCGCAAGTCGGCCGCACGTCACTGCGGGCCACAATACTGCCCTCAGCATCGTCCGTGTCGGTCTCTGTGCCCCAGCGCACGGTGAAGCGGTAGCGCTTCACGCCGTCCATCGCAAAGGCGACGGTCTTCGTCGCCTCACCGAGCGCGATCGGGAGCACGCCGGTCGCAAGCGGATCGAGCGTACCAGCGTGCCCTGCCTTTTTTGCGCGCAAGGCCCAGCGCACGGCGCCGACGGCTTGAGTCGAGGTCATGCCCGAAGGCTTGTCGAGGACGATCCAGCCGTGCACGTCGCGTTTGTCACTGCGTTTCGCCGTCACCCGTCGCCCTCGTTCCGGCGTGTATCGCGCGTGACTTCGGGCGAGGTGAGAAGCCGATCAATCATCTCGCCCGCCGCGAAGGTTTCGTCCGCACGGAAGCGCAATTCGGGTATGAATTTCATGTCGACACGCTTCGCGAGGGCGCCGCGGAGCTGTCGCCTGTGCCGCTCGAGCGCCGCCACAACGCCGTCGACGTTCTTGCCGCCGAGCGGCATGATATAGACGGTGGCGAGCTTGAGGTCCGGCGACATGCGCACCTCGGGCACGGTGATGAACACCCCTGCGAGCGCCCGATCGTCAACGCCGTCGCGTTGGAAGATGTCGGCGAGTGCGTGGCGCAAGTTTTCACCGACGCGCAGCTGGCGGTTTGATGGGGCGCTCGGCGCGCCAGGATGGCCATGTCGCATGACAGTCGTCTCCGCCCGGGGCTTGAACCCGGCAACGGTTCAGAGCGCGGCGGCCAACGCCGCCGCGCGATGGTTACAGTGTGCGCGCGACTTCTACGACGCGGTAGCACTCGATCACGTCGCCAATGCGCATGTCCTGGTAGTTTTCGAAGGCCATGCCGCACTCCTGACCGACGACGACTTCCTTCGCGTCGTCCTTGAAGCGCTTGAGCTGGCTGAGCTTGCCCTCGTGCACCACGACATTGTCGCGGATGAGCCGCACGCCGGCACCGCGTTCGACCTTGCCTTCGGTGACACGGCAGCCGGCGACCTTGCCGACCTTCGTGATGTTGAAGACCTCGAGGATTTCCGCGTTGCCGAGCATCTCTTCGCGGTAGGTCGGAGCAAGAAGGCCGGTCATCGCCTGCTTCACGTCATCCACGAGATCGTAGATGATGTTGTAATATCGGATCTCGATGCCTTCACGCTCCGCGGCTTCGCGGGCCTCACGTGATGCGCGCACGTTGAATCCGATGATGACGGCCTTCGAGGCGGAGGCGAGTGTCACATCCGATTCCGTGATGCCGCCAACGCCCGATTGCAGGATACGCGCGCCGACCTCGTCGTTGCCGAGTTTGCCGAGTGCACCGGAGATCGCCTCGACGGACCCTTGCACGTCGCCTTTGACCACGAGCATGAGTTCCTTCTTGCCGACGCCGGACTTGATCTGGCTCATCATGTCGGCAAGGGTCGTGCGCTGACCGGCCGCGCGGGCTTGCGCGCGTTCCCGCTTCTTGCGTTCGCGATAGGCGGCGATTTCGCGCGCGCGCGCTTCGCTGTCGACCACGGCGAGGCGATCACCGGCTTCCGGCACGCCGGCGAACCCCAGGATTTCGACCGGCATCGATGGCCCGGCTTCGGCGATCGTATCGCCCGTGTCGGTGACGAGCGCGCGCACGCGGCCCCAGGCTGAGCCGGCGACGACAATATCCCCGACCTTGAGCGTTCCGCGCTGCACGATCGCCGATGCGACGGGTCCGCGCCCACGATCGAGCTTGGCTTCGACCACGATCGCCTCGGCCGGACGGTCGGCCTTCGCTTTGAGGTCGAGCACCTCGGCCTGCAACCCAATCGTCTCCAGGAGCTTGTCGAGGCCCTGGCCGGTCTTCGCTGACACTTCGACTTCGAGGGTCTCGCCGCCCATCGACTCCACTTGAACATCGTGCTGCAGGAGGTTGGTGCGCACGCGCGTCGGATTGGCGTCAGGCTTGTCGATCTTGTTGATCGCCACGATCATCGGCACCTTTGCCGCCTTCGCATGGCTGATCGCCTCCACCGTCTGAGGCATCACGCCATCATCCGCCGCAACGACGAGAACGACGAGGTCGGTCACCTTGGCGCCCCGCGCGCGCATGGCGGTGAAGGCCGCGTGACCCGGCGTATCGATGAAGGTGACCTTGTCGCCCAGCGGCGACGTAACCTGATAGGCGCCGATGTGCTGCGTAATGCCGCCTGCTTCGCCGGAAACAACGTTCGTCTTCCGGATCGCATCGAGGAGCGAGGTCTTGCCGTGGTCGACGTGGCCCATGATGGTCACGACCGGTGGACGCGGCTGCATCTCGCCGACATCGTCCGGCTGCGTGAACAGGCCTTCCTCGACGTCGGAGTCTGAAACGCGCTTCACGGTATGGCCGAAGTCCTCGGCGATGAGCTGCGCCGTATCCGCGTCGATGACATCGGTGATCTTCGCGAGCTGACCCTGGCGCATCAGGAAGCGGATCACATCGACCGCGCGCTCCGACATACGATTCGCAAGTTCCTGAATGGTGATGGTCTCGGGCAAGACTACTTCGCGCGCTAGCTTCTCGCGCGGTTGATCGCCCATCATGCGGCGCTGATTGCGCTGCACCCGCCGCTTCATTGCGGCGACCGAGCGGGCGCGGCCATCTTCATCATTGAGGGCGGCGGTGATGTCTATTCGACCAGGGCGACGGTCGACGTCACGCTTCTCGGTCCTCACAGGCGCGGGACGAACGGTCTTGCGCGCGCCGGGACGGGCACGACCGCTCTCGTCATCATCCTCTTCAGCCGTCCGGCGAAAGCCGAGCGGGCTACGCGCGGCTGGCGCCGCTGCGGGCGTGGTTCCTGGCCGCGCCGCCGTGCCGGGTCGCGCGGCCGCTGTTGTGCTGCGGGCTGGCGCCGCGCCCGCATCATCACCGAGACGCCGCTTTGCTTCCGCCTCGGCGCGGCGCTTGGTCTCTTCTTCGCGCCGGTGGCGGTCCTCTTCCTCGCGGCGACGCGCTTCGGCAGCGGCGCGTTCGCGCCGCTGCACCTCTTCGAGCTCCTGCCGCCGGGTTGCTTCATCAAGCGCTCGCCGCCGATCATCGTCCTCGCGTGCCTTCGCATCCTGCAGAATGCGGGCGCGCATCTCTTTCTCTTCTTCCGACAGCGTGCGGAGCACCATCCCGCCGGTGCGGCCCGGCTGCGGCAATGTCGGCTGCGCCGGCCGCGACTTGTCGGCGGCCGGAGAGGCTGAACGACCGGCCGGCGTCGGTGCCTGGCGCGGTGTAGGCGTCCCGCGCCCGGCAGGCGCGGCTGGAGCCG
>JBGFRS010000040.1:0-16945 GCA_041694995.1 Pseudomonadota bacterium | reverse complement strand
CCGGCCGGTCCGGCGCCCGCCGCCGGCCCGAACGCGCTCGGCGCAGCCGCCGTGGCGCGCATGCCGGCACCGATACGGCCGAGCGACACGGTCGGCATCGCGGCTGAGGATTACGATGCCTTCGAGCGCCTGCTCGGAGATATCCAACTCGCCTATGGCCGCAGCGACATCCCGGCGATCCGCACGCGTGCGACGCCGGAGGTCGCCGCCTACTTCGAGCAGGAACTCGCCGATATCGCCGCGCGCGGCCTCGCGCCCCGCATCTCGGACGTGAAGCTGCTGCAAGGCGATCTTGCCGAGGCCTGGCGAGAAGGGCCGACCGATTATGCGACGGTTGCGATGCGCTATGCCCTCGTCGACCAGCTCGTCGAGCGCGCGTCGGGCCGTGTGGTCGAGGGCGCGACGACCGCGGCCGAGGCGACCGAGCTGTGGACCTTCCGCCGTGGTTCGGAAACGGGGCGGCGCTGGGTGCTTTCGGCCATCCAACAGACTGCGTGAACCGCACGATCGCACAACGCACGGGCCGGCCAAGCGCCGGCCCGTTGCTATTCAGCCCTTGCAGCGGTGCGAACACAGCCGCGGTGCGCGGCACCATCCTCCGGAACCGCCGTGCCCTCGCTCGCCTCGCCCTACGCTCCGCCCGTCGTTCTGCCGATCACCGCGCGGGCGTGACGCGCAGCACGCGTCCGCGCGGGCTATCGGTCAAGAGCCAGATCGCGCCGTCGGGCCCCAGGCGCACGTCGCGGATGCGTTCGCCGAGCGATTCGAGCATCCACTCCTCGCCGGTCACACGACCATTCGCCATGGCGAGGCGCACGAGCGCGCGGCTGCGCAAACCGCCGACCAGCATGTGCCCGCGCCAATTCGGAAAGAGATCACCCGACACGAAGGCCGCGCCGGACGGTGCGACGGTCACGCTGTTCGGCCAATGATGGATCGGCGGCTCCATGCCCGGCCGCGACGTCTCGTTCGAGATGACGGCGCCGGAATAATCGAGCGCAAAGGTCACGACCGGCCAGCCATAGTTCTTGCCCGCCTCCACGCGGTTGATCTCGTCGCCGCCGCGGGCGCCGTGCTCCGAGATCCAGAGCGCGCCATCGGGCCCGAGCGTCGCGCCCTGTACGTTGCGATGGCCGTAGGAGAAGACCGCGGGATCGGCGCCCGGCCGATTCACGAAGGGATTGTCGGGCGGGATCGACCCATCGGGCCTCAGGCGCACCACCTTGCCGATGGTGTTTGCGAGGTTCTGCGCCTCGCGCATCTGTTGGAAGAAATCGCCGAGCGTGACGAACAGATGGCCATCGCGTGTGAAGACGAGGCGGCAGCCGAAATGCGCGCCCCGGCTCAAAGCCGGCTGCTGCCGGAAGATGACCTGCACATCGGCCAAGCGTGCGGTGCCGCCGTCTTCGACGAGCCGCCCGCGCGCGACGTGAGTGCTCGCACCGCCTGGGCCCTCGGCGGCGTAGCAGATCGTGACGAGACGGTTGCTCGCAAAACTCGGATCGAGAGCGAGGTCGAGGAGCCCGCCCTGGCTGCGCACGAAGATCGACGGCAGGCCGCTTACCGGCGCGGACACCTGTCCCTCGCGCGTGACGAGCCGCAATCGGCCCGGCCGCTCGGTGATGAGAAGGCGCCCGTCGGGCAGGAAGGCCATGCCCCACGGGTTCTCGAGCCCGGAGGCCACCGTCTCGACCCGCACCTGCCCGCCTTGCACCGCAACCGTCTGCGGCGCCTGAGCCTGCGCCTCGAAGGCGGCGAGCAAGGCCAACATCACGACCGCACGCTGCATGACGGACCCCGATGCAAGAGCCGACCACGATAGCGACTTTACGGCGGCGCCATATCCGTAAGCGCCACGACGGCCGAAGCTTGGCCCGAGCGGAGGGTTACTTGATGCGGCGGGAGCGAACCACGCGGTCGGGTGCAAGCAGCCGCCGCCACAGAAGTGTGGTCAGTGCGCCAGCGCCGCCGAGCAAGGCCGCGAGCAGGAACGGCACGCCGAAACTCGACCCGGCGCCGATTTTAACCGACGGGGCCGCCTCGGCGGCCTCCATGCCGGCGAGGGCGGCGACAAGAATCACGACGAAAGCAAGCGCCCACAACAGGGCATAGCGCACGAAACGCCTCCGGAGGCCAGACTGCCACTCAACGATATCGACCCTGGCGATGTTCCAGGTGTCAACACGCGGTCGATACGCAACATAACGCGGCATGAGCATCTCCCCCTCGCACGCGAATTGCGATTCGCGATGTTGCGACGTTCGAGGACGATCGTGGCAAAATGCTTCGCCGCTTGGGGCGAAACCGTGATCGTGCGTAAATAAAACGTTAACGCGAGAGCCGACGCGCTCACACGCGCAGAAGGCCGCCGATCGGGGCCGCTCCGGCACTCCCCGGGAACACGCGCTCGCTCAGCGTGCGGGCCGAGAGGCCGAGATGGTCGGCGAGAACGCCCTTCAGCGCCGCGCGCAAATCCATGGTCGGTGCGAGGTCGCGGTTCTGGTAGAGGCGGGCTTCGGCGAGGCCCGGCCAATCGGCCACGACGCGACCGCCGGCAACCGCGCCGCCGATGAGGAAGGCAACCGTCGCCGTGCCGTGATCCGTGCCGTCGGTGCCGTTTCCCCGCGCCGTGCGCCCGAACTCGGTGACGATGGCAACGACGGTCTGCGGCCATACCGGCGCGAGCCCCTGTTCGAGCGCGCCGATCGCCGCATCGAGACCTGCGAGCAGACGGGCGAGACGCCCCTCTTGCGGCCCTTGGTCGGCATGCGTGTCCCAGCCGTCGAAGCTCATGGCGGCGACGCGCGGTCCGTCCTCAAGCGACATCAGACGGGCGGCGGCCATAGCCTGGTCGGCAAAGAAGCCTTCGGGCGTCGCCGCGCGGCCGAGCCCTGCCAAGCCCTGGCGCGCGGCCGTGCGCCCGATGTCGACGCCCTCCGCCAGAGCGCGTGCGAGCACGGGATCGCGCGCCTCGTAGAGGGCGAGCAGCCGCCGCACGGTCTCTTCACTCGCCGGCGGAAAAACCTGCGGCGACCAGGAGGTGATCGACTCGGAGCCTTGCAGGATGAGCGGCACCGTGGCGCCGATGGCAAGACCGCGCGGCTTCGGCAGGCGTTCGCCGCGCGGCAAGGCGGCGAGCGCGCGGTTGAGCCAGCCGTCGCGGCCACCGGGCCGATCGAGGCCGGTTTCCAACACGTCCTGCCCGTCGAAATGCGACCGCTCGCGATAGGGCGTCGCCGCCGCGTGCAGGATGAGCGCCTGGCCGTTGCGATAGAGCCGGTGCAGATGGGTCATGCGCGCGTTGAGCGCGAAGAAGCCGTCGAGCGGCAGAACCGCATTCGGGCCGTCCGTCGGCATGGCGAGATCGCGGCGCAGGCGCCCATAGTCCGGATCGCCGACCGCGGGCACGGCGGAGAGCCCATCGAGCCCGCCGCGCAGGATGATCGTGAGGAAGCGCGGGTCGCGTCCCTGCGCGGCAGAGGCGAAGGCCGGCATGAACGACCAGGCGAACAAGGCGCCAGTGCCGGCGAGGAACGAACGGCGCGAGAGCGGGCAGTCGATCAGCATCGTCACCTCCGCTGGAATTCCGGCGACATGATCAGAAGCGCCAGCGCCTGCTGGCGGCTTTCGGCACGGCGCAGCGCCGTCTTGGTCTCGTCGGTCAAAAGGGCGCCGAAGACGTCTTCGCCAAGAGAAACGGCATCGAGCCGCCCGCCGAGGCGCTGACCGAAGGTCATCGCCCAGTCGAGCCGCGCGCGGATCGCATCGGGCGCCATCCACGTCGCCGCCGCGTCCGGGAAGCCCTTCGGCGACGGCGGTGCCCAGACCGGTTGGCCCATCACGTTCATCCAGTTCTGGACCGGACCGGCTTCCGGCTTGAACCCGGTCGCGCGGCACACGGCGATCAGCATCTCCATCGGCGTGCGCAATTTGGTGAGCGGACACTCCCACGCCTCGCGCGACGCGATCAGAGTGCGATAGACGGCCTTGAGATCGCCGTCGCTGTGCCGGAAAGCCTGCGTCAGATCGGCGACGAGCGCTGCCGGAGCCTCATCGGCGATGAAATGGGTGACGAGCTTGCGCGCGACGTGCCGCGCGGTGGACGGATGCCGCGCGAGATCGGCGAGCACGGCGAGCCCTTGCTCCTGACCGTCTTGCGGGTAGCTCCTGCCAAGGAGCGTCTTCGGACCCGGCTCGTGCATGTTGGCGCGGAAGGCGAAGCGGCCGCCCTCTGCCTCCTGGGCTGGAACGATCGACCAGCCCGTGATCACCTGGGCGAGGGCGGTGACGTCCGCCTGCGTGTAGCCGCCATCGACGCCGAGCGTGTGGAGCTCCAGGATTTCGCGCGCGAGATTCTCGTTGAGCGAACGCCCGCGATTGCGGCCGGCGCGCGAGTTCGGCCCCATCGAGCGCTGGTTGTCGAGATAGAACAGCATCGCCGGATGCGTCTCGACGGCGACGAGCATGTCGACGAAGCGGCCCGCGACATGCGGTCGGATCGCTTCGCGCAGGAACGCCCCGACATGCGCGGGCGCAATTCCGCCTTTACGGATCGAAACGGCGAAGTGATTGGTCCAGAACAACGCCAGCCGTTCGAGAAAGCCGGCGGGCGTCGCGAAAGCGTGGTGAAAGCTCGCTTGGATCTCGGGCACCAGAATGACGCGCCGCGCCCGATCCTCGGGCCCTGGCGCGACAGGATCGAGCTTGCCTTCCATGCCCGGCAACGGCCCTTGCGCCACCAGGGCAAGCCGTTCGCGACGCGCTCGCGCGTCGGCTTCCTGGGCAGCGACAGCGTCACGGCGCATGGCCATGAAGCGCCGGACGGCTTCGTCGCCAGCCGGAAGAGGCGCGGTGACCACGGCCTCGGCCGCGCGATCCAATTGCGCCTCGAGATAGCCGCGCGGATCGGATGCCGCGGCCTGCACGTCGCCGGGGCGCGCTCCGACACCGAAGCGCTGATGCGCCAACCCCGCCTCGCGTGCCTTGGACATGACCAAGCCTCCGCATTTCGAACGATGCCCGGTCGACTATCCGACGGCGATGGCTAGAATGTGAATCATGGATCGCAAATTGACCAGAAGGACGCCGTGCGATGACACGACCGCCCGCGCCGGACGGTTTACCGCCGGCTCCTGATCCTTCTTACCATCCGCTTTACGGCGGTCGGGCCTCGATCGAGAACCGGCGCAAGCTCGCGCGCGCCGTGTTCGCGACGCGCGCCGGCCGCTGGGTTCTGCTCGCCCTCGTCGTCGCCTTCGCCGTCTGGCTGGTCTTGCGCTGAGGCCCGCACCCCCCGCGGACAATGCGGCGGCGCGCGAGGCGCTGCCAGGAGCAGGACCAGGCCTGCGGTCGCGGCGCGCATGGGAACCTTCTACACAACCACGGTCAGCTTATGCGCCGCACGTGTCACGCCTGTGTACAGCCAACGCCATCGGTGTTCCTGAAAGGCGTAGCTCTCGTCGAAGAGCACGACGTCGTCCCATTGCGAGCCTTGCGCCTTGTGCACGGTGAGCGCGTAGCCATAGTCGAACTGATCCGAGTGCCGCTTGAGCGAAGCCGGAATCGCGGCTTCGTCGCCGTCGAAGAACGGCGCGAGCACGGAGACACGCTTCGCCTTGGCGGCGATGTCCTCCTCCGGAACGACGCGCATCTTCACGACGGCGCCGGTTCCGTTTGCAGCTTCCTTCACGAGCCAGAGCGAGCCGTTGAGGAGGCCCTTCTTCTTATCGTTGCGCAAGCAAACGAGCTTGTCGCCGACGGAGGGCAAAGGCGTCGAGAACCCGCACAAGGCACGAATGCGTTGATTGTAGGCGCGCCGTGACCGATTGAGGCCGACGAGCACCTGGTTGGCCGCAAGGATACGATCCTTGTCGATTTCAGCGCGGCGAATGACACTCGACTCGCCATAGCTGCCGAGCTTCAGCGGCCCTCCCGCACGCACCGCCATCGACATCCGCACGATCGGATCGTCCTGTGCCTGCCGGTGCACTTCGGTGAGCATCGCGTCGGGCTCGTGCTCGGTGAAGAACCCGCCGCCCTTGACCGGCGGCAGTTGCGCCGGGTCGCCGAGTACGAGAACGGGAACGCCGAAGGACAAGAGATCGCGCCCCAATTCTTCATCGACCATGGAGCATTCGTCGATCACGACGAGCTTGGCCGCCGCCGCCGCGCTGTCGCGGTTCAGCGCGAAGGTCGGCGCTTCGTCATCGCTCGACTGCCGCGGACGATAGATCAGAGAGTGAATCGTCGTCGCGCCCTCGCAACCCTTGCCACGCATGACGAGCGCCGCCTTGCCCGTGTATGCGGCGAAGGCGACCGGCCCGTCGACGCCTTCCGCGATGTGGCGGGCGAGCGTCGTCTTGCCCGTTCCGGCGTAGCCGAACAGGCGGAAGACCTGTCGGTTGCGCGGGCGCCGCGCGCCCGTGACGGTCGCGAGCCAGCCCGACACGGCATCGAGCGCGGCGCTCTGCTGCGGCGACCAACGCGGCATGGGACATCCGTTGCGTGCGACGAGAACACCGGCCTGAGAAGCCCCTGCATAGGCCACCGAAGCCGAGCAAGTCGAGAGGGGCGCATACCCTCTACAAGGCGCGGCGCCTGCAGCATTTGACATGGAACAGGTTTGCGTCAAACTCCTCGATAAGGGCGTGCCGGCGCCTCGGCTGATGCCGAGGCACGCAAGAACGACGCCTCTCAGGAGAGGACGCATCCATGACCATCTCGATCAAACGCCGCACCATGATGACGGGCCTCGCCGCCACCGCGATCGGGCTTACCGGCCTGCGTCCGGCAGCGGCGCAGACGCCGACGCTGCGACTGTCCGGCCCGATGACGCCGACGGACCAACGCGCCGTCGCGCTCATGGAGGTGTTCGGTCCCGCGGTCAGCGCCTTCGCGACCTTCCAGCCGCACTGGAACGCGACCCTGTTCCGGCAAGGTACGGAGCTCGAAGCGATCGCCCGCGGCAATCTGGAGATGTCGGTCACCTCGCCGCAGGAACTCGCAACCCTCATCCCCGCCTGGTCGATCTTCACCGCCGGCTATCTGCTGCGCGACGCCGAGCACCAGCAGAAGGTGTTCGCAAACCCCATGCTGAACGATCTCAAGGCGCAGACCGAAAGCCGCCTCAACGTCAAGCTCCTCTCCGTCATGTATCTCGGCCGGCGTCAGATCAATCTGCGCATCGACCGTACCATCCGCACGCCGGCGGACATGGCGGGCGTCCGCCTGCGGATGCCGAACACGGAAGCGTGGCTGTTCCTCGGCCAGGCGCTCGGGGCGAATCCGCTGCCGCTCGCCTTCACCGAAATCTACACGGCCCTGCAGACCGGCGCGATCGACGGGCAGGACAACCCGCTGCCGACCAACCGCGATTCGAAGTTCTACGAAGTGACGCGGCAGATCGTGCTGACGAGCCACCTCGTCGACCAGAACTATCTCGCGATCTCCAAGCGCGCGTTCGACCGCTTCACACCGGCGCAGCAGGCGACCATCCAGAAGGCCGCCGACGACACGTCGGAACTCGCCCGGCGCCGGCAGCTTGCCCTCGAATCCGAACTCGAGGCCTTTTTCCGTGATCGGGGCCTGCGGGTCTACGAGCCGGATGTCGAGTCCTTCCGCCGCAAGGTGCAGGCCGACTATCTCGCATCGCGCTTCGCACGCGACTGGCCGGCCGGAATGGTGGATCGGGTGAACGCCATCCGCTGATCGCGCCTGCGTGTCTGCTCTCGCGCGCCGCCTCAAGGGCCTCGCCGAGGACGTCGGCGCGGCTCTGCTGGCGTTGATGTTCGCGACCTTCCTCGTGCAGATCGGCTCGCGCTACGTGTTCAACGCGCCCGCGAGTTGGACGCTCGAAGCCTGTCTCACGCTGTGGCTCTGGGTTGTGTTCTGGGGGTGCGCCTTCGTGCTCGGCGAGCGCGACCATGTGCGCTTCGACGTGCTGTACGTGGCTGTCTCGCGCAGCATGCGGCGCGCCTTCGCCTTGGTTTCCGCGCTCGCCATTGCAGGCGGCATGCTCGCCGCGCTGCCCGCGACATGGAGCTACGTGACCTTCTACGAGATCAAGCGCAGCGCCGTGATCGGCATCCGGCTCGACGTCGTGTTCTCGATCTATCTCGTGTTCGCAGTCGCGATCATCGCGCGCTATATCTGGCGCGCGCGCGCCATCGTCCGCGGCGGTGACCCAGACGTCGAGGAACGCGCGAACCCATGACCTTGGCCTTCGCCGCTTGCGTCGTCGCCCTGTTCCTGCTCGCCGGCATCGGCGCGCCGATCGCGCTGTCGATGATCGTGGCCGCGATCGTATACCTCGCCATGAAGGGGCAGGACCTCGGCCTCGCCGCCGAGCAGATCATCCAGGGCCTCTATGACTCCTTCGTCATTCTGGCGGTCCCATTGTTCATCGTCGCCGCCAATCTGATGAACGCGGGCACAATCTCCGAGCGATTGCTGCAATTCTGCGTGGCCATCGTCGGCCGTTTCAAGGGCGGCCTTGGGCACGTCAACGTCGTCGCGAGCATGATCTTCGCCGGCATGTCCGGCTCCGCCGTTGCCGATGCGGTCGGGATCGGGCGCGTCATCATCAACATGATGACGAAGGACGGCCGCTACACGCCCGGCTATGCCGCTGCGATCACGGCCGCATCCTCCACGATCGGCCCGATCATCCCGCCCTCGATCCCGATGGTGCTCTACGCCCTCGTGTCGGACGCCTCGATCGGCTACCTGTTCTTGGGTGGCATCGTGCCGGGCGTGATCATGGGGGCCGTCCTCATGGCTCTGAACGCAATGATGGCTCGACGCTATGAGGTGCCGCTCGAAAGGCCGGTCCCGCTCCGTGAGATCCCAGCCGTAACCGTGCGCGCCTTTCCGGCGCTGATGATGCCGGTGATCTTGCTCGTCGGCATCTATGGCGGCGTGACCACACCGACGGAAGCCGCCGCGATCGCCGCCTTCTATGCCCTCATCGTCGCCGCCTTCCTCTACCGCGCCCTCAATGTCGCAACGATCCGCGGCGTGATGCGCGAGAGCGCCCGTTCCTCCGCCTCGGTCGGGCTCATCATCGGGGCGGCGCTGATCTTCAACTACATCGTTGCCAGCGAGAACATTCCGGCGCAGGTGGCGAGCGCGATGCAGGGGCTCGACATCTCGCCGCTTGCTTTCCTGCTCGCGATCAACGTGCTGTTCCTCGTTCTCGGCTGCCTGCTCGATGCGAGCACGATCATCCTTGTCATCATCCCGCTGTTCATTCCGACGTGCCGGGCGCTCGGGATCGATCTCGTCCACTTCGGCATCGTCTCCGTCGTGAACTGCATGATCGGATTGATCACGCCGCCTTACGGCGTTCTCCTTTTCGTCATCAATGCCACGACCGGCATTCCGCTGCGCGCGATCATCGCGGCGATCTGGCCGTTCATCGGCGTCCTGATCGTCGCGCTCCTGATCATGATTCTCGTGCCGGACATCATCCTGTGGCTGCCGCGGCGCTTCGGTTACACGGGTTGACGCAACGCGCGATCAGCGCCCGCACTGCTCGGGCTGATGGCCTTTTGCCCGTCAGGGCCATGCCAAGCACGGTTAACCGGAGCCTTCGACCACGTTCCTCCCGTACCAAATTCGCACACCTGATCCGGCCCATGCCTTGCTCGTGCCGTGGCGACCATCGCCGAACGAGACGAAGGCAAGGATATGTGTCGCGTCGCCTTTCCCGTGCAGATCGGAATTCTGTTCCTCGCGGGCCTTTCCGGCGGGCTCGTCTTGCAATTCGCCGGCGCCTTGCCGGGCAATCCGCGTGCCGTTGTGGAACGCTGGCTCGCGCCGTCCCCGAACCGCCCGGCCGCCGCTTTGCGCAGCAGTCCGTCGGTGACGGACATCCATCCAGGGAGCACGACGCCGGTCGTGCCCGCGCCGCTGGCGCCTGCCGCGACCCAGCCCGAAGCAGCCCCGCTCTCGCCGCAGCTCGTCTCGCTCCTGGGCGATGAGGATGCGACACGCAATACCTTGCGCCGCGCCGTCATCGTCACGGCCCGCGCCGCCATGGTCATGCCCTGCGACATCGACCGCCGCGCCGCGTTCCAGATGTCGCTGCGCGACTATGCCCGCGCCTGGGCGTCCTCGCCGCGCACCGTCGGCGAGCGTGCGGATTTCCGCACCACGCTGGACGCCGAAGCCGTGCGGGCCATCGGCGCGGCACACCGCGCCGGCCTGGTCGAGGCCGACCTCGTCGCGCGCTGGCGCGCGCTCGAGCGCCATGGAGTAGAAGAGATTCTGCGGCGCGAGCGCCGCGCCCTGTCGGACACGCTCCCCGACGCGTGCCCGACCGCGCGGCGTGCCTGACGGACAGTCCTCCGACGGCGACCGCGCTCAGCGTCCCGTCTGACCGTCGAGCAGGGCGAGAACCTGCCGTCCGCCGGCCATCTGCGGTTCGGACGGGACCAAGCGCTCCGCGCGCTCCTGCCGCGCGACGATGCCACGCGCCGAGGCGAAGGCCCGCCGCAGCGAGCGGGTGCGGCTCAAGGATTCGGCGAAGAAGGCGCGGCCGAAATAGGTCCACGTGTTGCCGGGACGGCAACCGAACGACGCGCGGTCGCTTCTCGCCGCGGTGATGACCAGGGTGTTCGGGCTCGCCAGGGCCGTGTACATCCCAGAATAGCACGCCGACACGACGACGACCGCATTGCGGATTCCTGCGGCCGACAGGGCGCTGCGCACGGCGCCGGGTGGGAGATGCCCGTAGACGGAACCCTGGCGGAGGGCGACGCCGCGGCCGCGGTCGCCGTGCGAGGTAAGAAAGAGGAAGAGCACGTCCCGATCGCGGTTCATGCGCGCGCCGGTGGCACGCAGTGTTGCCGTAAGCGTCCCCGCGGTTACCCGCTCGCCCCATCCGTTGGCCAATGTGGTAGAGCCGGCCGCGCCGAACGTCGAGGCAACGACGCTCTGCGCACCGGAGACTTCCGATCGGAAGACATGCTCGTCCCACGCCGCGACGCCGACGAAGTGGACGCGCCCCTGCGCCATAACCGGCGCTGCGACGACGACCATGAACACGAGAACAAGGTTGCGAACCCAACCGCGCGCGCACGTCATGCCCAACCCTCCCCAGCGGACCGGGCAATAGGCAAGACGGACGAGGCCCGCCCGTCAACCCCGGCAGTCGCCCACCGCGGCACCGCCCTTGCGCGCGGCGCGGGCGGCGCGCAGCGCATGGCCGCCTTCGGCGGCGATTGATCCTCTTCCGTCGCCAGGCCGCGGCGGCCATAGTGCGCGGATGCCCCCAAAGCCCCGCACGCCGCGCTCGAAGGCCTCGAAAGAGGCGATGGCGCCGCTCGATCCGAAGCTCGCCGACGTTCTCAACCCCGCGATCAATCGCGGCGCCGCCTATCCGGGCGCGGGCTTCGGAGAAGCGGCGCAAGCCCGCTTCGAGAGCGGCGCCGGCGTCGCGGCGACCGCCGATGCGCTCGAACGGCTCTTGAACGAGGGCCGCCCGGAGTTCGGCGACAAGCCGTGGACGCCGCACCGCCCGCCGCGCCCGGAGAAGTGGGAAGGCGGTGTCAGGCTCGATCTCGTGTCGGCTTTCGAACCGAAGGGCGACCAGCCCACCGCCATCGCCGAACTCGTCGACGGCGTGCGCCGCTTCGAGCGCGACCAGGTTCTCCTGGGCGTCACCGGTTCGGGCAAGACCTTCACCATGGCGCAGATCATCGCCGAAACGCAGCGCCCGGCGCTCATCCTCGCGCCGAACAAGACGCTCGCCGCCCAGCTCTACGGCGAGTTCAGGAGCTTCTTTCCGAACAACGCGGTCGAGTATTTCGTTTCCTACTACGACTACTATCAGCCCGAAGCCTACGTGCCGCGCACCGACACCTACATCGAGAAGGAATCCTCGATCAACGAGCAGATCGACCGCATGCGCCATGCCGCGACGCGCGCGCTTCTGGAACGCGACGACGTCATCATCGTCGCCTCCGTCTCCTGCATCTACGGCATCGGCTCGGTCGAGACCTACACGGCGATGACCTTCGGCCTGAAGGCCGGCGAGCGCATCGAGCAGCGCCGCCTCCTCGCCGACCTCGTGGCGCTGCAGTACAAGCGCACGCAGGGCGACTTCACGCGCGGCACCTTCCGCGTGCGCGGCGACACGGTCGACCTCTTCCCGGCCCACTACGAGGACCGCGCCTGGCGCATCTCGCTGTTCGGCGACGAGGTCGAGTCGATCGTCGAGTTCGATCCGCTCACCGGGCAGAAGACGCAGGACCTGCAATTCATCAAGGTCTACGCCAATTCCCACTACGTGACGCCGCGCCCGACGCTGCAGCAGGCGGTCAAGGGCATCAAGGAGGAGCTGCGCCAGCGCCTCGACCAGCTCAACGCGCAGGGCCGCCTCCTCGAAGCGCAGCGGCTCGAACAGCGCACCGTCTTCGACATGGAGATGATGGAGGCGACCGGCTCCTGCGCCGGCATCGAGAACTACTCGCGCTACCTGACCGGCCGCCGCCCTGGCGAACCGCCGCCGACGCTGTTCGAGTACCTGCCCGATAACGCCCTCGTCTTCGTCGACGAGAGCCACGTCACCGTGCCGCAGATCGGCGGCATGTTCCGCGGCGACTTCCGGCGCAAGGCGACCTTGGCCGAGTACGGCTTCCGCCTGCCCTCCTGCATGGACAACCGCCCGCTGCGCTTCGAGGAGTGGGACGCCATGCGCCCGCAGACGGTCTACGTCTCGGCGACGCCCGGCGGCTGGGAGCTCGAACGCACCGGCGGCGTCTTCGTCGAACAGGTGATCCGCCCGACCGGCCTCGTCGACCCCGTCTGCGACGTGCGCCCGGCCAAGGACCAGGTCGACGATCTCCTCGGCGAGGTGAAGGCCGTCGCCGCCAAGGGCTACCGCACCCTCGTCACCACGCTGACCAAGCGCATGGCCGAGGACCTGACGGAGTACCTGCACGAGCACGGCGTGCGCGTGCGCTACATGCACTCCGACATCGACACCATCGAGCGCATCGAGATCATCCGCGATCTCAGGCTCGGCGCCTTCGACGTGCTCGTCGGCATCAACCTGTTGCGCGAGGGCCTCGACATCCCGGAATGCGCCCTCGTCGCCATCCTCGACGCCGACAAGGAAGGCTTCCTGCGCTCGGAAACCTCGCTCGTGCAGACCATCGGCCGTGCCGCGCGCAACGTCGACGGCCGCGTCGTTCTCTATGCCGACCACATCACCGGCTCGATGGCGCGCGCCCTCGCCGAGACCAATCGCCGCCGCGAGAAGCAGCTCGCCTACAACGCCGAAAACGGCATCACGCCGGAGAGCGTGAAGAAGGGCATCGCCGACATCCTCGACAGCGTGTACGAGCGCGACCGCGTCACCGTCGATTCCGGCCTCGTCGAGGACGGCGCGCTCATCGGGCACAACCTCGAAGCCCATCTTGCCGACCTCGAAGCGCGCATGCGCGAGGCCGCCTCGAACCTCGAATTCGAAACCGCGGCGCGGCTGCGCGACGAGATCAAGCGCCTGAAGGCGACCGAACTCGCCATCCTCGACGATCCGCTGGCGCGGCAGAGCGCGGTCGACGGCAAGACCGGCGGCTTTCGTGGCACGCGGAAGTATGGTCAGTCCGCCAACCTGCCGCCGCCCCGCGCGCGCAAGCCGAGGCTCGACGAGATGGGCCCGCACAACACCGACATCCCCCGCGCGGAAACGGCGCGCCCGGCGCGCGGCCCGCTCGACGGCCGCCGCGAACGCGCCGCCCGCACGCCCGACCCGAACACCATGTTCAAGGCGGACGACACGGCAGAACGCCTCGGCCCGAAGCCCGGGTCGGCGGGGTATAAGGGGAAAAGGTGGAGACGGGGGAGGTGACGACGATGGATCGGTCGCTCCCCGCCGCAGTGCAGGCTGATGCGCCTCGCCCCGAGGCCGCCTGGTGCGGAGCAGGTTTAACGTGATCGCAAGGTCTCGTGGATGGCCGGGACGAGCCCGGCCATGACGGGTGTGGGGTTTGCTGTCGTCCCGGCGCGGCGCGACACAGACCGCGCCGTCATTGCGAGCGCAGCGAAGCAATTCAGGCTTGCCCGGTAAAAGACTGGATTGCTTCGTCGCCTGCGGCTCCTCGCAAAGACGGCCTTAACGTCATTGCGAGCGAAGCGAAGCAATCCAGGCTTCCAAAACGATGCCTCAGGATACGAGGTCATCGTAGAGATCGCGCCAGTCCGGATTCATCGTCTCGATCAGCATCAGCTTCTTGGCACGCGATCCAGCCTTGATCTGCTTCTCTCGCGCGATTGCCTCGTCCATGCGCAAGTGGCTTTCGTACCAGACGAGTTGCTTGCAACCATATCGCTGCGTGAAGCCTGCGATCGCGCTGTTCCGGTGCTGCCAAGCGCGGCGAATGAGATCAGACGTAACGCCCACGTAGAGCGTGCCATTGCGCTTGTTGGCCATGATGTAGACGGCGGGTTCACGCATGCGCCCAATATATGGCAACGCGTCATCACGAGGAGGGCGAAGCCCGAATTGGCGATCCAGAGAGGATTGCAGGTCTGGATTGCTTCGTCGCCTGCGGCTCCTCGCAAGGACGGATGCGTGAATCGTCATTGCGAGCGCAGCGAAGCGGTCCAGGCGTGGCCGGCAAAAGGCTGGATCGCGTCGTCGGGCTTCGCCCTCCTCGCGAAGACGGCCCTGACGTCATCGCGAACGCAGCGAAGCGGTCCAGGCTTCCCCGTCTCACATCGAAGCCCCCTGACGGCGGATCGGCCAGGATGGTCGCGAAGCGCCGGTCGCCAACGGTGCTGAGCAGATGTCGCGCGGCATCGGACATGTCGAGGGTCCTTTCATTGCCGGAACATAGCATGAACGGTAACTCCATCAACCAGCTGATTCGTCATGGCCCACGATAGATGGGCACAGAGCATGAGCAATGCGTTGCGCGGCGCGCCTCGGCCCGAAGCCCGGGTCGGCTGGGTATAAGGGGAAGAGGTGGCGAAGGGGGAGGTGATCAGGGGGCGACGCCTACTAGCACGAGCGGCACAGCGGGAACGCCGCGACCTTCGCGGATCAGGTTGTACAGCTCACCCTCGTAGTAGCCTATGCCGGACGACATCTCAGCTTGGAGCTCCTTCATCGGAAGGATTTCAACGCCGACGTCAATGACATCGCTGACGTAAAAGGCCATATGTTTGACGAAGAGATCATAGGCTACGAAGGCGTACTTCCCGAACTGCACCTCGACGGCTACCCTCTCCTTCACGAAGTCGGTTTGATTGTACGACGCGATCGGCTTGAGACCAGCGGCGTTGATCTCTGCCTTTTGTTGCGCCGCTTCCATCTGCATGGTCCTACGAATCAACTTGGCATCCGACGTCACCTAATAATTGGTCCGACGTTCCGTCCAACCGTGAGCAGCGAAGGATCTACTCATCGCCGCATTCAAGAGTTTTGGCGCATAAAGCAGCTTGTCCTTGGTACGCGCTTCCTTGGATACCTTTGTACGGCATAATGCCGCGTCGAGTGACGTGATGACATTGATGATTTCGTCCCACAACACGGGCTTGTGGATCATTAGGAACTCGAGACCGTTGAGATGCGAGTGCTTTGCGGCGATCCTCAACGGTGTCCCCCATACGGCAACGCCGGATCATAAACGGGCCGATTCATGGGCCGGGTCCTGAGGCGCCCTGCTCTCAAGTTGTGTACGCGTTCCCAAGCGATATCGACATACTCTTGTACCACGTCGCAGCCGTAGCCCAGACGACCATGCATGAGAGCCGCGACGACCGCCGAACCCACGCCCATGTAGGGATCGAACACGGCATCGCCCGGCTTCGTCAGCGACAGTACCAGTCGCTCGACTAGCTCCACAGGAAATTGACATGGGTGGCTTGTCTTCTCCACATGGTTTGACTTGACATTCGGGAATATCCAAACATCTCCTGGATTTTTTCCCAAGGGATTACATGAGAACTGCCCCACTTTTGGACCCTTGAAATATTTCTTGCCGGGGTACTTCGAAGGCACCCTGATGGGATCGACGTTGAACACGTAATCGTCGCCCTTTGTGAACCACAGGATTGTCTCGTATCGTCCTGAAAGCCGCTTCGTGCAATGAAGACCGTGCTCGAAGTGCCAAATGATGCGGTTCCTCAATTGCAACCCATGTTCTTTGAAAATGGGATATAAAACCATGTCGAGCGGAAATATCTCTCCCCGATCTACATGATTCCCAACCTGCCAACACAACGAACCGTCTGGTGACAGAAGACGAACGCATTCCGAAATCACCTGCGCTTGATACTTGACGTAATCCTGCAGGTTCGTGCGTCGCTCATAAGCCTTTCCCAAATTGTAAGGAGGCGACGTCACGATCAACCGCATCATGCCGTTGGCCATGGGCCGCATGAACGAGAGATTGTCTTCGCATGCCATAAAGGCGTCGCGATCGACTTGAAGCTTGAGAACTCTTGCGAGCATCACAGTAGCCCCCAGGTGAACTGCCACGGCGGATCGGCCAGGATGGTCGCGAAGCGCCGGTCGCCAACGGTGCGAGCAGATGTCGCGCGGCATCGGACATGTCGAGGGTCCTTTCATTGCCGGAACATAGCATGAACGGTAACTCCATCAACCAGCTGATTCGTCATGGCCCACGATAGATGGGCACAGAGCATGAGCAATGCGTTGCGCGGCGCGCCTCGAGCCCCGTCGCCTGCGGGCGCGGGGTGTCCGGGGCCGTGGAGCGCCGCGTGGGCGCGGAAAGGGGTTTTACTCCGGCTCGACTGCGACGAGCCGTTCGCCTCGTGACGGCGCTCCACCGCGAGGTCCGTGCACGACGACCGGCCGCGCTTTTCGTGGCCTTGCGGGGTCCGCCGGGGGCTTGATCCTTTGGGGATCAAGGCGCCGGCGGGCCGGTTGGCCTCCGTCAGCGAGCTCCTCGCGGCCGCGGGTCTCCCCGCGGCG
>JBGFRS010000014.1:0-17046 GCA_041694995.1 Pseudomonadota bacterium | reverse complement strand
CGCCGGTGCCGCGGCCGGCGCTTCAGACGGATGTGCCGGCGCCGCGCCGTCCCGCACCGGCCGACGCTCAGAACCGGCCGCGTCAAGCCGAGCTCGGTACGACGGGGCGCCCGGTTCCGCGGATGTCCGACGAGGACCAGCTCGACATCCCGGCGTTTTTGCGACGTCAAAGCAACTAAACTACGGATAATCCGAAACAATCGGCCCGATGCCCGATGGCGGGCGTCGGGCCGGATGCATTGATTGCGCCGGTAACAGAGCGCAACAAAGCGTCATTTGAGGCACCCGTGGGGCGAGACTATGGTCCCCCTCGTTCGAGAGACGACCCGGCGGGCACAGCCGCATGAAGAAGTCGTTGCTACGGACCTCGGCAGCGTAGGCGAGAGGCGTTCGGGCGATCGGCCTGAGCACGTTGAGGGGCAGGCGGAATGGGTCGCGCAAACGACGGCTGGCAAAGAACGCTCGCCGATCGAATCGAGATCGAGGGGGTCGGGGTCCATGGTGGGGCGGCCGCGTCCCTGACGATCCGTCCGGCGCCGGCCGATGCGGGCATCTCCTTCATTCGCACCGACCTGCCGCACGACCGTCGCAAGCCGATCCGCGCGCGCCATCGCGATACGGCGACGACGGAACTCGCGACCGTGATCGGGGACCCGTCCACCGCGGCGGTGTCGACGGTCGAACATCTCATGGCGGCCTTTTATGGTCTGGGCGTCGACAACGCGACCGTCGAGATCGACGGCCCCGAAGTTCCTATTCTCGACGGATCGTCGCTGCCTTTCGTCGAGGCGATCGAGCAAGCCGGGATGCGGCGTCTGGCCGCGCCGCGCCGTGTCATCGAGATCCTGAAGCCCGTGCGCGTCGAAAACGGGGCTCAATTTGGCGAACTGACGCCGCATGACGGTTTCCGGGTCGATGTCGAGATCGTCTTTGATCATGCGGCGATCGGTCGCCAGCGCGTGGTCGTCGACATGACGTCCGAGTGCTTCGTCGAGGAGATCGCCGGGGCGCGCACTTTCGGCTTCATCGGGGACGTTGAGCGGCTGTGGGCCGCAGGCTATGCGCTCGGGGCCAGCCTGGAGAACACGATCGTCGTGGACGGGGAAGGTGTCATGAACGACGACGGCCTGCGCTGGGCGGACGAGTTCGTGCGCCACAAGGCCCTGGACGCCGTTGGCGACTTGGCGCTGGCGGGGCTGCCGATCCGCGGTGCGTACCGGTCCTCGCGCGGCGGCCACAAGCTCAATTCCAATGTTCTGTCGGCGCTGTTCGCTGACCCGTCGGCCTTCCGCATCGTGGTCGAAAGACCCGAACCAGTGCCGGCCCGGGTCAAGGTGCGGGCAGGTGGCTGGGCGGCGGCTTCAGCGGCCTACGGGCCGTCGCGCTGACGCGCTGGCCGCGGCCCAGGAAAGGTCGCAATCCTTCGTCACTTGGCGGCATTCGGACCTTCGGGTAGAGGAGGGCCGCGTCTGTATGCCGGTCCGCCCGGCGTTCTTTGAATGTCAGGACTGGGCATGAACGCAGGTTCGTCCTCGCTCTTCAAATCGGTCGGCAAGGCGGTGATCGCGGCCGGTTTGGCGTTGGCGGTGGCCGGCTGTTCCGGCACGGGGTTGGGCGACGGGCCGATCGCCCCGATCCAGGACGCCTTCCGCAATCTTCCGATCCCGTTCTTCAATCAGTCGGAACAGGAAGAGCCCATCCGCGACGCGGTTCCAGCGGGCCGCCTGTACAATGAAGGCTTGGTGCTGTTGAACCAGCGGCGCTTCGGCCTGGCGGCGCAGCGCTTCGAGGAGCTTGACCGCACCCATCCCCACTCCGAGCTCGCCAAGCGCGCTATTCTCATGACGGCCTATGCGCGCTACCAGAATAGCGATTTCGAGAGCGCGGCCATCGCGGCCGAGCGTTACGTGACGCTACACCCCGGTTCGGTGGAAGCGGCCTATGCGCGCTTCCTGATGGGCGACTCGCATTTCCGGATGATCCCGGAAGCGAGCCGTGATCAAGGCCGCGCGGAGCGCGCGCTCGCGGCCATGTCCGAGATCGTGCAGCAATATCCCGACACGGAATATGCGCGCGCGGCACAGCGGCGCATCACCATCGCGCGCGATCAGCTGGCGGCGAAGGAGATGGACGTCGGCCGGTTCTACTTGCAGCAGCGCGCCTTCGGGGCCGCCGCCAACCGGTTCAAGGTCGTGGTGCAGCAGTACCAGACCACCCGCCATGTCGAGGAAGCGTTGTACCGCCTCGTGGAATCTTATCTGTCTCTCGGCGTCGTTGAGGAAGCGCAGACAGCCGCTCATGTTCTCGGGCACAATTTTCCGACGAGCCAATGGTATCGCGACGCGTTCGCGCTCCTCGACGGGCGCGGGCTGCAGCCGCAGGCCAACGAAGGTTCATGGATCACGCGCGCCTGGCGCGGTATCGCCGGCTGAGCGCTCTTTTCCTCGCTGGTCCAACGAGGCTATGGAGAGGCCATGTTGGTGGCCCTCTCGATCCGCGACATCGTCCTGATCGACAAGCTCGATATCGTGATCGAGCCGGGCTTGACCGTCCTTACGGGCGAGACGGGCGCGGGAAAGTCGATCCTCCTCGATTCGCTGGCGCTTGCACTCGGCGCCCGGGGTGATGCGGGCCTCGTACGGCAAGGCGCGGCGCAGGGACAGGTCACGGCGGAGTTCGACGTGTCCGCGGAGCATCCGGTGCGCGCCATGCTCGGCGATGCGGGTATTTCCACCGATACCGACCCGATCATTCTTCGGCGCCTCCAAGCCGCCGACGGCCGCACCCGCGCCTATGTCAACGACCAGCCGGTCTCCGCGCAGGTTCTGCGTGCCGTCGGCAGCGCACTCGTCGAGATTCACGGCCAGCACGACGACCGCGCCTTGGTCGACCCCGCATCGCACCGCGCGCTGCTCGACGCCTTCGGCGGGCTGGCGGACCAGGCCGACGATGTCGGCGCGCTCCATCGCGCCTGGCGCACGATCGCCGCCGCGCGCGAGGAGGCGGCGGCGAAGCTCACCCTGGTCCGCCGGGAGGCGGACTATCTGCGTCATGCGCATGAGGAGCTGTCGAGGCTCGCGCCGGAGCCGGGAGAAGAGGATTCGCTCGCCATACGCCGACAGACGATGATGGTGGCCGAAAAGGTGGCGGGCGACGTCAAGGACGCCTTCGATACCCTCGACGGTACCTCATCCCCCATTCCGACGCTCGCGGCGCTCGCCCGCCGGCTCGAACGCAAGCAGGCCACGCTCCCGCAGCACCTCGATCCGGTCATCACGGCGCTTGGCAGTGCGCTCGACGCCGTCGAGGATGCGCGAGCGGGCCTCGATCGCGCCTTGCGAGTCCTCGACTTTGATCCGAAAGAGCTGGAACGCGTCGAGGAGCGCCTCTTTGCGCTGCGCGCGGCGAGCCGCAAGTTCGCCGTGGCTATAGCCGATCTGCCGGCACTCGCGAACCGCTTCGCGGCCGATCTCGCCGCCCTCGATCAAGGCGAAGAGCGCGTCCGGGCGTTGGAAGCCGAAACCGCGCAGGCGGAAGAGCGTTATCGAAGGGCCGCCGATGCTCTGTCCAAAGCGCGTCGCGCGGCGGCGCTCAAGCTCGACAAGGCGGTCATGGCCGAGCTTGCTCCGCTCAAGCTCGACGGTGCGCGCTTCGCCACCAGGATCGACTCCTCGCCAGTTGATGCCGGGCCAACGGGCATCGACAGCGTTTCTTTCTGGGTGCAGACGAATCCTGGAACGGCGGCCGGGCCTCTGATGAAGGTCGCTTCGGGGGGCGAACTCGCGCGCTTCGTGCTCGCGCTTAAGGTCGTCCTCGCCAATCGCGGTTCCGCGCCGACCCTGGTTTTCGACGAGATCGACACCGGTGTCGGGGGCGCGGTCGCTGAGGCGATCGGTCTTCGCCTGGCGCGGCTTGCCGCCACCGTGCAGGTTCTGGCGATCACGCACGCGCCGCAGGTCGCGGCGCGCTCGCGTGGACATTTCCTGATCGAGAAGCAGCCGGTCGACACGAAGCGCGTCGCCACGCGCATGAAGCCTCTCGACGACTTAGCGCGCCGCGAGGAGATCGCGCGCATGCTGTCCGGCGCGCGCATCACCGATGAAGCGCGGGCGCAAGCCGACCGCCTGATCGGCGGAGCGCAGTGATGGCCCGGAAGGCGACCACGGCCGGCGCCGACCCGGTCGAAAAGCTCAGCGCCGGCGCGGCCGCTGCGGAGCATGCACGGCTCGAGACGGAGCTTGCCGGCCATGACGCCCGCTATTTCCAGGAGGATGCGCCGACCATCTCGGACGCCGAGTACGACGCTCTGAAGCGGCGCTTTCTGGCCATCGAGGCGCGCTTTCCCGATCTCGCGCGGCCCGGCGGCTTGTCGCAGCAGGTCGGCGCCGCACCGAAGGCTACTTTCGGCAAAGTGACGCATCGCGTTCCAATGCTATCGCTCGACAACGCCTTCGAGACCGAGGACGTTCTGGCCTTCGTCGAGCGGGTGAGAAGGGGGCTGGCGCTCGATACTTCAGCGGAGATCGCCTTCACGGCCGAACCGAAGATCGACGGGCTCTCGTGTTCGCTGCGCTACGAGCGCGGCCGGCTTTCCGTCGCCGCGACGCGCGGAGACGGCGCCGAGGGCGAGGACGTCACCGCCAATGTGCGGACGATCGCCGATGTGCCGGCGCATCTCGTCGGCGACGCACCGGACGTGTTCGAAGTGCGCGGCGAAGTCTATATGAGCCACGCGGACTTCGCGGCGCTGAACGAACGCCAGGCCGCCGCGGGGGACAAGGTGTTCGCCAATCCGCGCAACGCTGCCGCAGGCTCCTTGCGCCAGCTCGACGCCTCGATCACCGCGGCGCGGCCGCTGCGGTTCTTCGCCTATGGGTGGGGGGATCGATCGGCGCTGCCCGCCGACACGCAGTTCGGCATGCTGCAAGCGATCGCAGCCTGGGGGTTCCGCATCAACCCGCTCGTTCAGCTCTGCCGCTCGGCCGAGGCGCTGCTCGCCCATTACGCAGCAATCGAAGCGCAGCGCGCGGCGCTCGGCTACGACATCGACGGCGTCGTGTACAAGGTCGATCGGCTCGATTGGCAGGCGCGCCTCGGCTTCGTCTCCCGGTCGCCGCGCTGGGCCGTGGCGCACAAGTTCTCGGCGGAGAAGGCAACCACCATCCTGCGCGACATCGAGGTCCAGGTCGGGCGCACGGGCGCGCTCACGCCGGTCGCCAAGCTCGAGCCCGTTACGGTCGGCGGCGTCGTGGTCTCGAACGCGACCTTGCATAACGAAGACGAGATTGCACGGAAGGACGTGCGCATCGGCGACACGGTGATCGTGCAGCGGGCGGGCGACGTCATTCCGCAGATCATCGGTGTCGTTGTCGAGCGGCGGCCGGCCCAGGCTGTACCGTTCGTGTTTCCAACAAGATGTCCGTGCCCTCTCGCTACGTCAGTGATACGCGAGGCAACTGGCGCCGGAATTGAAGGAGCGATACGTCGCTGCTCCGGTGAGTTCGCATGCCCCCACCAGCGGGTCGAGCACCTCAAGCACTTCGTTTCGCGCCGCGCCTTCGACATCGAAGGCTTGGGCGAGAAGCAGATCGAGCGGTTCTTCGCCGACGAGACGCTGCCGCTCAGAACGCCGGCCGATATCTTCACGCTCGCGCGCCGAGATGCCGCGAACATCAAGAAGCTGAAGGACGTCGAGGGCTACGGCGACCTCTCGGTGCGCAATCTGTTCGCGGCCATCGAATCGCGGCGGCAGATCGGGCTCGAACGCTTCATCTATGCGCTCGGTATCCGCCACGTCGGCGAGACGACGGCGAAGGTCCTGGCGCGTCACTTCCTATCGTGGCAACGCTTTCGCAGTGCCGCCGCGGCGCAGGATGCCGTCGCTGCGCTGTCGGCCGTCGATGGCGTCGGGGAGGTCGTCGCAGCCGCGATCCGCGACTATTTCGCCGAACCGCACAACACCGCTCTCGTCGATGCGCTTCTGCGCGAAGTCACCGTTGTCGATGCCGCGGCGCCGGCCCGTATCTCGGGCAGCGGCTCGCTCGCCGGCGAGACGATCGTGTTCACGGGCGAGTTGACGGCCATGCCGCGGGAGGAGGCCAAGGCGCGGGCCGAAGCGCTCGGGGCGAAGGTGACGGACTCGGTCTCGAAGAAGACCACCTTGGTCGTCGCCGGGCCGGGCGCGGGATCGAAGCTCAAGAAGGCGACCGAGCTTGGTATCAAGGTCGTCGACGAGGCCGGCTGGCTCGATCTCGCCGGAGGCAACACGTGATCGGCAGGCGCGGCGCGCTCGTCCTCGGGTTGGGAGCTCTCTCTTGGCCGGCAGCCGCGCAGACGGATCGGCCGGATCTCGTCGTCCGCGCGCTCTACGAGGCGCATCGTCCGCACGTGGAAGGGTTGGGCCGTTCGCTCCTGACGGACCCGATCGCGCGGCGCCGCTTCTTCACACGCGCCTTGGGCGACGCCATCGCCCGCGACGAACGGCGCGCGATCGAGATGGGGATGCGGCCTCGCCTCGCCTTCGATCCGATGTCCGGCGCCGTCGAGCCCGATGTCCGCGAGCTGGCGATCGGCGAAGGCGTGACGGAGGGACAAGGTTCGCGCGTGGTTGCCTCGTTCCGCAGCCATGGGACGGCCACGACACTCACGTATGTCCTGGTGCGCGAGCAGGGACATTGGAAGATCGACGACATCCGCGGCGAGGGGGCGGCGGGCCCCTGGTCGGTTCGCGGAGTGCTGGGTCTGCCGTGATGGGGGTCCTTCGGCTGATCAACGGCGCTCGGCGAGGTAACCGAAGACCAATCCGACGATCGCGATCAGCGTCATGGCGAAGCCGACCGGGGCCGTGGCCTCGGTCACGACAGCGCCGACCACGAAGCTCGCAATGGCCGAGAGCCCGGATTGCAGAAAGCCGGCGAGACCCGAGGCCGCGCCGGCCGCGTTGACGTCGACCGACACCGCGCCCGCGATCGCGTTCGGAATGACGAGGCCGTTGAAGAACGCGACGACAGCCATTGGAACGAACAAGGCCCAGGGATGCATCACCGGGATCAGTGCCAAAGTGAGGCACAGCGCCGCGCCGGCGAAGCCGCCCCAATTGCCCACCGCGATCATGCGGGCGACGCCCGCACGTTGGGAAAAGCGGCCGGCCGCGAAGTTGCCGAGCATGTAGGCCAGCGCGGCCACGACGAACCATGCGCCGTAGCTCAGCTTGCCCCACCCCATGACGTCGATCACGAGGAAGGGGGCGCCGGCCTGGAAGGCGAAGAAGATGGCCGAGGCGCAAGCGGCGGTCCCGGCATAGCCGACGAAGCGCACGCGGTTGAGGAGCGCGACCGAGCGAATGGCGACCTCGCGCGTCGTGGCCGTATCGAGGGCCGCCGGGCGCGTCTCCGGCATCGCTAGGACGACGGCGGCCAAGGCAACGACGCCGAGCGCAGCACAGATCCAGAAGATCGCGGGCCATCCGTACTGGTCCGCGGCGACGGCGCCGACCATCGGCGACAGCATCGGCGCCACGACCATGGCCATGGTGACGTACCCGATCATGCTCGCCGAGGCGTCACGGTCATAGAGGTCGCGGATGATCGTACGCGCCAGCGGCAGCCCCACGGTCGCCCCGAGCGATTGGATGACGCGCGCGAGGAGGAGCTGGCCGATGGCCTCGGCGAAGGCAGCGGCGGTCGACGATACGACGAAGATGGCAAGCCCGCCGACGAGCACCGGTCGGCGGCCGAGACGGTCGGCCAGCGGACCGAGCACGAGCTGCGACACGGCCATGGCGCCGAGGAACAGCGACAGCACGAGCGTCGCGTTCTCGCGGGTGGTCGCGAAGGATTGCTGAATGAGCGGCAGAACCGGCATCGCGATGTTCAGCGAGAGCGGTCCGACCATGGAGATCAGGACGAGGATGGCCAGGACCGCGCGGCGGGAGGCGGTGTCCGCGCGCTGCCCGGTCACAGGGGGGCGGTCGCCTGGCCGAGCCAGCGCCGCGTGTCGTCATCGACCAGCGGCCCGATCTCCTCGCGCACGCGCGCATGATAGGCATCAAGCCATGCGCGTTCTCCCGCATCGAGGCGCTCGACGTCGATGGCGCGGCGGTCGATGGCGGCCAGCGTCAATGTCTCGAAGGCCATCATCGGACGCTCGCCGCCCGGAAGCGTCTCGGCGTCAGTCACCGCCACCAGGTTCTCGATGCGGATGCCGAAGTGCCCGACCTTGTAGTAGCCGGGCTCGTTCGAGAGGATCATTCCGGGCTCGAGCGGCGGCGTCATCAGCTTCCCGATGCGGCATGGTCCCTCGTGGACCGACAGGAACGAGCCGACGCCGTGGCCGGTTCCATGGTCATAGTCGAAGCCGCCGTCCCACAAGCTCTTGCGCGCGAAGGCGTCGATGTGCACGCCGCTCGTGCCTTTCGGGAAACGGATGCGCGAGATCGCGATCATGCCCTTGAGCACGTCGGTGAAGCGGGCGCGCATCTCCGCGCTCGGGCGGCCGACGGCGATGGTGCGCGTGATGTCGGTCGTGCCGTCGCGGTACTGGCCACCGGAATCGATGACGAAGAGCGAATCCTCATCGAGCTTGCGGTTCGTCGCGGTCGAGACGCGGTAGTGGGGCAGGGCGCCGTTCGGGCCGGAGCCGGCGATCGACGGAAACGAGATGTCTTCGAGCGCGCCCGTGTCGCGGCGAAAGCCTTCGAGCGCGCGCGCCACGGCGATTTCGTCGAGATTGCCCGTGGGTGCTGTGCGATCGAACCAGGCGAGGAAGCGCGCCATGGCCGCGCCGTCGCGCCGGTGCGCGGCGCGCGCACCCGCGAGCTCGGCCGCGTTCTTGCGCGCCTTCATCAGAATGGTCGGATCGGCCGCCGCGATGATCGATCCGCCGGCAGTCTCGATGCGCCGTGCCAGTGCGGCCGCGGCACTCGCCGGATCGACGAGGACGCGAGACTTCGCTGCGCCGAGGGTGTCGAGATAGGGGCGGAAAGCCGCCGGCTCGTCGATATCGGCCAGTTCGGCGACATGCGCGCGGCTGTCATTGGTGAACTTGCGGCCGTCGACGAACAGACGTGGTCGCCCTTCGGCGGGGATGACGGCGAAGGCCAGCGGCAGCGGCGTGTGCGCCACGTCCTGTCCGCGAATGTCAAAGGTCCAGGCGATGCCGTCCGGCTGCGTCAGCACCATTGCGTCGGCGCGGGCCTTCTTGAGGGCCTCCTGCACGCGTCCGAGTTTCGCTTGGGGGGCCTCGCCGCTCAGCGCCAGAGGTTGCACGCTGATGCGCCCGAGCGGCGGCGCGGGCCGACCGTCCCAGACGGCGTCGACGACATTGTCGTCGAGAAGCCGGACGGTCGCTTGCGCGGCCGTGGCGGCCGCCTCCAGTTTCTTCAGCTGATCCGTCGTGTGCATCCACGGATCGATGCCGAGAACGGCTCCCGGACGGAGCACCCGCTCGAGCCAATGCTCGATCGTGGCTTCCGGCGACACCAGAATCTCGAATGCCGCCGTATCCACCTGCGCGCGTGCCTGTTCCGTGTAGCGACCATCGACGAGGATCGCGGCGGCGTCCGCCGTCACCAGCGCCGTTCCCCAAGACCCGGTGAATCCGGTGAGCCAGCGCAGCCGCTCAGCCGACGGGGGCACATATTCGTTCTGGTGCTCGTCGGCGCGGGGAACGACGGCCGCGTCAAGGTTGCGTCGCCTCATTTCCGCACGCAGGCGCGCAAGCCGCGGCGCCCCGACCGTGGGGTCGGTCTCATCGTCGAAGGATTGGAACATGCCGCCACCTTAAAAGGGGCGTGAAGTCGCCGCAATCTGCGTCAAATGCATAGGTCGTGAAGGATTTGTGAATAGTATATGCAAAAAATGCATATCTGCGATCGAACGCGGTGTAGAGCGGGAACGGTCGAAACCACCTATGTTGCGTTGCACAAGAAGCGAACCCGCCATCGAGGCATGCGCCTCGAACGTCCAGGCCGAGGGTGTCGACTGCCCACCCGGAGGTATCCAACTATGATCAGCACGGTTTCCAGCTTCCCGACCTTCGTTCGCACCGATCTCGACCAAGCGGCCGCTCCGCGCCGCCCGCTGTGGCGCCGCGTCGTCGCCGCGCTCGAGGCGCACGGACGGCGTCAGGCCGAGCGCTACTTCGATCGGCTGAGTGATGCGGACCTCGCGCGGCTCGGCCTCGACCGCCGCACGATCACGCAAAATCTCAAGGCCGACTGAGCCGCCGACGTCGCCCACGGGCAAGCTCAAGCGTCGCCCAGTCACCGATGATGCGGCGGCGGACCAAGTGCAGCCCCCGCATGCGGTAGGCCGCTTCCACGAGGCGCGCTTGCCACGCCAACAGACCTGACAGGATCACGGTGCCGCCCGGCACCGTGATCCGGGCGATGTCGGTTGCAAGCGCCACGAGGGGGCGCGCGAGGATATTCGCGACGACGAGCGGGTAGGGCGCGCGCGCGCGGATGCTCGCGTGCGCGATGCCCGCCGCCTCGACCACGCGAACGCGATGTGCCGCGCCTGCCAGCCGCGCATTCGCGCGTGCGATGCGCACCGACTCGCGATCGATATCGCCTGCGACCGCATCGCGCGGCGTTGTCTTGACGATGGCGAGAGCCAGAACGCCCGTGCCCGTTCCGATGTCGAGAATGGCGCGGCGCGCCCTGCGTGGCCCCGGACGCGCCGTCGCGCGCTGCCGGGCCACCCAGCGGTCGAGGGCCAGAAGGCAGCCAAGCGTCGTCGCGTGATGCCCCGTGCCGAAGGCCATTGAGGCTTCGATCTCGAGATTGACGTCGTTCGGGCGCAGCTTCACCCGATCATGGGCGCCGTACACCACGAAGCGGCCGGCCCGCACCGGCGGCAGATCCTCCAGGCTCTTTGCCACCCAATCCGCATCGTCGACCTGGCGATGATCGAAGCGGATGTCGGCTGCCTCCGGGCCGAGGATGCGCGCGGCCGTGCGCGTGAACTCGCCGAGGTCCGGGGCCGCCGTGAACCAGGCCTCGAAGCGCCAGAGCGGGGGGGCTTGCTCGAAAGCGCCGGCCGCGCTGACCGGCAGGTGGTGCTCGCCCTCCATCAGCGCGTCGGCGAGGCACGTTGCCAGCCTCTCGCTCGTGGCGGCGGTGACCAGATGCGTGGGCATCACTTCACGAAGACGAGGCGGCTCCACGGGCCGTAGCCGGAGCGCTCGCGTTTCGACCAACCCAATCGCCGCAATGAAAGGCCGATCAAGTGATTGGTCCAGCCATGCGCAAGCACGCCGACGGAGCCGTGCTTCACCGCAAGTTCGTCGAGGATGCCGGCAACCTTGCGGGCGCGCTTGCCGGTGTCGCGCCGGTGCTCGCAGCCTGGCGCATAGCCGGAGAGCCACACAATGCGCGAGAGCGTCCACCACGCGTCGATGTGCATGCGCAGAAGCGGCAAGGGCGGCGTCGGCAACGGCGCTTCGACCAACAGGCCGTCGGCCATGACCTGCGTCGAGAGGCCGAGGAGGCGCGCGGAGGATTCCGACCGCGGCACGCCGCTGGTGAAGACGAGCGGCAGGGACCGCATCAGGTCGATATGCTCTTGCGGCGGAAAGGCGTCCGGAAGCACCTCGGCCTCGTCGTAGGCCTTCATCCAGCGATCGAAATCCGCGTTGGTCGCAAAAGCCGGGCGTGGACAATCAGGCGGCCCGTGCCGCGCCAAGACGATCGTGAGAGGCTTCGAGGTCGTCTTCACAAACGCATCGCCCCGCTTCTCGTGCCGGTGCTCGTCAAGGTCGAATCAAGAAGCTGTCCAGAACGCGCTTCGTTCCGGCTTTGTCGAATTGGACCGAGGCCTTGTTGCCGTCCAACCCTTCGATCACACCATATCCGAACTTCTGGTGAAATACCCTGTCGCCGACGGTGAAGGCCGACGTATCGGTCACCGACTTCGCCAGGAGTTGGCCATCAATCACCATCCCGCGGCGCTCGGCCGGTGCCGAGGAGTGCGCGCTGCGCCCATCGGCGAGCCGCGCCTTGTTGGCGACGGCCCGCTGCCAGCCGGGTGTGGCGTAGGTTCCCGCGAAGGGGTCGTGCCGTTCCTCGAAGCGCGCGCTGCCATAGGAATTCAGCGGACCGTAGGAGAAGGAGGATCGCGTGGCGATGACCTCGACCCGGTCCTCCGGCAATTCGTCGAGGAAGCGCGACGGGATGGTCGTCGACCACAGACCGTGGATGCGGCGGTTCTGCGCGAAATAGAGTTTCAGGCGCCGCCGCGCGCGCGTCATCGCCACATAGGCGAGGCGGCGCTCCTCTTCCAATCCGGCGCGGCCTTGCTCATCGAGAGCGCGCTGATGCGGGAAAAGCCCCTCCTCCCAGCCGGGCAGGAAAACGGTGTCGTATTCGAGGCCCTTGGCGGAGTGGATCGTCATGATCGACACGGCATCCTGCTGGTCGGACTTGTCTGCGTCCATGACGAGCGCAACATGCTCGAGGAAGGCGGCAAGCGTGTCGAACTCCTCCATCGAGCGGATCAGTTCCTTCAGGTTCTCCAGGCGGCCCTGCGCTTCGACCGTGCGTTCGGCGCGCCACATCTCAGTGTAACCCGACTCGTCGAGCACGACCTCGGCAAGTTCGGTGTGCTTCACTGTGTCGGCTTGCGTGTGCCAGCGGGCGAAGGAAGCGACGAGGTCGCGCAGCGCGCCGCGCGGCTTCGGCTTAAGGTCCTCGGTTTCCGAGAGATCGCGTGCCGCCTGCATGAGCGAGATGCCGCGCGTGCGCGCGTAGCCATGGATCGTTTGAAGCGTCGCGTCGCCGAGGCCGCGCTTCGGCACGTTGACGATGCGCTCGAAGGCAAGGTCATCCGTCGGGTTCGCCACACAGCGCAGATAGGCCATGGCGTCGCGGATTTCCGCGCGCTCGTAGAAGCGTGGGCCCCCGATCACGCGGTAGGGCAGTCCGAGCGTCACGAAGCGGTCTTCGAACTCGCGCATCTGGAAGGAGGCGCGCACGAGGATCGCCATGTCGTCGAGGGGATGGCCCTGGCGCTGCAGCTGCTCGATCTCCTCTCCGACGAGGCGGGCTTCTTCCTCCGAATCCCAGGCCGATGCCAGTGTCGGCTTGTCCCCGTCCTCGGCCGTGTCGGTGAACAGCGTCTTGCCCAGCCGCCCGTCATTGTGCGCGATCAGATGCGAGGCGGCCGCGAGGATGTGCCCGGTCGAGCGGTAATTCCGCTCGAGGCGGATGACGGTCGCGCCCGGGAAGTCGCGCTCGAAGCGCAGGATGTTGTCGACCTCGGCGCCGCGCCAGCCGTAGATCGATTGGTCGTCATCTCCCACGCAGCAGATGTTGCCGCTTTCGCCCGCAAGAAGGCGGAGCCAGAGATACTGCGCCACATTCGTGTCCTGATACTCGTCGACGAGCATGTAGCGAAACCGCGCACGGTACTCCTCCAGGATACCGGGATGCTCGCGGAAGATGCGGGTCGGTTCGAGCAGGAGATCGCCGAAGTCGGCCGCATTCAGGATCTTCAGCCGTTCTTGGTAGTCGCGATAGAGCTTCACTCCTTTGCCGGCAGCAAAGTGCGCGCCGTCGGACACGTCGACCGCATCGGCCGAAAGGCCCCGGTTCTTCCAATGGTCGATCATCCCGGCGAGCTGCCGGGCCGGCCAGCGCTTCTCGTCGATGCCTTCGGCTAGGATCAGCTGTTTGAGGAGCCGGACCTGGTCGTCCGTGTCGAGAACCGTGAAATTGGGCTTCAGCCCAGCGGCCTCGGCATGGCGCGACAGAATCTTCCGGCCGATCGAATGGAAGGTGCCGAGCCACGGCATGCCTTCGACCGATTGCCCGATGAGATGCGCGATGCGCTCGCGCATCTCGCGCGCGGCCTTGTTGGTGAAGGTGACGGCGAGGATCTGGCCCGGCCGCGCCTTGCCCGTCGCCAGGATGTGAGCGATGCGCACGGTGAGCACGCGGGTCTTTCCGGTGCCCGCGCCGGCGAGGACGAGCACCGGTCCTGCGGTGGCCTCGGCGGCCGCCCGCTGTTCCGGATTGAGGCCGGCGAGCCAGGCTGGAGCCGCCGCGCCGCTCGCACGCGCGGCGAGGCCGCCGGGGCGTGGCTCGGTGCGTGCGGGATCAATGGCGGGCGCGGGTTCAGCCATGCGTTCGGAGCGAGCGTTCGAATCTCATTAATGAGACCTACAACAAAACGACGGCAGCGTCGCGGCGGAGCTATCGTCGAATACCAACGCTGCGACCGAGACCTTGCGGACGCGGATGCGCCGCGTCCGCGCGACGCCAGGCCGCGATGCGCTCGGCCATGGCAGGCGGAAACGGCGTCACCTTCTTGGCGGTCATGTCCACGTGCAAGGTCAAGGTTTCGCTGGTCGCCGAGAGGAAGCCACCGTCTTCCGACCAGAGTTCCTCCCACCAGTGCAGCCGTTTGGCATCGGCATCGACGAGCCGGACGAGCACACGCACGCGCTCGCCTGCATGGATTTCGCGCAGGTAGCGCACATGCGCTTCGGCCGTGAACCAGGAAGAGCCGGTTGCGACATAAGCAGGGCCGAGGCCGATGAGCGGCGCGGCCTCGTCAAGCGCGGTGTCGAAGAACACGTTGTAGTAGGCCATGTTGAGATGGCCGTTGTAGTCGATCCAGGCCGGGTCGACGGTCTTGACCGAGGTGCGCAAGGGGACGGGGAAGACTTCAGGCTCGCTCATGCGCCGCATCGCTCATGCGCCGCATCTTGTCGAAGGGGCACGCGGCGCGCTACATGTGTTTGATCTTCGTGCTCCCGCCAGACGTTCTTTGATGCCGCCCGCGCCCCGGATTTCATGCGCTATGCCGTCGCGGCGCACTGCGCATATGGTTTTCGAGGCGTGGTTGCTCTGTTAGCTTCTCTGCCCAATAAGAGACCGCGATCACACTCGGGGAGGTGGGTGCATGACCGAGCTTGCCCACGTGCAACCCAAGCGCGTGACGGATCGCGCCAGCGTCGACACCGCGATCGGCGTGCTGACACAACGGTTCGGCGACCGCGTCGCGTGCGGTGAGGCCATCCGGAGCCAGCACGCGAACACGATGTCGTGGGTGCCGCCGCAACCGCCGGACGCGGTGGTCTTCGTCGAATCAGGGACGGAGGTACAGGAGGTCGTGCGCGTATGCGCGACCCATCGTGTGCCCATCATTCCGTTCGGCACCGGCACCTCGTTCGAGGGGCACGTCAACGCGCCGTTCGGCGGCATTTCCGTCGACACCTCACGCATGAACCGCATCATCTCGGTCAACCCCGAGGATCTCGACTGCGTGGTGGAGCCCGGTGTCACGCGCAAGGCGCTCAACGACTACGTCAAGTCGCATGGGCTCTTCTTTCCCATCGATCCGGGTGCCGATGCTTCACTCGGCGGCATGACGGCGACGCGCGCGTCCGGCACCAACGCCGTGCGCTACGGGACGATGCGGGAGAACGTGCTCGCGCTCAAGGCCGTAACCGCCGATGGCGAAGTGCTGACGGCGGGGCGCCGCGTGAAGAAGTCCTCCTCCGGCTATGATCTCGCGCGGCTCTTCGTCGGCTCGGAAGGAACGCTCGGCCTCATCACCGAAATCACGCTGAAGCTGCACGGCATCCCCGAGGCGATCTCAGCCGGCGTCTGCCCGTTCCCGTCGGTGAAGGAGGCGTGCGATGCGACCATCGCCACCATCCAGATGGGCATCCCGGTCGCGCGCATCGAACTCGTCGACGAGGTGCAAATCCGTGCGTGCAATCTCTATTCGAAACTCGATCTGCCCGAGACGCCGCACCTTTTTCTCGAGTTCCACGGCACCGAAGCGAGCGTGAAGGAGCAGGCCGAACGCTTCGGTGAGATCGCAGCCGAGTTCGGCGCCGGCGCATTCACCTGGGCGATCCGCCCCGAGGATCGGACGCGGCTTTGGCAGGCGCGTCACGATGCCTATTGGGCGACGTTCAAGCTCAGGCCGGGTGCCGCCGCCGTGCCGACGGATGTGTGTCTGCCCTTGTCGCGGCTTGCTGAGTTCGTCGCCGAGACGAAGCGCGACTTGGACGAATCGCGACTCGTGGCTCCGATGGTCGGCCATGTCGGCGACGGGAACTTCCACGTGCAGATCTTGGTCGATCCGGCCAATGCGGAGGAGGTGGCGCGAACTGCCGCTTTCGTGAACCGCCTCAATCTGCGCGCCATCGCGATGGACGGGACCTGCACGGGCGAGCACGGCGTCGGGCAAGGCAAGGCGAAGTACCTCGAGGCGGAGCATGGTGCCGCTGCGCTTGCCGCCATGCGTGCCATAAAGAAGGCGTTTGATCCGTTGAACCTCATGAATCCGGGCAAGATGTCGTTGGATTGAGGAGGTCGCGCGCGGATGGGACGGCTCCTGACGGCGATCGGCTTTCTCGTCATCGTGCTGTTCGCCGCCGCGGCGAGCGCCCCCTTCCTGGTCGACTGGAACCAGTGGAAGCCGACAATCGAGCAAGAAGCCGCCCGGCTGCTCGGCGTGCCGGTTGCAATCGACGGGCGGATCGAGGCGCAGCTCGTTCCCTCGCCCGCTCTGTCTTTCGAGCGGTTGCGGATCGGAGTCGAAGGTGCGGAAACGCACATCGACCAGGTGCAGCTGGAGCTTTCGGTCGGCGCCCTTCTCAAGGGAGAGGTGCATGTCGTCGAAGCGCGGCTGAGCGGCCCGAAGCTGTGGCTGCGCGTCGATGCGCAGGGCCGCCTGGTGGGCGAGGCGCCCCGCGCCGATCTCTCTCGCGTCGCGATCGAGCGAATCGAGGTCGAGGGCGGCGAGGTCACGCTCGAAACCGCCACGGATGGCGCCCGCCTCTTCGTCGACAACATCGCCTTTGCCGGCGAGGCGACGTCGCTTGCCGGGCCATGGCGCGTTGAGGGCGGAGCGCGGTTCGAGGGGGCGCGCTTGGCCTTCACCGCGGCGACGGGGCGGTGGGAGGCGGGATCGATGCGCGTCCGCGTCGGCGTCGATCCGACGGAACGACCGGTCGCCGGCGAGTTCGACGGCGCGCTCGGCATCGATCAGGGCCGGCCGCAGTTCGGCGGCACCTTGCGTCTGCGCGGGG
>JBGFRS010000045.1:0-3115 GCA_041694995.1 Pseudomonadota bacterium | reverse complement strand
CAGCGAAAGTGGCAGGATGCCTTCAACAACCTCTCGGAATCGTATAGCCTCAATCTGAAACTGGGCCGCCTGGACGGCATTTGCATGGTCGGCCTCGATCTCGGTCAACTGCTCTGCGCCAGTGGAAACCTGGAGCAGGGACTCGAAATTCTGGCGCATTCGCGTGATGGCTTCCGGAAATTGGGTTGGCAGGAGCACGCGCAACACACGGAGCAACTCATCGAGCGATTCTCGAAAAGGCCGCCGCCGCCGAGCGCGTAGGGTCACGAAAACCGCGGCGCAGCACCCTGCGCCTACTCGCTCCAGTTCTCCGCGCCTCCGCGGTTGCATTTGCACGGTTGGTCGTTGCGTTGGTGGGGCTGTTGATTCACCGCGGAGGCGCCGAGGCGCAGAGGTTGGATGCAGCAGATCGGAAAGAGAAAGTCTTCCGCAGCGGCCTCGCTGCTGTTACATTGGCGCTGGATTCAATATGACTTCCCCACGGCCATCCTTCGCCTGCGCCGGATTTCATGCTGCCTCGATCTCGCGACGACACCTGCTCAAGGTGGGAGGCTTGGGTTTGCTCGGCCTGACGCTGCCCAAGCTGCTCCAAGCCGAGGCTCTGAACCGCGACAACGGCACAGCGCCAAAGGCGCGCGCCAAGTCCGTTATTTTCCTCTATCAGTTCGGCGGCCCGAGCCACATCGACATGTTCGATATGAAGCCGGATGCTCCACCAGGAATCCGAGGCGAACATAAGCCGATGTCAACAAAGGCCGATGGCATCGCGATCAGCGAACGTCTCCCTCGTCTCGCCCAGTGCATGGACAAGGTGACGCTCATCCGGTCGATGCACCATCACATGAAGAACCACAACCCGGCGTCCTATTATGCGCTGACGGGACACGCGCCGCCGGTGGATGACATCACGCTGCGCGATTCACCGGAGCTGTTTCCGGCTCTCGGATCGGTGGTCGATCATCTGGCGCCGGTCGAAGGTGCGATGCCCACGTCCGTGGCTCTGCCGTGGGTGATTGGCGATGGCACGATCACGCCCGGCCAAGGCGGGAGTTTTTTGGGCAAGGTGCACGATCCCCTGCTGGTCACGCGCGATCCGAGCAAACCCGATTTCAAACTTCCGGAACTCAGCCTCCCTGCAAACCTCAGTTACGAGCGCTTGCTGCATCGCCGTTCGATTCAGAAGTTGATCGACAGCCAGTCGCAGTTGCTGAGTCATTCGGCAGAAGCCCGCGGCATGGACGCCTACTATGAAAAGGCGCTGGCGATGCTCGAGTCTCCCAAGCTGCGCGAGGCGTTCAATCTCGGCGCTGAGCCGGACGCTGTGCGCGACAGCTATGGCCGCACGGCTTACGGGCAAAGCTGTCTGCTGGCGCGGCGGCTGGTCGAGGCGGGCACGAAGTTTGTCACGGTTTACTTTTCGCCGAACATCGGCGGGGACATCGGCAGCGGATGGGACACTCATGGGAATAACGGCAAGAAAATGTTCCCGGTGATGGAGAAGTATCATTTGCCGATGACCGATCAGACGTTGCCGACTTTGTTGAACGAACTGGATGAGCGCGGGCTTTTGGAGACGACGCTGGTGGTGTGGATGGGCGAGTTTGGGCGCACGCCGAAGATCAATGACAAGGCCAGCCGGGATCATTGGCCGGACTGTTACACCGTCCTGTTGGCGGGCGGCGGCGTGAAGCGCGGGTCTGTCTATGGCGAATCGGATAAAACGGCTTCCTTCCCGGCCAAAGATCCCGTGCGCCCCGAGGATCTCGCGGCGACGATTTATTATCTGCTCGGCATCGATCCGCACACGGAGGTCCGCGCGACGGGAGATCGCCCCGTGCCGATCTCGGAAGGCAACCCGATCACGGGAATTGTGAGTTAGGTTTTCTTGTGCTGCCGTCGATGCGCCTTGGCTCCAGTGCTCAACCGGGTGGTTCCTTTGCGGCTCAACCGGCACTGCGGCTGAGGCCGAACCCACGGCGATGCCTGAACCAGCGCGCGCCGAAGCAGTTCATCAGGTCATCTGCTCGCAGGACGTCAAACCGTAAACGTTCTCGCGATCCCGCGCCATGATCGTCCCGCGCTCTGCCGCCGGCGAACGGGCCCTGACTCGGTTGCAATCCGAGGCGCTGGACGCGCTGGTTCTCGGCGGCGGAATTGTTGGGGCGGGTGTGGCGCGTGACGCGGCGCTGCGCGGCTTGCGAGTCGGGTTGATTGACCGGCACGATTTTGCGTTTGGCACGAGCAGCCGATCGAGCCGGTTGCTGCACGGAGGCATTCGCTATCTCGCTCAGGGCCGACTCGGATTGGTGCGCCAGGCGAGCGCCGAGAAGATGGTGTTGCACCGCATCGCGCCTCATTTAACCGAGCCAACAGAATTTTTGTTTCCGGCCTACCGGCAAAGCGGTTGGCCGCTGTGGCAACTGAGGATTGGCGTCAAGCTCTACGATTGGTTGTGCCGCGGCGGGAACTTCGGGACGTCTGCCGCGATGAATGCGCCGGCGTTGCTCGAGCGTGCGCCTGGTTTGCAGCCCGATGGCCTCGCCGGTGGCGTTCGTTACTTCGACGCGTTCACCCATGATGCACGGCTCGTCTTCGACACCTTGCGCAGTGCGGAAAAGGCGGGCGCGTGTTTAGCCAATTACGTCCGATTCGAAACTGTCGAAAGAAAGGGCGACGGCTTTCGCTGCCATGTGACCGATGTGCTGGCGCAGCGTTCCTTCGTGATCGAAACGCGAAGTGTGGTCAACGCGGCCGGACCGTGGGCGCAAGGGCTCGGCCTCAGCCGCGTGCAACTGCGGTTGACCAAAGGAATTCATCTGGTCTTTGACCGAGCGCGCCTGCCCGTGCGGAATGCAGTCGTCATCACGGATGGTCCGCGCGTGCTGTTCGTGATTCCCTGGGCGGAACGGGTCATTGTCGGGACGACGGACACCGATTACGATGGGCCGATCGATGATGTGCGAAGCGAGCCGCCCGACGTCGCTTATCTGTTGTCCACGGTCGGCCGATATTTTCCGGGAGCGCGCCTGAATGTCGAGGACGTGGTCACCAGTTGGGCTGGGCTGCGTCCGTTGCTGGCGGATCGGAAAGGGCGTCCGTCCGACATTTCGCGTAC
>JBGFRS010000017.1:0-18576 GCA_041694995.1 Pseudomonadota bacterium | reverse complement strand
CACCGGGGCGCGACCCGGGGCCTGCCCCGGGCCACGGCCCGGGGGCGGGACCGGCGCGGCTTGCGGACGGGACGGCACCGTGTCCTTCCAGACATCCGAAGGCTCGACCGGGCTTTCGTCGGGCAGGCTTTCCGGACGGCCGGTCCATTTGACGATCTCGAACTTGGGCCGGTAGTTGGTGCCGTGCTTGTCCTTCATGGCCTCGGCGCCGGTGCAGGCGACCACCGGCAATTGACCCGGATGCTGGCCGCGCTGGACCTCCCAGGCGGCGTAGAGGTCCTTGACCGCGTTGGAGAGATGGATCGAGGCGCTGGAGAACTCCGCCGCGCCGCCGAAGAACTTCGGGCTGAAGGTCATCACCACGAAGCCGCGCTTGAAGCCCTCGCCGGGCGACGGAGCCGCTTGGTCGAGGGAAGGATCGATGCGGCGCTCCGGCGCCTGGCCCTCGCGGAACAGGAGCCAGCCGGTCGCGATGTTGGCGAAGTCGATGGCGAAGGTGGGGCGCGCGATCTCCAGATCGTTGCCGTCCTCGCCGCGGACGAACCACTTGTCCGCCTTGGCGTTGTACTTGACGTAGGGCTTGCCATTGCCGGCGCCGCCGATGTGAAGAGGCATGGTCGTTACTCCTTTCTGCTGGTTTCGGGTTGATGGACTGGGAAGTTCGGGCGGGCGAATGGGCCAAAATACTTTAGGGATGCGGCGTCATATGCTTCGGCCGCTTTTCGTTCGTTCTCGAAATACCCGAGATAAACATGCCGGCCGTTGACGACGATCCGCGCAGCCCATTTCCGGCGTGCTTTGTGCCACCCCACGCCCTTGAAGCGGGACGTTCCGCTTCGCGACGTCATGTTCTGGAGGTTCTCCGTGTGGCTGCAGACCCGGAGATTGGAACGACGGTTGTCGAGCGTATTGCCGTTGATATGATCGACGATTACCCCTGGTGGAGCCTTGAGGATTGCGCGGTGCATGCGCTCCTTGCGTGCCTTGCCGTTCTCACTTGTCCGGCGAGCCGCATAGAGGCCGCCTTGGCAACGATCGACACACCATTTCCGTTGTGACAGCCATTCGAAATCGGCATCGTCGACCATGGTGAAGTAGAATTGCGAAAGCATGATCCGCCTCATCGCGGGCTCCATTTGACAGACGTTCATTTCAGAATCCGTAGACAGCGGCACCATTGGCCCGCGTCGTCGGATTCACCCAGTAGAACGCGTCGTAGTCGGGGACGAGCAGGCCCGCGAGCTCGTGCGGATCGGATGACAAGGCAAGGAAGCGCCCGAGCCGGATGGCGATCTGGCGGAGCGCGTCCAGGTGGCGGCGGATGTCGTCGCCGGACATCTCGTAGACGGCGACCGCCCGGCCATCGGACTTGCCGGCACTGGGCTTCACGTAGGCGAAGCGCATGCCGTAATTGCCGTGGGCGCTGGCGTAGACCGCGCCCTGGCGGCCGTGGGAATCCGAGATGGCGGAGGGCAGCCGCTCGGCGGTCTTGAGATCGACCACTAGGCCATGCTGGTCGAACCGCCAGTCGATGTAACCGACGATCGGCACCGGCACGCCGTCGAGAGCGACCGACACTTTTTCCTGGTGGGCGGTGGGAACGCCGTACTGGCGGAGCTCCTGGAGGCCGTGTTCCACGTAGCCGGGGAGGTTCTTGCGCTCGGCCTCGCGGCGCTCATCGGGATTGAGGGCCATCTCGCGGTCGAAGGCGGCCTCGGCCGCCATGACGCATTCGGAAATCGGCAAGGTCGGCTCCAGCAGGCCCAGGTGGATGCCGTGCTCCACCGCCTTGCCGCGTGCGGCGTTGGCGCTGGCGGGCGAACGGCGGCCCAAGAGTCGCTCCATGGCCCAGAGCGCCGGCTCGGCGGCCCAGAGATTGAGCGATGAGGGTGAGAGATGCTCGATGCCGTGGCGTTCGAAGGGATTGCTGGACATGGCGGGCTCCGTCATCGGAAGGTCCTGAGGGGACGAGGCTTGGCCGCCTTGATCGCGATGTAGGCGCAGATCTCGGGACCGATGCGCTTCTGGACCAGAAGCACCTGGCCCCGGTCGGCGAGCATCCTGGCGTGATCGGCAACGTGGCGGAGTTCGGCGCGGAAAGGCTGGGCGCGGTCGGAACCGAGATGGCCGCGGTGATAGACGATGCCGTCTCCGGGCGCGGTTCGGGCGGCCCATTCGCGGAAATCGGCTTCCGTGAGAACGGCGGAGGGAATCTGCATCCCCATTGAAGTACAGGATGCGTCGGCGGGCACCAATTCGAACGATTTCGCTCTGTTTCGCCCGCGAACCGGAGAGCAAACAAGGCTGTCGGCGCGGGCTTGCGCGTGGTTCCGGCCGGTCATTGCGCAATCTCGCGCAGCTTTCCGGCCTCGAAAGTCTCGATGTCCTCCAGGCGGTAGACGACACGGCCGCCGATCTTGAGATAGCGCGGCCCTTGGCCGAGCCAGCGCCATCGCTCCAGCGTGCGCGGGGATATGCGCCAGCGTCGGGCGAGTTCAATCTGGGCGAGATGACGAACCGGCTGAGGATCCCGTCCGGTCGATGTGGAGTGATCATGGGGAGGGTTATCGTGTGACATCTTCCTTCACCGCGAAACCTGTGCGTTCGTCCGGTTTCGCGGGGATTATCGGTGTCGCGACCGCGGACTGATATTCTCCGCCGCGAACAAAGATGTGACGCTACGTCACGCCGGAACTAAGGGTTTCCGCGGGCTTAGAGGGAAAGATGTGACGCCGACTCGAAGAGCCGTGATATCGTCCACGGATCAGGCGGCGTCCCGGATCTGGGTGGCTGGAACCCGAAGCAGGTAAGGGTTGAGCCGATACCCATGCCAAGGGTCGTTCTCGATAATATCATTTACCTCCAGTTGGAGGTCGAGCACGTCGAGAAATTTCTTTTCGAGACCTTTCCGGAATCTCGTAACACGTTGACGGAGTGCCGGCTCGTCAATCTCCCGGCCATCGATCTCAAGACGCTTAGTCAACGTTCCCGCGGGAACGAACCGGAAATCGTGCTTCGAACGCTCAGCCAGAAGATCCTCGTCGAATTCCTTCATGAGAGCCTTCACAAGCTCGAATCCAGCGCCCTTGACCTCAATACCGCCGTGGAACAGGACGCGCTTATGCTCCTCGTCGAGTGCAAAGACGAGAGGCCGCTCGATGATTCGTCTAGCGTCACGAATTGCCTGCTTTGAGGCAGGAGGCTCTGCCTCCGTCGGATCGAGGATGTCGGGCAACCGCACCGAGGCCGACTGCATCAACATCAACAGGGATGTTTCAGGCAATGACAGCGACTGGATCAAGGTTGCGTGGTGCGCGAGTTCCTGACGTATGACCTCTTGAACGGTTTGGCCATGACGGCGGTGCAGGTCATAAAGCTTTGCCGCGTTTTCCTCATGAGTACCCGGCAGATGAGGCAGGATGCGGAATATCTGACCGAAGGAGCTGAAGAAAGCCTGTTCCGTCATGGTCGCCAGCTTGAGGGCGTGGAGCACATAGGACTCGGCCGTGATCACGTCTAGCCCGGGCTTTCGTTCCCCGTGGAACAGGTCGACGAGATAGGCCGCCGCCGGTTCGTGTTCGCCGAGCCTCGCGCCGAGAATCCCGAATCGGCGATCGAGGCACTGAGAACAAGCGCCGCAATGCCGCTTCCGGCGAGTCGCCTCCCGCACCCGCGTGCAGCTGAAGGTATCGGCGATCAGATCGGCGCAGCCTTGCGCGGCGATAACGCCAGCCATCTCGGCCTTGGTTTTCCAGAAATAGGGATTCTCGACCGTGATCGGCTCTTCGAGAATCAGCGAGAAAAGGCGACCGAAGTCCGAAAGTACCTTGGGGTGTGTCGTGCGCGTCGCCCGCGTCCCGAGAACGTGCCCCGCCAACGGCAGATTCACGCTCACGACGCCGTTTTCGTAAAATCGCACGGTATTCTTGCGGAAAAGGCGAGCGACGATCAACCCCAGAGTCGCGAACAAGAACGACCGCGTTCTTTGGGTGAACTCGACCGCCTCCTCGTGTCCTTTGTTGGCGCTGACCGGCACATGAAAGAGCTGTCCAGGCCTGGTCCGCTCGCGGAGCGCGGCGACAAGATGCGCCTGCTTCGACATGATCATGGACGATGCCTGATGGCTCACAAGCGCGACCCGGCGGCCATCACCGATTGCCCGCTCGACGGCGCCAGCGAAAGAATCCAAACCGCCCGAGAAGAGAATGACGTCATCGGGGACAAACCCCGTATCGACGGAACCGCCGAGATCCAGATAGGGCTGCAGCCCCGTCGGTTTCGGGTCGGGATGCGGCATGAACTCGAAATCGAACTGATCGTCGGACAGAAAGTCGAGCGTTTCGATCAATGCTTCCCGGACATCCGCACGGCGCCAGAGATCGATTTGCCGAACGGGGATCCTGAACCGGAAGCGCCGGGACCACTCCTTGCCCATGTCCGGCATCGTGTCGCCGCCCCGGCGCGTGAACTGGTCGGCGCAGTATACGTAGGCGGCAATCTCTATCAGATCGGTCAGAACAGGCGGGATATCCTCGACCATGCGAGCGGAAAGGTCGCCAAGCTTCAGGTTGACGCGATTTGCGGGGCGCGCGGACAACCTGGAATCGAGTTCCAGAACGTCCTCGGCTTTGGATTTCCTTGCCGATAGTCCGCCGCAGACGATTAGGCGTTCAGTCACTTGCGTCCCTCCGTATGCGCATTTCCCGCCGGATCTTGTCGAAGGCGACGTGCACGAAGTTTCCGGCTTTGGCCTGATCGATACCGCCCTCATAAGTGTGCTTGGAGAACCACTCGCCCGAGAACTCCTTTACGATCCGAGCGGTCTCACGACAGTGGGTCTCCAAAGCGCCCTCGAATTGGCTGTGCTCCCTGACCGTCTGAAACCGTGAATTGATCCCCACGTGCTTCGGAAGCTCGCGGCTGAGGTAATAATCGAGATGACGGCGGGTCAGCCGGCTGAAGAAGTCGCATGAGAGCAGGCCGAATTGCTTGACTGTCGCTAGGCCGCCCAGGGCGCTTTTGACGTCATCGGTCGTGGTGCCGAAGAGGCGGGGGAGCTCCCGACCGGCTACGGCGTTGAGGCTTTCCGTAGCCGCCATCTGCACCATCTCGCTGAAGTCCGTGCGGCCCCCGTTCGCGCGGACTTCCCGATCGACGGCGTCGGTAAACGCCGAGACAACCTCCACCAGGGACGGCTGGTCACTGACGCGCAGCCCGAGCATGCGAAGTTCAGGAACGAAGTGTTCCTTGCGAGCGGCCAACAGGACCTGGGTGAGAAGATAAAATGCCGAACGAATAGCCGGATCCTTCGCCGAATCGATCATGTTGCGCTCGGCAGCCGCGGAAACGGCCGAAGCAATATCCTGGACATCCGCGCCACCGCCGATCAGTTCGACGACACGGCGCCATTTTCTCGATTGCGGTAACGTGCCGAGACGCTGATGCCCCATGGAAATCGCTACCGGCGCCGGAACCGGCGGCCTCCCCGGTTGAACTCGCTCCCGGTGGCATCGTCTCCCGAGAAATCGCCCACACCATGTTCCTCTGCACAGATCGATTGAACATGACGGATTGCTTCTCGCGCCAGTAGCACAACATGGCAAGCGAAGTTCTATTTTTGTTCTTTGCAGGCAAACGAGTCAATCATTCCGCTTCCCGGAAGCACTCGCGGCTTCCTTTGTTCGCGCATCGATACGATAAGCGATTGTTTTTGCTTCTGTTTCTAGAAGTCCGCGCCTACCGTCCGCCTATCGGCATCAAGCCGAGAACGGTATCAATTCGATGCGCGACACCCCCATTTTTTTGGAATCCCGGCGCTGTGCGGAAACCGGTCCGAACGCCCTCGATCCCAATCGGATGAGCGGGGCCGAGCGAATCGGCGAAGTCTGCGCGATTCTCGGGCGTGGGCTTGTCCGGCTGAAAGCCCGCCAGTCAAGGCCCGTATCCGGCGACCTTGGAGAAAGTTGCCTCGACTTCCCGGCCGGCCAACGCGGTCATGCCAATGAACCGCTTCGGAGAAAGGCATGACGATGGCCGACAGCGTTCTCGCCCGAATCGCGGCCCTGAAGACGACGCCAACCCCGGACCTGAAGAAGCAGTGGCGGGATCTCTTCGAGACGGAGCCGCCGCCCTACAACCGCCGCTTCCTCGAAAGCCGGCTCGCCTACCGCATCCAGGAGCTCGCCTACGGCGGGCTGAAGCCCGAGACGATCGAGCGCCTCGAGGCGCTGGGCGAGCAGCTCGACGGGGGCAATATCGTGCCGCGCCGGACTCGTATGGACGACAAGCCGATCGCCGGCACGCGGCTGATCCGCGAATGGCAGGGCGTCGAGCACACCGTCACCGTCCTGCAGGACGGCTACGAGTGGCAGGGGCGGCCCTACCGATCGCTTTCCGCCATCGCGCGGGCTATCACCGGCACGCGGTGGAACGGCTGGGTGTTCTTCGGGCTCAAGAACCAGCGGGGCCGTCCATGAAGAAGCCGGCCCATCCGCCGAAAGCCGCCCGGAAGCTCCGCTGCGCGATCTATACGCGCAAGTCGACCGAGGAAGGGCTGGAGATGGAGTTCAACAGCCTCGACGCCCAGCGCGAGGCCTGCGAGGCCTACATCACCAGCCAGAAGCCCGAAGGCTGGGTTCGGCTGGCCGACCGCTACGACGACGGGGGCTTCTCCGGCGGCACGCTGGAGCGCCCCGCGCTGAAGCGCCTCCTCGCCGACATCGAGGAAGGCCGGGTCGACGTCGTCGTGGTCTACAAGATCGACCGCCTTAGCCGCTCGCTCATGGACTTCGCCAAGCTGGTCGAGGTGTTCGACCGGCGGGGCGTGACCTTCGTGTCGGTCACGCAGTCGTTCAATACGACCACGTCCATGGGCCGGCTGACGCTCAACATCCTGCTCTCCTTCGCCCAGTTCGAGCGCGAGGTGATCGGCGAGCGCATCCGCGACAAGTTCGCGGCCAGCCGCAAGAAGGGCATGTGGATGGGCGGCTTCGTGCCGCTCGGATACGAAGTCAAGGACCGCAAGCTTGTCATCAACGAGCGCGAGGCCGCCACCGTCCGGATGATCTTCGAGCGGTTCGTCGAGGTGGGCTCGGCGACCACGCTGGCCCGCGTCCTGGCCGCCGAGAGGGTAACGACGCGGCGCGGGCGGCCGGTCGACAAGGGCTTCCTTTACAAGCTGCTCAACAACCGGGTCTATATCGGCGAGGCGGTCCACAAGGGCACGGCCTATCCCGGCGAGCACAAGGCTATCATCACGCGCGCCTTGTGGGACAAGGTGCACGGAATCCTGCGCGAGAGCCCGCGAGTCCGCGCCGCGCGCACGCGCGCCTCGACGCCCGCCCTGCTCAAGGGGCTGATCTTCGGCCCCACCGGCTGCGCGATGACGCCGACCCACACGCGGCGTGGCGAGAAGCTCTATCGCTATTACGTCAGCCAGTCGGTGCTCAAGCGCGGGCCCGAGGCGTGCCCGGTCGGACGCGTGCCCGCCTCCGAGATCGAGGCGGCCGTGGTCGGCCAGTTGCGTGGCCTCCTGCGCGCGCCGGAGGTCGTCGTCGGCACATGGCGCGCCACCCGGGACGAGATCGATGGGCTCGCGGAATCCGAGGTACGCGAGGCGCTGGAACTGCTCGACCCGCTTTGGGACGAGCTCTTCCCGGCCGAACAGGCGCGCATCGTCCAGCTTCTCGTCGAGCGGGTCGACGTGGCGCCGGACGGCATCGATATCCGGCTCCGGGTCGACGGACTGGCAACTTTGGTCCGCGACCTTGCCTGCATTGATCCCGCATCGCGGAGGGCGGCATGACCGGCCCGGCGTCCCTCGCCAAGGACGGGCGCACGCTCACGATTCGCGTGCCGTTCGCACTGCGGAAGCGCGGGGGCCGGAAACTGGTCGTGGCGCCGGAAGGCGCGACCTGGGGCGCGCCGCGCCCACGGGTGGACAGCACCATGGTCAAGGCGATCGCCCGGGCCCACCGCTGGAAGCGGCTCCTCGAAAGCGGCCGGTTCGGCTCGGTTGCCGAACTGGCCGCGGCCGAGAAGATCAACCAGTCCTATCTATGCCGCGTCCTGCGCCTGACCCTGCTTGCGCCGGACATAGTCGAGGCGATTCTCGACGGTCGACAGCCGGCGGGGCTCCAACTGGATGCCCTGCTGAAGCCGGTACCGGTCGAGTGGAACCACCAGCGGGTGGCCCTAAATCAAGAAAATTCGCATTGAAACCAGCATCTTATAGAACGCGCGATCCGAGACCTGCACCTGGATCACATGCAATTTGCTATCGTCGCCAAGGCTTTTCTGCACAGGTATTGACGGACCGATCCGGCGCGATTATATTCGTGCCGTCGGCGGGATTTCTCGCAGACAGGACTTGTCGCAGGATCAAATATGAGACTCGCCGACTTCGCCAGCATCACCCCCGGGGTTCCCTTCAGGTCTCGCATTGAGAGCGAGGCGGAGGGTTCCGTGTGCGTTGTCCAGGCGCGCGACCTCTCCGCCGAGGGACAAATCGACGTTGCGGGGGCGGCGCGCGTGCGCGATGTCCCAGGCTCGGCTAGGTCCGAGCTCCGCCACGGCGACGTCGTCCTTCAGCCGCGGGGCACTCGCTTTCCCGCTGGTCTATTCGAAGGATCGGACCGGCCAGCCGTGGCGGCGGCACCGCTTCTCGTGATCCGCTGCGACCGGACCCGGATCGTGCCCGAGTTTCTCCTTGTCCTGCTGCGGTTGCCGAGCACCCAAGCGTTCCTGCGGCAATCGGCGGCCGGCACTTATGTGCCACAGGTCCCCCGACAAGCGGTCGAGGATATCTTCATCCAGCTTCCCGATCTCCCGAGCCAAATGCGACTTGTCGACCTTGCCCGACTTGGGCGGCGCGAGGTCGAACTCATGGGCCGCCTGCGCGAACAGCGCGAGCGGCTCTTCGAGGTCGCGGTGCGGGAGATCGCGAAGAAAAGCCGGAAGCGCGCGAGCGCTCCCGGCTTCAACCTGGACCCCGCCGGTGCGTCAACACCTCGGGGCCCTTTGCCCAAAACGACTTAGACGAAAGGTACTCTACAAATGGCTATCACGATCGGCAACTATAACTTCGAGGGGCCCTATGCGGATCCCTCCAGTCTCCGCAACAATTCCGGCGTCTATGCCGTGCTGACCCGCGCTACCGCCAACGACAAGTACTCGGTGGTGGATATTGGCGAGTCCAGCGGCGTGCGCGACCGTGTGACCAACCACGACCGCGAGGACTGCTGGAGGCGCAACAAACAACAGGCGGGCCTCTCCTACGCGGCCTATTACTGCGACGAAAGGGCCCGTCTGAAGGTCGAAAGCGAGCTGCGGGGCGCGTACAGCCCGCCCTGCGGCGACCAGTGACCGCATTCGCATCGGTGGGCGGGCGCGCCAACGCCCGCCCACGTCGAAGGAGAGCATAACATGGCCGAACAGACCACTCTCGACGACGTCAAGCGGATCGCCTGGGCGGCGTGCGACACCTTTCGCGGCGTAATCGACGCGTCCGAGTACAAGGACTTCATCCTCGTCTTCCTGTTCCTCAAGTATGTCAGCGACGTCTGGAAGGAGCATTACGAGGAAGCGAAGGAGCGCTACGGCGGCGACGATGTTCGCATCCGGCGCCGCATGGAACGTGAGCGCTTCGTTCTTCCGAAGGGCTCCACTTTCGACGATCTTTATCGCCAGCGAAATGCCGACAACGTCGGCGAGCTGATCGATCTGGCCCTTGACGCCATCGCCGAGGCGAACAAGGCCAAGATCGGCGACGCTTTCGCCGACGTGATGTTCAACAGCGAAACCAAGCTCGGCGACACGAAAAACCGCAATCGTCGCCTGAAATCGTTGATCGAGGATTTCGCGAAGCTCGACCTGCGTCCTTCCCGCGTTGTCGCCGATGGCCAAGGCCACAAGACCGCCGAGGACGTAATCGGCGAAGCCTACATCTACCTTATCGAGCGCTTCGGCTCCGAGGCCGGCAAGAAGGCGGGCGAGTTCTACACGCCCCGTCAGGTCGCCCGGGTTCTCGCCAGGCTCGCCGCGCCGCAGCCCGGCGACCGCATCTGCGATCCGGCGTGCGGCTCCGGCTCTTTGCTCATCAAGGCCGCGGAAGAGGTGGGCTCCAAGGACTTCGCGCTGTTCGGCCAGGAGGTGAACCGCGGCACCTGGGGTCTCGCCCGCCTCAATATGTTCCTTCACGGCATCGACGGTGCGCGGCTCGAATGGGGGGACACGCTCAACGACCCCAAGCTGATCGACGGGGCGAGCCTTATGAAGTTCGATGCGGTGGTCGCCAACCCTCCGTTCAGCCTCGACAAATGGGGTGCCGAGAACGCCGAGAAGGATCGCTTCGGCCGCTTCTATCGAGGCGTGCCGCCGAAATCGAAGGGCGATTGGGCCTTCATCACCCACATGGTCGAGTCCGCCAAGGCCCGCGAGGGTCGCGTCGCTGTCGTGGTGCCCCACGGCGTGCTGTTCCGGGGCGGCAAGGAAGGCGTCATCCGCAAGGCGGTGATCGAGGAGAACTTGCTCGATGCTGTCGTCGGTTTGCCGCCGAACCTATTCCAGACAACGTCGATCCCGGTGGCCGTGCTGGTGTTCGACCGCCGCCGCGAGAAGGGCGGCACGAGAGCGAAGCGGCACGATGTCTTCTTCATCGACGCGAGCCGCGACTTTCAGCAAGGCAAGAACCAGAACCAGCTTCTCGACGAACACGTCGACAGGATTATCAAAACGCATAAGGCGCGCAAGGACATCGAGCGCTATGCCCGCGCGGTTCCGGTCGCCGAGATCGCCGAGAACGACTTCAATCTCAACATTCCGCGTTACGTAGATACTTTCGAAGTTGCGGAAGAGGTCGACATCAGTGCAGTTCAGAAGGAAATCGACGCACTGGAAAACGAGCTCACGGCACTGCGCGCGAAGATGCGAGAGCATCTGAAGGAGCTCGGACTGGATGCGTAAAAAGACAACATTTCAAGTGCCGTTGGGCTCAGCTGCTCATCCGCAGCGCTGTTCCATAGGAAGTCTTGGCCAATTTTTTAGAGGCAAAGGCATCGCCAAATCCGATCTCACTCCAAGCGGTGTTCCTTGCCTGCGTTACGCAGACATCTACACCATGTACGGTGACGTCATTCACGAGTTGCGTTCGTTCGTTGCGCAAGCCGTTGCCAAGAAAGCTCTTTGCATTCAGTACGGCGACATAATCTTTGCAGCGTCAGGTGAGACTACAGCCGAGATCGGAAAGGCGGTTGCCTACCTTGGCAAAGGGAATGCCGTAGTGGGAGGCGATACCGTCATCCTTCGTGGACACGGACAAGACCCGTCTTTCCTGGCGCATGCTCTGAACTCAAAAGATGCTGTTCGGCAAAAATCACGGCTCGGGAAAGGTCAATCTATAGCGCACATTCATGAGCCTGAGCTTACTAGAGTCGAAGTTTGGGTCCCGCCCGTTCTTGAACAGCGCCGCGTCGCCGCGATCCTTTCGACCTGGGATGAGGCACTGGATCGCCTGTCGCGCCAGATCGCGCACAAGGAACGGCTCTTTGCCTCGCTCCGCGAAACCCTCGTTCATGGCGCGCGTCGTATTGGTCGACGGAATGCGACTTGGCCGATCGTGACGCTCGGCGAGGTAACGGAGCAGCTACTGGCCCGAAATGGCGAGCGTTTCGGGCGCGATAGCGTCATGGGCGTCAGCAAGGCCGAGGGGATCGTTCCCATGAAGGAGCATGTCATCGCCGATGACATTGCACGTTACCTGATCGTGCCGCTTAACGCCTTCGCCTATAACCCGATGCGCATCAACATCGGCTCTATCGCTATGTCGGAGCATGAGGGCGATGTCATCGTCAGCCCCGACTATGTCGTCTTCGCCTGCAAACACGATCGGCTGCATCCTCGGTTTCTGAACCACCTGCGTCGCACCAAGGCCTGGTCCGATTTCATGACGATCGCAGGCAACGGCAGCGTACGGGTCCGCATCTATTATGCGAGTCTAGCGGAGTTCGAGTTCCATTTGCCGCCACCGGGTGAGCAACTGGCCATCATCGAGGTGCTGGACGACGCCGAACGCGAAATCGCCGCACTTGAAGCCGAGCGCACCGCCCTTGCCAAGCAGCGCGACGCGCTGGCGACCGAGCTTCTGACCGGCCGCATCCGCGTAAAGCACGGGGAGGCGGTGCCATGAAGTTCGAGGTCTATTGCGACGAGGCATTGCCCGATCTCTTCACGTCACAGCGCCCGCGGGCGCGTTACCTGATGATCGGCAGCTTATGGCTTCCCGCCGAGATGCGCGAGGAAGCGAAGGTCAGGATCGCCGCCCTCCGCGCTCGCCACGGCGCGTGGGGCGAGATGAAGTGGACCAAGATCTCCCCTTCGAAGCAGGCTTTTTACGAGGAGTTGATCGACGTCTTCATGTCCTTCGGCATGGACATGCGATTCCGCTGCATCGCGGTAGACCGGGAGCAGGTCAACCTCGCCTTCCATGAAAACGATGGCGAACTCGGCTTCTACAAGTTCTATTACCAGCTGCTGCATCACTGGATTCTGGACTTCAACGAATACCGGATCTTCTGCGATCTCAAAACCAACCGCGACCCCAAACGCCTGTCCGACCTCAAGCGCTGCCTGCATTATTCGAATCTTTCCGCCACCATCGCCGACATTCAATCCCTGCCATCGCCCGAGGTGGCATTGCTGCAGCTTTGCGATGTGCTGCTTGGCGCAACCAGCGGCCGGCTCAACCAGACGCTCCGCCAGGGAACGGCAAAGGAGGCGGTGGTCCGGAAGCTGGAAACGCGGCTCGACCTCCGCGGGCCTCTGGCACCCACAGGAGCCGCAGAAAAGAAGTTCAACGTTTTTCAGATTCGGCTTCGCGGGGGCTGGTGATGCCGCTGCCGCCCTTGCTCCATCTGCCCGACGAAGCCGCCTACCGCCAGCACTACGTGCGGGAATACTGTCGCTCGGTGATCCAGACCCATGACGGCATACGGGTGTTCTTCAAACAGGAGCAATTCGATCATGCCTTCTTTGAAAGCACCTATCGGGATGGGGTGAAAGACTCGTTCCTGTCGCCCACTCGATCTCAGCGCATGGGCTGGATCAGAGCAACGCTCGTGGATCCTGCGGCCATTCGCTATCAGGGTTTCGACAAGAAAAGGAACAGATACGATCCCGCGCGGCGCGTCGATCTGCTCTACGAAGACTTCGTGGTGGTGCTCGCACTTGGCCTGAGAAGGGACGGCGCGCTCAGGGCCAACTTCATCACCTGTTTCCAGGCGGACAACAGCATCGGCAGGATCCGCAACTCGCCGCTTTGGACCAGGGAGGATTGCCTCAATGCGCTGCGCTGAAAGAATTTGGGCGCTGATTTGCCACGCTGGCTCAGCGCCCGAAGCCTCGATTGGTTCAAAGCCGATAGGCAGTGAACTCGCCCTTATAGGTGCGAGAGTAGCGCCTAAATGTCAAGGATTTATTGATCCGCCTCCTCGGGCCACGACCAGCTCCGGCGCAGCGAGGGTATTTGGAAGATCGCGCCAATGCCTTGATACGCAACATGTTTTATCTGGCCCGTTTGACGTAAAGGGCGGCAAGCACCCGGTCGGAGCACGCTCATGAACGACGCAGCAGGACCACGCGTCCAGGATACCGAGAAGCACCTCTCGCAAATCCCGGCGCTCCATCTCCTGCAGAAAATGCAGCCGCACTGGCGGCTTCTCACTCGCGACGAGGCGGACCGCGAGCGCGGCGGCAAGCGGGCCAACGTCTTTCTCGATGGCGTACTCAAGGAGAGCTTGGCGCGCATCAACCGAGTGGAACTGCGCGGGCGGACATATCCGTTCACGGAGGGCGGGCTCGCCGAGGCCATCGAACGGCTGAAGCGGCCGCGTCCCTCGGGCCTCCTGCGCATCAACGAGGAGCTGACCGACCTTCTGCTCCTCGGCACGGCGGTCGAGCAGACGGTCGACGGCGTCACGCGGGCGTTCCAGGTCAAGTTCATCGACTGGACGGACGTGAGCGCGAACGCATTTCACGTTTGCGCCGAATTCGACGTTGAGCGGGAGCACACGACCGACACCAGGCGCCCCGACATCGTGCTGTTCGTCAACGGCATTCCCTTCGCCGTCATCGAATGCAAGGGGCCGTCGATCGGCGTCGAACAGGGGGTTTCTCAAGCCATCCGCAATCAGCAGGACGGCGAAATTTCCGCTCTGTTCCGGACCGTGCAGCTGCTTGTCGCCACCAACAAGAACGAGGTGCGTTACGGCACCGCCGTAACTCCGGCGCCTTTCTGGTCGAAGTGGGCGGAACTCGAGGACAGCGAGACCGACGTGTTGGCCGCCATCAACGCGGCCCTCAATGCCGAAGAAGGCCAACGAACCTTCGCCGACGGGTTCCGGGAGGATCGCGCGCCATACGAGGCTCGCTTTGCGCAGGGCGACCGCCTCGTCACCGAGCAGGACCGGGTGCTCTGGGCGCTGACCCGGCCGGAGCGCCTGCTCGATCTCACGCGCCGCTTCACGCTATTCGACGCCGGCGAAAAGAAGATCGCCCGTTACCAACAATTCTTCGCCGTCCGGAAGATTCTCCGCCGTGTGACCAGCGAACGGGACGAGGATGGCCGCCGCCGGGGTGGTGTCATCTGGCACACGCAGGGGTCGGGCAAATCCCTGACCATGGTTATGCTTGCCCGGGCGCTCGGCCTCGAGCCGTCGATCCCCGACCCGCGCATCGTGCTGGTGACCGACAGAATCGACCTCGACGAGCAGCTCGAGGGCACTTTCAAGGCCTGCGGCCTCGAGCCCAAACGTGCCACCACCGGGCGCAACTTGCTCGACCTGGTCGCGACCGAAAAGCGTGCCGTTGTCACTACGCTCATCAACAAGTTCGACACGGCGCTTAACGTTCGCGATTTCACCGACCCGTCCGGAGACGTGTTCCTCCTGGTCGACGAGAGCCACCGCGGCCAATATGGCCGGTTGCACGCGCGCATGCGCAAAATCTTCCCCAATGCCTGCTATCTCGGATTCACCGGCACGCCGATTCTCAAGGCCGAGAAAAACACGGCAGCGAAGTTCGGCGGCATCATCGATGTCTATGCCATCAATCAAGCGGTGAAAGACAAGGCTGTCGTGCCGCTGCTCTATGAGGGTCGGCACGTCGAACAGCGTGTGGACGAGGCGGCGATCGATTCCTGGTTCGAGCGTGTGTGTGCCGCTCTCTCGGAGGATCAAAAAGCCGACCTGAAGCGGAAATATGCCAGGACCGCACGCCTTTTCCAGACCGAGCAGACCATCGCGCTGATCGCGTTCGACGTCTCGGAGCATTTCCGACGCGCCTGGAAGGGAACGGGCTTCAAGGGCCAGCTGGTCACCCCCTCGAAGCGCTCCGCGATTCTTTACAAGAAAGCTCTGGACGAGTTGGGCACGCTCACGTCGGAGGTGGTCATCTCAGCGCCCGACGATCGCGAAGGAGAGGAACGGATCGACGAGGCGTCGTCGGACGAGGTCAAGCGGTTCTGGAAAGCGATGATGGACCGCTATGGGGACGAGGCGACCTACAATTCACGAATCATCGAAGCCTTCAAGAAACGCGAGGATCCGGAAATTCTCGTCGTCGTTTCGAAGTTGCTGACCGGTTTCGACGCTCCACGTAACACGGTCCTCTATCTTGCGCGGCCCCTCACCGAGCATAACCTGCTGCAGGCAATCGCGCGCGTGAACCGCGTCGCCGAAGGCAAGGATTACGGCTACATCGTCGACTATTGCAGCGTCCTGGGTGAGCTCAACCAAGCCTTTTCAAGCTATTCCGCTCTCGAAGGATTCGACGAGGCGGACCTCGCCGGCACGGTCACATCGATCAACGCCGAAATCGAAAAGCTCGGGCAACGATACTCGGAACTGTGGGACGTTTTCCGTGGCGTCGCCAATACGGCGGACGAAGAGGCGCTGGAGCAGCATCTGGCCGACGAGGCGCGGCGCGACGAGTTCTATGACCGCCTCAACGCTTTCGCGCGAACGCTGGCGATTTCCCTGTCGAGCCACGATTTCGCGAACGATAGCGCCAATCAACGGCGGATCACCCGGTATCGCGGCGATCTCAGTCGATTCGAGAACCTGCGGCGCGCAGTGCGGACGCGATATCAGGATGCGGTGAATTACGGTCAGTACCGAAGAAAGATCGAAAAGCTGCTGGATACCTATGTGGTCGCCGATGACGTTCGGCCGATTACCGATCTGGTCAATATCTTCGACGAGGATGCCTTCGCCAAAGTCGTCGACTCAAACGAATCGGTCGCCAGTCGGGCCGACACGATCGCTCACGCGACCAAGAAGACCATCGATGAGCGATGGGAGGAGGATCCGGCCTTCTACAAACGATTTTCGGAACTCATTCGCCAGGCCATCGAGGATTTCCGCGCGAAGCGGATCTCCGACCTCGAATATCTGAAGCGCGTTCGGGACATCCGGGACCAGATGGTGCGCCGGGATACAACCGACCTTCCCGAACTTGTCAGGGAAGACCCTCTGGCTCGCGCCTTCTACGGTTGCATCCAGGAGACCCTGCGGGAGGTGCAAGGCGATGCCTCAGGCGCGGCCGACGAGGTGAGCGCCGAAGCGGCGAGGCATCTCGTCGAAATCGTCCACAGCCACCGGCGTGTCGATTGGTCGGGCAATCCCGATGTCGAGAATGCGATCAAGAACGACATCGACGACTACATGTTCGACGTGATTCGTGGAGAGCACAAGGTGCAAATCTCAACGGAGGCCATCGATGCCCTCATCGATCGGCTGTTGATGGTGGCAAGACGGCAGGCGGCGTGATGGTCCGGACGACGAACTACGGTAGCGCGATTATAGAGTATAAGCTTGTCCGTTCTCCGCGCCGCTCGCTGTCCATCTCGGTACTTCCGGATGGAGGTGTCTCTGTCCTGGCCCCGGAAGGGGCCGACCCGGCAGAGGTGGATGAGCGCGTCAAGCGACGCGCACGATGGATTCTGCGCCAGCAGCGGCGTTTCAACGATTTCCGCCCGCGAACGCCACTACGGCGGTTCGTCGGTGGAGAGACGCATCGGTATCTTGGCCGCCAGAACCGGCTCAAGATTGAGGGCGCCGAAAAGGATCGCGTTCTAATACGATCGGGTCGCTTGGTGGTGGAGAGCCGCTTTCCCAAGGATCGCGACTGGACCCGTACGTTGGTCCGTCGCTGGATGCGTCAACGGGCCCACGAGGTCCTGCGCGAACGCTACGACGCTGCAAAGCCGGTCACGGCGGCGCTCGGGATAAAGCATCCGGCGCTCATGATCTGCCCCATGAAGAAACGTTGGGGAAGCCATACGTCATCTGGTCGGGTCCTCCTGAACGACATGCTCATCGCGGCCAGGCGAGACTGCGTCGACTACGTCATCGTCCACGAGCTCTGCCACGTCGTCGAACCGAACCACTCGCCGAGGTTTTTCCGCCTGCTGCGCCGCTTCATGCCTGATTGGGAACGGCGCAAAGAGCTTCTCGAACGATCAACCGTCTGAGCGGTTTCGCCTTATGCTTCCATCGATTCGATCAGAGATGCTCCCGCCCAACCAAACGCAGTGCGAATTGATACGGATTCCGCCGCCTCAGGAACTCATGTTTTTCAGCAGGTTGCCTCGCCGTACTGCACCTACGGCAGTCCAGAGGTCCAGAGAAAACTGGCCGAGAGAGAACGCCCTCGGCGAGAAAGGCTGCTGGCACAGTGCAGAGGCCGGCGGTCCGAACCGCGCGGTTCCTTGGACTTTCAGGTACGACCCGGCGAACGGAGAACATTCGACCCGGTGAGAATGGCGGAAGGGGGGAGATTCGAACTCCCGGTACGGTTACCCGTACGCCGCATTTCGAGTGCGGTGCATTCAACCGCTCTGCCACCCTTCCTGAGATGCGCGCCGACGGTCGCGGAAAGAGGGCGGGAGATTACTCGAAGGCCGTCCCCGGCCGCAATCCGTCGGGTTTTCCGGCTCCGGGCGCGTGTTGACATATAAAAGAAGCGGGCTATAGTGCCGCCCCTCGGGCCGAGGCCCCGACCCATTTCGCGTTTTAGGCAGGAATTACAAAAGGTTCAGTCATGTTCGCGGTCATCGTCACCGGCGGCAAGCAGTATCGGGTGGGCCAGGGCGACCGGCTCACGGTCGAACGCCTGCCGGGCGAGGTCGGCACCATGATCGCCCTCGACAAGGTTCTCATGATCGGCGAGGCCGGCAAGGCCCCGGTCGTCGGCACCCCGACCGTCGCCAAGGCCGCCGTGTTCGCCGAAATCATCGCCCAGGATCAGGGCGACAAGGTCATCGTCTTCAAGAAGCGCCGGCGCAAGAACTACCGCCGCCGCGTCGGCCACCGCCAGGAGCAGACGCGGCTGCGCATCGTCGGCGTCAGCGCCACCGGCGAAAAGCCTGCCTTCACCCCGACCGTGAAGAAGGCCGCCGCCCCCGAATCCGCTCCGGCCGGTAAGACCGCGAAGAAAGCCGCGGCCAAGGGCCAGGGCGAGAGCAAGAGCAAACCCAAAACCAAGTCCGCGTCCAAAGCGAAGGCGAAGGAGTAACCACCATGG
>JBGFRS010000019.1:0-97112 GCA_041694995.1 Pseudomonadota bacterium | reverse complement strand
CGGTGCGCGAAGCCGCGCCTCAAGCACCGCCCGATCCTCCGGCGAAAGCCGAACTGTCGCAGCAGGGGGAATCATCCAAATGTTGAATCATGAATCACCCATTCGCGAAAGCGGGTACTAGTGGTCCAATTCTGACATTTGCACCCCAGCGCTGCAGGTCGGCAGGGCAAATGCCAGAATCGACCGGATCACTGGGAATTATCGATTCTAGAGGAGCTTCTGGATCAGGCCTTCGCCAAGGCGTTTGGCGCAGGGGGATGCGAAGGTCTAATCCGCTCCGCTAGTCATGCGATGCATCTAGCGTTCGGGGCCATCGCCGCGGCACCAAGAGCGAGGGAGTTCGTGCTCGACAGAAACCAGTTCGCCGACCTCGTGGCTGCCGTCGCCGAACGTCGGGACCAGGCAGCGTTCGGGCGGCTGTTCGATCACTTCGCTCCACGCATAAATGCTTACCTCCTGCGCACCGGCACCGACAATGGAACGGCCGAGGAGATCACGCAGGAGGTCATGGTCACGTTGTGGCGCAAGGCCGACTTGTTCGATCGGGACAAATCGTCCGTGGGCACCTGGTTCCTTCGTATCGCGCGCAATCGGAAGATCGATCAGCTTAGGCGAAACCGCGCCGGCGCTATCGATGAAAACGACCCGATGCTGCTCCCGGACGAGGATCGCCCGCTGGACGAGGCGTTCGACGCGCGCCGGTTCGAAGTCATCGTGCGCGACGTGATGGGCGCTCTGCCGCGTGAGCAGCGCGACCTGATCAATCTTGCCTTTTTCGACGGGCTTTCGCACAGCCAGATCGCTGAGGAGACGTCATTGCCGCTTGGAACCGTGAAGTCGCGCATTCGCCTGGCCTTCCAGCGTCTCAAGAAGGCGCTCGAAGAGCGTGGCATCGACGGGCAATTCTGATGCGGGCCGTTCTGTGTGAGGCGTGGGGCCCGCCGGAGAGCCTCATTCTTGCTGACTTGCCCGAGCCGCGTGCGGGGCAGGGCGAAGCCGTCGTGCGGGTCGCCGCGACGGCGCTCAATTTCCTCGACACGCTCATCGTGCAGGGCCGCTATCAACACAAGCCGCCCTTCCCGTTCTCGCCGGGGGCGGAAATCGCCGGGGTCGTGGACAGCGTCGGCGCGGCGGTGACCGGCGTGCGGGTCGGCGAACGCGTCATCGCCAATCTCGGATGGGGCGGCGCCCGCGAAAAAGTCGTCGTGCAGGCGGATCGGCTCATCCCCGTTCCCGACGCCGTCGGCGACGAGGCGGCGGCCGGGCTGCTCGTCGCCTACGGGACGACGCTGCACGCCTTCCGCCAGCGCGCAAATCTGCAACCTGGCGAGACGGTTGCCGTGCTCGGCGCCTCGGGCGGCGTCGGGCTTGCGGCGGTCGAACTCGGCAAGCGCCTGGGCGCGCGCGTGATCGCCGTCTCCTCCGGCGCGAAACTCGACGTGTGCTGCGCCGCCGGGGCCGATGGGGTGATCGACTACGAGACGGAGGATCTGAAGGAGCGCCTGCGCGCGCTCACCGACGGGCGCGGCGTCGACGTCGTCTACGATGCGGTCGGGGACCGTTTCACGGAACCGGCGGTGCGCGCGCTCGCGCGGGGCGGACGACACCTCGTCATCGGCTTCGCCGCCGGCGAAATTCCACGCATTCCGCTCAATCTTCTTCTCCTGAAGAGCGCATCGCTTCTCGGCGTCAATTGGGGTCTGTTCGCCCAGACAGATCCCGCGACCTTCCGCGCCAATGCGCGCGAACTCCTCGATCTCGTCGCGCGCGGCGACCTCGAACCGCCGATCTCGGAAACCTACCCGCTCGAACGTACGGGCGAAGCAATCCGCCGCCTCGCCGACCGCAAGGTCACGGGCAAGGTGATCGTGAAGCCGTCGATGTCCTAGGCGCGGCTCTCGAACCAGTCGCGCGCCGCCATGCGATGCTCGTCGGTCACGTGCCGCGCGGCGGTCGAGAAGGCCATGGCGAGGACCGCGATGTCGTCGGTGAAGCCGAGCGCCGGCAGGAGATCCGGGATGGCGTCGAGGGGGAGTACGAAATAGGCCAGCGCCGCCATCAGCACGACGCGCACCCGCGTCGGCGTCTTCGGGTCGAGCGAGCAGACATACGCCGCCACGATCTCGTCCACGAAGGGGATGCGCCCCGCTGTCCGCTTCAACGTGGCCCAGAGGCCCTGCGCCACGGCGCGTGAATCGGCACCAAAGTCGCCGGACATGTAACGCTCGAAGCTCGCGAAGCGCCGATGGTACATGTGCGTTCCTCCCTTCCGAAACCAGATGGCCCCAGAGGCGGGCCGTTCGCAAGAGGTGCTTCCGAGGCGATCAAGGCCCAGCTAAGACGGCGGTCCGAGACCGGGAGGACAGGCATGGACGTCAAAGGTGTTGCCGCGATCGTAACGGGGGCGGCGTCGGGGCTCGGCGAGGCCGCCGCCCGCCGCCTCGCTCAGGCCGGGGCGAAGGTGGCGGTGTTGGACATGAACGCGGCGCGCGGCGAGACGGTTGCGGTCGAGATCGGGGGCGTCTTCTGCGCCTGTGACGTTACGAGCGAAGTCTCGGTGGCTGAAGCGCTTGCCGCAGCGGCTGCAAAGCACGGCGAAGCGCGCATCGCCGTCAACTGCGCCGGCATCGCCATCGGCGCGAAGACGATCGCGCGCAACAAGCAGACCGGCGCGGTCGAACCGCACCCCTTGCCGAGCTTCGCCAAGGTCGTGAACGTCAACCTCGTCGGCACCTTCAACGTCGCGGCGCAGGCGGCGGCGCGCATGGCCGTGCTCGGCCCTGTGACGGCGGATGGCGAGCGCGGCGTCATCGTCATGACCGCTTCGATCGCAGCGGAGGACGGGCAGCTCGGCCAAACGGCTTACGCGGCCTCGAAGGGCGGCGTGCTGGGGATGACCTTGCCGATGGCGCGCGACCTTGCCCGCGACGGCATCCGCGTCGTCTCGATCATGCCCGGCCTGTTCCACACGCCGATGTTCGATTCGCTCACGCCGGAGATCCGCGCAGCTCTCGCGGCAAACGTCCCCTTCCCGCCGCGCCTCGGCAAGCCATCAGAGTATGCCCTGCTCGTGCAGCACATCTGCGAGAACCCGCTCCTGAACGGCACCGGCATCCGCCTCGACGGAGCCCTGCGCCTGCCGCCGAAGTGACGGTTAAACCACCTTCAGGCGAATCGCGCCCAGGCCCTCGACCGCGCCTTCCATCACGTCGCCGCGCACGACGGGGCCGACGCCCTCGGGCGTGCCCGAGAAGATTACGTCGCCCGGACGAAGCGCGTAGTAGCGCGAGAGATAGGCGATCTGCTCGGCGACCGACCAGGTCATGTTGGCGATGTCGGAATCCTGCTTGATCGTGCCGTTCACGGCGAGGCGGATGAAGCCCTTCCTCGGATGACCGATCACGGCTGCCGGGTGAATCGGCCCGATCGGCCCGGAGTGGTCGGCGCTCTTGCCGATCTCCCACGGCTTCTTCGCGTCGCCCATCTGCCGTTGCAGGTCGCGCCGGGTCATGTCGAGGCCGACGGCGTAGCCAAAGACGAGATCGAGCGCCCGCTCGACCGGCACGTCGCGGCCGCCGCCGCTCAAGACCGCGACCATTTCGATCTCGTGATGGTAGTTCTGCGTCATCGGCGGGTAGGGGTGCTCGACGAGCGTGCCCATGGGGCAGATTTGCAAGGCATCCGCCGCCTTCGCGAAGAAGAAGGGCGGTTCGCGGTCGTCATTGCCGAACTCACGCGCATGCGCCGCGTAGTTCCGTCCGACGCAGTGAACCCGCCGCACGGGAAAGAGATCGTCGGAGCCGACGACCGGGATTGTCACGCGGGGCACGTCGCAGAGGAGGGGCATGGCACGCTCGAAGAGGATTAGGTGTTGCGGAGTGGAGACGAACGCTAGCTTTCCGGCAGTTGAACGAAATCGTCCGGCGATACTTTTCGACCATCACCCGGGTCGCCTTCAAGGTGTGGGGCGTGACGCCGCTGCCCTTCGCCCCCGCATTCGCATCGCTCGGCGTCATTCAGCGCCATACCGTTGCCGTACCGCAGGCGGAGCGGTGATCACGCGGCGCGCCGGCCTCATCGCGCATCGCCCGTTTCGCCCAGGGGGTTCGTGAAGGGGGGCAAGGCGAGCCCGCGCTCGACCAAGCTCTCCTGGCGGAGCGCCCAATGAACGGAGGGGAAGGCGAGTGCGTCCCACGGGATGTCTTCTGGTCGAAGGAGTGCGACGTCGAGGCTCTCGGGGCCGGCCGCACACATCCCGTCGACGAGCGTGCCGCGGAACATCACCTGCACCTGGCTGATGCGCGGGATCGAATACACCGCGAGAAGCCCGATGAGCTGCACCTCGGCGCAGGCCTCCTCCCGCGCCTCGCGCCTGGCGGCGTCCTCCACGGTTTCGTGGTTTTCCATGAAGCCGGCCGGCAAGGTCCAGAATCCGCGGCGCGGATTGATCGCGCGCCGACACAGGAGGACGCGGCCGTCGTGGCGCACGACCGTGCCGACGACGATCTTCGGATTCTCGTAGGCGACGAAGCCGCAGGTGTCGCACACCGCGCGCTCGTGCGTGTCGCCGTCGGGTACGCGGCGCGAGAAGGCGGGCTTCGGCACGAGGACCATCGCTCGACGATAGCTCGAAATGCGGCCGTGCGCGCGGCCCGCCTAGCGCGCGGCCTGCGCGCGCCGGATTTCCGGCAGGAGGCGCGTCTCGACGATCTGCGCGTTCAACGGGCCGACATGCTTGAAGGCGATGCGGCCGTGCCCGTCGACGACGAACGTCTCCGGCACGCCATAGACGCCCCAGTCGATCGAGACGCGGCCGTTCACATCCGTGCCGATGCGCGCATACGGGTTTCCGAGCTGGCCGAGGAAGCGGCGGGCATTCTCCGGATTGTCCTTGTTGTTGATGCCGACGATGTCGAAGGAGGCATCGCGCGCGAGCGCGACGAGATAGGGGTGCTCGTCGCGGCAGGGCAGGCACCACGAGGCCCAGACATTCATCACGGTCACGCGCCCGCGCTTGAAGTCCGCGCTCGAAAGGCCGGGCCGGCTCGTTCCTTCCAGCGGCGGCAAAATGAATTCCGGCACTTCCCGCCCGATGAGCACGGAGGGCAGCCGCGATGGTGGGCCGGCGAAGAGCTGCACGTAGAAGAGGGCTGCGAGGCCCGCAAAGAGCACGAGCGGCATGAACAAGGCCCAGCGCCGGCCGCGCCGCGGTGCGGGGGCGACGGTTTCGCTCATGGCGTACCTCGGGAGGCTCGGCGCGTGATGCCACGGGTTTCGAGATCGGCGATGAGCTGTTTCTGGCGGCGCGCGTCGGCGACGACCCATGCGATCAGCCCGCCGAGCACCGCGAAGGTGATCGCATAGGCCCAAAGGATGAAGGCCGCGTGCGGCCCGAGATCGAGCATCACGCGCTCCCGCGGGTCGGCGGCGCTTGCGCCGCCAGGCTCTGCAGCGTGTGCACGCGGCGGCGCAGGATCTCCGCGCGCATCGCCAGAACGTGCAGGGTAAGGAACAGCGCCGCGAACGCGAGCGCCATGATCGCGAGCGGCCAGAGAAGGCTCGGGTGGATGGTCGGTCCATCGAGCCGGAACACCGAGGCGGGCTGATGCAGCGTGTTCCACCAATCGACCGAGAAACGGATGATCGGAATGTTGACGACCCCGACGAGGGTGAGGATCGCCGCCGCGCGCGCCGCGCGGCTCTGCTCCTCGATCGTCGCCCACAGCGCGATCAGGCCGAGATACATGAGGAAGAGGACGAGCACGGAGGTGAGCCGTGCGTCCCAAACCCACCACGTCCCCCACATCGGCTGCCCCCACAGCGCTCCGGTGACGAGGCAGACAAAAGTGAAGGCGGCGCCGAGCGGGGCGGCGGCTTTGGCCGCGACGTCGGCGAGCGGATGGCGCCACACCAAGGTCCCGAGGGCCGCGCTCGCCATCACTATGTAGATGCCGAGCGCGAGCCACGCCGCCGGCACGTGGATGAACATGATGCGCACCGTCTCGCCCTGCTGATAATCGGCGGGCGCGACGAAGAAGGCCTTGTAGAGCCCGACCACCATCAGGCCCGCGGCGGCGGCCACAAGCCACGGCAGCGCGCGCCCCGACAGGTCGAGGAAGCGGCTCGGATTGAGATATTGCGTCAGGCCGGTCGGCCGGGCGATATCGCTCATGTGGTCTCGTCTAACGGGCGCCCTTGCCGCCGGCAATCCGTGCGACGCGGGAGCGCAGGCGCTCCCGCGTCGCGGCGGATCAACGCACGAGGTACATCAGAACGGGCGCGGCGACCGCGAGAGGCACGGTGCAGGCAAGGAACATCGCCCCCCGCGCCTCCTGGTCAAGGTTGCGGATCCGCTTCGCCAGGTGCCCCGCCTCGATCGAACGGCCATTGAGGCACGAGCACAGAAGCCGATGGGCTTCGCCCTCGCTCAGATCGAAGAAGCCGATGGCGTCGCCGAATTTGTCGCTCGGCAAGCCGGCGGCACGCAGCACGGGATCGGCAAAGGCGACCGCGAGCGCAGAATCGTCCGCGCGCGTTTCCATGCGTTCCGCACGGGGCGCGTATTCCACCTCGTGCAGCGTCTTCAGGCGGCGGGTCGGGTCCCGCTCGAGAATTTGGGCCCATCGCGCCAAACGCTCCGCCCGTGTGCGCGGGAGACGTTCGGGCGCGTCGACGATGGTGGCGATGGACCGGAGCTGATCGAGAGGCTTGTGTTCCATAAGTCCTCCTCCGTGTCGGCCCCCGTAGCCCCTTTCGGGTCGTTGCCAACGCGCAAAGGATAGCGTTGGTTCTTGGCAGGGATGCGGCGGGCGTCAGGCGAGAAGGACCGCGTCGACCACGGCAGCGTAGTGCGTCGCAGCCGCGACGAGCACGAAGACGTGCCAAATTGCGTTCTGGTAGGGCAGGCTTTTCCAGACGTGGAAGACGACGCCGGCGGAATAGAGAACGCCGCCGAGGGTGAGCAACACCAGCGTCGAGGTCGCGAGCGATTGGGCGAGCGGTCCGATGGCGAGCGCCGCAAGCCAGCCCATGACGAGGTAGATGCCGACGGCGACGCGGTTGAAACGCTCATGCAGCGCAATGGTGCCGGCGATGCCGAGGACGGCGATCGACCAGATAGCGACGGCAAGGCCCGTCGCCCAGGCGGGATCGATGATCTTCGTGAGAAACGGGGTGTATGTGCCGGCGATCATCAGAAAGATGCCGGACTGATCGAGCCGGCACCACAGGTCGCGCCGCGGCGAGGCGTGCAGCCCGTTGTAAAGGGCCGAACAGGCGAAGAGCACGGCAAGGCCGATCGCGTAGATCGCGACGCCGGCGAGTTCGAGCCCCGGCCCCTGCCAGGCTTTCAGCCCGACCAGCACACCGCCGCCGACGAGGGCGACGGTAAGCCCGATGACGTGGACCACGAGATCGACCCGGCGTTCGGGGACGCTCTGCGGCCGGTCTCGAAACGCTTCACGGGAGGGCATGTTAACCTCGATCGCAGACATTCACCCAAAGACGCGTGAGATTGCAGAATGTTCACCCCTTGCGGAGTCCGACATGCGTCGTACGCAGCTTTGCGGGGTGAGGTGATGGCGCCTAAGGGCAGGGATTGCCGTGGCGCTGATGGATTGCATCGATCTTCCGTTCGAGATCCGCCGACCAGGGGATGGCTGCGGCCGCGATGTTCGTCTTCAGCTGCGCCATCGTGGTTGCGCCGATGATGGCTGCGGTCAGGAAAGGTCGCGACAGCACGAAGCGCAGCGCCATCTGCGCCGGATCGAGCCCGGCCTCGCGTGCAAGCCGGACATAGGCCGCGATCGCCTCCTCCGCGCCTGGCGTCTCGTAGCGGGCCGAGCGGCGGAACAGCACCTTGCGCGTGCCGATCGGCTCGGCGCCGTCCAGATATTTGCCCGTGAGGAAGCCCGTCGCGAGCGGGGAATAGGCGAGGAGGCCGACGTCCTCGCGCATCGCGACTTCGGCGAGATTCACCTCGAAGGTGCGATTGAGGAGATTGTAGGCATTCTGGATCGAGACGACGCGCGGCGTGCCACGCGTCTCAGCATCGTGCACGAAGCGCATCGTGCCCCAGGCGCTCTCGTTCGAAAGGCCGATGAACCGGATCTTGCCGGCCTTGACGTGGTCGGAGAGCGCAGCGAGCGTCTCGGCGATCGCGATCTCCGGTCCCGTCGTCGCCTTGAACACGGTCGGGTTTGCGCCCCATTGGCTCACCGGCCGGTCCGGCCAGTGAAGCTGGTAGAGGTCGACATAGTCCGTGCCGAGCCGTCTCAGGCTCTTGTCCAGCGCCTCCGCAATCTGCGCCCGCGACAGCATGGTCTCGGCCGCCGCATCGCGCAGCCAGGTGTAAGTGCCACGTCCGACCACCTTGGTCGCGAGGAACACCTTGTCACGGGTCTTCCGCGCCTTGAACCACGAGCCGATGATGCGTTCGGTCGATCCTGCGGTCTCGGGCTTCGGCGGGATCGCGTACATCTCCGCCGTATCAAAGAAGGTGATGCCATGATCGAGCGCGCAGTCCATCTGCGCGTGTCCCTCGGCCTCGGTGTTCTGTTGGCCGAACGTCATGGTTCCGAGGCAGATCGTGGATACGGCGACGCCGGTCCGCCCGAGGGGGCGCTGTTCCATAAGACACCTGCGATGCGGTGATGGGAGAGGTGATGGGAGATCGGCGTTGTAGCCGGCGCGGGGGGGAACGCAAGGCGCGGTGAGGCTTAGCGCTACCGCGGTATCGCCGCCCGGAGGATTGTCGCGGCGCGAAGGCCATCCCCGGACGCTCCGATCCAGCACCAACGCCTGATGATTGCGGAGCGTGTCGCGCGCCGGCAGGGGGCGCCTTCGCGCGGGGGTATTACGACAAGAAATCCATTCCATTTCAATTCTTATGAGAATCTGCCCAACGGCTTCATTTTTCGGATGATTTTCGGCAAAAAATCACCCCTGCGACCGCATCACTCTTGCTTCCGAATTTGGTCGGACCCATATTCCCGCGCATCGCGCGATCAGGCAGCGCGCGGCCGTGCCCGCTGTGGGCCGAACTGAGATCAGAGGTCTCGATCATGAGCAATTGGAGTCAGCAGCCCCCCGGCTGGGGCAACAACCAGCAGCAGGGCAGCTGGGCGCCGCAGCAGTCGCAAGCTGCCGTGCAGCAGCCCTATGGCTACGGTTACGGCGTGCCGCGTCCGATGGACATGTCGGTGGACGCGGGCCTGCGCAGTTTCATGCTCGGCATCTACAACTACATGGCGCTTGGCCTTGTGGTGTCGGGTGTTCTCGCGTGGCTGGCCTTCTCCTGGTCCATTTCGCCGACGAATATGGGCCTCGGCCGAATCCCAGGGGTCGGGTTCCTGACCCCCTTTGGGCAGCTTCTTTATGTAAGTCCGCTGAAGTGGGTGATCGTGCTCGCTCCGCTCGGCATGCTGCTCGCCTACTCGTTCTTCCTCGCCAACCGCATGGGCGCGCAGGGCACGAAGATCTTTTACTTCGCGTTCACGGCGCTGATGGGTCTGTCGCTCGCGGCCGTGTTCTTCCGTTTCCAGCTAGGCTCGATTGCGCAGGTGTTCTTCATGACGGCGGCTGCCTTCGGCGCGCTGTCGCTGTGGGGCTACACCACGAAGCGCGATCTGACCGGGATGGGAACGTTCCTGATCATGGGCCTCATCGGCCTGTTGATCGCCTCGATCGTGAACATCTTCATCGCCTCCTCGGCGTTGCAATTCATCATCACGATCGCGGGCCTGCTGATCTTCGCCGGGTTGACCGCGTGGGATACGCAGAACCTGAAGAACAGCTACTACGACGCCATGGATCAGGGCGAGATGCAGAAGCTGTCCGTGAACGGCGCGCTGTCGCTCTATCTGAACTTCGTCAACATCTTCCAGCTCTTGCTCTCGCTCTTCGGCATCCGCAACGAGGAGTAAGTCTTGCAGGTTACGGCCTGAGACCGCGAGGCCCCGGTTCAAACCGGGGCCTTTGCATTTTCGGCCAGTGCGCGGTTCGATGGCGCCATGTCCATCTTGATCCGCGACTGCATCGAAGCCGACATCCCCGCCATCGTCGATATTTATGCCCCAGCCGTCTTGCACGGAACGGCGTCGTTCGAGATCGAGCCGCCTGACGGAGCGGAGATGATGCGACGGCGGCGCGTGATCCTCGACGGGGGGCACCCCTATCTCGTCGCCGAGATCGACGGCCGCGTCGCAGGATACGCCTACGCCGGGGCCTACCGCCCGCGCCCAGCCTATCGCTTCACCGTTGAAGATTCGATCTATATTGCGCCGGATGCGCATCGACGCGGCCTCGGGCGCGGGCTTCTTGGCGCGCTCATCGTGGCCTGCACGGCGCGGGGGTTTCGCGAGATGATTGCGGTCATCGGCGATTCGGCGCAGACGCCGTCTATCGCACTTCACGAGCGTTTCGGTTTTCGCTTGATTGGAATTGCACGCAATGTCGGCTTCAAGCATGGCCGATTCCTCGACCAGGTCTTGATGCAGCGCTCGCTCTTATAAATGGGTGGCTTAGCCGACCAGGCTCGGCTTGGGCGCGAAGACACGCAGCACCTTTTCCAGCTCATGGCCGCGTTTCACGATGCGGCCACCTTGCGCAACGACGGCATAGGCCCCTTGGCGCCGCGCATTCTTCGGGACCTTCTCGATCGTGAACAGCGGCACTTCGCTCGAACGCCGGAACACCGAGAAAACGGCCCGCTCCCGGAGCATGTCGATTGCATAGTCGCGCCACTCACCGCTTGCGACCATATGGCCATAGACTTGAAAGATGGCACGCAGTTCGCCGCGGTGGAAGGTGACTACTCTTTGTGTTGAGGCGGCGGGGTGCGGAAAGGCCAGAATGGCGGCCCCACCGCCGAACAGGCTTGCGTCGACAACCTCGCTCACAGGCACCTCTCCACGGCGTGTCACATTGCGTTCACATCAGCATGACCTGTGACACGGTGGCGTGCAAGTGAACGCAGCCGTCACGAGTAACCGTAGGTCGGGCGCTAACCATCGGTGACGCACGGCAAAGTCGTCGCAGCACACGCCAAAGTTCCGCCACAGCGCGGTCGCGCTGACGCCATTCGGTGGGATGATGATTTCAATGTTGCCTCGGGCCCGGTTCGGTGGACGGCGGAAACCTCAGCCCCCCAGCCCCCCGCCCCCGCCGGCCGGGCCCACCCTGTGACCCGAGTATGGTTCAATCCCTAAGTCACCTGCGGGCGGAGCGCAAAGAGCGCCTCCGCCTTTTTCTTTGAAAGCGGCAGTCAGCGCGTCTGTGCCGCGCCGAGGATGACGCCGGGGGCGCCAGCATTGTCGACGGCCTGCAAGAGGACCGCGGCTCCCAAACCCGCATCGTTCGGCAGGTCGAAGCCGATGGACATGGCCGCACCTGTCCACCCCCCCCTATCCATGAACGAGCGGACGGCGTTGAAGTACGTCAGAGTGTGCCCCTTGTTCTCGCCACGCGCGATCACGACGCGCCGTTCACGTTCGAATGTCACAATCAAGATGCGTGCAGCCCCGACGTCACCGCGCGCACCGAGGCTCACTTTCACGCGCGCTCCTTCGCGCTCGATCGTAACCGGCACGGACAGCGCCGCGGCAGCGGGACCGGAGGCGGCCGCGACATAGCGGGCTTCGATCTCCGAGCGCGACGATCCGATCGCGTGGAAGACGCCGTTGATCACAGCCTGTGGCGTGTAGACCCGACGGTCGCCCCGCGCCTCGCTATACGCCTTCTGGCGCGCTGTGTTTTCGGGCGTGGCCAGGGTGTCCCGCCAGCCGAGATGGTCCCAGATCTGAACCGAGTATGAGAGCGCGATGATGGTCGGATCCCGGGCGATCTCGCCGAGCAAGCGATCGGCAGCCGGGCAGGCCGAGCATCCCTGACTTGTGAACATCTCGACGACCGCGCGCAGGTGAGGCGTGCGCGGGCTCTCCTGCGCGGGCGCCGCCAAGGACGACTGCACGAAAACGAGAAGTGCTATGAGCAAACGGCGCATGAGACGAGAGGATGACGGGAAGTCGTCGGTAGACTCTTAGGCCGAACGGATCGGCCCGGCCAGTCAACAGGCGGTGAGGCGGCAAAGCTCGCCTTGGCTCGGGCTTCGAGAGGCTCGTCCGGCTTCCGGCCGCCAGCGCCAAAGACCAGCGCCAGGGAAAGGCTCGACGCGCGCCCTCGAACGCAGGCCGGTGCGCCCGAACGCTTAGTTCCCGCGCGGCCCTTGCATTTGTGTGCGGTCAATTGCGAACAGCTGAGGGTTGTTGCGCTGGTTCGTCGCGAGATCGGAGACGGCGACAGCCGTCTCGCTGCCGCGACCGTCGACGATCGTCCATTGCCGCAGCGCAAAGGTCGTCGAGTCGAAGAAGAGCGTGAGTTGCCCTTCCGCGAAATTGCCGCGCTCTTCGATGGTGACGCTCACCATATCCTGGTCGTTGAACACGTTGACGACGTGGGCGTCGCGGACGAGATCGACCCTGTCGTTCGTGAGATAGCGCAGCGGCGTTTGCGACAGAGGATAGAGGTCCTGCGTATTGAGCCGCCGGTCGCGAACCACCACGTCGGTGCCGTCGGCAATGATGTCCAACGAGCTCGGTCGATCATAGACGAAGCGGATGCGGCCTGGCTTCGTCAGATAGAACCGCCCGGTGGAACGGGAGCCGTCTCCATCGATTTGGGTAAAGCGCCCGTTCATCTCCCGGATGCCGTTGAAAACTTCGTTGATCCTTTGGAGGGTTGCGACCTGGCTGCCGCTGAGATTGCCGACACCGCGCGCGGCCTGGGCTGGGGCCGTTGCTGCAGGCGGCCTTTGCACGGGGGCGGCCTGGGCTGGCGCGCTCGGCCGCTGCGGCGGCACGGGTACGTTCGTTCCTTGATTGGCCGGCGCTGCAGGTCGTGTTTGCGTTACTCCGCCAGGCGTGAGCTGAAGTGGCGCGCCCTGCGCCAAGAGACCGCCGCCGCCGAGCGCGGTGCCGGTCAGCGCGACAATGAGAATCTTCATGAGGCGCTTGCCGCGTTGCATGTCGGGTTCCGTTTCGTTCCTGCGCAGGCGAAGCGTGCGCGTAGTTGTGGTTCGTGGCGAAGGTGAGGCTCGCGACGCCACGGCGTGATCACCCGCCATTGTCGCGGCCGTTTCGCTCGATCAGGATCTCGCGCTTGCCCGCATGATTGGCTGGCGACACCACACCTTCCCTTTCCATGCGCTCGATCAAGGATGCGGCACGATTGTAGCCAATCTGCAGGCGCCGCTGGACATAGGACGTCGACGCCTTGCCATCGCGCAGGACGACCGCAACCGCCTGATCGTAGAGGTCGCTACCCTCGCTGTCACCGAACGCTCCCTTGTCGAAGACAGCGCCGTCATCGTCACTTTCCTCATCGTCGACGGTGACGGAATCGATGTAGTTTGGTGCTTCTTGCGCCTTGAGGTGCAGCACGACGCGTTCGACCTCCTCGTCTGTGACGAAGGGTCCGTGGACGCGCGAAATTCGACCGCCCCCCGCCATGTACAGCATGTCACCCTGGCCGAGGAGTTGCTCGGCGCCCTGTTCGCCCAGAATCGTCCGGCTGTCGATCTTCGAGGTCACCTGGAACGAAATGCGCGTCGGGAAATTCGCCTTGATGACGCCGGTGATCACGTCGACCGACGGACGTTGCGTGGCCATGACGATATGGATGCCTGCGGCGCGCGCCATCTGCGCGAGACGTTGGACGGCACCTTCGATGTCCTTGCCCGCGACCAGCATCAAGTCCGCCATCTCGTCGACGATGACGACGATGTAGGGCAGCGGATCGAGATCCATGTCCTGCCGCTCGTAGACCGCTTCGCCGGTCTCGCGGTCGAAACCGGTCTGGACCGTGCGCGAGAGCGCCTCGCCGGCCGCGCGCGCCTGCTCGATCCGCGCATTGAAGCCGTCGACGTTGCGGACGCCGAGCTTCGACATCTTGCGATATCGCTCCTCCATCTCGCGCACTGCCCACTTGAGCGCGACCACAGCCTTTTTCGGGTCGGTCACGACAGGCGTGAGCAGATGAGGAATGCCGTCGTAGACGGATAGTTCCAGCATCTTCGGATCGATCATGATCAAGCGGCACTGCTGTGGCTTCAGTCGGTAGAGCAGCGACAGGATCATCGTATTGATCGCCACCGACTTGCCTGAGCCGGTCGTCCCAGCGATCAGAAGATGCGGCATGCGGGCAAGGTCAGCAATGACCGGCTCACCACCAATCGTCTTTCCAAGACAGAGTGGGAGTTTGCTCTTCGTTGCCTCGAAGTCCTGACTTGCGAGAAGTTCGCGCAAGTAGACGGTCTCGCGCTTGGCGTTCGGCAGCTCGATACCGATCGCGTTGCGGCCGGAGATCACAGCGATGCGCGCGGACACCGCGCTCATCGACCGCGCGATGTCGTCGGACAGTCCGATGACGCGCGACGACTTGGTGCCGGGCGCGGGCTGCAGTTCGTAGAGCGTCACGACTGGTCCGGGGCGGACTTGCACGATCTCGCCGCGCACCGAAAACTCGTCGAGAACGCCCTCGAGAAGACGTGCATTCTGCTCCAGTGCTTCTTCGGTTGGCAGGGCAGATGGGTTGCGCTTCGGTTCGGCGAGCAGGCCGAGGGGAGGATGTTCATATCCCTCGGCGCCGAGAAGCGAGGGCTGGGCTTCCGCGGTTGCGCGTTTGCCGGGCTTGAGAGCGATTTTCTGCGCGGCGACACGGCGGCCTTCGGGCGCGGGAGTGTCTAGGGCAACCGGCCGCGCGCGGGGCGCTTCGACGTCGTGCGCTGCGGAGGCGACGAGGACCCGCCGCACCGGGGATGTGCCGTTTAGCTGCGGCTCGATCCGTGTGAGCGGCGCTGCATCTGGCTCATTGCCTGGGACGGAGCGACGGAAGAGCCATACCAGCGGCGGTTTGTCGCGATGCCGGTCGAAGAAGCCCTTTGCGGCATAAGACCAGTGAACGATCAGCCCCCAAGGCGTGAAGCCGGCGGCCGGATCCTCGTCATCATCGCGATCGGGGCGAGGCACCGGGCGTGCAAGAATTGCCGTCGCATGCAGGAACAACGCTACGGCCGCGCCAGTCAAGATCGTCGCTGCCGCAACGTCGAAGACGATGCCGAGGCGCGGCCCAAGAGGCGCGGCCAGGAGGTTGTAGAGCCCATCTCCGATGGCGCCGCCGAGACCCGTCGGCAACGGCCATCCGGCAAACACCGGAAAACAAGCGGCAGCTCCCGCGGCGAGTACCGTGCCGCCGAGCCACGCCGCAAGCCGTGTCTTTTCGTGGTCGAGACCGCGGCCGGTGACAAGACGCCAGCCCCACGTCGCGATCGGTACGAGCAGTGGAATCGTGCCCAGGCCGAGCAGCTGGATCATCAGATCCGAGACCGCGGCGCCGGGGAATCCGAGCAGGTTGCGCACCGGCGCATCGGTTGCATGCGTGAAGGAGCGGTCATCGACGGTCCACGACGCCAACGCCAGGAAGCTCCCGAACGCGATGAGCATCAAAGCGAACCCGCCGAACTCCGTCGCGCGGCGAGCCATGAAGTCCTTCACCTCGTGGGCGAGGTCGGACGACAGGAAGGCGGGCGAGCGGAGGAGCGGCATGGCGCGCCCTTCAATCCAATATCGCAGCAAGGCGCGTCAGCGCCCCTTCGATCGTCGCCTGATCATGAACGAGCGCGACGCGGATATAGCCGGCACCGGGATTACCCCCGTCAGGATCATCCGCCGCCAGATAGCGGCCCGGGACGACGCGCAATCCGCCTCCACGCCACAGTTTGAGGGCAACGTCCTCGTCGCTGCCATAGGCGCGCACATCGAGCCAGAGAAAGAACCCACCCGCTGGCACGACGGGTCCGAACCGGTTTCCGAGAATCGACTGCGCGGCGGTGAACTTCGCGCGGTAGAGGTCACGGTTCTTTGCGACGTGGCTCTCATCGCCGTATGCGGCAACGGCCACCGCCTGCACGGGCAAAGGAACCTGCGGACACGTCACGTTCCGGAATTCGGCGAGATGCGCGAGGAACGCGGCGTCACCGGCAACGAATCCGATGCGCAGGCCTGCGAGATTCGATCGCTTCGATAAGGAATTGAACACCACGACATTTGCGAAGGAGCCCGTTTGCGCCGCGACCTCGAGCCCGCCCGGCGGCGGGGAGTCGGCGTAGATCTCCGAGTAGCACTCGTCGACGAACAGCAGAAAACCGTGCTGTCGCGCGAGATCGATCGCCTTCCGCAGATGGTCTCGGCTTGCCACCGCGCCTTGCGGATTGGCCGGCGAGCACAGGAAAGCGCACACGGTATCGTCAAGCAGCGCAGCCGGAACGCGATCGAAGTCAGGCAGAAAACCATTGTCCGCGGATGCTTCGAGAAGGATCGGTGTGCACTGTGCCGCACGCGCTGAAGCCGCATAGGGCGGATAGAACGGGTTCGGCATCGCCACGCGTCTGCGCCCGCGCGTCTTGCCATACGCTGTGGCTGCAAGCGTCGCCGAGAACAGACCTTCGCGCGAACCGCTGAGCACCATCACCTCGCGCGCAGGATCAAGCGAAACCCCAGGAAAGCGCCGTCCGGCCCAATCGGCGACGGCCTTTCGGAACTCCTCGGATCCCCACACCGTCGGATACCTGTTGAATGCTGCTAGGTTGACCGCAAGCACGGGGCCGACGAAATCCGGAATGGCGTGTTGTGGCTCGCCGACCGACAGGGCGATCGGCGGCTCGCCCGGCTTGGCATCGCCGAGCAAGTCGGCCAGGCGGGCAAACGGTGAACGAATGGCGACGGACACGGTGGGCAGATCAGACATAGGGGCTCCGGCCAGGCGCGCGCCCGGCCATGGCGTTGGACCCTAGGCAGCGCCGGTTAAGCATCGGTTTACCATCGCCGTTTTGCAGATGGCGATAACCGGCTTCGCTGTCGGTGCCTGGGTAGGCCGTGCCGACCAGCCGCGCCGGAACGCGCCGGTCACGATGCGCTGTTGCTCGCGCTCGCGGGGCGCAATATCAGGAATCCATGCCAAGCGGCTCAGATCACCCCCCGCGACGCGGCCTGCTGACGGACCGCTGTGTCTTCCCGTTGATGTCCGACGCGGGCAGCAACATGGCGAGAGCGCAGTTCCAGTTGCCGCCGCGTCCGCCGTTCCTAGCAGGACGCTGACGTGTTCAATCCCTCTCGCTCGGATCTTACCTTAGGGGTTGTCGGCGCCGGCGTGATGGGCCGTGGTATTGCCCAGGTCGCAGCCGAGGCCGGCGTGACCGTCCTCGTCGCCGATGCACGTCGCGAAAGCGTTTCCGAGGCCATCACCTTCTGCAGCGACATGATCCGGCGGAAGGTGGCGAAAGGCAGTTTGAGTGAAGAGGACGCGCGCAAGGCGGTTGCCAATCTCCGTCCGACCGATGCTGGTCCGGAGCGCGGTTACGAACCCTTTGCCGATTGCCACGTTGTCATCGAAGCCGTTGCAGAGCGGATGGACATCAAACACGCGGTTCGCGACGGCCTCGAGAGCGTGGTCTCCCCTGCCTGCGTCATTGCCACGAACACGTCGTCCTTGGCCGTCACCGGCTTCGCGGCCGGAGCACGTCACCCCGCTCGTTTCGCCGGGTTCCACTTCTTCAACCCCGTGCCGCTGATGAAGATCGTGGAAGTGATCGGCGGTGTCTTGACCGACCCGGCGGTGCTTGATGCCCTGTGCGGCCTTGCGAAACGCATGGGTCATCATGCCGTGCGCTGCACGGACACGCCCGGCTTTTTGGTCAATCATGCCGGCCGTGCCTTCGGCACCGAGGCGCTGCGCATCGTACAGGAAGGCATCACCGATATTGCGACGATCGACCGGATCATGGTCGGGAGTGCCGGGTTCCGTATGGGTCCCTTCGAGCTCCTCGATCTGACGGGGCTGGACGTGTCGCATGCCGTCATGGAGTCGATCTATCATCAGTACTATGAGGAGCCGCGCTTTCGTCCGGTGCCGATCACGGCCCAGCGCCACGCGGCCGGACTGTTTGGCCGTAAGGCTGGACGCGGCTTCTACACCTATCGCGAGGGTAAAATCGAACGGCCATCAGCACCGCCTGTGCCGGTCGTGTCGGCGATTCCCTCGGTGTGGGTGAGCGCCGATGAACCTGAAGCCGGAGCGATGCTGCGTGCGCTCCTTCATCGGCTCGACGCGGAAGTCGAGACTGGCCCCAGGCCGTCATCGAGCGCCCTCATCCTCACCACGCCATTCGGCGCGGACTGTACGACGGCGGCGCTGAAGGAGGGGCTCGACCCGACACGTACCGTCGCGATCGATTGCCTGTACGGCCTCGACAGCCACCGAACGATCATGCGTTGTCCCGTGACGGCGCCGGACATCGTGCAAGCGGCGCACGCCCTTCTCGCGCGCGACGGCACGCCTGTGGAGGTTATCGGCGACAGCCCCGGGTTCGTGGCGCAGCGGATCGCGGCTTGCATCGTCAATGTCGGCGCGGAGATCGCGCAGCAGCGCGTCGCCAATCCCGACGACATCAATCGCGCCGTCGAACTCGGCCTCGGCTATCCGCTCGGGCCTCTCAAGCTGGGTGACACCCTCGGACCGAAACGCGTCATGAACATCCTGGACGCGATGCACGCCTTCTATGGGGACCCGCGCTATCGCGCGAGCCCGTGGCTCAAGCGGCGGGCGCGTCTCGGCGTGTCTCTCTCGACGCCCGATGGCTGAACCCGCGCGGACGGCCACCGTTCTCCTGCAGCAAGGCCCAAATCCGCAACTGCGCGAAGGCCGTCGATCCGGCATCTGATGATCGCGCGCATGCGCCCGGTTGTCCCTGAACGGTGGTGCCCCTGGCCGGGATCGAACCAGCACGCCTTGCGGCACTCGATTTTGAGTCGAGCGCGTCTACCAATTCCGCCACAGGGGCCCGGCGCGGGGTATGCGACATGCGCCGCGGCCGGTCAATCGCTCCGCGCGCAACGCCACGGCACCCGTCTTTGGTAGGAGTGCGTAGTCGCCGCTTCGCCCTGGACTCGTCCGACGCCATATCTCACACCCGCGTGCGAGGCTGCAGCGCCTCTACGACTGGATCGTCTCGTTCTCAACGCACCGGCGCGCGGTCTGGGTTCTGGCTGCGGGAGCCTTTGCCGAGAGCTCCATCGCCCGGTCCCGCCGATTCCGCTCCTCATTCCCATGTGCCTCGCGGCGCCGCGCAAGGCTTGATACTACGCCACCGTCTGCCCGTGAGCTCGGCGATCGGAGGCGTCGTCGGATACTGGCTTGGCGCGGTGCGCTACGGCACCGTCGGCCTTTGGATCATCAACACCTATGGCTACCAAGAGGTCGCCGCACGCTATCGGACCTCGGCGCATGACGTCTGGTTCTGGCTTTTGATTACGAGGGGCCTCACCCCGATCCCGTTCAAGATCGTCACGATCATTTCCGGGCTCATCGACTTCAATTTTGGTTTTTCTTGGCCGGCTCGCTGTTTGCGCGCTTCACGTTCTTCATTTTGTTCGCGGCTGCCTTGCGCGTATATGGCGATGAGATCCGGACCTTCATCGAGAGGCGCCTGAAGCTCGCCACTTTCATTCTGTTGTTCTTCTTGATCGGCGGATTCGTTCTGATCCGGTACCTATGACCACGCCGTCGCCCGCATCGACCTCTCACATGCCCGCCACGATGGTTGCGATTGTCGTGGCGCTGCTCCTTGCCGCCGCGTTGGCGGGAGCCTGGGGGTTCCAAATCCTTGGCGACATGGCCCCGTGTCCGCTCTGCCTTTTACAGCGCTGGCCGTACTATCTCGGTATTCCACTGGCTTTGGTGATCGCCGTCGCGGCCCATCGCCAGGTCCCACGCGAGGTGATCTTTGCCGGCTTCGTGGTGCTCGGCCTTGTCCTACTGTGGTCGACCGGGCTTGGCATCTACCACGCGGGTATCGAATACAAATTCTGGCCTGGCCCAACGGATTGCGCCGCTGCGCCACTGCCACGCCTGGGCGCGGGCGACCTGTTGTCGGCGATGCGAACGACGCGCGTCGTTTCGTGCGACGAGGCGCCATGGACATTGGCCGGCATTTCACTTGCTGGGTTCAACGCCTTGATTTCCGCTGCGCTTGCGACGGCCGTTGCCATGGCCGCGGTCCGCATCCGAACCATGTCGCGCTGATGCCGAAAACACTGACGGCGACGACGCGTCCTGCGCGCGTACATCCGGCGCTGCAGGTCGCGGCTCATCGCCGTCTTCCGGCGGGACGCGGGTTACGTACCTCACCAACCGGTGAAAACCATATAAATATCAAATGTGTCCGCCGCGTGACGCAAAGGTAAAGATGAGGTGACGGGTAAGGCTACGGCTCGAGCTCGCTGTCCCAGTAAAGATAGTCGAGCCAGCTCTCGTGGAGGTAGTTCGGCGGGAACATGCGTCCGTTGTTGTGAAGGTGGTGCACGGACGGCCGGAACGGCTGCTGGAGCGGCCACATCTCGGCCTCGGCCGGCAAACGGCTCCCCTTGAAGAGATTGCACGGGCTGCAGGCCGTCACGACGTTCTCCCACGTCGTCATTCCGCCGCGCGACCGCGGCACGAGGTGATCGAACGTCAAATCCTCGCGTGCGCCGCAGTATTGGCAGGAGAAGCGGTCGCGCAGGAAGACGTTGAACCGCGTGAAGGCCGGATTGCGTGTCGGCTTCACGTAGCTCTTCAGCGATACGACCGACGGCAAGCGAAGCTCGGCGGATGGGCTGTGCACGACGCGGTCGTACAGAGCCACGATGTTCACCCGATCGAGAAAGATCGCTTTGATCGCGTCCTGCCAAGACCAGAGGGAAAGCGGATAATAGGAGAGCGGCCGATAGTCCGCGTTCAGCACCAGCGCCGGGCAGGCATCAGGGTGGGCCGCAACCGTCAATCCGCTCCTCCGTGGCCGAATCTCACGAAAAACGAAGGGGTTCGGACTGAAGTAATAAGCTGCCGCGACGGATTTGTGAAGGTGACGGGTGTTCGGGCGGCGGCTCTCGCTCTCACGCGCGGCTCGGCTATTCGGCTGCGTTTCGGCCGCGGCCGGTGTCGTAGCGACGCTCGATGTAGTGCGCCACCATCTCCTTGAACTCGGCCGCGATCGTCGGGCCGCGCAGCGTCGCAACCTTCTTGCCATCGACGAACACGGGCGCGGAGGGGGCTTCGCCTGTTCCGGGCAACGAAATCCCGATGTCGGCATGCTTGGACTCGCCGGGTCCGTTCACGATGCAGCCCATCACCGCGACGGTCAGGCCCTCGACGCCAGGATAGCGTGTCTTCCACTCCGGCATGGAGGCGTAAATCCAGCCTTGGATGTCGGCAGCCAATTCCTGGAAGACGGTTGACGTCGTCCGCCCGCACCCGGGACAGGCGGCAACGAACGGCACGAAGGTGCGCAACCCCATCGTTTGCAGGATTTCCTGCGCCACCTTCACCTCGAGGGTGCGGTCGCCGCCAGGCTCTGGCGTGAGCGAAACGCGGATGGTATCGCCGATGCCTTGCTGCAGCAGAACGGCCAGCGCCGCGGCGGAAGCGACGATGCCCTTCGAGCCCATGCCCGCTTCGGTGAGACCAAGGTGCAGTGCGTAGTCGCAGCGCGCCGCGAGTGCGGCGTAAACCGCGATCAGGTCCTGGACCTGACTGACCTTTGCGGAAATCAGGATCCTGTTGCGGCCAAGACCCATCTCTTCGGCCCGCGCCGCAGAGAGAAGACCAGACTGCACCATGGCTTCGTGCGTTACGGCGCGCGCGGATACCGGTGTCGCACTCGTGGCATTCTGATCCATGAGATGCGTCAACAGCTCTTGATCGAGGGAGCCCCAATTGACGCCGATGCGCACGGGTTTGTCGTGCTTGAGGGCCATTTCGATGATGGCACCGAACTGGCGGTCGCGCTTTTCCTTGAAACCGACATTGCCTGGATTGATGCGGTACTTCGCCAGGGCTTCGGCACAGCCGGGATGATCGGCGAGAAGCTTATGGCCAATATAGTGGAAATCGCCGACGATCGGGACGGTAAGGCCCATTCGGTCCAATCGCTCGCGAATGCGGGGCACCGCGGCCGCAGCTTCGTCGCGATCAACCGTCACACGTACGATCTCCGACCCTGCACGCGCCAGGGCTGCAACCTGCCGAACCGTCGCGTCGATATCCGCCGTATCGGTGTTCGTCATGGACTGCACGACGATCGGTGCGCCACCGCCAACCACGACACCGCCGACATTGACGGCGACGGAGCCGCGACGCGGAAGCGGAGCGCCGGCGTAAACGGGGGACGTCATCGGATCACCTATGAAATGGTGCGCGGACTGTAGCGACCATTGCATGAGGCGCAATCGCGGCACCGCGCCTCAGGTCTCGCCGCACTCCGCACACACGCCCGACAATTCCAAGACCGGCGCGCGCACGCTGAAGCCGGACGCCTTGGCAGCGGTCGCCAGCGCAACGGCGATCCGCCCGTCGGAAATCTCATTTGCGCTGCCGCAGGTTTCACAAATGAGAAAGACGACCATCGCGCCGCTGCCATGGGAGTGATTGCAGGCGAGGTAGGCGTTCTTCGATGCAATGCGGTGCACAAAAGCGTGATCCATCAGGAAGTCGAGCGCGCGATAGACGGTGATCGGCGCCGGCCTGGTCCCATCTTTTGCCAGTTCGTCGATGATGTCGTAGGCGCCGATCGGCGTTTTCGCCTCAGCGACGACCTCGAGAACACGGCGGCGGATCGGGGTCAATCGCGCGCCGCTCTCCGCGCAGGCGGCTTCGGCCAATGCCAGAGTCGACTTGGCGCAGTTCGCGTGGGGGTGACGGGCAGGACTATCGCGCGGCATATCATAAGTATAGGCTTTTCACCGCAGGGTTGGAACCGGCCGGGAACTATCGTAGGTGCGGGCGCTAAGGAACGCACATTGGCCGTCGAACTCCCGCTGCCGACGCTCACCGCGCAAACGCGCCACGGCCTCCTCGTGAGTGAGGGATGGGAAGACTATCGCCTTCTCGACATAGGGCGGGGCCGCAAGCTCGAGCGCTTCGGTTCCTACATCGTCGATCGGCCCGAGGCACAGGCCATGGGACCGCAACATCTTTCAGGGGATGCTTGGCGCAGCGCGCACGCGATCTTCGACGGGGACGCCGAAGAGGGCGAGGGACGCTGGCGGTTCACCCAGCGTGACATTCCGGACGATTTTCCAATGGCCTGGGAGGGCCTGGTCTTCCACGGCCGTTTCACCCCGTTTCGACATCTCGGGTTGTTTCCGGAACAAGCGGTTCACTGGGCGTGGCTCGCCGAGCGCCTGGCACACGCGACGCGCCCGATCAAGATACTGAACCTGTTTGGTTATACGGGTCTTGCGAGCCTGGTGGCGGCGCGGTCGGGAGCACAGGTGACGCATGTCGACGCGTCGAAGAAGGCGATCACCTACGCGCGCGAGAACCAGGCGCTCGCCCGCCTCGAGGACAAGCCGATCCGATGGATCGTCGAGGACGCGGTCAAGTTCGCCGAGCGAGAGATCCGGCGCGGCAACCGCTACCAGGGAATCATCCTCGACCCACCGAAATTCGGGCGCGGCCCGAACGGCGAGACCTGGCACCTCTTCGAGGATCTTCCGAAACACCTCGCCGATTGCGCCGCCTTGCTCGCCGACGACGCGGATTTCCTTGTGCTCACCGCCTACGCCATCCGCGCATCCTTTCTTGCTTTTCACGATCTCGCGCAACCCCTGCTTTCCCCGCGTGGCGGTGTTCTGTCGTCAGGCGAGCTTGCCATGCAGGTCGAGGGGAAGGACCGGCTCCTCTCGACGTCGCTCTTCGTACGCTGGAGCCGGACGTGAGCCTCGATGCGCTCCTGTGCCATCGACCTGGCGAGGTGCGCCGCGTTACCTCAGCGGCGAATGACGCCGTAAAGGCGATCCGCGCACTCGACTTGAAGAAGCACCGCGCACAGAGCGGCCTGTTCGTTGCCGAGGGCGCGCGCACCTTGATCGCAGCGCTCGCCGCCGGTGCCGAGATCGTTGCGATCGCGCATCTTGCCGCGGCAGCCGAGGAACCTGCCATTGCGCGCATCCGCAGAGAGCTGATGGTGCGTGGCGGGCTCGTCCTCGAAGTCGATCGCGACGCCCTGGAGAAGTTGTCGCGACGGGACAATCCGCAGACGATCATTGGTGTCGTGCGCCAACGTTGGTTGGCGCTCGATGCGATCGACCTTCGGGCGGCCTCCCGTTTCATCGCGCTGGAGGAAGTGCGGGATCCTGGCAATCTCGGCACGATCCTGCGCACGGCAGATGCGCTCGGTGCAGGGGCGGTCATCCTCATCGGCGACTGCACCGACCCTTTCGGGGTCGAAGCCGTCAGGGCCTCCATGGGATCGATCTTCGCGGTGCCGCTCGCGGCGACAACCCGGGAGGGCTATCTCGCCTGGCGCACGGATGTCGGCGCGCTTGTCGTCGGTACGCACCCCGACGGGGCGATCGACGTGCGCAGCGTGCCGTGGCGGGACCCGACCCTTCTCGTGATGGGCAACGAGCAGCGCGGCCTGAGCGCACCGATGGCGGTAGCATGTGACGTTCTGGCGCGAATTCCCATGCGCGGAGAAGCCGACAGCCTCAACCTCGCGGCTGCGACCGCGATCACGTTGTTCGAGAGCATCCGCGCATCTGTCTGAAGGTCTGCTTGCCGGCGCAATGGCGCCGCGCTACGCCCGCGCTCATGTCGACGGATCTGGCCGATCGTCTCGCAAAGGTTGCCGCTGCCACCGAAGCGGGCCTCGAAGCTCTGCTGACCGACATGTCCGGCACTGCCGAGCGCCTCGTCTCGGCCATGCGGTATGCCCTGCTCGGCAGTGGCAAACGGCTGCGGCCCTTCCTGGTGGTTGAAACGGCCGCCCTGTTCGGGGTGACGAGTGAACGCAGCTTGCGCACCGGCCTCGCGCTCGAATGCATCCATGGCTATTCGCTGGTCCATGACGACCTGCCCTGCATGGATGACGACGATGTCCGCCGAGGCCGGCCGACGGTGCATATCGCCTTCGATGAGGCGACGGCGGTGCTTGTCGGGGATGCGCTGCAGTCGCTCGCCTTCGAAATCCTGGCGAGCGAGGATACAGACCCCGATCCGGCCGTGCGCAACCGCCTCGTCGCCGATCTCGCGCGCGCAGCGGGTGCCGCCGGCATGGTCGGCGGGCAGATGCTCGATCTGACGGCGGAGGGCCGGTTCACAGCGGATGGACAGCCCCTCGCTATGTCTGCCGAGGCGATCCTTGGTCTGCAGGCACTCAAGACGGGGGCGCTCTTCCGCTTCGCGATCGAGGCAGGGGCCCTCCTCGGTCGCGCCACCGCCACCGAGGCGCATGCGCTCGGGATCTATGCCCGCCTGCTGGGGCGCGCGTTCCAGATCGCCGACGATCTGTTGGACAGGGAGGGGGACGCGCGCACCGTCGGCAAGAAGACGGGGAAGGATGCGCATGCCGGCAAAGCCACCCTGGTTGGTCTCCTCGGCGTGGCGCAGGCGCGCGCTCAGCTCAACGAGATGGTGGCCGAGGCGCAGGCCGCGCTGGACCTCTTCGGCCGGCGCGCCGACACCTTGCGCGCCGCGGTTGCTTACGTCGCGTTGCGGACGACTTGAGCGCCCGCTCCGTCGGGAATTTCTCGGAAGAGCGTTTCACAACACGCGCGATGCCGCGACCGTCAGGTGGTGGTAGTCTGCCGAAGAAACGCTCACATAGGCTCTCATGCGCCGAGCCCTCTTCATCGCTCTTTTTTTTCTTTCCGCCGCGGGCGCTGCCTGGGTTTGGACCCAACAGACGTGGACGAGCGTCGCCGCCGAAACGTCCTGGCGCACGGCCAAGGTCGACCGCGGCACGATCGTCGCGGCCGTCAACGCGACCGGCACGATCAATCCGATCTCCACGGTGATCGTCGGATCGCAGCTCTCCGGCCAAGTCGTCGAAATCCTGGCCGACTACAACGACCGGGTGACAGCGAATCAGGTGTTGGCACGCCTCAACGCCGATCAGATCCGCGCCCGTCTCGACGGGTCGCGCGCCGATCTCGCCCAGGCGCGAGCGCAGGTCGCGATGCAAGACGCGCAGATCGAGAAGAACCGCGCGGACGTCGTTCGGGCACGCGCGAGCCTCGCCGACATCGAGGCGCAGGCGCGGCGCGCCGAAGCCTTATTGGCGGATGCGCGCCAAACGCTCGAACGGCAGAGCGAGCTTGCCCGTCGCGGCGTCGCCGCCGAAGCGACCTTGCAGAGCGCCCGCACGCAGGCGGCGACGCAGGAAGCAGCGCTTGATTCCTCGCGCGCGCAGATTCGCTCGGCGCAGGCCCAAATCACCTCCCTCGAAGCGGACCGCGGCGTTCTCGAAGCGCAACTCACCTCCGCGCGGGCCGCCGTGCAGCAGCGCGAGGCGGTCATCCGCCAGATCGAGGTGGACATCCGCAACTCCGAAATCCGTTCGCCGGTCGATGGCGTCGTCGTTCAACGCAACGTCGAACTCGGTCAGACCGTCGCCGCGTCCTTGCAGGCGCCGACCTTGTTCCTCGTCGCGGAAGACCTGCGCACCATGCGTATCTTCGCCAATGTCGACGAGACCGATGTCGGACGCGTACGGCCCGGACAGACGGTGACCTTTACCGTGAACGCGTTCCCGGGCCGCACCTTCGAAGGGCGCGTCGAACAAGTGCGCCTCGGCTCGCAGACCGTGCAGAACGTCGTCATCTACACGGCCGTCATCACCGTGGAGAATCCGGGCAATGTGCTCTTGCCGGGCATGACGGCCACCTTGCGCATCCTCACCGAAGAACGACGCAACGTTCTGCGCGTACCGAACGCCGCGTTGCGCTGGCGACCCCCCGCCGAAAGTCCAACGACCGCGCCCGCGAACCCGTTCACGCCGCCACCCTTGATGGGCCCGTTGGGCGGCGGCCCGCCCCCCGGTGCGCTGCAAGGCGCGCAGCAGGGCCAGGCGGCGCAGCGGCAAATGACGGAGTTCGCCGACATGGTGAAAACCGAGCTGCGCCTCTCGCCCGAACAGGCTGCGCAGGTCGACGCCATCATCGCCGAAGCCCGACGCGGGGGGCGCAGCCAGTTCTCGCCCGACATGAGTGCTGCACAGCGCCGCGACGCCTTCACGCGCATGCGCGAGGAGATGGCGACGCGCATCGCGGCGATGCTGACGCTGGAACAGCAGGCAGGATTCGCCGCCCTGCGCGAACGTCTGGCGGGCGCGACCGGTGTTGCCGGACGTGTTTTCATCATTGGCGCCGAGGGACGACCGGAAGCGGTGTCCATTCGTCTGGGGCCTTCGGACGGCAGCTACACCGAGATGCTCGCAGCGGGCCGCCTCAGTGAAGGCACCGACGTCATCGTAGGCGGCACCGTGCGCGCCGCGGATGCCGGGCGGTCATTCCTGTCGCGCTTCGGGCTTTGACATGGCGCTGGTTCAAACGCGCGGGCTCGAGCGGCGCTACGTTCTCGGCGGCGAGACGGTGATGGCGCTCGCCGGCGTCTCGCTCGACATCGGGGAAGGCGAGTTCGTCGCGGTCATGGGCCCATCGGGCTCCGGGAAGTCGACGTTCATGAACGTGATCGGCTGCCTCGACCGGCCGAGCTCAGGATCGTACCGGCTCGCCGACGAAGAGGTTTCGACCCTCGATGCCGATGCGCTCGCGGCCGTACGCAACCGGCGCATCGGCTTCGTCTTTCAGCAGTTCCACCTGCTCCAGACCCTGAATGCCCTCGGCAACGTCGCGCTGCCCATGCTCTACGCGGGCCTCGATCGCAAGCTCCGCATGGAGAAGGCCGCCGCGGCGCTGACCCGCGTCGGCCTCGGCGACCGCCTGCACCATCGACCGACCGAGCTTTCCGGCGGGCAACAGCAGCGCGTCGCGATCGCCCGCGCCATAGTCAACACGCCGTCGATTCTCTTGGCCGATGAGCCCACCGGCGCGCTCGACAGCCGCACCTCCCTCGACATCATGGCGTTGTTTCAGGCCCTCCACCACGAAGGTGCGACCGTCATCGTGGTCACGCATGAAGCGGACGTTGCAGCCTTCGCGAGCCGCGTCGTGCGTTTCAAGGACGGCAAGGTGTTGAGCGATCAGCGCCAACGCCCACGCGATGCTGCCGCAGCCTTCGCCGCCGAAGAGGAGGCCGCCGCATGAATTTCGCGGAAGCCTTGCGTTCGGCCTTCGAGGCGTTGGCAGCCCACAAGCTGCGCTCGGCGCTCACCATGCTCGGCATCGTCATCGGGGTGGCGGCCGTGATCGCCATGGTCGCGGTCGGGGGTGGCGCGCGCGAACAAGTCGTCGCGCAGATCCGTTCGCTCGGCGCGAACCTTCTCGTGGTCATCCCCGGCAACATCACCCAGGGTGGCGTGCGTCTCGGCACGGGTGCCGCAAATACGCTGACCGACGACGACGCAACCGCGATCATGCGCGACGTAGCGGCAGTGCAGGTGACGGCACCGACGATCCGCGTGCCGGTGCAGATGATCGCGAACGCGCAGAATTGGGCGACTGCCGCCTTCGGCGTCGACCTCGGTTTCTTCGAAGCGCGCGAGTGGGAGGTCGAAAGCGGGCGTTCGTTCAGTCCGGAAGAGATTGCGCGCGGCGCCCAAGTCATGCTCCTCGGGCAGACGGCGGCGCGCAATCTGTTTGCGGATGAGTCGCCAATTGGTCAGACCGTTCGCGTGCGCAACGTGCCGATGACGGTCATCGGCGTCCTCGCGCGCAAGGGCCAATCGGCGCTTGGCCAAGATCAGGACGATACGGCGCTCGTCCCACTTCTCACCGCACGATCGCGCCTCGCGGGCACCAATCGCGCCAATGCCCGCTCGGTCGGTCAGATTCTGGTCAAGGTGCGTGAAGGCTTCGACCTGAACGGGACGCTCGAAGACGTGCGCGAGCTGCTGCGCCAGCGTCACCGCTTGCAACCGGGTCAAGAGGATGACTTCACCATCCGCAATCTCTCCGAGATCGCGGCGACCCGCGAAGCCTCGGCGCGCACACTCGCGCTTCTCCTCGCCGCGGTTGCCGGCGTTTCCCTTGCGGTCGGCGGCATCGGCATCATGAACATCATGCTCGTCTCGGTGACGGAACGCACACGCGAGATCGGTCTCAGGCTCGCGATCGGCGCACGCCAGCGCGACATCCTGCGCCAGTTTCTGATCGAGGCGACGGTGCTCGCCGCGTTCGGCGGCATCGTCGGCGTGGCTCTCGGCGTCGCGGCCGCGCAGATCGTTTCGCTCAATGCCGGCTGGCCGCTCCTGATCGATCCGGTGACGGTGCTCGCAGCCGTGGTGTTCGCCGGCCTCGTCGGCATCTTCTTTGGTTGGTACCCGGCTTGGCGCGCGGCCAAACTCGATCCCGTTGAGGCGCTGCGCGCCACCTGATCCTCACTCCGCCGGCTGCGGCACGAGACCCGGAGGCATCGGTTGCTCCGGCTCAGGTCTCGGCTCCGGTTCACGCTGGGCCTTCGCCGGCTTCACGCCGAACCAGGCCGCGGTCAGTGCGGGCAGAAAGAGCAGCGTAAGTACCGTCGCCGCAAACAAACCGCCCATGATGGTCAGCGCCATCGGGCCCCAGAACAGCGAACCGGTCAGCGGGATCATAGCGAGGATCGCGGCGAGCGCGGTCAGGACGACCGGCCGGGAGCGGCGGACCGTCGCTTCGATGATCGCATCGCGCATGGCGCGACCCTGCGCTACCTCGAGATCGACCTGGTCGACCAGGATGACGGTGTTGCGCATGATCATGCCGGCGAGCGCGATGAGGCCGAGGAGCGCCACGAACCCGAACGGCGCGTTCGCCACGTTCAAGGCGAGCGAAGCCCCGACGATGCCGAGCGGCGCCGTCGAGAACACCAGGAACAGCCGCGAGAACGACTGCAGCTGAATCATCAGAACGAGCAGCATCAATCCGAACATGATCGGGAAGAGGATGAAGATGGACGCGTTCGCCTTCTGCGACTCTTCCACCGCTCCGCCGATCTCGATGCGATAGCCGGCGGGAAGTTCGGCGATGAGTGGGCGCAGCGCCTGCTCGACCTGCGCGGTCACGACAGGCGGCTGGATGCCGTCGCGCACATCCGAACGCACGGTGATGTTGAGGTCGCGGTTGCGGCGCCACAGGATCGGGTCTTCGTGGCCGTACTCAATGCGCGCGACCTGGGCAAGCGGCACGGGAATGCCTCCCCGCGTGGCGATGGTCAGGTCAGCGACGCGACCGAGGTCGAGCCGCTCGGCGGGAACGGCGCGTGCTACCACGTCGACGCGCTCGGTGCCCTGACGGACCGTGGTAACGGTCGCGCCGGAGAGCAGCGTCTGCAATGTCTGGCCGACATCCTGCACGTTGAGGCCAAGTGCGCGGGCGCGGTCCTGATCGACGATCAGGCGCACCGACGGCATCATCTCGTTCCATTCGAGATGCGCATCGCGCGTGTTCGGGTTCGCGCGCATCACGTCGCGCACGCGTTGCGCGATGGCGCGTACGTCCGCCGGCTCCGGTCCGATGACGCGGAACTGCACGGGGAAGCCAACCGGCGGGCCGAAATTGAAGCGATCGACTCGAACGCGCGCTTCGGACAAGGCACCTTCCGCGATCGCGCGCTCGAGGCGCGTCTTCACCCGCTCGCGCGCCGGCAGGTTCTTCGCGACGATGACGATTTCGGCGAAGGCCTCGTTCGGCAGTTGCGGGTTGAGGCCGAGCCAGAAACGGGGCGAGCCTTGCCCAATATAGGTCGTATAGGTCGCGATATCGTTGTCGCCCGCGAGCATCGCTTCGGCACGACGCGCGGTTTCCGCGGTTGCGGTGATCGCGGTGCCTTCCGGCAGACGCATTTGGAAGAAGAGCTCGGGCCGCTCCGAAATCGGGAAGAATTGTTGCTGGACGCGCGTGAAGGCCGCGACCGACGCGATGAAGATCACGATGGTCGTCGCGATCACCAGGAAGCGGTGATCGACGCACCAGGCGATGATGCGACGCAGCGCGTTGTAGCCGCGGGTCTCGTAAAGCGCGTGCGGATCGTCGTGGCGCGGCGGGGGCGGGGTTGCGCGACCTTTGGCCAGCGCGCGCCGAACCGCCTTCTCGTGCCGGCGCTGCTCGAGGGCTTGGAAGTCCGGCAACAGCTTTGCGCCGAGATAGGGCGTGAAGATCACCGCGACGAACCACGATGCGATAAGGGCGATGCCGACCACCCAGAAGATGCCGCCGGCATACTCGCCGACGGCGGAGCTCGCGAGGCCGACGGGCAGGAAGCCGATCGCCGTGACGAGGGTGCCGGTCAGCATCGGGAAGGCAGTCGACGTCCAGGCGTAAGAGGCAGCAGACAGGCGGTCCCAGCCCTGCTCCATCTTCACCACCATCATCTCGATAGCGATGATCGCGTCATCGACGAGAAGGCCGAGCGCGATGATCAGCGCGCCGAGCGAGATGCGGTGCAGATCGATGCCGAGCGCATACATCGCCACGAAGACGATGGCGAGGACCAGCGGGACGGACAGCGCGACGACGATGCCCGTGCGCCAGCCGAGGGAGACGAAACTGACGAGAAGGACGATCGCGAGCGCTTCGAGAAACACTTTCACGAACTCGTCGATCGCTTTCTCGACCACCCGCGGTTGATCCGCGATCTGCTCGAACTCGATGCCGGTCGGCACGAGGCGGCGGAAATCGGCCTTGGCGTGCTCGAGATCGCGCCCGAGCGTCGTGATGTTCGCGCCGCGCTGCATGACGATCCCGACGAGCAGGGCCTGTCGCCCTTCCTGGCGGACGAGATAGGTCGCGGGGTCCTGAAAGTCGCGCGTCACCGTCGCGATGTCGCTGAGGCGGAACGAGCGACCGCCGACCTCGACGGGCGTCGCTGCAACGGCCGCAACGCCGTCGAGCGTGCCGGTCACGCGCAGAGGCACGCGCTGCGCGCCGGTGTCGATCGAGCCCGCGGGTACGACAACGTTCTGGCGTGCGATCGAGTCGAAGACCGCTTGTACTGGTATGCCGAGCGTCGCGAGCTTGATGTGACTGAACTCGACGAAAATGCGCTCGTCCTGCGCACCGTAGATGTTGACTTTGGTGACGTTTGGGACGCGCAACAGGCGCTGGCGCAGATTCTCCGCCACGCGTTTTAATTGCGCGTAGTCCGCGCCGTCTCCGGTGATGGCATAAAGTACGGAGTCGACGTCGCCGTATTCGTCGTTGACGTTCGGTCCGATGACACCAGAGGGGAGTTCGCGGCGCAAATCATCCATGCGCTTGCGGATCTGGTAGAAGGCGTTTGGCACCTCGCGTGCCGGCGTGTTGTCGCGAAGCACGACCTGCATCGCCGTAAATCCCGGGCGTGTGTAGGTCTGCACACGCTCGAAGAACGGCACTTCCTGCAAGCGCTTCTCGATGCGGTCTGCGATCTGGTCCTGCATCTCGCGGGCGGTGGCGCCGGGCCAGATGGTGGTGACGATCGCGACCTTGATCGTGAAGGAGGGGTCCTCGGCGCGGCCGAGCCGCAAATAGGAGAAGACGCCGGCGGCCGCGAGGGCGAGGATCAGAAACAGAACAAGCGCGGGATGCGTCACCGCCCAGTGCGAGAGATTGCCGCGATTGAGCTTGGGATCACGGCGGTCGGCGGCGGCAGACATCGGAGCCTCGCGCGGCGAGAGGGTCAGCTACGGGTCTCGACGATGCGGACGCGCTGTCCAGCGTCGAGCTTCTGCACCCCGAGCGCGACGACCCGCGCGCCTTCGGACAGGCCGGCACCGATCAAGACGTCACGGCCGTCATAGCCTGCGACCGTGATCGGCGTTGGAGACAGCGCGCCGCTTGCTTCCACGACCCAAACCTTCGGACCTTGCCCCTCGTCGAACAGAGCGGAAATCGGCAAGCGTGCGATCGCAACGCCCCCGGCTTCGGCGATCGTCACCGTTGCGGTCATGCCGATGCCGACCGCTTCGTCGGCATCGCGAATGGTGAACCGTGCCTGGAACGTGCGCGTCGCCGGATCGGCGGCGGCGGCGAACTCGCGCAGGCGTGCGTCGTAGCGACGGTCGGGTCGTGACCAGAGCGACACGGTCGCCGTCCCTTCGCGCACGCGTTCGACGAGCATCTCGGGAATGGCGACGACCGCCTCGCGCTCGCCGGACCGCGCCAGCCGCACGACCGGCGTGCCAGCGGCCACCACCTGTCCCGGCTCGGCGAGGGTCGCCGTCACGACGCCGTCCGCGTCCGCGGTCAGGAGTGCGTAGGACAATTGGTTCGCAGCGAGCTCGCGCTGCCGCTGCGCACGATCGAGCCGCGCGCGCGCCTCGGCTGTTTGCGCCTGCGTGCGTTCGACGATCTGGTCCGTCGTCCAGCCGTTCCGGCGCAATTCGAGCGTCCGGCGCTCCTGCGCCAGGGACTGATCCAGATTGACGGTTGCGGCCCGAAACTCAGCCTCGGCCTGTTCACGGCTGAGCTCGAAGTCGACGGCATCGAGCCGAAGGAGAGGCTGGCCCGCAACCACGCGGTCGCCTTGTTGAACGAGGCGTTCGGCGACCTTGCCCGCGACGCGGAACGCAAGATCGCTTTCGACGCGCGGGCGGACGATGCCGGCGAAGCTGCGCTCCGGCGTGCGCGGCGCGAAGCGTACGACCTCGACGACGACAGGGCGGAGTTCGGCGGCTGGTGTCGGCGCTGTCGTCGATGCGCCTGTGGGCGCGAGGAACATGGCCGTGCCGCCGATCGCGGCGACAGCGGCGGTGGCCGCCGTGGCGAACAAGGCGAGTTTTCGCGACATGGCGAGCCTCAGGTTGGTTGCTTGAGAGCGAGCGCGGGTGGCGCCCCGCCCTTGAGAGCTGCCACCACGAGGCGCGCGAGCCCGATCGTCAGTGCCTCGAGATCCTGATCGGCGCATTGCGCGATCAAGCTCGGGTGCAGCACGCAGGCGAAGCAGTGTTTGACGAGCGTCGCAGCTTCCTGCGGATCGCAGGGCGCGAACTCCCCGCGGGCGACGCCATCGGCAATGAGGGTGGCGAAGATCGAGACGACCTCGGCGAAGTGGGCTTCGACGATCGGCCAGTTCTCCGCCATAGCCACCTCGACCATGTCGTGCAAGCGCCGCTCCGCGACGTATTGGCTCTTGTTGTAGCGGTGGAGCGCCAGCACCAGCGCCTCGAGCCGCTCGGCAACCGGTCGATCCTCGGCCACGATGGCCCGCGCAAGCGCGTGGCTCTGGGCGAGCAGGCGCCGCGCGATCGCTTCGTTGATGGCGCTCTTCGACGGGAAGAACCGGTAGACATTCGCAGGCGACATGCCGAGTACGGCGGCGATGTCGGCGACGGCCGTCTTTGCATAGCCGACGCGCCGGAAGTGCTCTTCAGCCACTTCAAGGATGCGTTCACGGGTCTCGTCCGGCGTCAGGCGTATGCGCATGTTCATGACGAGTGAGTCCTGATCACTGATAATTTTCATTTTTAATTATTTTTCTGATATTGTCAAGCTTCAAGTTGACCGCTTCAAGTTGACCGCTTCAAGTTGACCTCTTGGCCTTAGTGCGTCGCAGCATTAGATTGTGCATCGCAGCATAGCGAGGATTGGATGAATAAATTTCTCCAAGGCAAGGCGGCGCTGGTTACGGGCGCTACCAGCGGTATAGGGCTGGGCATCGCACGCGCCCTCGCGGAACAAGGCGCCGACATTCTGATCGATGGGTTCGGCGACCCGGCGGCCAATCGGCAGATCGCGGCGGAGATCGCCAACGCGTGCGGCGTGAAGACCGTCTACTCGCCTGCCGATATTTCGAAGCCGGACGAAATCACGGCGATGGTGGAGCTTGCCACGACAGCGCTGGGAAAGATCGACATCCTCATCAACAATGCCGGAATCCAACATGTGGCGCCCGTCGAGGCGTTTCCAGCGGACAAGTGGGACGCCATTCTCGCCACCAATCTCACGGCGGCGTTCCATACGACGCGGCTCGCCGTGCCGGGCATGAAGGCAAGAGGATGGGGGCGCATCGTCAACACGGCGTCGGCCCACTCACTCGTCGCCTCGCCGCACAAATCGGCCTATGTGGCGGCGAAGCACGGGCTCGCCGGCTTCACAAAGGGGGTCGCACTCGAAGTCGCGACATATGGCATCACCGTCAACTGCGTGTCGCCCGGCTATGTGTGGACGCCGCTCGTCGAGAAGCAGATTCCCGACACGATGGCGGCGCGGGGTTTGACGCGCGACCAAGTGATCAACGACGTTTTGTTGCGCGCGCAACCGACGAAGCAGTTCGTCACGGTTGACGAAGTCGCTGCGACGGTGCTCTACCTCTGCTCCGATGCGGCCAGGAACGTGACCGGCGCCAATCTGACGATCGACGGCGGCTGGACGGCGGCATGATGCCCATGACAATGGCCAATGCCAAACCGGCCAATCTCGCGCTCCAGGGTGGCGGCGCGCATGGCGCTTTCACGTGGGGCGTTCTCGATCGCCTACTCGAGACAGGTGCGCTCACGATCACCGGGATTTCGGGCACGTCGGCGGGGGCAATGAACGCGGTCGTTCTTGCCGACGGGTTCAAGAAGGGCGGGCCGGACGGCGCCCGCGCATCGCTTGAGCGCTTCTGGCGGCGCATGTCGGAGGAAGCGCGCGCCAGCCTCTTGCAGCCGAACCCTTTCGACATCCTGCTCGGACGCTTCAATCTCGATACGTCGCCAACCTACGTGTTGTTCGACGTCGTCTCGCGCTTCTTCTCCCCCTACGACATCAATCCGCGCAATCACAATCCGCTGCGCGACGTGCTCTGCGAGTTGGTCGATTTCGACGCCGTGCGCAGCTGCGATGCGTTCGACATCTTCATTTCGGCCACGAATGTGCACACAGGCAAGGCGCGCGTCTTCCGCAATCATGAACTGAGCGTCGACGCGGTTCTCGCCTCCGCCTGCCTGCCCTTCCTGTTCCAGGCCGTGGAAATCGATGGGGTGCCCTATTGGGATGGCGGTTATGGGGGCAATCCGGTGCTGTGGCCGTTCTTCTACGCCGGCGGCAGCGCGGACATCGTGCTCGTTCAAATCAACCCGATCGAACGCGCTGAGACGCCGAAGAGCGCTCGCGAGATCCTCAACCGCGTCAACGAGATCACCTTCAACGCGGCGCTCCTCCGCGAGTTTCGCGCGATCGACTTCGTCGGCCGGCTGGTCGAAGAAGGGCGGCTCGATGGTACGCGTTACAGAAAAATGCGGATTCATCGCGTTGACGGTGCGGGCGCCATGGCCGATCTCGACCTTAACGCGTCATCGAAACTCAACACCTCGTGGGCGTTCCTGACGACGCTGAAGGAGTGCGGACGGACCGCTGCCAGTTCCTGGATCGCCGAGACCCATGATCGGCTCGGCAAGCACAGCACCATCGATCTCCGCGTCGAATATTCGTGAGGTCAACGACCGCCGCTGACACTCAGGACGGCACCGGTCACGTAGCTTGCGGCGTCTGACATCAGGAAGAGGATCGTTTCGGCGACCTCTTCGGACGAGCCAGGACGCTTCATCGGAATTTGGGGGCCGAGACGCTGGAGGCGATCTGAAAGTCCGCCCGCTGCGTGAATATCCGTTGCGATCAAGCCGGGGGCTACGGCATTGACCCGAATACCTTCCGCCGCAACCTCACGCGCAAGACCCAAAGTGAGGGCATCGATCGCCCCTTTCGAAGCTGCGTACCATACGAATTCACCAGGGCTGCCAATCCCTGTGGCGCGGGAGGAGAGGTTGACGATCGTGCCGCCAGCGCCGCCATGGCGTGTCGACATGGCTTTGACCGCGGCCCGCGCAGCGAGAATCGCGCCGGTCACGTTGAGATCGATGACGTGCTCGATCGTCTCCGGGGTGGCATCGTCCAGGCGGCTCGCCACGCCTGTGGTCCCGGCGTTGTTGACCAGGGCATCGAGACGACCAAAGCGTGTCAGGGTTGCGGAGAAAACGGCCTCCACGTCCTCGGGCCGTGCCATATCGCCGCGGATCGCTTCGGCATGGGCACCGGCTGCAAGGCACGCGGCCACGACGTTCTCTGCGGCTGCGGCGTCCCGATTGTAGTTGACGGCAACGTCATAGCCACGCTTGGCTGCGAGCACCGCCGCCGCCGCGCCAATGCCTCGGCTGCTGCCCGTGACGAGGACGACCTTCCGCTCGCTCATTTCGCACTCCCTGAACCAAATCACTTCGGCTATGTACCGCGGCCATTCTCGTCTTTAGTTCCACAACGCGGCGGACGTCATGCACGAACAGGTGGTGATCATAGGCGCTGGTCAGGCTGGGCTCAGCGTCGCCCAGTCCTTGCGCGAGAACGCCCATGCCGGGTCGATCACGCTCATTGGCGACGAAGAGCTTGCCCCCTACCAACGTCCACCGCTGTCGAAGAAATTCCTCGCTGGTGAATTGACCGATGAGCGTCTCCTCTTGAAGCCCCTGGCTTTCTTCGAGAAGCAGGCCATCGACCTCCGACTCGGAAAGGCCGTCGAAGGCATTAATTGCGCCACGGGCGTTGTCCAGGTCGACGGCGCATCGATATCCTTCGACAAGCTGGTGCTGACCACCGGGACGCGACCGCGCTCCCTCTCCCTGCCCGGCGGAAATCTGCCCAACATCCACGTTCTGCGCGCGGTCGCCGACGTCAAGCGGCTGCGGCCATTGCTCGCGCCAGGCCGGCGGCTGGTGATCATTGGTGGCGGTTACATCGGGCTGGAAGTTGCCGCCGTTGCCCAAACGCTTGGTGTCTCGGTCACGGTGATCGAGGCGCAGGACCGTGTGATGGCACGGGTCGTCGCGGCACCTGTCTCGGCTTTTTACGAGGATGTTCATCGTGCGCGGGGCGTAACACTCGTTCTTGGCCGTGGAATCGCTGGGTTAGAGCGCGATGCGGCGGGGCTCGCTGCCGTGACGTGCGACCAGGTGCGATACTGTGCGGACCTCGTTCTCGTCGCCGTCGGGGCGGTCCCCAATATGGAACTCGCGGCCGCCGCGGGGCTCAAGACCGATGACGGCATCGTCGTCGACGCGCAGGGCCGCACCTCTGATCCACGCGTCTTTGCCGCTGGCGACTGCACGCGATTTCCGTCAGCGCTGTATGGGCGCACGCTCCGATTGGAAAGCGTGCAGAACGCGATCGATCAAGCGAAAGTCGTCGGCGCCACACTCACGGGAGCCGACGTGCGCTACAACCCGGTCCCCTGGTTCTGGTCCGACCAATACGATGTCAAACTGCAGATTGTGGGCCTCTCGCACGGCCATACGCACCACGTCGTGCGCGGCGACCCTGCGACGCGCAGCTTCTCGGTTTTCTATTTCGATGGTCCGCGGCTCATCGCCGTCGACAGTATCAACCGGCCTCGCGATCACATGCTGGCGCGGCGGTTCATCGGCGCGGAAGTGTCGGGCGATGTTGATCAGCTGGCGAGTGAAAGCAGTGCGTGGGAAAGCGCTTTCGGCCCTTGACGGAACCGCATAACGCGCGAGATTCGAGCGATGCTCTACTTAAGGTCACGGGACCGTCGCGGTTGATGAACGACAGCGCAGAAGCTGTGCACCAGCGTGCACCGAATGCGGCTACGCCCCTGCCGAAGGCCGAAGCAGTCTATCGCACGCTTCGGCAGGAGATCGTGTCGATGGCGCTCGCGCCTGGCACAACCATCGACAAGCTCGCCCTATGCCGCCGGCTCAACGTGTCGCGGTTCCCAGTGTCGGACGCGCTGTCGCGGCTCGCGCGCGAGGGCCTCGTCATCGTTGAACCGCAGCGCGGGTCGTTCGTTGCCGCTTTCGACCTCGACGAGATCCGGGGCGCGGCGTTCGTTCGATGTGCACTCGAATCCGAAGCCGCACGTGTTGTCGCGGCGAGCGCAACGCCGGCTTTGATCGACGCCATGCGCGCCAACCTGGATCGGCAAGCGCAAATGGCGGTGATGATGGATGCTGATGGATTCCACGGCGAGGACGTGGCATTTCACGAGCTCATCATGTTTGCTCTGGGCCTCACGCGCGCCTATGAAACCAACGCCGTGGCGAGCGCTCAGGTCGATCGCGTGCGGCGTGCAACCTTGCCTTCCCATGGCCGAGTGCATGAGGCTCTTCGCGAGCACCGCGCCATCGCTGATGCCTTCGTCAAGAGAGACGGGGACGCTGCCGCGACCGCCATGCGCGTGCACCTCGATCATATGTTGGCAGCTGTCGAGACCTTCGCCAGGGAGCGACCCGAACTCTTCGCTCTCTGACCTCATGCTGCCGTGCACCTCTGGTATTTCGGCGCGGACCTGCTAGGTAAACGCACAACCGTCCTTGCAAGGTCGGGAGGTAACGTCCGAAACGAGGGAACGACAGCTCCATGAAGATCAACATGATCAACCGGCGCTCGGTGCTCACCATCGGCGCCGCCGCGGCTTCCAGTGTTTTGGCAGCCCCGGCTCTCGCGCAAGCGCGCCAACGTCTCACCATCGCCACAGGCGGGACCGGAGGCGTCTTCTTCCCCTATGGCGGCGGCCTTGCGCGCATTCTTACCGAGAAGATGCCGAATACCCAGGCAACCGGTCAAGTGACAGGCGGTTCCGTCGACAACGTCAAGCTCCTTCATCAGGGTGATGCCGACATCGGCTTCTCGACGCTCGATTCAGCCTATGACGGCTTGATGGGTCAGGGAGCCTACCAACGTGACGGTCGGCAGGATGTCCGCGTGCTAGCCGTTCTCTACGACTCCTTCTTGCACGTTGTCGCCGACGGTCGAATTGCCGAGTTGACCACCGTGGCCGCCATGCGTGGCCGGCGCATTTCGGTCGGCTCAGCCGGGTCGTCGACCGAGTCGATCGCGGACCGTGTGCTCCAGGCCGCCGGCCTCAATCACATGCGCGATATCACGCGAGACAATCTCGGTGTCGCCGAGTCGGCGGGCGCACTAAAGGACGGAAAGATCGCTGCCTTCTTCTGGATCGGCGGCATTCCGACAGCAGCGGTGCGTGACCTGGCGACTTCTGGCTCGCCTCCGCTGCGCTTCATCCCGACGACGAACGAGCTCGCGCAACTCGAGCGCCAGTTCCCGGGCCAGTACAGGCCGTTCAACCTCGCGGCCAATTCCTATGCGGGGCAAGCGGAGGCGGTGCAGGGCCTCGGCGTCGCGAACGTGCTGCTTGTCGCAGCCAATGCGCGCCCGCAACTCGTCACGCAGATTCTCACAACGATTTTCGACAATCTGTCGGACGTGCATGCGATTCACCCGGAAGCGCGCCGGCTCACCTTGCAAGGCGCGGCGACCAAGACCGCCGTGCCGTTCCACCCGGCGGCGGAGGCTTTTTATCGCGCACGTGGCGTGTCGATGTGAACCCTGCGTAGACTGTCGACATCGATGGAATTCGACGGGCCGGTTGTTCCGCAACCGGCCCGCTGTCTTTAGGGCGGATAGGTCGGTTGCCGCGACGATGAACACATCGCTTGCGCTAAGCAACGGGGATCGACCGGAGACGAGGAGGGGCGCATGACGAGTGCGGCGACGGGCAATCCTGCGGCACGACCGGGTGACGAGCGGGTTCAGCTCAGCCAGGAGGAGCTGGACAAGCTGTCCTCCGATTCCGAGGGCGGCCCGGCCCAGCGCCTCGGCGGCTGGCTCGGTTGGCTCGTGGCCGTCGCTTGCTTCGCCATCTCAGCCTACGCGCTCTATTGGACGCAGTTCGCCATCAACACCACCACCTATCGATCGAGCTTCCTCGCGCTCAATCTCGCTCTGATCTTCATCCTGTATCCGATTTTGCGGGTCATCCCTGGCAAGCCGACCGCTGCGCGGTGGCCGACCCGGGAAGAGATCGGCATGGGCGCGATATACGCGGCGTTGATGACCTATCTCCTCCATCACCCCGACCCACGCTTCACCATCTTCGGTCGCGATACCGCAGCCTATCTCCTCGGCCTGGTCGTCGCCGCTGGCTTTGTGGTCTCACCGTTCCTGACGCGCGTGCCGCGCCTGGCAAAGATCCAGGTGTTCGACTGGGTTTTCGCTGCCGTTGCGATCTGGACCGCCGCCTACCTCACGCTGAATATCGAGGACTTCAAGACGCGCGCGATGCGTCCGACGCCCGAGGAGTTGGTGCTCGGGCTCACGCTGATCCTGCTCATTCTGGAAGCGACGCGGCGCACGGTCGGCTGGATTCTTCCGGCGATCACCGTCGCCTTCTTGATGTATGGCTACGCCGGTTCCGGCTGGCTCATTCCCGATGCACTCGAGCATCGCGGCTTCACGCTTTCGCGCATCATCGGGCAGAACTTCCTAACGCTCGAAGGCATCTTCACGACGCCCATGGACGTCGCGGCGACCTTCATCATCCTGTTCACCGTCTACGGCGCCGTGCTCGATCGCGGCGGTGCAGGAAAGTTCTTCATCGACTGGGCTTTCGCGCTCTTCGGCAAGAAGCCGAACCCGGCGGCGCCTGGCCGCGCCGTCGTCGCTTCGGGCTTCCTCCTCGGCACGGTGTCGGGCTCGGGCGTGGCGACGACCGTGACCGTGGCCTCCCTCGCTTGGCCGATGTTGAAGAAGGCAGGCTATCCGCCGAACATCGCGGGCGGCATGCTGTCGGCGGCCGGCATCGGCGCGACCCTGTCGCCGCCGACGCTTGGCGCCGCCGCCTTCATCATCGCCGAGTTCCTGGACATCGAGTACATCCAGGTCCTCATTTTCGCGATGATACCGACCATCCTCTATTATGTGTCGTGCTGGCTGATGACCGAAGCCGACGCACGACGGCTCGGCATCAAGGCGACCCAGACGACGCAACAGACCTTGTGGGCCATCACCTATATGGGTTGGTACCACTTCATCTCGCTCGGCGCGATCGCACTTCTTCTCGCGCTCGGCATGTCCTCCTTCATGGCGGTGTTCTGGTCGATCGCGATCGCGTTCTGCCTGTCGATGATCCGCGAGGAATCGCGCCTCGTTACGGTCCCCGCCTTCATCTTCGGCGTCGTTGCTGGTCTCGCGACGACCGCCTTCGGCTACACGGCCATGCCGCGGGCGCTTGGCCTGCACGAGCTCTTCGACGGGCGCCTCTCCGTCGGGATGTTCTGGGGCATGGCGGCAGCCATCGCCTTCTCTGGTGCGCAGTGGCTGACAGCGACACGGGCCGGCCGCACGCCTGCGGAGGATACGTCGCGCATGATCGAAGCGTTGACGGATGGCGCGCGGTCGACGCTCGGCATCGTTGCGACCTGCGCCTGCGCCGGCATCATCGTGTCGATCGTTAACCTCTCCGGCATCGGCCAGACGATTTCGACGATCATGGTCTCCTGGGGTGGCGGCAACGTGTTCCTGATCCTGCTCATGGCGGCTTTCGCCATGTGGATCCTTGGCCTCTCGGTGCCGGTGACGGCGAGCTACATCATCGCGGCAGTGATGCTTGTGCCGGCGCTCGTCGCGGTCGGCGTGCAACCGCACGCGGCGCACATGTTCATGTTCTACTACGCCGTGCTCGCGGACGTTTCGCCGCCGACGGCGCTTGCCCCCTTCGCGGCTGCAGCGATCTGCGGCGGGGAGCCGTTCCGGACGACCATGCAGGCGTGGAAGTACACGCTGCCCGCCTTTCTCGTGCCCTTCATGTTCTGCCTGACGCCAGAGGGAGCGCAGCTGCTCATCTATACGGCCACGATGGAGGGCCCGAAGATCAACCTGATCGCCCCGGGCAGTCTCGGGGATTGGGCCAACATCCTGTGGCTCACTATCACGGGTTGCATCGCGCTGGTTGGATTCTGCATTGCCTTCACCGGACAGGCGATCGACCAGGCGAATGTTGTCGAGCGTGTGCTTGCCGGGATCGGAGGCGGATTGTTGCTCGCCTCGGCGCCGTGGGCCGATGCGGCGGGGTTTGCGGTCCTCGGACTGGCGCTTGCGATACACTGGTTCCGCCTGCGTGGCCGGCCGCGTGGGCCCGCGCCGTCGGCGGCCTAGGTGTTTGATCTCAAGCGCGGAAGCGCTTGGCGTAGGCCGTCGGCGTGACCCCCGAGCGGCGCCGGAAGGCGACGCGGAAGGTTTCTGGCGAGGCGAAGCCCGCTTCGACCGCAACGTCGTCGAGAGCGAGGGTGCCGGCTTCGATCAGCGCTTGGGCGCGGAAGATGCGCTCGCGTTCGAGCCAGGCCTTCGGCGTTTCTCCCGTCGCTTCGACGAAGCGGCGCAGGAAGGTGCGCTCGCTCATCGCCGCTTGCCGCGCGAGATCGGGCACGGTGATCGGCTCGACGAGCCGCGCTCGTGCCCAATCGAGAACCGGGGCGAGGCTCCGCCCGGGCCGCGTGCGCACGGGCGCGGCGACGTATTGCGCCTGGCCGCCGTCACGATGCGGCGGCACGACGAGGCGCCGGGCGACTTGGTTCGCGATCTTCGCGCCGAAGTCGCGCCGCACGAGATGCAGGCAGGCGTCGATGCCAGCAGCGCTGCCCGCAGAGGTGATGACGTTGCCTTCGTCGACATAGAGAACGTCCGGCTCAACTTGGACGTCAGGGTAGGCGGTGGCCAGATCGTCGACGTAGCGCCAATGCGTCGTCGCGCGCTTGCCGGACAGGAGCCCGGCAGCCGCGAGGACGAAAACCCCGGAGCAGATCGACAGAAAGCGCGCGCCGCGCGCATTCGCCGCTTGCATTGCACCGCTCAGAGCACGCGGCGGGCGCTCGAAGCGATAGCGCCAGCCAGGGACGACGATGGTGCGGGCCTCGGCGACGAGATCGAGCCCGCCATCGGTCGCGACACGGATGCCGCCCAGAGCCCGCATCGGCCCAGGATCGATCCCGGCGACGGCAAAGCGGTACCAGGGAAAGTCGAATTCCGGTCGGTCGAGACCGAACACCTCGACCGCGATACCGAACTCGAACGTGCACAGGCCCTCGTAAGCGAGAGCGACCACGAGGCCAGGATCATTCGCAATCATTGGCGGAAAGTGACTAAGATTCGGCAGATTCGCCAGTAGCCGAACGGCGCGCGCTGAAGATTCTCGGGCACCGGAGGTTCCCCATGTTGAACTCGGTCATCGACATCGCTTTTGCCCGATCCATGGACGCAGAGATCCACTTCGCCCGCCGCCTCTCGTTCGAAACCGATTGCGACGACGTTCACGCGGCGCTCGCTTCCGGGAACCCGGGTTTCGTGCTTGTCGACGCGCGCGGTCCGAAGGCTTTCGCTCGCGGCCATGTGCCGGGCGCCGTCAACATCCCACATCACACCATGACGGCCGAACGCATGGCCGTGTATCCCGCCGACGCGCGCTTCGTCGTCTATTGCGCCGGGCCGCATTGCAACGGCGGCGACAAGGCGGCGCTGCGCCTTGCAGCCCTCGGCCGGCCGGTGAAATTGATGATCGGCGGTGTGACGGGATGGCGCGACGAAGGCTTCGAACTCGCGACGATGCAGGATGTAGCGACGATGCAGGATTGACCCACTGGCGTCTGCACCTGTATACGCCCCTCGCTCTCTGATTACGAGACGACGGCCCTTCTGCCGACCGGGGCGAGACCCCGGAGGCCACGCCCGACAGCGCGATGCGCCCTCGGGCGCTCTAGGCGTTTGGGGCGTCGAAACACGGAACGGTCATGTTCGAGACCTTGTCGTCGCGCCTCTCCGGTATCCTGGACAAGCTCCGGGGCCGCGGTGCGTTGTCGGAGGCCGACGTCGATATGGCGCTGCGCGAGGTGCGGCGCGCGCTGATCGAGGCCGACGTCGCTCTCGAGGTCGTGCGCGGCTTCATCGATCGCGCCCGTTCCCGCGCGGTCGGGCAAGAGGTGCTCAAGTCCGTCACGCCGGGCCAGCAGGTCGTCAAGATCGTCTACGACGAGCTTGTGGCCGTGCTCGGGTCGGATGCCGCGCCGATCGACCTCGTCGCTCCGCCCCCCGTCGTGATCATGCTCGTCGGGCTGCAAGGCTCCGGCAAAACCACCTCGACGGCCAAGATCGGCAAGCGGCTCGCCGAGCGCGAGAAAAAAAAGGTGCTAATGGCCTCGCTCGACGTGCGGCGCCCGGCGGCACAGGAGCAATTGCGCGTCCTCGGCACGACGGTTGGGGTCGACACGCTCCCCGTCGTCGCTGGCCAGATGCCGGTGCAGATAGCCACCCGCGCGCTGCAGGCCGCGCGGCTCGGGGGCTACGATGTCGTGCTCCTCGACACGGCCGGCCGCACGACCCTCGACGAAGAGATGATGGCGGAAGCCGCCGCCGTGAAGGCGGCCGCGAACCCGCACGAGGTTCTCCTGGTCGCTGATGCGCTCACCGGCCAGGACGCGGTGAACACCGCGCGCGCGTTCGAAGGACGGGTCGGGCTCACCGGCATCGTACTCACCCGCAGCGACGGCGATGGGCGCGGCGGTGCTGCGCTCTCGATGCGCGCGGTCACGGGCCGGCCGATCAAGCTCCTCGGCACGTCCGAGAAGATGGACGGGCTCGAGGACTTCCATCCCGATCGCGTCGCCAATCGCATTCTCGGCATGGGCGACATCGTCTCGCTGGTCGAAAAGGCGGCCGAAACCATCGATGCGCAAAAGGCGCAGGCGATGGCCGAGCGCATGCGCAAGGGCGAGTTCACGCTCGACGATCTCGCTGACCAGCTTCGCCAGATGGTGCGCATGGGAGGTATGCAGGGATTGATGGGACTGCTGCCCGGCGTCGGCAAGGTGAAGCAGGCCATGGCAGCCGCCAACGTCGACGACAAGACGTTCAAGCGCCAGATCGCCATCATCACGTCGATGACACCGGACGAGCGGCGTCGGGGCGAAAAGCTCCTCAACTTCTCGCGCAAGAAGCGCATCGCCGCGGGCTCGGGCACCTCGCTTCAAGAGATCAATCAGGTCCTGAAGATGCACCGGGGCATGGCCGACATGATGAAGGCCATGGGCAAGCAGAAAGGCGGCGGCATCGGCGGGGCAATCGGCAACATGTTCGGCATCGGCCAGCCCGGCGCCGCGCAGCAGCCAAGTCCAGAACAGCTCGCCGCGATCGAGAAGCAGATGAAGGCCGGCTTGCCGAAGGGCTTCACGCCGCCGGGCGGCCTGCCGGGCTTGGGCGGACCGAAGCTCCCCGGCCTGCCAGGGCTCGGCGGCGGCGCGTTGCCCGGCCTGCCGCGCAAGGAGCCGAAGAAGTGAGCCTTACCGTCCGCTACATCGTGCGCGACGTGCCGGAAGCGATAGCGTTCTACGCCGACCGTCTCGGCTTTGCTCTCGTCGAAGCATTCGGCGATGCGATGGCGATCGTGGCGCGCGACGGGGTCCGGTTATGGCTCGCCGGACCGAACGCATCAGCCGCGCGGCCGATGCCGGATGGGCGCGTGCCCGCGCCCGGCGGATGGAACCGTATCGTCGTCGAAGTCGCCGACATCGATGCCGCCGTGACCGACATGCGCCACGCAGGCATCACGTTCCGGAACGAGGTTTTGAACGGTCCCGGCGGCAGCCAGGTGCTGATCGAGGATCCGTCCGGCAACCCGATCGAACTTTTCCAACCCAGACGCGGCTGAAGCGTCGTCCAACCACCACCACGAGGAGTCCCTATGGCCCTGAAGATTCGTCTCGCCCGCGCCGGCGTCAAGAAGCGCCCCTTTTACCGCATCGTCGTCGCCGATGCGCGCAGCCCGCGCGACGGGCGCTATATCGAGCGCATCGGCACCTACGATCCGATGCTCGCGGATGCCGCCCAGCGCGTGAAGCTCGAGACCGAGAAGTGCCAGGAGTGGCTCAGGAAGGGCGCGCAGCCGACCGACCGCGTGCTCCGCTTCCTGGATCAGGCCGGCGTGATGAAGCGCCCGGCACGGAACAACCCGCAGAAGGCGCAGCCCAAGGCCAAGGCGCAGGAGCGCGCCAAGGCGAAGGCCGCGTCCTCAGCCGGGGCGTCGGCCGAAGCGTGAACACGCGCGTTGTCCTCGCCGTGGTCGGCGCCGCGCATGGCGTCGCCGGCGAGGTGCGCGTGACCACCTTTCTCGATGATCCGGCGGCACTCGGCGCCTATGGGCCGCTCACCACCGCCGACGGACGCACCTTGAACGTCGCCTCGTTGAGACCGGCGAAGGGCGCGGTCATGATCGTGCACTTCCGCGAAATCGGTGATCGTACGGCGGCCGAAAGCTTGCGCGGGCAGGACTTGTCCGTCCCGCGCGCGGCGCTGCCGCCGGTTGCGGAGGACACATTCTATCATGCTGACCTCGTCGGCCTCCGAGCCGAGACCGATCAAGGCGCTTCACTCGGCACCGTCGCTGCGATCTATGATTTCGGCGCGGGCGACGTCATCGAGGTACGTGGTCCTGCAGGTACCGTCTTCTACCCCTTCACCAAAGCCGTCGTGCCGGTCGTCGATCTTGCGCGCGGCCGCGTCGTGATCCTGCCGCCGGGCGAGACCGTGGGCAGAGAAGGATGAGCTGGCGCGCGACCATCCTCACCCTGTTCCCCGAAATGTTCCCGGGGCCGCTCGGTCATTCGCTCGCGGGCCGGGCGCTCAACGGCATCTGGGCGCTCGACACGGTGTTCCTGCGGGACTTCGGCATCGGCCGCCATCGCGCCGTCGATGACACGCCGGCGGGTGGCGGCCCCGGCATGGTGCTGCGCGCGGACGTGCTCGCGGCGGCGCTCGACTCCGTCGTCCCAGATGACCGACCGCGGCTGCTTATGTCCCCGCGCGGCCAACCGCTGACACAGGCGCGCGTACGTGCGCTTGCGACCGGACCTGGTGTGGTGCTGGTCTGCGGTCGTTTCGAGGGCGTCGACGAGCGCGTGATCGAGGCGCGCAACCTCGAGGAGGTGTCAATCGGCGACTATGTGCTCTCGGGCGGCGAACTCGCGGCGATGGTGCTGCTCGACGCCTGCGTCCGGCTCCTGCCCGGGGTGATGGGGAAAGAGGTGTCGGGGCACAGCGAAAGTTTCGAAGACGGGTTCCTCGAATACCCGCATTATACCCGGCCGCAATCGTTCGAAGGGCGTGACATTCCTGCCGTCCTGGTGAGCGGCGACCATGCCAAGATCGCGGCCTGGCGTCGCGACGAGGCTGAGCGATTGACCAAAGCGCGGCGCCCCGACCTTGGGGGTTCCCGAATAAAAAATGATGGCTAGCGGGTGACGACCGCCCCACGCTGGTGTATAGGCCGCGCCTCAACTGACAACAGCGCGCCGAAACGCTGACGGCTCGACCGTTCCCGGCAGGAGATCACCATGGCTCATCCCATCATCCAGACGCTTGAATCGGAACAAGCTGCGGTCCTCGCGGGCAAGCGCGCCATCCCCGAGTTCCAGCCGGGCGATACGCTGCAGGTGAATGTGAAGGTGGTCGAAGGCGACCGCACCCGTGTGCAGGCCTATGAGGGCGTGTGCATCGGCCGCGCGGGCGCAGGCCTCAACGAAAACTTCACGGTGCGGAAGATTTCCTATGGCGAGGGCGTCGAGCGCGTCTTTCCCGTCTATTCGCCGCTGATCGAGTCGATCAAGGTCGTCCGCCGCGGTAAGGTGCGCCGCGCGAAGCTCTACTATCTGCGTGATCGCCGCGGCAAGTCGGCACGTATCGTCGAGCGCCAGGAGAAGGCCACCGACGACAAAGGCGAGTGATCCGCCGCGGGGCATGAATGGCAATTTCGGCGGAGCCTTCGGGCCCGTTTGCGTTAGGCTTGCTGCATCGTGAGCCAAAGCAAAGAGGCCCCGTCATGCCACATGCCCCACAGCCGATCGTCGCTCTCTACGACGCCTTCACCCATGGTCACGTCGATCGCCGCGCCTTCATGGAGCGCATCGCCGTCATTGCCGGAGGCGTGATCGCCGCGCCGGCGATCCTGCCCTTGCTTGCGAGCCATGAAGCAAAGGCGCAGACCGTGCGCCCAGACGACCCCCGCATCGTCGAACACGACTTCACGTGGGCAACACCGGATTCAATCGCGTTCGGCTATCTGGTGCAGCCGCGTCAGCCAGCGCGCCGGCCGTCGGTCATCGTCGTCCACGAGAGCCGCGGCCTCAACCCGCACATCCGCGACGTTACGCGCCGTTTCGCGATCGAAGGATTTCTCGCTCTCGGCATTGACGCTCTTTCGCCGCTCGGCGGCACGCCCGGCAACGAAGAGATGGCGCGGGAACGCATCGGTGCCCTCGATTGGAACCAGGTTGCGACCTGGGCCGCCGCCGCGGTGCCGGCGCTCGCCGCCCATCGGAATTCCAACGGCCGTGTCGGGGCGGTCGGTTTCTGCTGGGGTGGACACATGGTCAACGAAGTCGCTGCGCGTGTGCCGACACTCGCTGCCGGCGTCGCCTACTACGGACGTCAGGTCGAAGCAGCGCGCGTGCCTGGCATTCGCGCGGCCTTGATGCTGCACTATGCGGATCAGGACCTGGCCATCAACACCGGCATCGCGGCCTACGAGGCGGCCCTGCGCGGCGCCGGCAAGACCTTCGAAATCCACCGCTATCCGGGCACGCAACACGCCTTCAACAACGACACCTCGGCCGCCCGGTACGATGCTGCGGCAGCCGCGCTCGCCTGGGGCCGCACGATTGCGTGGTTGCGGCGGCATCTCGCGGCTTGACCGCGACGTCGCTTCGGCTTCTCAACGCCGGCTTGCCCGGCTAAGAGGACGCCCGAAGGATCGCCGGGGAACAAGATGGCCGCGCCGAAGACGCTGTATGATAAGATTTTCGACGACCATGTCGTCGACCGGGCCGAGGACGGAACCTGCGTCCTCTACATCGACCGCCACCTCGTGCACGAGGTCACGAGCCCGCAAGCCTTCGAAGGCCTGCGCATGTCCGGACGCAAGGTGCGCGCGCCGGACAAGACGCTCGCCGTCGTCGATCACAACGTCCCGACCACGGATCGCTCCAAGGGCATCGACGATCCGGAATCGGCGTTGCAGGTGGCGACCTTGGCCAAGAATGCGGTCGAGTTCGGCGTCGAGTACTACAACGAGGTCGACGTTCGGCAGGGCATCGTGCACGTCATCGGGCCAGAACAGGGCTTCACCTTGCCGGGCACCACCATCGTGTGCGGCGACAGCCACACCTCGACGCATGGCGCCTTCGGCGCGCTCGCTCACGGTATCGGCACGTCGGAGGTCGAGCACGTCCTGGCCACTCAAACGCTGGTGCAGAAGAAAGCCAAGAACATGCGTGTGGTCGTGGACGGGAAACTCCCGCCTGGCCTTTACGCGAAAGACATCGTGCTCGCGATCATAGGTGAGATCGGCACGGCCGGCGGCACTGGCCACGTGATCGAGTATGCGGGGCAGGCTATCCGCGACCTCACGATGGAAGGCCGCATGACGGTGTGCAACATGTCGATCGAGGGCGGTGCTCGCGCCGGCATGATTGCGCCGGACGAGAAAACCTACGAATATCTGAAAGGGCGGCCGAAGACACCGAAGGGCGCGAATTGGGACCTGGCGATGTCCTATTGGCGCACGCTCCACTCCGACGACGGGGCTTTCTTCGATCGTGAAGTGCATCTCGATGCGGTCAATCTGCCGCCGATCGTCACCTGGGGGACGAGCCCAGAGGACGTCGTCTCCGTGCAAGGGGTCGTGCCGAATCCGGACGAGATCGCCGATACCAATCGCCGTGCTGCGAAGTGGCGCGCGCTCGACTATATGGGGCTCAAGCCCGGCACCAAGATGACCGACATCACTCTCGACAAGGTGTTCATCGGCTCTTGCACGAATGCGCGCATCGAGGACCTGCGCGTGGTCGCTAAGATGGTCGCGGGTAAGCGTGTGAACCCGGCAGTCTCAGCCATGATCGTGCCGGGGTCCGGCTTGGTCAAAGCTCAAGCGGAGCAAGAGGGGCTCGACGCGATCTTCAAGGGCGCGGGGTTCGACTGGCGCGAGCCCGGCTGTTCCATGTGCCTCGGCATGAACCCGGACCAGCTCAAGCCGCAAGAGCGCTGCGCCTCGACTTCGAATCGCAACTTCGAGGGGCGCCAAGGCTACAGGGGCCGCACCCATCTCGTCTCGCCGGCGATGGCCGCGGCGGCGGCGATCGCGGGCCGGTTCGTCGACGTGAGGCGGTGGGGCTGAGGACGGAGCGGCGTCATCCGCACCGCTCCGCAGCGCGTGCGCCCAATATCGCGGCGGGCACCAGCTTCCCGACCGGCAATAGGGGCGCTGATCAGCAAGACGCCAGCCCAAAGCCAGCGTCTTGCTTGCAAGCGGGAAGCGTCATCAGTAGCAGATCTGCACGCGACGCATAACATAGGATTGCAGACGCCAACTCCAGCGCACGCGACGCTCCCAACGGCACCATCCGACGCCCGCCACGACGACGGGGCGATAAAAGGCGGGCCGATGCCAATATGGGCGATAGCCCCAGCGAGGGCCGTACACCACGCGGCGCGGCCCCCAATATGGCCGGTAGCCCCAACCATAGCCACGATGCACGACGACGCGGCGATGGCCCCATCCATGACCGCCGCGCCAACCATGATGACCACGCCACTGCGCGTGCACGGCAGACGGCATGGCGGCGATCCGCGCCTCGCGCGAAGCATCCGCCGCTTCGACGGCCTGCGCGTGGGATGCGGCGGAGACACTAAGGATGAGAACTGCGCCGGCCACGGCGGCGGTGAGTTTCGACCTCATACGTCCCACTCCTCAAGACCACTCGGGATAGAGTGATGGAGGCTGCAGCATTGCGCCTGCGCGCTGAATTCACCATGAGGCAAACATTCACGAGCCGTTAACGAAAGAAGCCCCGGTGCGTGAGCCCCGGGGCCAAGTGGGAGGGAAGCGCGGGGGAGGGAGCCGCGCGTCACTCATGGGTCGCGCGGCCGTGTCGGGGAGTTCAATGGCAGACTTGGACCGGGCGTTGCACGTACCCGCCGAAACGATGACTAAAGCGGGTCACCATGACGGTCCGGCAACGGCCTGGACCGTGCCCCCAGGCATAACCGGGCCGCACGGGTCGCCACCCGTAGACATGACCGTAGCCATGACCGTAGCCATAGCCATGACCGAACCCGTGACCCTGGCCCCAGCGCTGATGGCGCGGGTGATCCCAGACCGGAGACGTGACGAAGGTCGGACCGGTCGAAAAACCGAAGCCGAAGGATTGGGCGGAAGCTGGAGCGACATCGAGACCGACGCCCCCAAGGGCGAGGCCCGTGACGACGGCAAGGGTGCCAAGGCGGGTCATCAAAGGTCTCCTGCGATGCGACCGCCGGCATTGACGGTCGACCGATGCACCATGACAGGAGAGCCCTGAAGGCAGTCTGAGGCTGCGGGTCATCAGCCGTTCATGACCGCTCCGCCGGTGACAGGAACCAAGGATCAAGCCAAACTGCCGCCATGTCGGCACCCGACCGCCCCGACCACGACCGCGAACGCCAACGGGCGCTCGACGATCTCTCGCGCCTCCGGCGCGAACCCGACGTGGGCGCGAGTCATATGGCCACTGCCGCCCCGCCCGATACAGAACCGCGCGATACCGTAGAGGTCTGGGCAACGCGCATCGGACGCGGCCTTGCGGTCCTGTTCCTGGTCGGGCTCATCCTCGCCTTCGCGGCCGGCTACCTGTGACGCGAACGGTTCTTGCCGCGCACCTGCTGGCGCTTTAACCCCGGACCATGACCATCGATCGCTGGAAAGCACCGAGCCTCGCTGACTTGGAGGCCATGGCCTACGAGGCTTTTGCGCGGCTGCCGCAAGAGTTCCGGCGCTTGTGCGGCGGCGTGGCCATCCGCGTCGAGGATTTCCCGACCGACGATGTCCTGACCGAGATGGGGCTCGAAAGCCCGTTCGACATCCTCGGGCTCTATACAGGTTCCCCACTCACGCAAAAGAGCGTCGTCGATGCCCCCCGCCAGCCGGACATGGTGTTTCTCTACCGCCGGCCGATCCTCGACTACTGGGCCGAGCACGATGAAACGCTCGGCGATCTCGTCACCCACGTCCTGGTGCACGAGATCGGTCACCATTTCGGCCTGTCGGACGACGACATGGAGCTGATCGAAAAGGCTGCGGGGTGATGCGCCGCTGGCGGCTTCACACAGTGTTTGCTACAGCACCTGCCACGAAAGGTTCTGTGCGGGACAGGCTCCATGGACAAGTTCACGACGCTCACCGGTGTCGCGGCACCCTTGCCGCTCATCAACATCGATACCGACATGATCATCCCCAAGCAGTACCTGAAGACGATCAAGCGTTCGGGACTCGGTTCTGCGTTGTTCTCGGAGATGCGTTACGAGCGCGATGGCAAGGAAAAGCCTGACTTTGTCCTGAACAAACCTGCCTACCGCAAGGCCAAGATCCTCGTCGCCGGGGAGAATTTCGGCTGCGGGTCTTCGCGCGAGCACGCCCCTTGGGCACTTCTGGATTTCGGCATCCGCTGCGTGATCGCACCATCGTTCGCTGACATTTTCTACAGCAATTGCTTTGAGAACGGGATACTGCCGATCAAACTTCCACAGGCTCAGGTTGATCGATTGATGACGGCCGCCGAACATGGCGCCAACGCGACGTTCACGGTCGACCTCGAGACGCAGACGATTGAGATGCCAGACGGTGAGAAGGTCTCGTTCGACATCGACAGTTACTTGAAGTGGCGTTTGCTGAACGGGCTCGATTCGATCGGATTGACCTTGCAGAAGTCTGAGAAGATTTCGCGGTTCGAAGCGAGCGCGGGCGCGGTAAGACCTTGGGTATGAAGCCCCCGCAACGTCAGTTGCCGCCGAAACTGAGATCCTGACCTGGACGTTCCGCGCCGAAGACCGCATGATGCGCGCATGGCTATCGTTCTTTATGTCGTCGCGGTTGTCGTGATCGTCGGCGGTTTTGCTGCCGCCGGCTTCGCTCCAACCGAATTCATGGGCGCGCGCGAGGCGTTTTACGCGAAATTGTTCCTCGCTTTACCGGCGCTGCTCATTGGCCTTTTGCTCGCCGGGCTTGCTGCCGTCGTGTCGGTGTTGCAGCGGCTGGAACTGCAGGGGCGCGAAATCATCGAACTGCTCGTGGGCCGCTCGGCGACCAATCTTGCCGGCGCGGAAGCCGCCGCGCCCATGCCGGCGACCGCAGAAGTCGGGCGCCCCCCGGCCCAGCCGACCGCCGAACCTATCGTCGCGCCAAGCCTCATGCCCACCCGGACAATGCCCGCGTCCGCACCAATCGCACGAGCCGCCCCGACCAGTGTGGCATTCCCAGCGGACACGGGGACCCGCATGGACTTCACTACGACCGGTCCACGGCCGACGAGCGACGGGTCGCCGAAACCGCGCGGTTGGCGCGAGCGCATTGGGCTCGGGCCGGCGGCTGTCGGGGTTGGCGCATTGGCGGGCGCTGCGACCACCCGTGTTGTTTTGCCGGAGCTAGGGCGCGCCGCCCCCGAACCGGGGCAGACAGACGCGGTCGACAAGGCCTCCGAACCTCCACCAGCCGAACGTCGATTGTGGTCGGCGGAGACGGTTGATGATCCGAAATCTCTGTCCGAGCTGAACAGGCTCGGCCTTGTCGAATCGTCCTCCGCAGACGCGGTAACCACGCAGGGCAATGCCGAACCCGAGCTTCGACTCGAAGACCTCCTGCCGTCGTCGGCGGAGACAGAAACCGACCGCGCCGCGGCGCTCGGTCACGATATCCTCACTGAGGCGCTGTCCGAGCCTGACGTGCCATCCGAGCCAGAGGCGGACACCGCCACGCCAAGCGAGGCTTCGCCACCGCCTACGGAACCGCTCCCGGAAGTACAAGCCTCCTCAAGGCTGGTCTCGGAATCGGTCGTTGAGGAACCCGAGGCCGAAGCGCCGTCGATCAATCTACCGGCCGCTCCGCAACTCACCATGCCACAACCGGCACCAACTCGCGTGCCAACAGTGGCTGAACTCCTGCAACGAGACCTGACAAATCAAGAAGCGGATGCTGAACCCATGCCACGAATCGTTCGCGAAGGCCAATTCGCTGGGCGGCGGTACCGCATGTTCGAGAACGGTTCGCTCGAAATCGACACCGAACAGTCGACCATCAGATTCGCTTCGCTCGACGAATTCCGCGCCTTCGTGGCATCCGCGTCACGAAAGACGACCGGCGGCTCGACGGCAGCTTGAGGCTTACCGTTCGCCGGGCAGCTTCCGGCCCCAGGGGGCGTCGATCGCGATCGACGTATGCGGTCGCGGCAAATACCAGGTGTCGCGCATGCGCGGTTCCTGGAAGGTGAGCCCCGGCAGGTCCCGCCCCGTGGAGGCGAAGCGCGCGTCGGCCGAAGGAACGGATCCCAAATACTCGAATTCCGACGCAAGCGGCCCGGCGGTGAGATAGCGCGGTGTGATCACCACGGTGCCGGCCCGCGTGCGCTCGCGCGCTTGCGCGTAGGCGTCCGACGGCGGCACCACGGAGGCACCGGTCAACACCAGGCCGGCGACAAAGAGAGAGGCGATCGTGCTGCGCATCGGAGGCTCCGGTCTTGCGGGTGCAAGTGAATCAAGGTGGCACGATACCGCGCGTTCGTTAACGAACGGAAGCGCTATCTGGTTCGCTCAGAACGCGGGACGTCTTGTCGTCGAAAGTGTGATATCGAAGTCACGAGCCCGATCCTCATGCCCCTCGACATCGCCCTTCTGCCCTGCCATGCCGACAACTACGCGGTCTTGCTGCATCATGCGGCTTCAGGACACGCGGCGGTGGTCGACACGCCGGATGGCGCCGCCATCGAAGCGGAAGTTGACCGGCGCGGCTGGCGGCTCACGCACATTCTCACGACGCATCACCACGCCGATCACACTGAAGGGCATGCGCGCCTGAAGGCGAAGTATGGCTGCACCGTCATCGCGCCCGCCGCCGAGGCCGGGATGATTCCCGGAACGGATGTGCGGGTGCACGACGGCGCGATCTTCACCTTCGCCGATCGCGACGTGATGGTCATCGCCACACCAGGTCACACCAAGGGTCACGTCGCCTACTATCTGGCCGCAGATGGTATCGTCTTCGCGGGCGATACGCTCTTTGCGCTCGGCTGTGGCCGCGTGTTCGAGGATGCGCCGGAGGTCATGTGGCGATCCTTGCAGAAACTGGCCGATCTCCCGCCGGACACAGCGGTCTATTGCGGCCATGAGTACACGCAGGCCAATGCACGCTTCGCGCTGACCATCGAACCGGACAACAGCGCACTGCAGGAGCGGGCGCGCATCATCGATGCCCTACGCGCCCGCGGCGCGCCGACGATCCCGACCTCGATTGGCCTTGAACTCACGACCAATCCGTTTTTGCGCACCGGAGAACCCGCGGTGAAGGCCGCAGTCGGGCTGCCGGCGGCACCGGCCGCGCAGGTCTTCGCGGAAATCCGCGCGCGTAAGGACCGATTTTGAACGATGGCGATGACCAGTCTATCGGCGCGCGAGATCATCGACCTCCTCGACCTCAAGCGGCACCCCGAGGGGGGCCACTTCCGTGAAACGTTTCGCGATGCGCTGGGACCGCATGGGCGGGCGCATTCGACGTCGATCTACTTCCTGCTCGCGGCCGGTGAAGTCTCCCATTGGCATCGCGTCGACGCTGCCGAGACCTGGCACTGGTATGCGGGGGCGCCCCTCGTGCTGACGATCTCCGAGAGCGGACACGACGCAAAGGCCCATTATCTCGGACCTGAACTGACCACCGGCCAACGACCGCAAATCACGGTTCCAGCGCACGCGTGGCAGTCGGCGACGAGCCTCGGCGCATGGACGCTCGTGGGTTGCACGGTCGCGCCGGGCTTCGACTTCGCCGGCTTCGAGCTCGCGCCGCCCGACTGGCGGCCCGCGTCCCGGCCGAAGACGACATGAGTGCCCTCGATATCGCCGGCGTGCGCGCTATCGAGGAGATGTCGCTCAACGCCCTTCCGACGCTTGCAACCGTCACGCGCGACGGCTGGGTCGCGCGGTTCGCGCAGGGCGTGACCGGGCGCGCCAACTCCGTCAACGCCCTCCAACCGGGCGCGACGCCGGTCGCAGACATCGCCGCTGCCATGGAGCTGCTCTACGCCAATGCGCGCCTGCCGTGCCGATTTCGCGTGACGCCATTGTGTCCGCCCGAGACCGAATCCGTCCTCCTCGGTCGCGGCTATGCGCTGGGCGAACGCACCGCTACGGAGGTGGCCGCCATCCCATCGGACGTCGTGGTCGACGCGACCGTGCGCGTCACGCCCGTTGCCGATCGTGCCTGGCGTGACGCCTACGGGATCGCCGCTGGGCGGTTCAACGCGGCGCAACTCGACGTTCTCGCGCGCATCCACGCGGCCATCGTGCCGCCGGCCGCCTTCGCGCGCATCGAGATCGGCGGCGTGATCCTCGCGCTTGGCTATGCGGTTGCCGAGCGTGGCTTCGTTTCCTTGCATGAGATTGCGACCATGCCCGAAGCGCGCAAGCGCGGGCTGGCGCGCCGGCTGGTCACAAGCCTCCTGGCCTGGGGGCGGTCTCAGGGCGCGCGGGAGTCGTGGCTTCAGGTGGTGACCACCAATACGCCGGCCCGCGCGCTCTACCGCTCGCTCGGGTTCCGCCCTGCATATGAATATGTGTACGTTACCCGCGAGCGCGGCGCGTGAGCAAGTCCTTCCCCGCGACCAGCGCGCCGAGCGTGACCAGCACGAGCGCGATCCACAGAACGGCGCTCGCTTCGCCGCGCCCGAACGCCACGAGAAGGAGCGTCGACAGCACCGGCGTCGCATAGGACAGCGCCCCGAGCACTTGGATGTCGCCGCGCTTGACGCCGAGATCCCAAGCGTAGAAGGCAAGCCCGGTCGGAAAGACGCCGAGCAATGCAACGGCGAGCCATGCGGCATGATCATTCGGCCAAACCGTCGTTTCCAGGGCAAGATGGCAGAGCGCGGCAAGGACGGCCGTTGCGGCGCAGAACCCGACCACCGAATCCGTCGGCACAGCGCCGAAGCGGCGCGACAGCACCGAATAGCTCGACCACACCACCGCACAGACCATCGCGGCGGCGAAGCCCGGGACGTAGTCCTCGCGTAGATCGAGGCCTGCACCGCGCGTGACGATCAGGGCTGCGCCGAGGAACCCCATGAGCGCCCCGATAACGTGGTGCACGCGCAGGCGCTCTCCGGGCAGGAATGCCGAGAACAAGACGATCAGGAGCGGCCAGAGGTAATTGACGAGATTGGCTTCGACCGGCGGCGCCAATCGCAAGGCCATGAAGTAGAAGACGTGATAGCCGAAGAGCCCATAGATGCCGAGCGCCCAGACTTCAATCGGTGCCTTGAGCGCTCGCGCCGCACCGGGGCGGAACGGCCACGTCGCCATGCCGACGAGGGCCCCGATCGTCATGGTCATTGCCACGAGCTGGAATGGCGGCACGGCGGACGCGTTCGTCGCGAGGAGTGCGAGCGCGCCCCACATGAGGATCGCGAGAACGCCGATGAGGGTGAAGAGAAGGCGCGAAGCGGTGATCACCGTCACCGCTTAGCGGGCCGCGGTCACTTCGGCCAGATCACCCAGACGTAGCCGACATACCCGCAAAGCATCGCCAGGCCCTCCCGTCGCCCGACGCGCAGTCCCGTCGCGGCGAAGACGAGAAGCAGGATCGACACGCCGAGCATCACATGGTTGTCGAAGCGCACGATCTCAGGCGGCACGGCCACGGGCGCGATCAGGGCGGTCAGTCCGCCGATGCCGAGGACGTTGTAGATGTTCGAGCCCAGGATGTTGCCCAGCGCGACATCCGAATGCTTGCGGATTGCCGCAATCACCGAGGTGACGAATTCCGGCATCGAGGTCCCGATCGCCACAAGGGTGAGCCCGATGACCGTTTCCGAAATGCCGAAGGCGCGCGCCATACCGATCGCGCCGTTGACGAGCAGATTGCCGCCGAGGACGACCAGGGCCAGCCCGCCGAGCGCGATCAGAACCGGAACGAGGATCGACGAGCTCTTCGCGCCGCGCAATGGCGCCGCGGCGATCTCGTGCGCCTCCTCAAGAGCCTGCGCTTTCTCGTAAGCGCAGGTGTGCCCATCCACGGCGCCCGCCTGCTCTTGCCGCCAGGCGTAGAAAACGTACAGCGCGAGCAAACCGACGAAGAGTGCGCCGACCCAACGTTCGAGGGGACTCAACATCGCGACGTAGGTGAGGACGGCGGCCGTCGCGACCATGAAGACGCCGTCGCGTTGGAGCGCGTTGGTCGCGACGATGATCGGCGTGATCAAGGCTGATAGGCCGAGGATCAAAAGGATATTGGCAACGTTCGAACCGACGATGTTGCCGATCGCAATGCCAGGGGACCCGGCGAGGGACGCTTGCACGGACGTGACGAGTTCCGGGGTCGATGTTCCGAAGCCGACGAGGGTCAGCCCGATGAGGAGCGGTGAGACGCCGAGTCGTTCGGCCGCCTGGACGGCGCCGCGCACCAAGAACTCGCCGCCGGCGATGAGAAGAACGAGGCCGCCGGCCAGAAGAAGGATGTCGGTCATGTCACACGCTGATTGATCGGCTCGATGATATGGAGCGCCGTGCGCATGTCTAGCGGCGATCAGCGCTGCGTGGACGGAGGCGAAGATACGCCGGCAAAGTCGCCATGCCGACGAGGCTATCTCCGACGAGGCCCGTCACGACACCCGCCGACGCCTTGGCGGCGAGCGGCCAATACTCGCCGGCACTCGTGGCCCCGATGGCACCCGCGACGAGGGCCGCCGCGCGGCTTTCGCGAAAGGCGGGAGTTGGGGCCGACCATACCAAGCCTGTGCCCGAGTAGCGCGGTTCACGCCAGTCGTGCCATTCCCGTGGGCAATCTGCGGACGATGCTGCGCCGGCTCAGTACATCGCCTGGCCACCGTTCGCCGACAGGGTCGAGCCAGTGATGAAACCCGACTCATCGGATGCGAGGAAGACGACGCAACGGCCGATTTCTTCCGGCGTGCCGAGCCGGCCGACGGGGATCTGCGGCAGGATCTTCGCCTTGAGCACCTCGGGGTCGATCGCCATCACCATCTCGGTGCCGATATAGCCCGGGCAAACCGCGTTGACGGTCACGTTCTTGAAGGCACCTTCCTGCGCCAGCGCCTTCACGAAGCCGATGTCGCCGGCCTTGGCGGCCGAATAGTTTACCTGGCCCATCTGCCCCTTCTGCCCGTTGATCGACGAAATGACGACGATGCGGCCGAAGCCACGCGAGCGCATGCCTTCCCACACCGGCCGGGTCATGTTGAAGAGCGAGTCAAGATTGGTGCGGATGACCGCCGACCACTGATCCTTGGTCATCTTGTGGAACATGGCATCGCGCGTGATGCCGGCATTGTTGACAAGGATGTCGACCGGGCCGAGGTCGGCTTCGACCTGCCTGATGCCGGCGACGCAGGCATCGTGGTCGCCGACGTCCCATTTGTAGACCGGGATGCCGGTCTCGACCTTGAATTTCTGCGCCGCTTCGTCATTGCCGCCATAGTTGGCGGCCACCTTGTGGCCGGCGGCCTTCAACGCCTTGCAGATCGCGGCGCCGATGCCGCGGGAGCCGCCGGTGACCAGTGCGACGCGTGCCATGGTGTTTCCCCTCGTGATGGTTTGCTGTTCCGGGTGAGTGCCGAGCGCGCCGGCCTACTGTTCGGTGAGCCCCTTCGATGGGTCGTAAGGTCCATCGATGTCCTTGGTGACGGCTTGGCCGCAGATGACACGGCCTTTCGTGGCGTCGAAGGTCAGCGTCGGCGAGCCGTACAGAACCCAACCTTCGGACAGGGCGCGGGTCACGCGCTCGCAGAACGCGTTGTCGTCCGGCCCCGTCAGATACCGGTAGATCGTCGTGCGCCGTGCCATGCCTTTAGCGCTGAACCGTGAGCGCGATACCCATCCCGCCGCCAATGCATAGCGTGGCAAGGCCCTTTTGCGCGTTCCGGCGCTGCATTTCATGCAGGAGAGTGACCAGCACCCGCGCGCCCGATGCACCGATCGGATGGCCGATCGCGATCGCTCCGCCGTTCACGTTCACGATGTCTGGGTTCCAGCCCATGTCTTTGTTGACGGCGAGCGCTTGCGCGGCGAACGCTTCATTCGCCTCGACGAGGTCGAGATCGCCGACCTTCCAGCCTGCCTTTTCGAGCGCCTTGCGGGACGCCGGGATCGGACCCGACCCCATGATCGCCGGATCGACGCCGGCCGTTGCCCAGGAGGCGATGCGCGCGAGCGGCGTCAGGCCGCGCTTCTCGGCATCCTTCGCCGACATCAGGACCAGCGCCGCGGCGCCGTCATTGATGCCCGAGGCATTGCCTGCTGTCACCGTCCCGTCCTTCTTGAACGCCGGTTTCAGCCCCTTCGCTGTCTCGATGGTCGCGCCGTGACGGATATACTCGTCCTTGTCGACGATGGTGTCGCCCTTCCGCCCCTTGATGGTGACCGGTGCGATCTCGGCAGCGAAGCGACCGGCCTTCTGTGCGGCCTCGGCCTTGTTCTGCGAAGCGGTCGCGAACGCATCCTGCTCGTCGCGGGTGATCTGCCACTTTTCCGCAACGTTCTCGGCCGTAATGCCCATGTGGTAGCCGTTGAAGGCGTCCCAAAGCCCATCCTTGATCATGGTGTCGATGAAAGCATAGTCACCCATCTTGTGGCCGGCGCGCAAATGCGCCGCATGCGCCGACAGGGACATCGATTCCTGGCCGCCGGCGACGACAATGTCGGCATCGCCGTTTCGGATCGCTTGGTAGCCCAGGGCAACCGCACGCAGGCCGGAGCCGCACACCTGATTGATGGTCATCGCCGTCGCAGCATTCGAAATGCCCGCGCCGATCGCTGCTTGGCGCGCCGGGTTCTGACCCTGCGCTGCCGTCAGAACCTGCCCCATCAGGACGTCCGAAACTTCCCCGCTATCGATCTTGGCGCGCTTCAAGGCCTCGCCGATCGCGGTCTTGCCGAGATCGTGCGCCGGGACGGACGCAAAGGAGCCGTTGAACGAGCCGACCGGCGTGCGGACGGCGGATACGATGACGACGTCGGTCATGGACTTCCTCTCCCGTGACGCAGGGATCCCTGCTCAGCCGCGCGGCGGCACCCTCATTGATGGCACATTGGCCATTGTGCGTGCGCGAAGTCAATTTGGTCATCGGACCTGCGTGCTGAAGCATTGTGCCGCGGCCGGCTCGCCTCTTTCGCACGCGCACGAACGGTCCTATCGTGCGGTTCCGTGCAGGGCGGCACGGGTTCTGCAGGAGTCGTGAGCGTGAGCATGGCCGAAACCAAAGACCCGATCGTTATCAAGAAGTACGCCAATCGGCGCCTCTACAACACGGGCACTTCGACCTACGTCACGCTCGAAGACCTCGCCTTGATGGTCAAGGGTGGTCAGGAATTCGTCGTCAACGACGCCAAAACGGGGGAGGACATCACCCGCTCCGTTCTCACCCAGATCATTTTCGAGCAAGAGAACAAGGGCCCGAACCTCCTGCCGATTGCCTTCCTGCGTCAGCTCATCCGCTTCTATGGCGACAGCCTGCAAGGTGTCGTACCGGGCTATCTCGATATGTCGATGCAGAGCTTCGCGAAGGAACAGGAGCGTTTCCGCGAGCAGATGGCGCAAGCTTTCGGCGCCCCCTTCGAGGCTTACGAGGAACAGGTGCGCCAGAACATGGCGATGTTCGAGAGGGCCTTCCGCATGTTTTCTCCCTTCGCCGCGAGCGAGCTGACGAACGGGCCAAAGGCAAGCGCACCTCCCGCGTCCTCCCCTAAGAGCGAAGAAAGTGAACTCGAAGGGCTGCGCCGGCAGATGTCTGAGATGCAGCGCCAGCTCGACGAGATCACCCGCCGCCGTTGAAGCTGCCGGCACGGCGCTTGCCACGCTCACGCCATGAGACGATGGTAACGTTTTAAATTGGCACAGGTGGCGCCATGCGCATCGGCGGAATTGCCAGCGCGAACGAGACAGCGATCGGGCGGCGCCCGATCCCCCAGGAGACGGTTGTCCCGAATCCGCACAACCGCGCCCTGGTGGCCTTGGAGCCGCCAGCGCGCCGAACCGGCGCCAGTCTTTATCGCCCGCTTCGCCCCGAGCCCGCCGTGGTCGCACAGCTCTTCGCGTGCCGCGACGGTTTCCCGCAGACCCGCGACAAGCGTCGCGCGACCGCTTCGGACGCGACCGCGAGCTATGCGAGCGTGCGGCGCGCCGTTTTGGCGAGCCGCACGCCCAAATCGGTCGCGACCGACCAATCGACCTGATCAGTAGCCAAGCGCGCAACCGTCCTTGCGTGGGTCGGACGCACCGGTGAGAATGCCGTTTTTTGGATCGATGGCGATCACCTGGCCGCCGCCGATCGCTCCATGGGGCACGGTGATCGGATGGCCACGCCGGGCGAGCCCTTCGATGGTCGCAGCGGGAAGCGACCGCTCCACGGCGAGCGCATCGCCCGCAAAGAACGCGCGGGGAAAGTCCAGCGCGGCCTGCGGGTCCATCCCGTAGTCCACCATGTTCGACAGAACGTGGGCGTGGCCACAGGCCTGGTACGCGCCGCCCATCACGCCGAAGCTCGCGATCACGTCCCTGCCGTTAAGAACCATACCCGGAATGATCGTGTGCAATGGTCGCTTCGACGGGCCAATCGCGTTCGGATGCCCGTCGATCACGCGGAAAGCCGAGCCGCGATTCTGCAGGACGAGACCTGTCTTTTCCGTGGCGATGCCGACGCCGAAATTCGAGAAGATCGAGCAGATGAAGGAGACCGTCAGGCGGTCCTCGTCGACGATCGAGAGATAGACCGTGTGCGTTTCGGGCGCGGGCGGCGGCAAGCTCGCGGGATCGATGCGTTTGTCCATCGAGATACGCTTCGCAAGCGTCCGGCCATAGGACTTCGCGGCGAGCGCTTTCAGCGGGACCGTCATGGCGCCGAGTTCGGCGATGTGCTGGTCACGCAGGGCATAGCCCAGCCGTGTCGCCTCGAGCTCGATGTGGAAGCGTTCCGCCGATAAAGGATCGAGCGCCGGCAAGTCGAACGGCTCCATCGCGTTCAGGATCACATGCGCGACAAGCCCCTGTCCGTTCGGAGGAATCTCCGCGACCGATTTGCCGCGGTAGGTTGCGGTGATCGGCTTCACCATCTCGCCGCGATGGGCCGCGAAATCGTCGAGGGTCAAGAGGCTACCGCGCGCTTTGAGCGTCGCCACCATGTCCTCGGCGATCTCGCCTTCGTACATGGCGCGCGGACCGTTCTTTGCGAGAAGGCGATAGGTCCGGCCAAGCGGTTTGTGCACGTGGAGTTCGCTTGGGCGTGGCGTGCGCCCGCCTTTCAGGAAGTGCTTGCGGAAGCCGGGATCGCCGGCGCCACGATGACCCGACTGGCTCCAGTCGAGCGCGACACGTGGCGCGACGGGGTGGCCCTCCTCGGCCACTTCGATCGCGCGCTGCAGCAGGCGGTCGAACCCGAAGCGCCCGTGCCGCTCGGCGAGCGCGGCCCAGGCGTCGACCGCGCCGGGCACGGTGACCGAATGAATATCGCTGTCGCCGATCTGCTTGACGCCGCGCTCGCGGAACCAGGAAAGCTTCGCCGCCTTCGCCGAGCGCCCCGATCCGTTGTAGCCATCGAGCGGTTTGCCGGGCTTGCCCACGATCCAGAAGCAGTCGCCCGCCGCGCTCACCATGTGCGGCTCGACCACGGTGAGAACCGCGCAGGCGGCGACCGCCGCATCCGCCGCGGTGCCGCCCGCTCTCAACGTCGCGATCGCCGTCTCGGTCGCCAGCGGGTGCGAGGTCGCGGCCATGGCACGCGTGGCATAAACCGGCGAGCGGCCGGGAAAATGGAAGTCGCGCATGTGAGGTGATCCGTCGAGACAAGTGTTTTGCCGGCGCGCTTGCGGCCGACACGGCGCATCAGGTAGCGCAAAGCCACCCTCAAGCAAACGGAGATGACGTCATGCCTGCGCTCACCCTCGCCAAGGCCCAGAAGATCGTGAAGGCGGCGCTCGCGCACGCCGACGAGAAGAGCTTCAAACCGCTGGCGGTCGTGGTTCTGGATGGGCGCGGCGTGGTGCGAGCCGCCATTAGCCAGGACGGCGTCTCGCTCATGCGCTTCGACATCGCCTTCGGCAAGGCCTATGGCGCGCTCGGGGCGGGGGTCGGCTCGCGCGCGCTCAACAAGATGGCGCTCGACCGGCCGCATTTCATGAACGGCTTCGTCGCGGCCTCCGGCGGGCGCTGCGTACCGGTACCGGGCGGGGTGCTGATCTGCGACAGCAAGGGCGAAACCGTCGGCGCCGTCGGCATCTCGGGCGACACCTCCGACAACGACGAGGCGGCCGCGCTCGCAGGGATCACGGCCGCGGGGCTGACGGGAGATGGTGGGGCGGGGTGAGGGGCCACAACGGCAATCGGGAGTGCGCGGCACATTGTGTTGACGTGATATTCCCATACTAGAACAAAGAGTGAACATTTCTTGGAGCGACCAATGCCCCAATCATCTCACATCACCCTCACCCGCGAGGAGTTCCTGTTGTTCAAGACCGCGCTCTACCTCGAGCGCGCGCATGGTTCCTACTGGCGATGGCGCTATTCGGAACTTCGATGCAAGTACGACCCGAACCAGCCGCGCTTGCCCGCCGGCCTGCCCGGCGGCGGGCAATGGACCAATGGTGAAGAAGCCGGCGGCGGTTCGCCACGCGAGAGCCGACCTCCTTCGACATGGATCGGCAAGCGCGGGCCTTGCGACGTTTGCAAGGTGTCCGCTGCGTCATCGTGACCGAGGTGAGGGCCGGACCATGGCCACGACACCCCGGTGAAGCGCATCCTGCGCCCTTTGCTTGAGAGACACGACGATATTGCACTTGTCGGCCGGTGTCTCTATCTGCTGCCGTTGCGGCACGTCACTCGCTTCGTCTTCATTCGAGAACACGTCGATGAAGGAGCGCATCCAGCCGATTTGGGGCGCGAAGCACTTGTTCGGCCTGACGCCGCAGATCCTTCTCGGCTACTACGTCGACCTCCGCCTGAAGGATAGCCCTCGGAGTCGGTGGTGCATCGACGATCCGGACATCGGCGAGCGCCTCTGCGAGGCCATCGAAGCGGACGCCCTGCCCTCGCTGAGGTCCATGCGATCGACGACTATGTGGCGCACACCCGATCCGACAGGATCGTGCTCTCCAATGGGCTCAGCGAGGTCAACATGTTCCTATGCCATCGCGCATGTGATGCGGGTGTTGCCTCATCCATAGCGACCGTCGCCAAGCTACACCGCCGCTCAAGGCTTGCGCTCGCGCCATGATGACCTGACGCTCCAACTGAAAAGATGCGCTGATCGCACGCATACAAACGAGCACCCCGACTGTACTGAAAATGATGGGCGGGAGCCGACGTCAATACGGCGTGACCGCGCACGCTGACGCGCTATAACCCGCACCTGCCCTCGACCGACCAGCCCTGAGCCCGCCCGTGCCCGACATTCCCTCCGACCTCGCCATCGCGCGCCGCGCGATCTTGAAGCCGCTCGTCGAGATCGGCGGAAAGCTCGGCATCCCGGCAGACGCCGTGATCCCCTACGGCCGCGCCAAGGCGAAGCTCGACCTCGCCGCCATCCCCGATCTTGGCCAGCGGCGACAAGGCAAGCTCGTGCTTGTCACTGCGATCAACCCGACGCCGGCGGGCGAGGGCAAGACGACGACGACGGTCGGCTTGGGCGACGGCTTCCAACGGCTCGGCCGCCGCGCGGCGGTGTGCCTGCGCGAGCCGTCCCTCGGCCCCTGTTTCGGGGTGAAGGGCGGCGCGGCCGGCGGCGGCTATGCGCAGATCGTGCCGATGCAGGACATCAACCTGCATTTCACCGGCGATTTCCACGCCATCACCGCGGCGCACAACCTGCTCGCCGCGATGCTCGACAACCACATCCACTGGGGCAATCCACTCGGCATCGATCCGCGCCGCGTCACCTGGCGACGCGTCCTCGACATGAACGACCGCGCGCTGCGCTTTTCCGTCGTCGGCCTTGGCGGGCCAGCGAATGGCATGCCGCGCGAGGCGGGCTTCGACATCACGGTCGCCTCCGAGGTGATGGCGATCCTCTGCCTTGCGACCTCGCGCGGGGATCTGATCGATCGGCTCGGGCGCATCGTCGTCGCCGAGACGTTCGACCGGCGTCCGGTGACCGCGAGGGAGTTGAAGGCCGACGGCGCCATGGCCGTGCTCCTCGAAGAGGCGCTGCTGCCGAACCTCGTGCAGACGCTCGAACACTGCCCGGCCTTCGTGCACGGCGGCCCCTTTGCCAACATCGCGCATGGCTGCAACTCGGTGATGGCGACGAAAGCCGCGTTGGCGCTCGCCGACATCGTCGTGACGGAGGCAGGCTTCGGCGCCGATCTCGGCGCAGAGAAGTTCTTCGACATCAAGTGCCGCCAGACGGGCCTTGCGCCCGATGCCGCCGTCATCGTCGCGACCGTGCGCGCCTTGAAGTTCCACGGCGGCGTGGCGCTCGCCGACCTCAGCCGCGAGAACGTCGGTGCGGTCGAGACGGGCCTCGCCAATCTCGGCCGCCACATCGAGAATGTGCGCAAGTTCGGCATCCCCGTCGCTGTCGGGATTAACCGCTTCGGCTCGGACACGACGGTCGAACTCGATGCGGTGCTCGCCTTCTGCGCGCGGCAGGGTGTGCATGCGCATGTCGCGGAGCATTGGGCGAAGGGCTCGGCCGGCATCGAACAGCTCGCGCGCGAGGTGCTCGCCCTCGTCGACTCGCACGTGGCGAAGTTCAAGCCACTCTACCCAGATGACCTGCCGCTCGCGGACAAGATCCGGACGATCGCGACCGAGATCTACCATGCCGGCGAAGTCGCCTTCGCTCCGAAGGTGCTCGACACGCTGAAGACGTTCGAGGAGCGCGGCGCGCGCGCCTTCCCTGTGTGCATCGCGAAGACGCAGTCGAGCTTTTCCGCCGACCCGAAGCTGAAAGGCGCCCCTTCGGGCCATTCGCTCCCGGTGCGCGAGGTGCGGCTTGCCGCCGGCGCCGGTTTCGTCACCGCCATCTGCGGAGACATCATGACCATGCCCGGCCTGCCGAAGTCGCCGGCCGCCGAGCGCATCGGCTACGACGCGAACGGCGAGGTCGAGGGGCTGTTTTGAGGTTCACAAATCTGCGTGCAGGCGCGGCTGGTTGAGCGCGGAGAAGGTTGCTTCGTCGAGCGTTTCGAGGGGAAACGGCGAAGGCTCCCACGTCTTCCAGGCCGATGCGCTTGACGGTGCGTGCCTCGACCTCATGCAGCACGCGTGCAAGGCCCGCGCGGTCGTCGGCCCACAGCAGCGCGCCCAATGTGTGCGCGGTTCGCAAGTGTTCCTCGTCGATCTCGCGCCAGGCGGGCGACGTCGTGGGCCACGTGTCATGATACCACGCATAGTCGAGGCGCGCGTCGTGCAACTGACCGCGTGCGACCTGGTAGAAGAGCCATCTCTGACTGTTATGATAGACTACATTGCCGTATTCATATGAAAACAAGAACGTCAGAAATGTCTCGATCGTATCGAGTGTGCGAAGGACCGGGAGCACACCGCTTTCAAACACGTGCAGGATATAGGCGATGTCCACTGGTTCGCGACCATCGAAGCCCGGAGAATCCGTGATGCGTCGACAGCCAAGCGATAGATGGACATGGGGCTGCGGTTCGAAGATCGGCATGACTCCCCAGATTGGCGTCATGGTCTCTTTGTTGCGGCCTGCCTGGATCGAAAGGGCACGTAGGACATGCCGGACGGGCCGCACGTAGATGTTTGATCTGCATATCACGAGGTCGGGATTGCGCGCGAGCAGCGGTTGGCGGGAACGACATAGTCATCTCCTAAATGTTCATGTTTTGTTCCTATAGTAAGATTTCGTCCTGTCAACGAGACGGAGGCATTCTCTTCACTGAAACGTCTTGTCAATCTGGAAATCGCGCTGCGCCGTCTTGATCGACACGGTGAAGCCCGCGATCACGTCGATGAAGCACAGAAGCATCAGGAGGAAGAAGGTGTTCGTGCCCGCGCTCGGCATCAGCACGAACAAAAGGATGCAGGCGATCAAGAGGACGGTCGACAGCGCGTGGTCGAAGATCGAGTTCGTCGACTTCACGTTGGTCGACTTCATCACCTCGATCAGCAGCGTGAACACCCCGAAGGTGAGGATCGCCGTGCCCGCATCGAAGGCGTAGGCCGCACCGGAAGGCAGCGTGAAGGTGAACAGGGGCTGCGACAGCGCCGCCGTTCCGCCGAGGAGGACGATCACGACATAGGCGAGGACGGGAAGCGCGAGAAGCGGAACGGCTCTGAGCATAGCGGTCTCCGGGCGTGGAACGGCGGCGTCAGCGCATCCCGACGCCGGCCAGCGCGGTTCAGCCGTCCGACCTCGGGGTCAGTACCTGGCGGCCGCGATACATGCCGGTCTTCAGATCGATGTGGTGCGGGCGGCGCAGCTCGCCCGATTCCTTGTCCTCGACATAGGTCGGGGCGGTGAGCTTGTCGTGGCTGCGGCGCATGCCGCGCTTCGACGGCGAGGTCTTGCGCTTCGGAACGGCCATGGGGGTCTCCAAACGGAAGCGCCCTCGGGGTCGGTCCGGCGAGGGCGCGCATCATCTCGGAGGCACGTCCTTAGCCGAACCAGGGCGCCGACGCCAGCGGATTTTGCGGTGGGAGCCCGCCTCTGCCGGTCCAGGGCGAATGTGATCACACCTCATCATCGTCGATGGTGGGTGAGGGTTTGGCGAGGCGGCGGAGAGCCTCCATGTCGCCGATCGAAATCGTCTTGCCTGCCACCGTCACCTTGTAGTCGACGAGCGAGGCGAAGGAGCGCGAGAGTACCTCCGGCGCCATCCCGAGACGGGAGGCCAGCACCTTCTTGTCGAAGGGCAAGTCGAACCGCCCCCTGCCGCCCGTCTCCTTGTCGCGGATCAAGAGCCAATTGGCGAGGCGCTCGAGGCTGGAGCGCAGCTTCTGGTTTTTCAGTTCATTGACGACGCTGCGATAGGCCACCGCAAGCTCGAGCGCGAGCGCGCGCGCGAAGGTCGCGTCCTCGGCAAAGTACCGCCGGACCGCTTCTGCGGGGATGAGCAGCACACGGGCCGGGGAAAGCGCGCGAGCCGATTTCAGATAGATGCGGTCAAGCACGACGGCAGCGACAATAAAGCTCTTGCCGGGGCCGAGCACGGCGACGGTCGTCTCCCGGTCGCGATGGGAGGAGTACACTTCAATCTGCCCATCGACGACGACGTGCAGGAAGTCCGCCGGGTCACCCTCCCGCACCAGTTCGACATGGGCGGGAAAGCGCTGCAGGAATGACGCGCGAAGCATTGCGTCGACATATGCGGTGTTCACCCCGCGAAAGAGCGGCAGGTGACGCATCTCTTCCATTTCATCGCTGCGCATGGGGGCACTCCAAGCGTACCTCATGACACGTCGATGCAAGTCGTTCCTTGACATTCGTCAATTATCGACCAGGCAAGTATGCCCCGACGGCTGGACGGATCACTGGACGTGACTTGATTATTGTAAGCTGAATTCTTGAAAGTTTCCAAATACTTGGATAGCTTGATCCATATCAATGGAGCTCAGTTCTACCCCTCCAATATCGCCACGTCCGCCAGAACGACGGACTGGACCAACAGGGGGCGAGCATGCGGGGCACGGTCACCGCATCGGATCAGAGCAGGGCGTTCTGGCTTTCCGCCATTGCTCTCACGGTCTGCATGCAACCGTCAGCTGTCGTGCCGCAGCGTCCACGACCGTGCCGCAACCGGTGCTGCCACCCCCACGACGGTCAACGGAGGATTTCATGACCGCAACAACCCAGACGGACAGCGTCAGTCGCGAGCGTAAGCAATGGTCGGTGGCGATCGCCAGCATGTTCGCCTTCACCGTGTGCTTCATGGTGTGGACGATGTTCGGCGTGATCGGCGTTCCGATCCGCCAGACGCTGAACCTGAGCGCCACCGAGTTCGGCATTCTTACCGCGATGCCGGTGCTCACCGGCGCGCTGATCCGGGTGCCGCTGGGCATGTGGTGCGACAAGTATGGCGGCCGCATCGTGTTCTTCCTGCTGATGATCTCGACGGTCATCCCGATCTGGCTGATCAGCTACGCGACCGCCTACTGGCACTACCTCGTGCTGGGGCTCTTCGTTGGCCTGGCCGGCGGCTCGTTCTCGGTGGGCACGCCCTATGTGGCGCGCTGGTTCGACAAGCACCAGCAGGGCTTCGCGATGGGTTTCTTCGGTGTGGGCAATTCCGGGGCGGCGGTCACCAAGTTCGTCGCTCCGGTGCTGGTGGTCGCCTACGGCTGGACCGTCGTACCACAAGTCTATGCAGCCTCGATGCTGATCATGGCGCTGCTGTTCTGGATGTTCACCTACCATGATCCGAAGCATCTGGTTGATTCGAAAATCACCTGGCGCGAGCAATTGGCGGTAATGCGCGATCCGACGGTCTGGAAGTACTGCCAGTACTATTCGATCGTCTTCGGTGCCTATGTCGCGCTGGCCCTATGGATGACGCAATACTACATTGGGGAGTTCGAGCTCGACATCCGGGTTGCCGCGCTGCTGGCGGCGGCGTTCTCGCTGCCCGGCGGGGTGCTGCGCGCCGTCGGCGGCTGGTTGAGCGACCGGCACGGCGCGCACAAGGTCACCTGGTGGGTGTTGTGGGTGAGCTGGATCTGCCTGTTCCTGCTGTCCTATCCGGCGACGTCCTACACGGTCCAGACCGCGCAGGGTCCGTGGACCTTCACCCTCGCGCACAATGTCTGGACCTTCACGATCCTGCTGTTCGTGCTGGGCGTGGCCTCGGCCTTCGGCAAGGCCTCGGTGTTCAAGTACATCTCAGACGAGTATCCGCACAATATCGGCGTGGTTTCGGGCGTGGTGGGTATGGCCGGCGCGCTGGCCGCCTTCATGTTGCCGATCATGTTCGGCGCGCTGATGGATCTGACCGGCGTGCGCTCGACCGCCTTCATGCTGCTGTACGGCGTGGTCTGGGTGTCGCTGATCTGGATGTATCGCACCGAGATGCCTCGCTACGACGTCCTGCACGAGCGTGCGGTCAGCAATGGGGGGCCGATCGCCGCGCCTCCCGGCAACCGCTGACCCAACCGTCCGAGTTGAGAGGAGAGCAATTCCATGAGTTCACCGTCCAACGCCGCCGCAGGCCGCGCCGGCTATTTCGACGTCGCCGAATGGCGGCCCGAGGATCCGGTCTTCTGGAACGCCAACAAGGGCCTGGCGATCCGCACGCTGATCATCGCGTTCCTAGCGCTGCACCTGGCGTTCGCGGTCTGGTTCACCTGGAGCGCGCTGGTCGTGCGCCTGCCGGGGCTGGGCTTCCAGCTCACGGTCGAAGAGCGCTTCTGGCTGCCGGCGATGGCGCTGCTGATGGGCGCGGTGGCGCGCTTTCCACACTCGTTCCTGGTGCTGAAGATCGGCGGCATGTGGACCACCTTTCTGTTCACGGTGTCGCTGCTGATCCCGATCTTCGGCATCGGACACGTGGTGCAGGACCCGACGACGCCGTTTTTGACCCTGCTCTTCTGGGCCGCACTGGCGGGTTTGTGCGCCGGCGGCCAGATCTCGTCGACCGCGGCCAACATCAGCCTCTGGTTCCCGAAGCGCATTGGCGGTACCGCGCTCGGATTCACGATCGGCTTCGGCAACCTGGGTGCCTCGACCGCGCAGTTCCTGGTGCCGGTGGTGATCGCGGCCGGCCTGTTCGGCGCCGTCGCCGGCGATCCGATGCTGTTCAAGATCATCAGTCCGACGACCAAGGAAGTGCTGCGCGAACTGCAGATGTGGCCGCAGAACGCCGCCTATATCTGGCTGATCCCGACCCTGATTCTTGCCGTGCTGGTGCTTTTCGGCATGAAGAATCACCCGGCGCGCGGTTCCTTCGTCGAGCAGTTCCGGATCGTCAATCTCAAGCACACCTGGATCCAGACGATCCTGTACACCCTCACCTTCGGTACGTTTTCCGGATTTGCCGCGTCGACGCCGCTGCTGATCCGCGAGACCTTCGGAAGACTGCCCGACGCGCCCGACCCGCTTGCCTACGCCTGGATCGGGCCGTTGATCGGCGCGCTGATCCGGCCGATCGGCGGCATGCTGTCGGACAAGTTCGGCGGATCGAACATGACGATGCTCGTGTACCTGATCATGGGCACATCGGCGATCGGCCTGACCTTCTTCTCCGCGCCGACCTCGGCCGCGCAGTTCACGCTGTTCTTCATCGTGCTGCTGGGCATCTTCTTCGGCGCGGGCATCGGCAATGCCAGCGTGTTCAAGCAGATCGTGATGATCTTCGAACCCAAGCAGGCCGGTCCGGTGCTCGGCTTCACGGCGGCGATGGCGGTGCTGCTGCTTGGCTTCTTCGTGCCGATCATCTTCGGCCGCTCGTTCGCCGCCACCGGCAGCCCGAACGCCGCGCTGTGGTTCTTTGCGTTCCTGTACGCGGTCGGCGCCCTGCTTAACTACTGGTACTACTGGCGCAAGGGCGCGGAGAAACCCTGCTGAGTGGAAACCTGTCTTGGTTGGAACGGAACACCGGTTAACGGAGCATTAGAATGAGCAACTTTCTCGACAGGTTGACCTTCTTCAACAAGGTGTCGGAACCCTTCTCGAATGGGCACGGCATCACCACCGCCGAGGATCGGCGCTGGGAAGACGGTTACCGCAAGCGCTGGCAGCACGACAAAGTCGTACGCTCCACACATGGCGCGAACTGCACGGGGTCTTGCTCGTGGAAGATCTACGTCAAGGGCGGCATTGTCACGTGGGAGACGCAGCAAACGGACTATCCGCGCACGCGTCCGGACCTGCCGAACCACGAGCCGCGCGGTTGTGCCCGCGGGGCGAGCTACAGCTGGTATCTCTACTCCGGCAACCGCGTGAAGTATCCGTTGATCCGCTCGCGTCTGCTGCGGCACTGGCGTGAAGCGCGCAAGACGCTGGCACCGGTTGCCGCGTGGCGGTCGATCGTCGAGGATCCAGCCAAGCGCAACGACTACGTGAAGGTGCGTGGGCACGGCGGTTTCGTCCGCGCGAAGTGGGACGAGGTCACCGAGGTCATCGCCGCGGCGAACGCCTACACCGCCAAAACCTATGGTCCGGATCGGGTGATCGGGTTCTCGCCGATCCCGGCGATGTCGATGATCTCGTATGCGGCGGGCTCGCGCTATCTCTCGCTGCTCGGCGGCGTGTGCATGTCGTTTTACGATTGGTACTGCGATCTGCCACCGTCCTCACCGCAGACATGGGGCGAGCAAACCGACGTGCCGGAATCGGCGGATTGGTACAATGCCGGCTTCCTCATCCTGTGGGGCTCGAACGTTCCACAAACGCGCACTCCCGATGCGCACTTCTACACCGAAGTGCGCTATCGCGGCGCAAAGAGCGCCGTCATCACGCCGGACTATTCGGAAGCATCCAAATTTGCCGACATTTGGCTCAGCGTGAAGCAAGGCACGGATGCTGCCCTCGCAATGGCCATGGGCCACGTGATTCTCAAGGAGTATCACGTCGACAGGAAATCGCAGTATTTCCAGGATTACGTTCGGCAGTACACCGATATGCCGATGTTGGTGCGCTTGGTGAAGCAGGGCGATCATCTGGTGCCAGATCGCTTCCTGCGAGCCTCGGATTTCGCCGCCGGTTTCGGCGAGAGCAACAACCCGGAATGGAAGACTGTCGCATTCGACGAGATCTCCGGCAACGTTGTCGTGCCGCGCGGTTCTGTCGGTTTCCGATGGGGTGAGACCGGCAAGTGGAATCTCGAAGAGAGAGACTCCGCTGGCAAGGACGCCAAGTTGCGGCTGACCCTCGCCGGCGTCGAGGACACCTTCGCCGAAGTCGCGTTTCCATACTTCGGCAACATCGCCCATGAGCACTTCACGCATTCAAGCCACGCAAGCATCCTCAACCGCCGTGTCCCGGTGAAGACATTGAAGCTCGCGAACGGCGAAGCGCTCGTCGCTACCGTGCACGATCTCTTCATCGCAAATTACGGTGTGAATCAGGGCTTCGGCGGCGCCAATGTTGCAACGTCCTATGACGAGGACGTGCCTTACACACCCGCCTGGGCCGAGAAGATCACCGGCGTCAAGCGGGACAAGATCATCCAAGTCGCGCGTGAGTTCGCTACGAACGCCGAAAAGACGCATGGCCGTTCGATGATCATCATCGGCGCTGCCATGAACCACTGGTACCACGCCGACATGAACTACCGCGGTGTGATCAACATGCTCGTCATGTGCGGTTGCGTAGGGCAATCCGGTGGCGGCTGGTCGCACTATGTCGGTCAGGAAAAGCTGCGGCCGCAGGCCGGCTGGGCGCCGCTCGCCTTCGCCCTCGACTGGGGCCGGCCGCCACGGCAGCAGAACTCGACGTCCTTCTTCTATACGCACACCGATCAGTGGCGTTACGAGACACTGCACACGGAAGACATACTGTCCCCGACGGCACCTCCGGGCCCATGGGACGGCGCCATCATCGACTACAATATCCGATCCTTGCGCATGGGATGGTTGCCAGCCTATCCGACGCTCGTACAGAATCCACTCGAGATCGCCAAGAAGGCCACGACCGCCGGCATGGAGGTTCCGGCCTATGTTGCGAAATCGCTGAAGGCTGGCGAGCTGACGTTTGCCTGGGAGGACCCCGACGCCCCGCAGAACTTTCCGCGCAATCTCTTCGTGTGGCGCTCGAACCTGCTCGGATCATCGGGCAAGGGGCACGAGTACTTCCTGAAGCATCTACTCGGCACGTCGCATGGCGTGCTCGGCAAGGATCTGGGTGAGGAAGGGCGCGAAAAACCGAAGGAGGTGCGCTGGCACGAGGATGCGCCCCGCGGCAAGCTTGATCTTCTCGTCACGCTCGACTTCCGCATGTCGACGACGTGCGTCTACTCGGACATCGTGTTGCCGACGGCGACTTGGTACGAGAAGAACGACCTCAACACCTCGGACATGCATCCGTTCATCCACCCGCTCACCGGCGCGGTGGATCCGGTCTGGGAAGCAAGGTCCGATTGGGACATCTACAAGGCAATCGCGAAGGCGTTCTCGCGCGTCGCACCGGAAGTGTTGGGTGTCGAGAAGGATGTCGTGCTCACACCGATCATGCACGACAGTCCGGGCGAGATCGCGCAACCCTTCGAACCGAAGGACTGGAAGAAGGGCGAATGCGAACCGGTTCCGGGCAAAACGATGCCGGCCGTCACCGTCGTCGAACGGGACTATCCGAACCTCTACCGCCGCTTCACTGCGCTCGGCCCACTCATGGAAAAGGTCGGGAACGGCATCAAGGGGGTCGCCTGGAAAACGGAGCATGAGGTCGAACATCTGAAGGCCTTGAACGGCATCGTGACCGATGACGGTCCGACGAAGGGCATGGTCAAGATCGAGAGCGACGTCGATGCCGCCGAAGTGGTTCTGATGCTTGCGCCGGAGACCAATGGCGAAGTCGCGGTCAAGTCCTGGCAGGCGCTCTCCAAGACAACAGGCCGCGAGCATGCCCATCTCGCCATCCCGAAGGAGGACGAAAAGATCCGGTTCCACGCCGTCGTCGCGCAGCCGCGCAAGATCATCTCGTCGCCGACATGGTCCGGCCTCGAAAGCGAGAAGGTCTGCTACAACGCCGGCTACACCAACGTGCACGAATTGATCCCGTGGCGCACGCTGACCGGTCGGCAGCAACTCTACCAGGATCATCTGTGGATGCGCGCTTTCGGCGAAGGCTTCTGCCTCTATCGGCCGCCCGTCGACCTCAAGACGATTAAGCCGGTGCAGGGGATTAAGCCGAATGGCGAGAAGGAGGTCGTTCTCAACTTCATCACGCCGCACCAGAAGTGGGGCATCCACTCGGTCTTCACTGACAATCTGCTCATGCTCACGCTCTCGCGTGGCGGACCGATCGTCTGGTTGAGCGAGGTCGACGCGAAGAAAGCAGGCATCGTCGATAACGACTGGATCGAGGCCTACAATACGAACGGCGCCCTGGTTGCCCGTGCGGTTGTCTCGCAGCGTATCAAAGAAGGCATGGTGCTCATGTACCATGCGCAAGAGAAGATCGTGAACGTTCCCGGTTCTGAAATGACCGGGCAGCGTGGCGGCATCCATAACTCCGTCACCCGCGCTGTCCTGAAGCCGACGCACATGATCGGCGGCTATGTGCAGCTGGCCTACGGTTTCAACTACTACGGCACGATCGGCACCAATCGCGATGAATTCGTGGTGGTGCGCAAGATGAAGACAGTGGATTGGCTCGAACGGCCCTACGAAGGCGCAAGCGGATCAAGCGTTGCCGCTGCGCAGCCAGCCGTGCAAGCCGCCGAGTGATCAGGAGAGAGCGATGAAAGTTCGTGCTCAAATCGCCATGGTCTTGAATTTGGACAAGTGCATCGGCTGCCATACCTGCTCGGTCACGTGCAAGAACGTTTGGACGAACCGAGAGGGCATGGAATACGCCTGGTTCAACAATGTCGAGACGAAACCCGGCATCGGTTATCCCAAAGAGTGGGAGAACCAGAAACGCTGGAAGGGTGGATGGAAGCGCAAGGGGAACGGCAAGATCGAGCCGCGTATCGGCGGCAAGTGGCGGATTCTCGCCAACATCTTCGCCAATCCCGATCTGCCGGAAATCGACGACTACTACGAACCTTTCACCTTCGACTACGAGCACCTGCAGAAGGCGCCGGAAGTCGAAGCCTTCCCGACCGCGCGGCCACGTTCACTGATCACCGGCGAACGCATGGAGAAGATCGAGTGGGGGCCTAATTGGGAAGAAATCCTCGGGGGCGAATTCGCGAAGCGCTCGGCTGACGTCAATTTCGACGGCGTGCAAAAAGAGATTTACGGCCAGTTCGAAAACACCTTCATGATGTATCTGCCGCGGCTGTGCGAGCACTGCCTCAATCCAGCTTGCGTTGCGGCGTGTCCGTCGGGCGCGATCTACAAGCGCGAAGAAGATGGCATTGTGCTCATCGACCAGGATAAATGCCGGGGTTGGCGCATGTGTGTGTCCGGCTGTCCGTACAAGAAGGTCTACTTCAACTGGTCGTCGGGAAAGTCCGAGAAGTGCATCCTATGCTATCCGCGCATCGAGGCGGGTCAGCCGACGGTGTGCTCGGAGACGTGCGTGGGGCGCATCCGCTATCTCGGTGTGGTGCTCTACGATGCCGATCGCATCGAAGGGGCCGCCAGCGTTGCGGCTGAGCAAGATCTCTATGAAGCGCAGCTCAAGATATTCTTGAACCCGAATGATCCTGCGGTCATCGAGCAAGCTCGAATTGACGGCGTACCTGAGCAGTGGCTCGAAGCCGCCCGCAAGTCACCAATTTGGAAGATGGCGATGGAGTGGAAGGTCGCCTTCCCACTGCATCCGGAATACCGCACGCTGCCGATGGTATGGTACGTGCCGCCGCTCTCGCCCATCACGGCCGCTGCTGAAGCTGGCAAGATGGGCACGGATCGCGGCATGCCCGACGTTGCGAGCCTGCGCATTCCGCTGCGCTACCTCGCCAACCTGCTGACTGCCGGCGACGAGAAGCCGGTCGCGAAGGGTCTCGAGCGCATGCTCGCCATGCGCGCATATATGCGCGCTAAGACGGTCGACGGCGTCATCGACGAAGCGGTTGCCAAGCGCGTTGGGCTGAGCCCGCTGCAGATCGAAGAGATGTATCAGGTAATGGCGATCGCGAACTACGAGGATCGGTTCGTCATTCCGACGACGCATCGTGAAGTGACGCAGGATGCCTACGAGCTTCGCGGCGAGTGTGGCTTCTCCTTCGGGGACGGCTGCCTGCCGAGCGACAAGGAAGTCAATTTGTTCGGCGGTATCAAGGTGAAGAACGACAAACCGAAAATGGGGGCTTACTGATGAAGACGCTCAAGGTCCTCTCGGCGCTCTTGACCTATCCGACAACAGAACTCGTTGCGGCTGGACCGGAACTCAAAGCGGCGCTCGAAAGCGAACGTATTCTGCCGCGCCAGTCTCGCGCGGCATTGGCGCGGTTCATCGACGCTCTCGTTTCGAGCGACCTCTACGACGTTCAGGAGCGATACGTTTTCCTATTCGACCGTACGCGTTCCTTGTCGCTGCACCTTTTCGAGCACGTTCATGGTGACAGCCGCGATCGCGGGCAAGCCATGGTCGACCTCATCAAGGTCTACGAGGACGGCGGCTTCGTTCCGACGGCGTCGGAATTGCCCGACTTCCTCCCATTGTTCCTGGAATATGCAGCAACGCGTTCGCCGCAAGTGGCGATCGATCTCATCGCTCAGCCAGGTCACGTCTTCGCGGCGTTGCGCGAGCGTCTGGCCAAGCGCGGTTCGCCTTACGAGGTGGTGTTCGCCGCGCTCGTGCATCTGGCGAAGGGCCAGCTTGACGAGCAGGCGCTCGCCGCCCTGCGCGCGGAGCCAGATCCGGAACCTGACGATCTCGAGGCGCTGGACGCCGCTTGGCAAGATGAGGAGGTGGTGTTCGGGCCCGGCGCCGCGGACACTGCCTGTGGCAAGGACAATCTTGCCGCAAAGCTGCGTCAGGCGCGCCGCCCGGCTCCCGGCGTTGCGCCGCCGTCGCGCCCGCGAACCACCATCACCACATCGCCCGCCGCTCGTCCGTGAGGGTTTGAACCATGCGTGACATGATCTTCCACATCCTCTTCGTCTGGTACCCGTATGTTTGCCTGTCGGCATTTATCTTCGGCAGCATCATCCGCTTCGACCGTGAACAATACACCTGGAAGGCAGGCTCGAGTCAGATGCTGCGCAAGCGTCAGCTGCGCTGGGGCTCGAACCTGTTCCACGTCGGTATCTTGGTCCTGCTTGTCGGACACGCTGTCGGTCTGCTGACGCCGAAGGCGATCTACACGCTGTTCGTGACCGTCGAACAGAAGAAATTGCTCGCCATTGTCGTTGGGAGCACGGCCGGTCTCGTCTGCTTCGTCGGTTTGTCCCTGTTGCTGCACCGGCGGCTGTTCGACGCGCGTATCCGCCAAACCTCAACCTATATGGACCTCGCCGTCCTGATCATCCTGTGGATTCAACTGGTGCTTGGGCTCGTCACGGTGCCGTACTCTCTCGCGCATCTCGACGGAAGCATGATGGTCACGCTGTCGCATTGGGCGCAAGGCATTCTGACTGTTCAACCGGTCGATGCGCGCACCTTGCAAGGTGTCGCGTGGCCGCACCTCACGCATCTGGTGCTCGGGATGACGATTTTCCTGCTCTTCCCCTTCTCGCGCTTGGTGCACATCTGGTCGGCACCCGTTTGGTATCTGGGTCGCAAGGGCTACCAGGTGGTGCGGACGCGCCGGCAGCTTGCACCTGGCCAGGCACAGCGTCCAACCCACCAGCCTGCGGAGTAACGCGATGCACGCTGCTGCCCCCACACTCGGCTGCTCGCTCAAGCCTAACGTCGCGACGAAGCAGAAGACGGTCAGCGTGAACGGCATCGTCATCTCGCGCGCCGCGATTTCCCGGGAAGCACAGCACCATCCTGCAGCAAAGCCGATCGAAGCTTGGCTCACCGCGGCCCGTGCGCTGGTGGTGCGCGAGGTGTTGCTGCAAGAGGCAGGACGCCTCGGCCTCGTTCCGCGCCCGTTGCAGGACGAAGCCGGGCGGCGCGAGATCGAGGAAGAAGCCTTGATCCGCGCCCTGGTCGAGCAGGAGGTGGTGACGCCGGTGCCTGATGGCGAAGCGTGCCGGCGCTACTATGATCAGAACCGATCGCGCTTTCGCTCCCCCGATCTTTACGAGGTGCGCCATATCTTGATTGCGGTTGAACCAGGCGGCGAGGCTGAAAGCACGGCCGCGCGGCAGCTCGCGGCCAACATCGCAAGCGAATTGGCTGCTGATCCGAACGCCTTCGATCGCCTCGCCGCAGCACATTCCGCTTGCCCGTCGGGTAAGGCTGGCGGGCATCTCGGGCAGATCGGGCCCGGCCAGACCGTGCCGGAGTTCGAAAGGGCGCTGCCATCTCTGCCCGTCGGTTCTGTCGCGGCAACGCCGATCGAAACGCGTTACGGATTGCACGTCGTCGCCGTTGATCGGCACATAGCGGGCCGGCCCTTGCCATACGAAGCCGTTCAGCAGCGCATCGCCGAGTATCTCCGCGATCACGTGCGCCGAACCGCCATTCGGCAGTACATCAGCGTCCTCATGGGCCGTGCCGACATTCGCGGTATCGAGCTCGGGACGAACGGGTCGGTTCTCGTGCAATAGGAGCACGTGATGTCGCTCGGAACGATCCTGTCCAAATTGGAATCCGAAGCCGATGCGGCCGCGGCGCTAGATGCGCTCGGCGACGTCGTCCTCTTCGCGGAGGTCGAAACCATGGGCGTTCGCTACGATGAGACGCCGAGCGCCTATATCGGGGCCGCCGTGCGCCGCTTTACGGCGCAAGCGTCGCATGAGGAGTGGTTCGCGCTGTCGGGCGCCGTGCAGCGTGGCACGGACCCAGGGCGGTCCGCGCTGTCGTACATGCTGCGCTGGGCGCTGGCACGGGACGCGGGTGATCTCAAGGCACAACACACGTGTGGATGCCAGGAGACTCCAAGCCATGGCCACAGGTGATCTGGGCATCGGATCTTCGCAGCCAGCACAGGAACCGCTCGTCGAGCCTATTCCTTTCACGCTGCTCGACGAGCCGCTCGATTACATCTTCGCCGATCACTTTCGGCAGCGGTCGATTCTTGCCGCCCTTCGGCGCTTTGCGGCGGCGGGCAAGGTGAACCGTTCGGAAGCCGACATGGTCGTGGCTTATCTTGAACGCGACCTACCGCTGCACCATGACGACGAAGACGAGGATCTGTTTCCAGCGCTTCGCCGCCGTGCCTTGCCGGAAGACGATCTGGGCGCCGTTCTGGCGAGGTTGCGGGAGGATCATCGTCAGGCACAGCCGATGGTCGAGATGATCACCGCAAGCCTGTCCGCTCACCCGGCGCGGGACATCGTTCGCATCGACAGCAGCACACGTGAAGTCATGCTAGCCTATGCCGCCGGCGAGCATCGCCACCTGGCAATCGAGAACGGTATCGTTCTCGCGATCGCGCGTATCCGCCTCACGCGCAACGACCTCAAGGCCGTCAGTCGAGGCATGAAGCTACGACGGGGAGTATCGTGATTTGCGACGCGCCGGATCATCTCCTCGATCGAATTGTTGCATGGGCATCGTAATACACGCGACGATCTACACTCCTTTCACCGTCTCGCCGAGCAGCAAACGCCGCGCTACATAGCTCGCCATCATGCTTGGCCCCATCGTCTCCGCGATGATTGCCAGCTCGATCCGGCCGATCTTGGTTGTCACCGTCTTGCGGCCATAGCTATCTCTTCGCCCGAGCGGCGCAGTCGAAAGAGCTGACGGTGCGTGCGCTCGGCGCGCCAGCGAGTCGAGCGCCTCGGACCGCGTCCAATTGACTGGGTCTCGTGCCGGCATGAGACCTCCCGTCCAGCGATCTTCGTTCGGTGCGAGCTGTTACGCGGCAGCTCCCGGCAAGTTGGCCGTCGCCCCCGCTCCTGCCAAAGCACGCAGTTCCGCCTCGTCGAGCGTCTCCTTCTCGAGGAGGCGCTGCGCCGTGCGCTCGAGGACTTCGCGTCGTTCCTCGAGGAGGCGCACGGTGCGCGCGAAAGCCTCGTCGACGATGCGCTTTACCTCCTCGTCGATGGCCGCCGCCGTCTCCTCCGAGAAGCCGCGCTCGGGCGGGCGGCCCATGAACTCGTTTGGATTCAGGAAGGAGCGCTGGTCCTTCTCAAGCGCGACATGGCCGAGCCGCTCCGACATGCCGTAGCGCGTCACCATGGCGCGAGCGATGTCGGTCACCTTAGCAAGGTCGTCGGCCGCGCCCGTCGAGAGATGCTTGAAAGTGATCCATTCTGCGGCGCGGCCGCCGAGCAGCACCGCCATCTTGTTGGCGAGCTCCTCGCGGGTCATGAGGAAGCGGTCCTCGGTCGGGCGCTGAATGGTGTAGCCGAGCGCGCCGACACCGCGCGGGATGATCGAGACCTTGTGCACGGCGTCGGCACCGGGCAGCGCCATGGCGACGAGCGCGTGGCCCATTTCGTGATAGGCGACGATCTCGCGCTCGCGCGGGTTGAGCAGGCGATTGCGCTTCTCGAGACCCGCGATGATGCGCTCGATGGCGTTGTTGAAGTCCGCCATGGTCACGGCGTCGGCCTTGCGGCGCGTGGCGAGCAGCGTCGCCTCGTTGACGAGATTGGCGAGGTCGGCGCCAGTGAAGCCGGGGGTGAGCGCGGCGACCTTCTTCGGGTCGACGTCGGGCGCGAGCTTCGCCCGCTTCATGTGCACGTTGAGGATCTGAATGCGGCCGAGCTTGTCCGGCCGATCGACCAGCACCTGGCGGTCGAAGCGGCCGGCGCGCAGGAGCGCAGGGTCGAGAATTTCCGGCCGGTTCGTGGCGGCGAGCAGGACGAGACCCGCCGAGGAGTCGAAGCCGTCAAGCTCGACGAGGAGCTGGTTGAGCGTCTGCTCCTTTTCGTCGTGACCTCCGAAGGGGCCGATGCCGCGGACGCGGCCGAGCGCGTCGAGCTCGTCGATGAAGATGATGGCGGGCGCCTTGGCGCGCGCCTGTTCGAAGAGGTCGCGCACGCGCGCCGCGCCGACCCCGACGAACATCTCGACGAATTCCGAGCCGGAGATGGAGAAGAACGGCACGCTGGCTTCCCCCGCGACCGCCTTGGCGAGGAGTGTCTTGCCCGTCCCCGGCGGGCCGACGAGGAGGACGCCCTTGGGCATGCGCCCGCCGAGCCGGGCGTACTCCTGCGGGTCGCGCAGGAAGTCGACGATCTCCTTGAGCTCGTCCTTGGCCTCGTCGACGCCGGCGACGTCGGCGAAGGTCACACCGGTATCGGACTCGACGTAGACCTTGGCCTTGCTCTTACCGATCTGCATCAGCCCGCCGCCGAGCCCGCCTGCGCGGCGCAGCAGGAACATCCAGATGCCGATGAAGATCGCCGTCGGCACCACCCAGGAGAGGAGATCGCGCAGGAATGTGTTCTCCACCTGGCCGGTGAAGCGCACGCCGTAACGCTGCAGCAGCTCGGCGATGCCGGGGTCGACGCGCGTCGTCACGAACTGCGTCTGCCCGCCGGGCAGCGCCTCCCTGAGCCGGCCCTGGATGAAGCGGTCCGACACCGCGACCTCGGCCACCTTCCCCTGGCGCAGATACGCCTCGAACTCGCTGTAGGGGATTGGCGCGACCTGCACCACGCTGGTGAAGAAATATTGCAGGAGCAGCACGCCGAAGAAGGCGGCGATCCAATACCAGACGTGGAACTGCGTCTGCTTGTTCACGACTCTCATCCCTCGCCAAGGTAGGGCCATGGCGCAAACCAGTCTAACCCGCGAGGGGGCGGATTGTCTCGGTGGTTCTCTTTCAGCTGATCAGCGCAGGTCGCTCAGATAGTGAAAAACGTCCGTCCGGCAGAGCGAGACGCGCCACTCCGCACGCGTTCCGTCGATCGCTTCGGCGAGGCGATCGATGAGGAGGAGCGGCGTGCGGTTAGGCACTCCGAGAAGGCGCGCGTCTTCTGGTCCAGCGGTCACCGCCTTCAACCGTTCGGAGGCGTGGACGACCGTGACGCCGTATCGATCCGCATAGAGGCCGTAGAGATTGTTCGGAACCGTGCTTCGCGCGAGTCCCGGAAACATCGCCTCCGGCAGCACGATCGTTTCGACGATCGCCGGCACGCCGGTCATCGAACGCATGCGCCGAATGCGAACGATCCGCGCGCGAACATTGAGGCCGAGCCGCTGCGCTGCCTCAGCGTCGGCGCGGGCGGTCCCGACGGACAAGACGTCGCTTTCGGGAAACACCTTGGCGCCATCGTCGGGAACCAGCTTGAAGAACTGGAACAGAATGCGGGCTTCGTCGTGCCGGGCCACGAACGTGCCTTTGCCCTGGCGGCGCACGAGCAGGTTCTCCGCCGCCATGACGTCGAGAGCTTTCCGCACTGTGCCCTGGCTCACGCCAATCTCGCGGGCGATGTCGAATTCGCTCGGGATGAGCTGCCCTGGCTGCCACTCGCCATCCGCGATCCGCCGCGTTAAGGCGGCCTTCACTCGCCGATAGAGTGGCTGCGCATTCATTCTCTCGGATGTCACGTTGACAGGCTATCAGGTCTTATGTCTTATACAAGACTTAAATTGCCTCCGATCGAGGACGTCCGATGGCCGCTCCCCATCTCCTGGTGCACGAAAAGAAAGACACTGTCGGTGTCGTCGTCGTCGAGGGCCTGAAGGCCGGAACCGACATGCTGGCCGTGATCACGCACGACGACTCCGAATTCCGCATCACGGCCAAGATGGACATCCCGATCGGTCACAAGGTCGCCCTCGTCGACATCAAAAAGGGCGATACGGTGTGGAAATACGGGCAGGACATCGGCAAGTCGATCGCCGACATCAAGAAGGGCGAGCACGTGCACGTCCACAACGTCAAGACAAAGCGCTGGTGAGGAGGTGACCGTGGGCATCGTGGCCAATTTCGATGCAGTCCAGCGCAAGCTCAAAGGCGTCAAGGGTCGCAAGATCGAAGCGCCGGCGTTCAAGTCGCCCCTCGCCAAACGCCCAAGCGGGCGCGGGCTCGATAGCTTCTACGGATGGCGGCGCGAAAACGGCCGTGTCGGTGTCCGCAACCACGTTGTGCTGCTGCCGCTCGATGATCTGTCGAACGCGGCTTGCGAAGCGGTCGCAAACAACATCAAGGGCACGTTGGCGCTGCCGCATGCCTATGGCCGACTCCAGTTCGGCAAAGACCTCGAACTGCACTTCCGCACGTTGATCGGCATCGGTTCGAACCCGAACGTGGCCGCCGTCGTCGTCATCGGCATCGAAGACGGGTGGACGAAGCGTGTCGTCGACGGCATCGCGGAGACGGGCAAGCCCGTCGTTGGCTTCGGCATCGAGGGTCATGGCGACATCGCGACGACCGCGAAGGCGAGCTACGTCGCGAAGGAATTCGTGCAATGGGCCTCCGAACTCCAGCGCGAGAAGTGCGCTGTCTCGGAGCTCTGGGTGTCGACGAAGTGCGGCGAGAGCGACACGACGACGGGTCTGTCGTCCTGCCCCACCGTCGGCAACATGTACGACAAGTGGATCCCGAAGGGCATCTACGGTGTGTTCGGAGAAACCTCGGAGATCACCGGCGCCGAGCATCTCTGCAAGCAGCGAGCGGCGACGAAGGAGGTCGGCGAGCGCTGGTACAAGATGTGGAAAGCCTATCAGACGGATGTGATCGAGGCGCACAAGACGGACGACCTCTCCGATTCCCAGCCGACCAAGGGAAATATCGCCGGCGGGCTGACCACGATCGAGGAGAAGGCGCTCGGCAATCTCGAAAAGATCGGGCGCGACTGCAAGTACATTGACATTCTCGAGCCGGCCGAAACCCCGATGAAGGGACCAGGCCTCTACTTCATGGACACGTCCTCGGCCGCCGCCGAATGCGTTACCTTGATGGCCGCCGGTGGCTACGTCGTTCATACCTTCCCGACCGGACAAGGCAACGTGATCGGCAACCCGATCGTGCCTGTCATCAAGATCACCGGCAATCCGAAAACCATGCGCACCATGCCCGAACACATCGACGTCGACGTCTCGGGCGTGCTGAAGCGGACCATGACCATCTCGGACGCCGGCGACACCTTGATCGAGAGTATCGTGCGAACTTCGAATGGACGATTGACGGCGGCGGAAGCGCTGGGCCACCGCGAATTCGTGATGACCAAGCTCTATCGCAGCGCCTGACGATGAGGATGCGGTGCGGCACGTTGCTGCCGCGCCCGGACGTTCATGACCGAAATTGTCATCACCGAGTTCATGGACGACGACGCGGTCGCTGATCTGCGCACGCGCTACGTCGTCCACTACGATGCAGCTCTCGTCGACAAGCCGGACGAACTCCTGCGGCTTGCGGCGGAGGCGCGCGCGCTCATCGTGCGCAACCGCACGCAAGTCCGCGGCCCCTTGCTCACCGCCGCCACAAAGCTCGAATGCGTCGGTCGTCTCGGCGTGGGACTCGACAACATCGACGTTGCCGCATGCGAGGCGCGCGGCATCGCCGTTCATCTCGCCACGGGGGCGAACGATTTGGCCGTTGCGGAATACGTCCTCACCACGGCGATGATGCTCTTGCGCGGGGCCTATGGTTCGACGGCCGATGTCGTGCAGGGCACCTGGCCGCGAAACCGTCTGATCGGTCGCGAGGCGGCGGGAAAGCGCCTGGGTCTCGTCGGCTATGGTGGGATCGCTCGGGAAGTGGCCGTGCGGGCGCAGGCCTTGGGCATGACCGTGTGCGGGTACGATCCGTATCTGCCGTCTCACGATCTTCGCTGGGGCCAGACGATGGCCATGGCACTCGATGCGCTTCTCGCGACGTCCGACGTCGTGTCACTGCACGTGCCGCTGACCTCGGAAACGCGCGATCTTATGAATGCGCAGCGCCTGGCGCGGATGAAAGCCGATGCCATCCTGATCAACGCCGCGCGCGGCGGTGTCGTGGACGAGGCGGCAGTGGTCACGGCCTTGAAGGCCGGGAAACTCGGTGGCGCCGCATTGGACGTCTTTGACAGGGAGCCGCTCGATACAACCGCAGGCGCTCTCTTCGCGGATTGCCCGAACCTCATCCTGACGCCGCACATCGCCGGCGTCACGATCGAATCGAATGTGCGTGTGTCGCGTGTCACGGCCGAAGCCGTCGCCCGTCATCTTGCGGCACGGTGATCGGATGGCGACACTTTCAATAGAGGAGGCCGAGGCCGTCGCCACCGCGGCGCTCGAGCACTGTCGAACGTCGGCGCAAAACGCTGCGATCGTCGCGAAAGCTCTGGTGGCGGCGGAAGCGGACGGTATGAGAGGCCACGGCCTCTCGCGCGTGCCGACCTACGCAGCGCAGGCGCGCGTCGGCAAGGTCGACGGCTTCGCAACTCCAACGACATCGCGGCCGAAACTGGGCATTGTCGCGGTCGATGCCGCGCACGGGTTCGCGTATCCGGCGATCGAGCTTGCGCTCGCCGAACTCCCAGCCGTCACCGAGGCACAAGGCATCGCGGCAGCGCCCATTCGGCGTTCGCATCATTGCGGGTGCGCCGGCCATCCGGTGGAGCGTCTCGCCGAGCGCGGGCTCGTCGCGCTTCTCTTTGCGAACACGCCAGCGGCGATCGCGCCCTGGGGCGGCAGGACTGGCTTGTTCGGAACGAATCCGATCGCTTTCGCCTGCCCGCGGCCCGGTCATCCGCCGATCGTGGTCGACCTTTCGATCTCGAAGGCCGCGCGCGGCAACATCCTCGCCGCAAAGCAGAAGGGCGAACCGATCCCGGCCGGTTGGGCGCTCGACGCAAACGGCAAACCCACGACCGATCCTGACGCTGCCCTGAAAGGCACCATGCTCCCCTTCGGGGATGCCAAGGGAACCATGCTTGCGCTGATGGTCGAGCTGCTCGCAGCCGGACTCGTCGGCGCGCGCTTTGCCGCCGAGGCGACGTCATTCTTGGATGCATCGGGTCAACCGCCGGACACGGGACAGCTCATCATTGCGTTCGATCCGGAGGCGTTTTCCTCGCACGCGCTCGATCGGTTCGCGACGATGGCGTCCGCCATCGAAGCCGAACCCGGGGCCCGCCTGCCCGGCGCGCGGCGGAACGAACTGCGTGCAAAGGCCGCGCGCGAGGGACTTCTCGTGGCCGATGCGCTACTAAGCGAGATCAAGACGCTCGCCTGATACGCGAGCCGAAGGAGGCTCCGATGCTGCAGAAGCTCGACTACAAGCGCGAAGCAAACCTGATCGGTGGCCGCTGGGTCGAAGCCGACTCTGGGCGCACGATCGTGGTCATCGATCCCGCCACTGGCGAAACCGTTGGTACCGTGCCGCAAGGCGGATGCGCCGAGACGAAACGCGCGATCGACGCTGCGGCCGAAGCGCTGCCAGCCTGGCGCGCGAAGACGGCCAAGGAGCGCGCGAAGCTCCTGCACAAGCTCGCGGACCTGATCGAGCAGGATGCTGAAGCGCTCGCGACGCTGCTCACCGTCGAGCAGGGCAAGCCGCTCGCGGAATCGCGCGGCGAAGTCGGCATGAGTGCTGCTTACACGCGCTGGTTCGCCGAGGAAGCGCAGCGCATCTATGGCGATGTCATCCCGAGCCCGTGGCCGAACCGTAAAATCCTCGTTACCAAGGAACCGGTCGGTGTCGTCGCGGCGATCACGCCTTGGAACTTTCCCTCGTCGATGATCGCGCGCAAGCTCGGTCCGGCACTCGCGGTCGGCTGCACCATCATCATCAAGCCGGCCTCGCAAACGCCGTTCTCGGGGCTTGCCTGGGGGGCGCTCGCGGAGAAGGCGGGTATTCCTTCTGGCGTCGTCAACATCGTAACCGGATCAGCCAGTGAGATCGGTGCGGAGCTGACCAGCAACCCGCTCGTGCGCAAGATCACCTTCACGGGCTCGACCGAGATCGGCAAGACGCTCGTCGCGCAGGCGGCCGGCACCATGAAGCGCGTCTCGATGGAGCTCGGCGGCAACGCGCCCTTCATCGTGTTCGACGACGCGGATCTCGACCGCGCCGTTGAAGGCGCGATGGTCGCGAAGTACCGCAATGCCGGGCAAACTTGCGTATGCACCAACCGTTTCATCGTGCAGGCGGGCATCTACGACCGTTTCGCCGAGAAGTTCGCGGGGGCAGCGAAGGTAATGAAGGTCGGCAACGGCCTCGAACAAGGCGTGCAGCAGGGGCCACTCATCGACATGAAAGCGGTCGCCAAGGTCGAGGAGCTGATCGCTGATGCGACCGACAAAGGTGCCCGCATCGTCACTGGCGGCAAGCGCCACGCGAGCGGAGGCACTTATTTCGAGCCGACCGTGCTTTCGCACGTCACCTCCGCCATGAAGGTCGCGCAGGAAGAGATCTTCGGGCCTGTGGCGCCGCTCTTCCGCTTCGAGACGGAGGCAGAAGCGATCGCGCTCGCGAACGACACCGTCTACGGCCTCGCCGGCTACTTCTACACCAAGGACCTCGGTCGTGCGTTCCGCGTCGCTGAGGCACTGCAGTACGGCCTCGTCGGTGTCAACGAGGGCCTGATCACGACAGAGGTTGCACCCTTCGGCGGGTACAAGGAATCCGGCATCGGCCGCGAGGGCTCGAAGTACGGCTGCGACGACTATCTGAACGTCAAGTACACCTGCCTCGGCGGACTCAGCTGATCGGCGTTCAGGCTTCCTTGAACCCGTAGTCTGGAATGCCCTGTTCGTTGCCGTAGTATTTGTAGGGCAGGAACTTGCCCGACATGGTGATCTTGACGCGATCGCCCTTCGGATTGGGCAGACGCTCGATGTCGATGTCGAAATCGATGGCGGACATGATGCCGTCGCCGAACTCCTCTTCGATCAGCGCCTTCCACGCCGGCCCGTTGACCATCACCATTTCGTAGAAGCGGTAGATCAGGGGGTCGGTCGGCGGCATCGGCGTGCCGCGATAAGGCACCTCGTTCAGCATTTTCTCTTCCACCTCGCTCAAACCGAACAAGGCTGCGGCACGCTTCGCCAAGGGCTTCACGAGCTTCATCTGCCCCATGAGAGCGCCGATGACGAGGACGGGCGACATCCCGCCGATCTCGTCGGTGACATGTTTCCACGTCCAGCCATTCTCGCGCTTGATGTCGAGTATCTTCTCGGTCAGCTCTTCACGCTTCATGCTCTATCTCTCCTTGGCGTTCGTTGAGTTCCGTCAACCCGCTGCGCTCACCCGGAATGGTTCGACCGGGGCTGCGATGGTCGGTTCCGGAATGCCGGGGCGCGCGACGGGTGGATGACGCGGATCGTACGGGCGGCCCGCGCCGCGCAATGCTTCGATCTCGGCCGCAAAGGATTTCGAGCGCGAGACGAGAAAGTCGATGATGTGGTTGCGCAACGGATAGTAGGCTGGGTGCTTGTGCACGTCGCGGCGCTGGCGGGCCTTCGGCAACGGGTTCTCCACGATCTCGGCGATGCGCGCACCGGGTCCGTTGGTCATCAGCACGATCTTGTCGGCAAGATAAATCGCTTCGTCGACGTCATGCGTGATCATGAACACGGTTTGGCTGGTCATCGCGCAGATCGTGCGCACTTCGTCTTGCAGCGAACCTCTGGTCAGCGCGTCGAGGGCCGAGAACGGTTCGTCCATCAACATGATCTTCGGTTCAATCGCGAGAGCCCGCGCGATGCCGACACGTTGTTTCATGCCACCGGACAGCATGGCCGGCTTCTTTGCTTCGGCGCCCGTCAGATGCACGAGATCGATGAACTTCTGCGCCTGCGCCGCCACCTCGGCTTGCGACCATTTCAGCCATTTCGAGCGCACGGCATAGGCGACGTTGCCCATCACCGTCTTCCAAGGGAGAAGCGCATGGGACTGGAAGATGACCGCGCGATCGAGGCTCGGCCCCTCGATCGCCTTGCCGTCGACGACGACGACGCCCGTCGATGGTTCGTCGAGACCAGCGAGGATGTTGAGGACCGTCGTCTTGCCGCAGCCAGAATGGCCGATGACGCAGACGAATTCGCCGCGTTTCATGGCGAACCACAGATCCTCGAAGATGGTGGTGACGCCGCCATCAGGCGACGGGAAGCGACGCGCGATGCCCTCGATCGAAATGTACTTCTCGCTCATCGCCTCACTCCGGATAGGTGACGAGCTTGGTGAAGCGGGCGAGGATCTGGTCGAGGATCATGCCGACGATCCCGATGAGCAGGATTGCGGTGACGATGTTGGTGATCGACAGATTGTTCCACTCGTTCCACACGAAGTAGCCGATGCCGGTCCCACCGACGAGCATCTCGGCCGCAACGATGACCAGCCAGGCGATACCGATTGAAATGCGCATGCCGGTGAGAATCGTGGGTGCCGCCGCTGGCAGGATGACGGTAAAGGCGCGACGCAGATGCCCGACCTCGAGTGTACGCGCCACGTTCAGCCACTCCTTGCGCACGCTTGCGACCCCGAAGGCCGTATTGATCAGCATCGGCCAGATCGAGCAGATGAAGATGACGAAGATGGACGAGATCGCGCTGTCGCGGATCGTGTAGAGCGCGAGCGGCATCCAAGCGAGCGGCGAGATCGGTTTCAGAATCTGGATGAAGGGGTCGAGCGCCCGATAGACGACCGGCGACATGCCGATGAGGAAGCCGAGCGGAATGGCGATCGCGGCGGCGGTGAGAAATCCGGTCAAGACACGCGCGAGCGAGTAGGCGAGTTGGATGCCGATTCCCATATCGTTCGTGCCGCGCACGTAGAAGGGGTCGGTGAAGTGCCGCCATATCGTTGCCGCCACGTCGAGCGGCCCCGGCATCGGCGTCTGCCCGCCGGTTGCCGCTGCCGCTCCGACCAAGCGCGCGTATTCGGGATCGACCGCTGCACCCCCGCTCGCGCCCTGCTGTACACCGAGGTGCCACGCGATGACGAACAGCGCGAACAGCGCAATCGACAGGATGGTCGAGCGAAAGGCGACCGAGCGAATCATCGCCTGTGTCACGCGCGCCGAATGGAGAAGGAGGCGATGTATTCTTCCGGCTTTGCCGGATCGAAGGTCTTGCCCATCACCGTGAAAGACTTGGTGTTCTCCACCGGCGCCGGGATGCCGAGCTCGGTCATGAAACGTCGTGCGTCGGTGGCGAGATAAACCTCGCGGGCGATACGATGATAGTCGACGTCGCCGCGGATCTGGCCCCAGCGTTTCATCTGCGTGAGGATCCACACGGCGAAGGATTCCCATGGGAAGGCATCGAAGCCGATGCGGTTCGGGTCGCGTCGCACATTGCCAAGGCCGTCGGCGTAGGTGCCGGTTAAGATCTGTTCGAGCACGGTTTGCGGCTGGTTGAGGTAGTTCGCTGGCGCGATTGCCTCGGCGATCTGGCGTCTATTCTCGGCCTTCTGCGCGAATGCCGTGGCGTCGATGATCGCCTTGACGAGCGCGGCGTAGGTGTTCGGCATCGTCGTCATGAACTCGCGCGAGCAGGCGAAGGCGCAGCAGGGATGCCCGTCCCACAGCTCCTTGGAGAGAATGTGGATGAAGCCGACGCCGTCGAAGACGGCGCGCTGGTTGAAAGGATCCGGTCCGAGGAAGCCGTCGAGGTTGTCGGCTCTGAGATTGGCGACCATCTCCGGCGGGGGGACCGCACGAATCTGGATGTCGCGATCGGGATCAAGCCCGTGCTCAGCGACGTAGTAGCGGATCAGGTAGTTGTGGATCGAGTAGTCGAACGGCACGGCAAAGCGGAAGCCGCGCCAATTGCGCGGATCGCGGTTGTTGCGATGCTTGTTGGCGAGCGTGATGGCCTGCCCGTTGATGTTTTCGACGGCCGGCATGGTGTAGGGGATAGGGTTTGAGCCCGCCCCGACCGTGATCGCGAGCGGCATCGGCGCCAGCATATGCGCGGCGTCGTACTCCTTGTTGAGCGTCTTGTCGCGAATGACGGCCCAGCCCGCCGTGCGCACGACGTTCACGTTGAGCCCGTGCTTCGAATAGAAGCCCATCGGGTGCGCCATGATGATCGGGGTGGCGCAGGTGATCGGGATGAAGCCAACCTCCAGGTTGCGCTTTTCGATCGGACCGCCCTGCGCCAGCACCTCGGTCGCGGTCGCGACGGGGAAGAAAGTATTGATTGCGGCAATCGCGGTTGAGGCGCCGACGGCTTTGAGGAAGGCCCGGCGTTCGCGGTCAGCCGGAAATACGGCTCGCATCACGGCGCTTTCGACGACACGGCGATAGCGCGTCTCTTCATTGGCGGCGACGGCCTGCACCTCGATCGCACGCAGCACGCGGTCGTGCTCGTCTTGCGTCGTGTGTTGGCCGCACGAGCAGCCCGACGTCTTGAGACGATAGCGGCCATCGAAAGGATTGTTGAAGGTCGACATACGAAGCCTCCGGACGCAACGGCCCGAAGTTAGCAACCGACATGCCAACGGTGAGATCGCGCTCTAATTCTCCGCAATCAAAAGCTATTCACGTGTTTCATTGACGTGTTCACCCTGCGGAGCCGCGTTCCGCGGCAGGAGAACGCCTAAAATCTAGGCATGCTGTTGCTTCGAGCGAACCCAGCCGTCGGGCGGAGGCAGGCCTTCGTCAGAGGCTTGACGGTATCCGATGCGAGCGTCGACAGCACTTCGGCATTGGACGGCGCCAAGTTCCGCGTGGATCAGAGCGTCGGGGTGATCGGCGCACGGCGGGGCCAAGAGGTCGAGAAGGGCCGCCCCGTCGTCGGGTGCAGATGGTATCCGAACGGCGCCCATGAGACGACCAAGCCTGCGGATGAACGCGGCGATTTCCGCCTCAACCAATGGCGCAAGTGCGCCGATCCGCGCCTCGATCAGATTGGCGTCGAGTTTCCAGCAGTTGAAGTTGTGGAATTCGGAGCCTGCCATGCGACGGCACACCGCGGTGGCCACGAGCGAGGCGATCGCAGAACGCTCTTGCGATGTTGCCTGCAGCCGTCTGCCCGGTGACCAGGCAGACTTTCGGTTCGATGGTGGAGGGTGGTGGCCATCACCCGAGAACGACGACGCGCGTGCCAACCGGAACGCGATCATAGAGATGCATCGCGTCCTGGTTGATCATGCGGATACAACCAGACGAGACGTTACGGCCGATGGTGTAGGGTTCGAGCGTACCGTGGATGCGGTAGAGCGTGTCGCGGCCGCCTTGCCAGAGATAGAGGGCGCGCGCGCCCAGGGGGTTGCGCAAACCACCTGCGACACCGAGCCCTGATTGGAGCTGTGTCAGCTGGGCGCGAATGGACGGGTCGCGGTCGATCATCTCCTGCGGCGGGTACCAGTCCGGCCATTCCTGCTTGGAATTGACGGTCGCTTCGCCGGACCAACTGAAACCCTGCCGTCCGACTCCGACGCCATATCGTGTCGCACGACCGCCTTGATGGACATGGAACAGGAAACGCTGGCGGGGGTCGACGACGATCGTGCCGGCCGGCTCGCGGCCCATATACAGCACATCTTGACGCAGGAATTGCGGCTCGATCCGCGAGATGTCGATGCCCAGTACCGGGAACCGACCAGCATTCATGGGCCCGTACATGCCCGCCCAATCCTGCGGTAGACCGCCGCCGATATTGTCCCACGGCCACCCGCCACGCCCGATCGTATCAGGCTCGGGGGTCACCTGGCGCTGAACGGCCGGCTCCGCCGATCTCGCAGACGGGCGGCGAGAGGGTTGCGCCGGAGGCGTAGGAAGCGGGGGCATCAGGTCCCAATTGGGTGAGGCGTTGGCCGTGCCGGTCAGCGTCACAAAGATTGCGGCGGAGGAACCGGTGAGAACGTCGCGGCGCGTCAGCTTGCTCATGGGCAGCGTGAACTCCAGAGGTTCGCGGTCATCAGATCGCGGTCATCAGATAACGTGATTTGCCGAGGCCAACGGAACCAGAGCAGTGTTGCGGCCGCATGTCGCGGGTTAATCCAGAATTTCGTTCGGATAGACGCCCCAGAGCAGGGATTGCTCCATCCAACCGTCGACCGAAGATCCGCCATGTTCGACGACGATGCGGCACCAGGCATTGCTGCAGGAGCGCACGGCGACGAGCACTCCCGACTCGACGCGGGCACGTACGTCTGCGCCTGCGCTTGCCCGTATGCGCATGTCGAAGGTTTGGCCGCGCCGCCACGGTGCAACCAACGCCGTCCGTCGGCCTGACAGCAGCGCCTGCTGCACCCATCCTTCCGAACCCTCGGCGTCACGGATGCGGCGCCAGGTCTCGAATTCGGCGGTGATCTCGACCGGTAGGGCCGCGCGGGTGAATTGCCAAATCACCTGGTGGTCGCGACTGGGACCCTGTCGGACATTCACCCGGTCGGCCTTCAAGCTGACGAACCGCGGTACCGGCAAGCCGGATGGGCCGGTCGATTGCGCCCATGCCGACGGATGGTTCGGCAGGGATATAACGAGCGCGAGAAGAAAGAGAACGAAGCGCGGCATGATGCCTCGAAAGACGGCACGAGAAAACAAGGCGTCTCGCCGTGCCATTCCACCCGCTTTGCCCCGCCCAACCCATCTGGTAGGAGAGCCGTCAACGAGGGACGTGACCCGCCCGAAGCCCGGCTCAGAATAAGCGCCGGAGCGGTTAATCCGCTGTAAATTCGGGAGAATTGGGGCAATCAGCGAGGGCCACCATGCCGCAGAGGAAGAAGCCGCTCGTCATCGTTACGCGTCGGCTTCCTGAAGTGATCGAAACCAGGATGCGGGAATTGTTCGACACCCGCTTGGCGCCCGATGACGAGCCGATGCCGCAATCAGCGTTGATCGAGGCAGTGAAGACGGCCGAAGTGCTCGTGCCGACCGTCACGGACCGCATCGATTCCAGCGTACTGGCGCGGGCGGGCGACAATCTGAAGCTGATCGCGAACTTCGGAAACGGCGTCGACAACATCGACGTCGACACGGCGATGAAGCGCGGGATCACCGTCACCAACACGCCTGGTGTCCTCACCGAGGATACAGCCGACATGACGATGGCGTTGATCCTGGCCGTGCCGCGGCGCCTTGCCGAAGGATTCGAGGTGCTTGAGCACGGCGAGTGGCCGGGCTGGTCGCCGACCTGGATGCTCGGGCACCGCATCTGGGGTAAGCGCCTCGGCATCGTCGGAATGGGCCGCATCGGGCAGGCCGTCGCGCGTCGGGCGAAGGCGTTCGGCATGTCGATCCACTACCACAATCGGCGGCGCGTCCCAGAAGAGGTCGAACAGGAGCTTGAGGCGACCTATTGGGAAAGCCTCGACCAGATGCTCACGCGGATGGACATCGTCTCGACCAACTGCCCGCACACGCCGGCCACCTTTCATCTCCTCTCCGCGCGGCGTCTGAAGCTCCTCAAGAAGGACGCGTATCTCGTGAACACGGCACGCGGCGAGGTCGTGGACGAGAACGCCCTGATCCGCATGATTGAGGCAGGCGAGATCGCGGGCGCTGGGCTCGACGTCTTCGAGCACGAACCGGCCGTCAATCCGAAGCTCGTGAAACTCGCGCGCGCAGGCCGTGTTGTTCTCCTGCCGCATATGGGGTCCGCAACCATCGAAGGGCGCGTTGACATGGGCGAGAAGGTCATCGTCAACATCAAGGCATGGATGGACGGCCATCGCCCGCCCGATCGCGTGTTGCCGAGCATGCTATGAGGACATAAGCGGTGAGTGCGTTAGCGTTTTGCTAGTACTCAGAATCACAATTGACTGACACGTCGACCTTTGAAGCGACGCTGATGAACGACGGGTTTGGTCCAGACGAAGGGCGTTGCGTCAGCATTGTAGGTGTCGATGAAGGCATCG
>JBGFRS010000055.1:0-3467 GCA_041694995.1 Pseudomonadota bacterium | reverse complement strand
GCACGGCGGCGATCAGCGCCAGCAGTTGCTCGCGGCGTACGGTGCGCGCCAGCGCCACGCGGCCGTGTTCATCCACCCCGTGCACGGCAAACACGTTCTTGGCAAGGTCGATGCCGATCCTTATAACGGCCATGGACTTCCCCTTCCGAAGACGTTGATGGAACTACCCAAATCCATCATGGCACTTCGATGCCGCGCGGCTTCACCGCCGCATCCTCGGGACGGGGAAGTCCCGTTCATTCGTTAGGCCGTCAAGGAGATGGGAATGCCAACTGCCGATTACACAATCTACGCGATCAAGGGCAGTAGCGACTGCGACCTCCTGGCCTCTCTGCGCAAGGGGGAGGGCCGCTTCGGCTGGAGCTACGTCGGCACGGCCGACCTGCGCCAACTCAAAGCCAGAATTGAGACCGCCGGCTGGAACAGCCTGAGTGACGAGGAAAAGGACTGCTTCCAGAGCTTTCTGATGGAACTGAAGGCCGATGACTACGTCGTCTACGTGAACGTGCCTGACTGGGGTCGGTGCTCCGTCGCCCGTGTAACTGGGCCGTACGTGTGGCGCTATGAGGACGACGACTTCAACCATCGCTTCCCAGTTGATCCAGATTCCGTCTTCGTTTTTGATCGGAACGACGCGGCCGTCCATCCCGCCTTGCGGGCGCGGCTCTCTCTCCGCGGCCGCTATTGGCGGATATACGCAAAGGATGAATTCGAAGCACTCCTCAACGCACAGGCTGCGGGCATCAGCGGAAAGCCCCGCACACCACAGGCGAACCTCGCCTTTCTGGCGCAAGAGATGGAGCCTCTGCTTCGAAGCATCACCGAGAAGATCCACCACACCCATCCGAACTATGACCTTGAGGCCCTTGTCGCGGCGACGCTCAAGAACGTCCCCGGGGTCAGGCAGGTGAAGTGGCAGGGCGGAGCCGGCGACCACGGCGCTGACATACTCGTCGTCTTCGAATCCGGACTCCCAATCGCGGGACTTCAACAGCAAAAGACTTGTGTCGTGCAGGTGAAGTCCTTCACTGGCGAACACTGGGACACGCGCGCCGTCGAAGACATCCGCAGGGCGTTCGACCACTACCCTGAGGCGGACACTGCGCTCATCATTTCAACGGCGGCCCGTGCTTCTGAGTCATTCGACAAAGCACTTGAGAAAATGCGGGAAGACACGGGAAAGTCGGTGGCGCTTCTCATCGGACCAGATGTTGCTACCTTCTTTCTCCGCTTTGGAGCCCATCCGACGGCCTAAAAACGGCATGCAGCGGACGGCGCTGCGCACCGCCGCTGATGCCGAGCGTTGAGGTTGTAGAAAAAGCCAATTCGCGCACGGCGACGCTTTGCCGATCGTGTCTCGCAGCGATCGGCTTTCCCGTTCAGCGTTCTGTTCGTCGTTCAGCGCGGTGCGCGGACAGTGTCGATCACCGACGCCACGCCTTTCGTCCGCACCGACTTGCTGCGCATAGCCATAGTGCGCCAGCTTCTCGATGTTGTGCACCATGCAGTAAAGCTTCCATTGGGTATCGACCTTCTTGCGACCACGCAGCGTGAAGCGGGCGAGTTTCTTGTTGTGCCGATGAATAGGACTTGGGCAAACAGGTGAGCGCTCTCGTCACCGAGCGCACGGATGAACCCGGCAATGGTGGTGAAGTGAGGAGCCGAGTCGCCCGACAGGGCGATGAAGGTGACGTGCTCGCGACCGGCGCGCTCGATGGCGCGGCTGCTGACGATGCCGCGGCTGTAGGCAAACAGGATCAGCTTCAACAAGACCGCGGGCGGATACGCCGGGGCGCCGGTCTCATCGTTGCTGTACCGGGCATCGAGGCCGGACAGGTCGACTTCGTGCTCGCACAGGTGATTGAGCGCGTGCTCAAAGGTGCCGGGCAGCAACTGCGACGCGAGATCGACCGCGATGAACTTCGGGTTCGTGTCGATCTGCCTGTAGCGCGCCATCGGCCTGCCCCCCGCACAAAGTCGATGCTTCGACCTTGCCGCCCGCGGAAGTTCAGGGCACGATGGGTTTTTCTACAACCTCGTTAGCCAGCTTCCGTCGAACGCGAGCTTCCGTCCCGTCTCGCTTTCCGATCAGCTCTATGGAATGGATGCCTCAGGCACGGTTCGTCACACCGTGGTAGCCGTTGGCCCCGCGGAGATGCGCGTCAAGGCGGGGTCGGTACGCGTGGTGATCGGGGGCAAGGTTCAACCCGACCTCACTGAGGGAGCTGCCTCACCGCTTCTCCTGGCTGCCTCGCGCTCTTCCCGAGCACGTGATGCCCTTATTATCGTTGGCCGGTTACGCCTGACCTAGTCTGAGCTTTACCTTCTCTTCGAGTTAGTGGAAGCTGAGGTCGGCGGTCAGATGTTTGACCATGGCTGGATTTCTCGCACTGATGCCGAGCTATTCACGCGTACTGCGAACAGCTATAGCGTCCTCGGGAGTGATGGTCGTCATGGAAAGGACCGCGGCGACCCACCCGGCCAACCAATGCCGCACGGCACTGCAGTGACTCTGATCCGCACCCTAGTCCTAGCCTGGCCTCGTCTTGCGGGGCCCCAGATGACGAGCGCAAAGCTGGCTAACCCCCGTATATGGACTCCCCCCGATAGCATGAGGACTGACCGATCGTTCCAGCGGATGCCTATCGGCGCCGCTGAATTCATTCGTCAAGCAGTGCTCTGAGCGGCCGCTTGCGGCAATCCTGTAGGTCGGCAGCGGACCATTCGCACTCGGTGTGAGCGACTGCTCCGCGCCAGTCGGCGAGACCCGCCAAGCGGTGTCGATCTCGCCGCCGTTCGCAGATCCGCTGCACCGGGTTCGAGTGCGCCCCGGTGCACTTATCATCCGGCCGATGATTCGACGCATCTTCGCCGTCATCGTCATCGTCGGGCTCGCGGGGTCGATCGGCTGGACTGTCTGGCCGTCCAATGTCACGCAGTCCGCGCCGACCGCTGCCGCAGTCCCTCCTCGCCCTGAACAGCCCGTCGTCGCTACGTCACCCGAGCCGTCCGCGCTGCGGACCGAGACCGTCGAGCTGCGCCGCCGCGCCACGCTGGCCGATGTGCTCATGCGCAGCGGGCTGTCGGCGGCCGAGGCGCATGTGCTGGCGACGAGCCTGCGCGAGGCCGGCGCGAACCTGCGCCGCATGCGCGCGGGCGAATCTGTCGTCGGCATCGCGGGCGGCCACTCAGGAACGCGCGCCGTCGCAATGTCCATCTTTGCCAATCATGGATAGAATCGCCTGACGTTTCGCGGCAAGGACAGATCGCCATGGGAATGAACGTCAACCTGACGCCGCATCTCGAGGAACTGGTGCGGCAGAAAATCGCCTCGGGGCTCTACTCCTCGGCGAGCGAGGTCGTGCGCGAAGCCCTGCGGCTGATGGAAGAGCAGGATCGCTTGCGCGAAGCCAAGCTGGATCAACTGCGGCGGGACATTCGCGCCGGCAAGGAAAGCGGGCCGTCGG
>JBGFRS010000039.1:0-3480 GCA_041694995.1 Pseudomonadota bacterium | reverse complement strand
CGCGGCCGGCAGCGGCGCGACCGGGCGCGCTTCAACCGGCGCCGCGAGCGCAGGCTTTGCGGGCGGGGGGGTCGTTGGTCGAGCGCCCGGCGGTGCGATCTGGCGCTTTTTCGCCACCTCGACCACGACCGCCTTCGAGCGGCCGTGCGAGAAGCTCTGCCGCACGGTCTGCGGCGCGCCCGGCTTACCCGAAAGCGTCAGCGTCTTCGAGGACGGCGACACGGTGATGGTCTTGTCGCCGGGCTTGTTGGTTTCCGTCATTCCCAATCCGTTTCCGCAGCGCCGATCATGTCGGCGGAACGCGCAACGACCACTTTCGACAACACACCGCCCCGGAATCGGACCAAAGCCCGGATCCGTTGCAGGCAAGCTGTCGCCGCGGGTCCACGTTCGAGCGCTGCATGTACCACATTCGAGCGGCCCAATGCCAAATCCAATTGGTCGCCCGTGAAGAGGCGGATGATCTCCGCCCCTTCACCGACGGCCGCACGGAACTTCCGATCGAGCTTCGCGCACCCATCATCGGCTGCATCTGCCGCGTGCAAGAGCGCCAAAGGCTTGCGCGCAAGCGCCGCTTCGACCTGCACGAAGCCGACCACGACGGCGCCTGCCTTGTTCGTGATCGCCAGCCCCTCCCGCGCGCGCTCGAGGAGGAGCGCGTCGACTCGCGCTGCGAGATCGCCCTCGACGATCAGGTCTCGCTTCATGCTTCGCGCGAAGGCGCGTGTCTTTTGCGCTTTCGCGACGTGAGCCGCATCGGCTGTAACCCAGACACCCCGGCCCGGCAGCGCCGCCTTAAGGTCAGGAACGAGCGCGCCGCCGGGACCGACGACGAAACGGATGAGATCTTCGACTGGCTTTGCCGTGCGTGTTGCGATGCAGGTTCGCACGCGCGCGGCCTTAGGGCGGCCGCCATCGGTTTCATCCGTCGGCATTGTCATTCGCTCAGTTGCGAGCTCAGCGCGCATCAGTCCCCCTTCTCAAGCTTGCGGCGCCGCTTCGCCTTCGGTCGGCTCGGGTTCGGCCGGCGGCACGATGTCTTCCGGCTTCAGCCATCCCGCGCTCACCCGCGCTTGCAGGATGAGCTGCTCCGCGTCCTCGCGCGAGAGATCGAACCCATCGAGATATCCGGCGTAACGTCTTGTTTCTTCGCCGACACGCTCCGTCCATCCAAGCAGATCATCGGTGGAGCAATCGGCGAAGTCCTCAAGTGTCTTCACACCCTTTTCCCCGAGCGCCACCGCCATTCTCTTGCTCATGCCCGGAACGGTCAGCAAAGCATCCTCCACCTCGAGCGCCTTGCGCTGGTCATCGAGTTCACGATCCTGCACTTCCAGAAACGCGAGTGCTCGGTTCTGGATCTCTTGTGCGGTGTCGGAGCCGAAGCCTTCGATGCCGGACAGCTCCGCGAGGTCGACATAGGCGAGTTCTTCAACCTTCCTGAAGCCCTCCGTCACGAGGAGCTGGGCGACCACCTCGTCGACGTTTAGCGCATTGATGAACAATCGCGTGCGCTCGTGGAACTCCTTCTGGCGGCGCTCCGATTCCTCGGCCTCGGTCAGAATGTCGATGTTCCAGCCGGTCAGCTGTGATGCGAGGCGAACATTCTGGCCGCGCCGGCCGATCGCGAGCGAGAGCTGCTCGTCCGGCACGACCACTTCGATGCGTTCAGCGTCTTCATCCAGAACGACTTTGACGACTTCAGCTGGCGCGAGGGCGTTGACGATGAAGTTCGCAGCATCCGGCGACCACGGGATGATGTCGATCTTCTCGCCCTGAAGCTCGTTCACGACCGCCTGAACGCGGCTGCCACGCATGCCGACGCACGCACCGACCGGATCGATCGAGGAGTCGCGAGAGTAGACGGCAATTTTGGCGCGCGAGCCGGGGTCGCGTGCGACGGCCTTCACCTGAATGATGCCGTCGTAGATCTCCGGCACTTCCTGGCCGAAGAGCTTCGCCATGAACATCGGGTGCGTGCGCGACAGGAAAATCTGCGGACCGCGCTGTTCGCGGCGCACGTCGTAGACATAGGCGCGCACGCGATCACCCGGCTTGAAGGTTTCGCGCGGCAGGAGTTCGTCCCGGCGAATGATCGCCTCGGCGCGCGCAAGGTCGACAACCACGTTGCCGTACTCGACTCGCTTGACGAGACCATTCACGATGTCGCCGATCCGGTCCTTGAACTCGTCGTACTGCCGATCACGCTCGGCCTCGCGGACCTTCTGCACGATCACCTGCTTCGCCGATTGCGCAGCGATGCGGCCAAAATCCATCGGCGGGAGGGTCTCGGCAATGAAGTCACCTGGTTGCGCGGCCGGATTCTTGCGGCGCGCGTCCTCGATGCCGATTTGCGTTGCGTCGTTTTCGATGGTGTCGACCACTTCCAGGAGGCGGGACAGACGAATCTCACCGGTCTTCGGATTGATCTCCGCGCGTACATTCGTTTCGATTCCGTAACGCGAGCGGGCCGCCTTCTGGATCGCATCCTCCATCGCTGCGAGAACGATCCGCTTGTCGATCACCTTCTCGCGCGCGACCGCATCTGCGATCTGCAGCAATTCGAGCCGGTTAGCGCTGACGGCCATGGCCTTTTCTCCTGTTGTCGGTGCGCACCTCGACGTCGTCGTCGCGGGTCGTGTCAATATCTGCTCCGTCTCTGACGCTCATCGTGCCGATCTCCGCCTGCCGGCGGCGAGCCTGATCGAGAAGCGCATCGGTCAGAACGAGTTTCGCGTCGCCGATCATCGCTATTGGGATGGCGATGCGAGCATCTTTGCCCGCTGGCGCATCCGGCAGGTCGACGAGAACATCGCCGTCTCTCACGCCTACGATGATGCCGCGACAACGCTTGCGGCCGGCGAACATCTCCGTGAGTTCGATCTTGGCCTCGTGCCCTGCTGCGCGCGCAAAGTCCGATATGCGCACGAGCGGCCGGTCGATGCCCGGCGAGGACACTTCGAGGTGATAGGCACGGTCGATCGGATCCTCGACGTCGAGGACGGGAGAGATCGCGCGGGACACCGCTTCGCAATCCTCGACGGAAAACTGGCCGTCCGGCCGTTCGGCCATCACCTGCAGGGTGAACCCGTTCTGGCCGGACAGGCGCACACGGACGAGCCGATAGCCAAGCTCCGCCAGCACGGGACCGAGCACATTCGCGATCCGAGCTGCAAGGCCCGTCTCCGTCACCACGCGTGGCTCGGCGATGCCGCCGATGTCGAGGTCCGTCATTCCCTGTCCAAAACCAAAAGGGCGGGCCCGGACAGGCCCACCCTCACATCGGATCGGATGTCCGTATGAGATGTGTTGATTGCGCATCTAGATAGGCGAGTGCGGCGAAGAGCGCAAGCGGATTGCGCAGGGTGATTCAAAGAACCGCACCTGACCCTGGCTGACAGTGGCGGCAAATCAGATTCTTTAGGGAGCCACCGGCACAGGAGGCGGCTCGATGGCACGGACACTTTGGGATGCTTTGGG
>JBGFRS010000003.1:0-98576 GCA_041694995.1 Pseudomonadota bacterium | reverse complement strand
GGTGCCGGAAGCGCTCGCCGCATGCGCGCCCGGCGATGGGGTCACGCCGGCTGCCCACCATCTGCGCGCCGGCGCAACAGTCTTCGCAGCGGGCCATCGTCTGCTCGGACGCGATGTTGCCGTTGCGCTCGCAGCTGGTGCCGCCGCCGCCGAGGTTCGCCAGGCGCGCGTCGGCGCGGTGTGCGCCAAGCGTGATGCGCCGGGCACCGTGGCGATGATCGCACCCAGCTTGCCGATGGTGCGTCGGCTGGCCCCGGCAGAGGACCGCGCCGCGCTCCTCGCGGTGTTGCGGGCGGTCGCCACCATGAACATGGATGCCATCGTGGTTGTGGGCGGCACCGGCGAAGCGGACGACGATTGGGCGGCGGACGCGATTGCCGCGGCCGGCACATTGATCTGGCACGGCGTCGCGCTCGACCCTGGCGGTACGGCTGCCTTTGGCCGTGTCGGACAAACGCCCATTCTGGCCTTACCGCGTCATCCGCCGGCGGCATTCGCTGCGGCGTTCCTCCTCGGCACGGCCTTGCGCGATCGGCTGACCATGGCCCATCCGACTCGTCGCGGGCGCATCGTCGGACGCCTCACCCGCAAGATCGTCTCGGTGCCGGGTGCGACACGTCTCGTCTTCGTCCGCTCGGGCACGAGCGGCCTCGAACCGCTCGGCAGCGCCGATGTCCCCTTGCCGCTCCTCGCCGCAGCCGATGGCTGTGTCGTCGTGCCGCCGGAGTCGGAAGGCATGCCGGCGGGCGCGGAGGTGGAAGTCGCCCCCTTCTCCAGCTACGACTTGACGTCATGAATGCCCCGGCCCCTGCCAGCTCGGCCCGACAAGATCAATTCCTCGAGGTCGTGTCGAAGGAGGAGGCGATCCGTCGCTTCCGTGCGGCCTATGAGCCGCGACCGCTCGGCGTCGAGCAGGTTCCGCTTGCCGCCGCGCTCGAACGCGTGCTTGCCGTCGATGTGCGAGCGCCGGTCGATGTACCGCCATTCGACCGCTCGGTCGTCGATGGTTTCGCCGTGATCGCGACGGACACGGTCGGCGCGACGGAGACAAACCCGAAACGGCTGAGGTTGAATTCAACCGTTCTGGCCTGCGGCATCCCGCCGGACGAAGGCGCTGCGGTAACCGCTGGAACCGCGACCGTCATCGCGACGGGCGCCGCTTTACCGCGCGGTGCCGACGCCGTGGCGATGGTGGAGTGGACCGATCCAGCGGGCACCGATGCGGTCGAGGTCCGCAAAGCCGTTGCGGCGGGCGCGTCCATCGCCTTCGCGGGTTCCGACATCGCGCGGGGGGAGACCGTGCTGCGCCGTGGCACGCGGCTCGGCAGTCGTGAGATCGGCCTCCTTGCCGCATGTGGTGTCGCTGAGGTTAGCGTCTGGCGCCGCCCGAAGGTCGGCGTGATCTCGACCGGGGATGAACTCGTCGCGCCCGGCGGATCACTTCCGCCTGCGGCCATTTACGATTCGAACTCGGCCGTCGTCGCGGCGACCGTCGCGGAGAACGGCGGTGAGCCGTTGAGCTTTGGCGTCATTCGCGACGATATGCCGAAACTCGTTGCGGCGGTGCATGCGGCCGTCGCGGCCTGCGATATGGTAATCTTGTCGGGCGGAACGTCGAAAGGTGCGGGGGATCTGTCGCACCGCGTTCTGGCCGACTTCGGTCCGCCGGGGATCGTCGTGCATGGGGTTGCCCTGAAACCTGGCAAGCCTCTGTGCCTTGCCGTCGCCCAGGGTAAGCCGATCGCGGTGCTGCCCGGCTTCCCGACCTCTGCAATCTTCACGTTCCGCACCTTTCTCGTGCCGGTTCTGCGGCAGATGGCCGGATTGCCACCCTCGAGCGACGCGCTCGTCGATGCGACCGTACCCATTCGCTTACCGTCCGAGATTGGCCGTACCGAATTCGTGATGGTTTCGCTGGCGCGCGGCGCGGGTGGCCTCATCGCCTTCCCGACGGCGAAGGGCTCAGGGGCTGTGACGTCCTTCGCGCAAGCGGACGGGTTCCTCGAAGTCGAGGCGCTGTCGGACGGAGTGGCCCCTGGCTCGCCGGTCAGGGTGCATCTCATTCGTTCGACATTGGCGTTGCCCGATCTCGTCATCATCGGCAGCCACTGCATCGGTCTCGACGCGGTCGTAGGCCGCCTCGCTGATCTCGGCGTCTCGGCAAGGACGCTTGCCGTGGGATCTCTCGGCGGCCTTGCGGCGGCCAAGCGCGGCGAATGCGATCTCGCACCGATTCATTTGCTGCACGCGGACTCCGGCACCTACAATACACCTTATCTCGCTGAAGGGATGTCGCTCATTCCCGGCTGGCGGCGTTTGCAGGGCTTCGTGTTTCGGAAAGGCGATGCCCGCTTCGAGGGACGTTCCCTTGACGAAGCTGTGCAGATCGCCCTCGCCGATCTGAGTTGCATCATGGTCAACCGCAATCCGGGCGCCGGCACGCGCGTCATCCTTGATCGCCTGCTCGGAAGCGCTCGTCCGTCCGGGTGGCACAATCAGCCGCGGTCGCATAACGCCGTTGCAGCCGCGATTGCCCAGGGTCGCGCAGATTGGGGCGTGACGATTGCCACGGCCGCGCGCGACTACGGCCTCGGCTTCATTCCAATTGCTGATGAACATTACGACTTCGTCGTCGCGCCGGGTCGTTCCGATGCGCCGTCCGTTCGTTTACTTGCAGCAACCCTTGCCGACCGCGACATGCGCGCAATCTTGAGCGAGATGGGATTTGCACCAGCATGAACAGGGTCTGGATCACGTTTCTGCTCGTCAGCATCCTCGCGGCACCGGCGCTCGCCGATCTTCGTGGCCATGGCGGTCCTGTGCGCAGCATCGAGATCGCGGCCGATGGCGAGCGAGCCGTCTCGGGCGGCTTTGACAACTCCGTCATCCGCTGGTCGTTGTCGCGCTCGGCCGCGCAGGATGTCATTCGCTTCCACGACGGGCCGGTCAATGCGGTCGCGCTTCTCGCCGACGGGCTCGTGGCCTCCGCCGGCGAGGACGGCCGCATCGCGATTTGGGGTGCATCACCCGACAGGCCTGTTCGCGTCCTGGAGGGACACTCTGCCAAAGTGGCGGCTCTCGCTGCGTCGCCCGACGGGCGCCGCCTTGCCTCCGCCTCTTGGGACCGCACCGTGAGACTCTGGGACATTGCGACAGGCGAAGGTCGTGTCGTTGCAACACACCAGGACAACGTCAACGGCGTCGCCTTTACCCCGGACGGAACGCGCGTGGTGAGTGCCGGCTATGACGCGCATCTGCGCGTCGCCTCCGTCGTCGATGGACCAGCCGTGGCGATCGGCTTGCCGGCGCCGCTGAATGCGGTGAGGGCCGCGCCGGACGGAGAACTTGTCGTCGCGGCGGCGGACGGAACCCTGCATTTTTTGAGAACCGACGGGACGCAGCGGCGCAGCTTGGAAGCGCTTCCGACGCCGATCGTCGCCTTGGCGGTCTCGCCGGATGGGCGCCTCGCGGCCGCAGCGGGCCTGCGAGGGGCCGTCGCGATCGTCGAGCGCTCAAGCCTACGCAGGGTCAACGATCTCGTCGGCCCACGCTTTCCTGTGTGGTCGCTCGCCTTCTCGCCTGACGGGCGCACGCTCTATACCGGCGGCGCCGATCGAAGCATCCGGCGTTGGGACCCGCTGACGGGCGCATCGCAGAATCCGGTCGTGAGCGTGCCGGATGCCGAGAGCCAGCTGATGGCCGGCAATGAACGTGGCGCTCAGGTGTTTCGCGCTTGCGTCGTGTGCCATACTTTGACGCCCGATGCCGGCAATCGCGCCGGACCCACCTTGCACGGTGTCATGGGCCGCCGCATCGGAACGGCGGCCGGTTACAATTTTTCAGATGCGCTGCGGGGGATGGACATCGTGTGGACGCCGGAGACGATTTCTCGCCTGTTCGAAATCGGTCCGAACGCCATGACTCCGGGCACCAAGATGCCCGAGCAGATCGTTTCCGATCCGGAGGACCGCCGGGCGCTCGTGGAATGGCTCGACCGCGTGACGCGCTAGGTGTTCCGTCCCACGGTGTGGGGGACTCAGCTTAGCTGAGTATGCACACCGGGAGGGCCTGTGATCTGCGCCCGCAAGGCGCCGCGGATGCGCAGCGGATGCCCGTGGGCGGAGACCAGAGCGATCTTCACCTCCGCCGAAACCAGCGTCTCGGCGCCGCGGCGGATTGTCTGCGTGAGCGTGATCGATGCGCCGCCGACGGCGCCCGGCGTCGTAACAACGTCGAGAAGATCATCGAGCCGCGCAGGCCGCCGGAAGTCGATGGTCATGCGACGGACCAGGAAGGCGGCCGGCTCTTCGCTTTCTGCGAGTTCGGACTGCTTCACCCCGAGGAGGCGCACATAGTCCGTCCGCCCGCGCTCGAAGAAGCGCACGTAGGCGCCGTGATAGACGACCCCTGTCGCATCGGTGTCCTCGTAGTAGACGCGCACCGGCAGGACGTGGCCTTCGTCCGTCAGCCGGCCGGCGAGGTCGGGCCAAGACGGCGACGTCACGCCTCGCCCTCCCCCTCGAACAGTTGGAACTGCGCCGGCAACTGGCCTGGAACGGGCAGATTGAGATGCTCGAAGGCGCGCGGCGTCAAAAGGCGGCCACGCGGCGTGCGCTGCAGGAGGCCTTGCTGCAAGAGGAACGGTTCCACGATCTCCTCAAGCGCATCGCGCGGCTCCGACAGCGCCGCCGCGATCGTGTCGATGCCGACCGGCCCACCGGCATAGTTCTCGGCGACGACCCTGAGATATCGCTTGTCGAGGGTGTCGAGGCCGATGCGGTCGACGTCGAGGGCACCGAGCGCCGCATCCGCGATCACGCGGTCGATATTGCCCTGCCCCTTCACGAGCGCGAAGTCGCGCACGCGGCGCAAGAGGCGCCCGGCGATACGCGGCGTTCCCCGCGCGCGTCTTGCGATCTCGCGCGCGCCGTCCTCGGTTATGGCAACGCCGAGGACGCGCGCCCCTCGCTTCACGATGAATTCGAGATCCTCGATGCCATAGAAGTCGAGCCGCATCGGAATGCCGAAGCGGTCGCGTAACGGCGTCGTCAGAAGGCCGGCGCGTGTCGTCGCGCCGATCAGCGTGAATTTCGGCAGTTCGATCTTCACCGAGCGCGCAGCCGGACCTTCGCCAATGATCAGATCGAGCTGGTGGTCTTCCATCGCCGGATAGAGGATTTCCTCGACAGCCGGGCTCAAGCGATGGATCTCGTCGATGAAGAGAACGTCGCGCTCTTCAAGATTGGTGAGCTGAGCGGCAAGATCGCCGGCCTTGGCGATCACCGGCCCTGACGTCGAACGGAAACTCACGCCGAGCTCGCGCGCGACGATCTGCGCCAGCGTCGTCTTGCCGAGCCCCGGAGGCCCGGCGAAAAGCACGTGATCGAGCGCCTCGCGGCGCGTGCGCGCCGCCTCGATAAACACCGACAAGTTCGCGCGCACGCTCGCCTGCCCGACGAAGTCAGCGAGCGATCGCGGCCGGATCGATGCTTCCATGGCATCATCGTCCCGGCGTTCAGGCGTCAAAAGACGGCTCACAGATCGCGTTCCACATCGATGTAGTCGCGGATCGGGATGCCGTTCGGCGCCGCGAGAGGTATCTTTGGCTTCCGCGCCCGCACAGCGTCCATGGCGCCGGGGCGCAGCGCGGTCAACCGAAAGCCGCGCTTTTGAAAAAACGCAAAGGCGCGGAGGTTGTCATTCGTGAGCGTCGCGACGAGCGCGGTCGCCCCTGCAGCACGCGCAGCGGCGATGATGCGTTCCAGAAGGACGGTCGCAACGCCATTGCCGTCGAGCATGGCGTTGATCGTCACGATGGCGGCGACACGATCGCGTACGGCGTAGGTGGCGAGGCCGACCATTCGATTGTTGCGATCACGCGCTGCGAGTCCAACGACGTCGCGCGGGGAGAACACACCCCGCGGCGTGAAGATCACCTCGCCGTTCCAAAGATCGCGCCAGGTCGCAACAACGTCGCCAGGTGTGGCCGGCTCAACAACGACGTTCGGCATCGCTCAAAGTCCCATTTCGAGCTCGATCTCGTCGTGGATCGGGATTCTGTTCATTCCGATCTCCGGAATCGAGGGCTTGTACGTCCGCATGGCATCGACCGCGCCGATATGGACGGCCACGATGCGAAACCCGCGACGCTGGTAGAAGCCGAGCGCATTGAGATTGTCATTGCTGACGAGCACGCGCAGGAGCGGCGCCCCGTCGGCCTTGCCCTTGGCGATGACCGCTTCAAGCAATGCCTGCCCGACGCCACGACGGTCGGTCACATTGTTCACGGTGATGAGATAGAGGATGCGTCCCTCGTAGCGCCAGGTCGCGACGCCAGCGATGTCGTCGCCCTCATATGCGCCGAAGGCGTTCACCTGTGACGGTGCGAGGAATTGGCCGCGCACCAGGATCGATGCGCCGCTCCAGCGCAACTTCAGCATCTCTTCGAGAAATGGCCGGTCCTCGATCGGGCGAACGACGAGCCTCTGGGACGACGCGGTCATCGCCCGAGTTCCCTAAGGCCTAGCCGGATCAGCGCTTCGGTCGAGGCGCCCTCGCCCTGCACCCGCGCGGCAGATGCGATCGCGGCGGCGGCTTGCGCCTGCGGATAACCGAGATTGACCAGGGCCGAGACCGCATCCTGCACCGGAGCCGGCGCGCGCTTCTCCGCGACATCGCCGGAGAGCTTGGCAACGAGCGGATCGACCGCGCCGAAGGCCGGCGCCTTGTCCTTGAGTTCGACGACGATGCGCTGCGCGAGCTTCGGCCCGACACCAGGTGTCCGTGCGACCTGCGCCTTGTCCTGCATGGCGATCGCGGTGGCGAGGTCGCTCGCCTTCAGCGTCGACAGAATGGCGAGCGCCGACTTGGCGCCGACCCCCTGCACGGTCATGAGAAGCCGGAACCACTCGCGCTCGGCCGCCGTGCCGAAGCCGTAAAGCCGGATCATGTCCTCGCGCACATAGGTCTCGACAAACACGGTCGCCACCTCGCCCTGCGGCGGCAGGGCGGTGAGCGTCCGCGACGAGCACACCACGTGATAGCCCACGCCCTGGACGTCGACGATCACGTGGTCGTCGCCATAAGCGTCGATCACCCCTTTGAGCTTGCCGATCATTGCTACTCCGCCGGCTTCACCGAAGCGTCATAGCACGAGGGATGATTCGTCGATGTTTCGTGCCGTCGCTCAGCTACGGGCGGCGGGGAGAGACTGGAGGTGGATCAAAGAGGAGCAAACGACGGCGGCGGTTGAGAGGATGAAAAGCCCGATCACCAGCCCGAATCCGTAGCGCGCCGCAGCGAAGCCTGAAAGGCGACAGGAAACATACGGGCACCTCACGATGCCCTGGACATGCCGCGACCGTGCGGCGCGGACCACCCGAAAGCTGATCTGTCTCAGGCCCGCCCGAGTGCGCGGTGCGCCCGGTGATGGGCGTGCGTGATGGCGATGGCGAGCGCATCCGCGGCGTCGTCGCTCTCGATCGCCGCCTTCGGCAAGAGCACCTCGACCATGCGCCGGATCTGCTGCTTCTCGGCGTGCCCGGCTCCGACCACGGTCTTCTTCACGAGGTTCGCCGCGTATTCGGCGACGGGCAGGCCAGCGAGCGCCGGCACGAGGAGCGCGACGCCACGCGCCTGCCCGAGCTTCAAGGTCGAGGCCGGATTGACATTGACGAAGGTTTCTTCGATGGCCGCTTCCTGCGGCCGATGCGCGGCAACGAGCGCGGCGAGCGCATCGTGCAAATCCTTGAGCCGCGCAGCAAGGTCGCCCTCGGCCGCGACGCGCACGACGCCGCAGGCGACGAACGCGAGCCGCGTTCCCTCGACATCGATCACGCCCCAGCCGGTGCGCCGCAAGCCGGGATCGATGCCCAGAATTCGGACGGCGGTCATCCGCCCATCTTCGTCATCAGCGCGTCCGAGACCTCGAAATTGGCCGTGACGGTCTGCACGTCGTCATGGTCATCGAGGGTCTGGATGAGCTTCAGAACCTTCTCGCCCGCCTCGTCATCGACCGGCACCGTCGTCTGCGGCTTCCACACGAGCTTCGCCGAGCGTGGCTCGCCGAACTTCGCTTCGAGCGCTTTGGCCACTTCGGACAGGCCTTCGACGGACGTCACCACCTGGTGCGTGTCCCCTTCGCTCGTGACATCGTCAGCGCCCGCTTCGATCGCGGCTTCGAGCATGGCGTCCACGCTGGCCGCAGCGGCCGGATAAAGGATCTCGCCGACGCGCGCGAACATGAACGAGACGGCGCCGGTCTCGGCCAGCGTCCCGCCGGCCTTGGTGAAGGCCGCGCGCACGTCGGATACGGTGCGGTTGCGATTGTCGGTCATCGCCTCGACGATGATCGCCACGCCCCCTGGACCGTAACCCTCGTAGCGGATTTCGTCGTAGGACTCGGCGTCCGAGCCGGACGCTTTCGAGATCGCCCGTTCGATGCGGTCCTTGGGCATGTTCTCGGCCCGCGCCGCGAGCACCGCGGCACGCAAGCGCGGGTTCATGGCCGGGTCCGGCAAGCCCATCTTGGCAGCCACGGTGATTTCGCGGGCGAGCTTCGAGAACAGCTTCGAACGCAGGGCATCCTGCTTGCCCTTGCGGTGCATGATGTTCGCAAATTGCGAATGGCCGGCCATCGCGGCTCTCCGAAAGGCGGCGCCAGCGCTGTTGCGCGGGGCGTCCGGATGGGATGGCGCTGCCTACAACTGCTTCCGAAAAAACGCAAAAGGCCGCATTGGCGTCGCACACGCATAATAAGAATTATGCGTAAGACAAACATTGCTCCGCTCATTTTTCCTAAGAGGGAAAGATTACTTAAATCACGGATAGGCATGGCCGCGCTCGTCCAGGTCATTGGCGTCGTCGACGCGATGCGTGGTTCGGCTTCCATGACGGCGGCGAAAGCCGAGCAAACGACCATGAAGGCCACCGTATCCGCCGCAGGCGCACGTCGTCGCCGAGGAGGTATCCCGCTTCTTGACCGAGGTGCGGAAGGTCTGACGTCAGCCCCAGGGCGGGACGGCCTCGGCGAGGATGCCGCCGAGGCGGACCGGCCAACACGCCGCCGCGAGTCCCCGGCTCGCGTCGATATCGACCGCGAGGCCGGACAGCGTGGCGGTTCCTTCGGCAGGTTCGAAGCGCGCCGAAGGAATGGCGCGCAGAAAGCGCTGCATCGGCTCTGCGGCCTTCATGCCGATGATCGAGTCGTAGTCGCCGCACATGCCGATGTCGCTCACGAAGGCCGTTCCGCCAGGCAGGACGCGATGATCGGCGGTCGGCACATGGGTGTGCGTGCCGACCACGACGGTCGCGCGGCCGTCGCAATGGCGACCGAGCGCCTGCTTTTCGCTCGTGGCCTCGCAGTGCGCATCGACCACGACGATGTCCGCAGTGCGACCGAGGGGCGCGCTGTCGAGTTCGCGGTCGACAGCGGCGAACGGATCATCGAGCACGGGCGACATCGACACGCGGCCGAGGACGTTCACGACGAGGAGATTGGCACCGCCGCGCGTCTTGACGAGGACGTTGCCGCGCCCGGGCGTGCCAGGCGGAAAGTTCGCCGGGCGCACGAGGCGCGGCTCGCGCTCGATGAAGACGAGCGCTTCGCGCTGGTCCCACGCATGATTGCCGAGCGTGACGGCATCGGCGCCAGCCTCCAGAAGGTCGCGGCAGATCGCCTCCGTGATGCCGAACCCGCCGGCCGCGTTCTCGCCGTTGACCACGACCGCATCGAGCCGCCAATCACGGATGAGGCCCGGCAGGCGCTCCATGACGGCAATGCGGCCCGACCATCCCACCACATCGCCCAGGACCAGGAGACGCATCAGCCGCTCCTCACCAGACGCACGCCACGCTCGGTGACGATCGCATCCAGGAATTGGTCGTGAGCTTCCATGGGCACCTCGGGCACTTCCTGCACCGCATACGCATAACCACACGCGCGGATCGGTTTCTGAGTCCGAATCGCGTGAAGTGACGCATCGTAGTGGCCCGCACCATAGCCGATTCGACCGCCACGGCCGTCAAAGGCGGCGAGCGGGACAAACAGCGTGTCGGGCATGACCGACTCGGCTGTGTCGAGGGGCTCGCGAATGCCCCAGACGCGGGCCTCCAGCGGCTCGCCGGGCGCCCAGCGGCGGAAGATCAGAGGCGTGCCGCGACGAACCATGACGGGGAGGGCGAGTTGAATGCCTTCGCGCGCAAGGCGCTCGATCAGGGGCCGCGTATCGATCTCGTCTCCGATCGACATGAACAGGGCCACGATCCCCGGCTGCGATCCGATCCAGGCCATGGCATGGCCGCTGGCGCGCGCGGACGCCGCCGCCGCCGCGGACGGCGACAGCGCGGCGCGGCGGGCAAGAGCGTCGCGGCGGAGCTCGGCCTTGAGGATCATCGCTGCGGAGGGTCAAAGGACAAGGAGCGGCGGAGCCAGAACGGCCGTGGGAGCGTTCGATCCCGGGCACCTACATACGTAGGTGGGCGCCGTGTGCCCAGGCCCGCGAGCCCAGACAGGGACAGCTCCCGAGGAGATCGATAAGGGCCCGGGGACTCAGTTGTCCTCACGCGAAGTCCAGCCCCGCCAGCAGTGAAGATAATGGGTTCGCCCGCGCGACGCCAGATCACCGGCTTGTCGGACTGCGTCGGCTCCTATTCTGTCCGGGACCATCGAAAGGAAATTACCCGTGCAGATGTCTTATGCGCAGCGCCTCGAGGACACCCATCTAGCCCGTGTGTTTGCGGGCGAGCCGCCGGGCTTCTACATCGACGTCGGCGGCGGCCACCCGGTCGCCGACAACGTCACCTATCTTTTCTATCTCTCCGGGTGGCGCGGCATCGTGGTCGAACCGCAGCGTCACTTGGCCGGCCTCTACGAGCACATGCGCCCGCGCGACGTCGTCATCGATGATCTCGTCGGCGCAGAACCTGGCGAGGCGACCTTCCACAGCGTCGAACATTTCCACGGTTTCTCCACGACCGTCGCCGCGCATGCGGCAACTGCACGCGAGCTCGGGGCGTCGGTGACCACGGAAACACGGCCCGTCACGACGCTTGCCGCCCTTTGTGCGGTGCATGCCGCAGAACGGATTGATCTTCTCAAGATCGATGTCGAAGGGGCGGAAGGGCCCGTGCTCGCGGGAAACGACTGGACGCGGTTTCGCCCGCGCGTCGTCGTGGTTGAGGCCATGGCGCCCGGCACGATGCTGCCGGCCTGGGAAGGCTGGGAACACGGCCTTGTCCGGCAAGGCTATCGCTTCGTCTTCTTCGACAAGCTCAATCGCTTCTACGTCGCCGAGGAAGCGGCTCCGCTTGCCGCGCGCTTTCCGCCGGCACCGCTCGCGTGGGATTCAGTCGCGCATCTGTGGGATTTTGGTCGCGCACCGGATCGGCCCGATCATCCTGACCATGCGCTGGCGAAGGCTCTGCTCCACGGTTTCTTCGCATCGGCCCCGGCGCTCGATCGCAACCTTCTCCGTCAGCTCATGACCCGCGGGACAGAACGGTTGTCCGCTGAAGGTCAAGCCGTGAAGCCGCCGAATCTCGACGAAGACGCGCTGACTGCAGCGCTCGCTCGCATTGCGAGCATGTATGACGGCGGTCACCTGCCTGGCTGAACCTGGCTCAGGCCCCACGCACGCCGAGCGCCGCGGTCAAACGTTCCACGCGCTCGGCCGCGGCGGTAAATGCCTCGGCTGCAAGCTCGTGCGCGCTGTCGACCCGCGCTTCGGCTTCGGCCTTGGCTGCAGCGATGTCGCTCAGTTCGCCTTCGAGGCGCGCGAGGCGACGGCGCAGCTCATGCAGCTGATCGGCGACGAGGAGCGCAGCCATGACGGTGAGGCGCCCATCGCCAATCTCGCCAAAGGTACCTTTGAAGCTCTCGACATGACCGTTGATCTCGTCCGCGAGAGAGAGGAGATGGTCCTCCTGCCCCTCGTCGCAGGCGAGCCTGTAGACCTTGCCGTTGATGGTGACGTTCACCGAAGGCACGCGTCATCTCCCGTTGGAAACGAGAATCTCGCGAATCGTGTCCATGGCACGGTTGACGCGTTGCGAGGCTTGATGAGCAGCCATTTCGAGACCGCGCGCGCGGGCGGCCATGTCGTCCAGCTCGCTCGCGAGTTTGGAGCGGTCGAGCGCAAGCAAATGGACATCTTCTTCCAGCTCGCGAATGGTTTCTTCGTTTGCCTTGCGACGATGCACAGCCGCCTCGAGGGCATCGAGGGCGATTGTGAGCCGCTGCACGGCATCTTCCATGGCCAAGCGCGTATTCATGAAGCCGTAGACCCTAGGTTTTCAGTGCCTTGTGGGTCAACCGCTCCTGGATCTTTCACACGGCATTTGCGCGGCCGAATTGCGGAATCCGAATGCGGACCGATGGTTCACCAATTGACTCGGGCGGATCGTCTCGGTACCAACCGCGCCGCCGGTTTTGGGAGTTTTTGCCCCAAATCCACGACTTACGGACCTTTCTGAGCGGCCTTGCCTCCTTTTGCGCCGGTGGCCCTCCGCGAGCGCGGTAACGAGACTGATGCCTCTGGCAGAAAAGCATGTGGTAATGGCGAACGCGATCCGCGCGCTCGCCATGGACGCCGTCGAGACAGCGAAATCGGGCCACCCAGGCCTGCCAATGGGCGCTGCCGACATCGCGACGGTTCTGTTCACCCGGTTCCTTAAATTCGATCCGGCATGGCCGGAATGGCCCGACCGCGACCGTTTCGTTCTTTCCGCTGGCCACGGATCGATGCTGATCTACGCCGTTCTGCACCTTCTCGGCGTCGATGGGATGGGCATCGAGGAGATCAAGCGGTTCCGCCAGCTTCACTCGAAGACGCCGGGCCATCCCGAGCGTGGCCATACGCCGGGGATCGAAACGACCACCGGGCCGCTCGGTCAGGGCATCGCCACCGCCGTGGGCATGGCGATTGCGGAGGCGAAGCTGCGCGAGGAATTCGGCGCCGACATCATCGATCACCACACTTACGTTCTCGCCTCCGACGGCGATTTGATGGAGGGCATCAGCCAGGAAGCGATTGCGCTTGCGGGACATCTGAAGCTGGCGCGACTGATCGTTCTCTTCGACGACAACGGTATTTCAATCGACGGGCCGCTGTCGCTTTCTGACTCGACCGATCAGCTGCAACGCTTTGCGGCGTCCGGCTGGGCGACCCGGCGCATTGACGGCCATGATCCGAACGCCATTGCAGCTGCGATCGAATCGGCCCGGAGCGCTGATCGTCCCACGCTGATCGCCTGCCGAACGCAGATCGGTTACGGCGCACCGAAGAAGGCCGGCACGGCGAAAGCACATGGCGAGCCGCTCGGGGCCGACGAACTCGCGGGCGCGAAGGCGGCCTTGCACTGGACGCACGAGCCCTTCGAAGTGCCGAGTGATGTGCGCGATGCTTGGCGCATCGCCGGGCTCAACGCGCATAAGCTGAGATCCGCGTGGGAGAAGCGTTTCCGCGCCATTTCTGCGGAGGTTCGCGCCGAGTTCGAGCGCCGTTCGGGTAGCGAGGTTCCTTTGACCCTCGCCAACGCTGTCCGGGCCGTGAAGAACAAGGCCGTCGCGGATGCCCAAGACGTGGCGACGCGAAAATCGTCCGAGTTGGCGCTCGAGGCGATCAACGCGGTCATGCCGGAGACGATCGGCGGGTCTGCCGATCTGTCCGGCTCGAACAACACCAAGACAAAAGGTCTCGGGCTGTTCACGGCGAGCGACCGAAGCGGCCGATACATTCACTATGGTGTGCGCGAGCACGGCATGGCTGCCGCCATGAACGGCATTGCGCTTCATGGCGGTCTCGTGCCGTATGGCGGGACCTTTCTCGTCTTCACGGACTATTGCCGCCCGGCCATTCGCCTCGCGGCTTTGATGGGCATTCGGGTCGTCTACGTCATGACGCACGACTCGATCGGGCTCGGCGAAGACGGGCCGACGCACCAGCCGGTCGAACACCTGGCTGCGCTGCGTGCCATGCCGAACCTTCTCGTCATACGCCCGGCCGATACGGTCGAGACGGCGGAGGCTTGGGAGGTCGCACTCCGCGAGCGGTCGCGCCCGACCGTCCTGGCCTTGACGCGACAGGCCCTTCCTCTCGTGCGCCGGAGCGGGGACGAGGATAATCGTGTCGCGCGCGGCGCCTACGTCCTGTCGGAGAGCGAGCGGGCGGCGAACGTGACGCTGTTCGCGACCGGGTCTGAAGTCCACCTGGCGCTCGCCGCCAAGAAACTGATCGAAGCCGAGGGTCACGCGACGCGGGTCGTCTCCGTGCCGTGCTTCGAGCTCTTCGCCGAGCAGGAGATCGAGTACCGCCGGCAGGTGATCGGCAAGGCGAAGGTCAAGATCGGTATCGAAGCAGCCGTGCGACAGGGTTGGGACGCGCTGATCGGCTGCGACGGCATCTTTATCGGGATGACCGGTTTCGGCGCCTCCGCACCCTACAAGGATCTTTATCACCACTTTGGCATTACGGCCGAAAGGATTGCAGCGGCCACTCTGGCGCGGCTCGACCAGAACAGCTGACGTTCAGCATGGGTTCACCGACGCACCCCAAGACGGCGCGCCGAACGGGAGAAAGACGATGGCAGTGAAGGTCTTCATCAATGGATTTGGGCGCATCGGGCGCAACATTTTGCGGGCCATCGTGGAGTCGAAACGCAAGGACATCGAGGTCGTTGGTCTCAATGATCTTGGCCCCGTCGCGACCAACGCCCATCTTCTGCGCTTCGACAGTGTCCACGGTCGCTTCCCCATGCCCGTCGAGGTCGACGGCGATCACATCGTCGTTGCCGGCAAGCGCATCCGCGCCACCGCCGTCAAGGATCCGGCGCAGCTGCCGCACAAGGAGCTCGGTGTCGACATTGCGCTCGAATGCACTGGCATCTTCACGAAACGCGACACGGCCGCCGCCCATCTGACAGCCGGCGCAAAACGCGTCATCGTTTCGGCACCGTGCGACGGAGCAGACTTGACCGTCGTCTACGGTGTCAACGACGACCAGCTGACCGCCGACCACAAGGTGATCTCGAACGCCTCCTGCACGACGAACTGCCTCGCGCCCGTTGCCGCCGTCCTGCACAAGGAACTCGGCATCGTGCATGGCTTCATGACCACGATTCACGCCTATACCGGCGACCAGCCGACGCTCGATACCATGCACAAGGATCTCTACCGTGCCCGTGCCGCGGCACTGTCGATGATCCCGACATCGACCGGCGCTGCGAAGGCCGTCGGCCTGGTCATTCCGGAACTGAAGGGCAAGCTCGATGGCGTCGCGACGCGCGTGCCCGTCGCCAACGTGTCCGTCGTCGATCTCAAATTCGTCTCAAAGCGCAAGGCGTCCGTTGAGCGCGTCAATGACGCGATCATCCGTGCGTCGAAGCGCGGCCGGCTCAAAGGTATTTTGGGCACGACCGACCAGCCGAATGTATCGGTCGATTTCAACCACGATCCGCACTCGTCGATCTTCGCCCTCGATCAAACCAAGGTGATCGACGAGAAGCTCGTGCGCGTGATGTCCTGGTACGACAACGAGTGGGGCTTCTCGAACCGGATGAGCGACACCGCCGTGGCGATGGCGAAGCTGTTGTGAGGCGGATATGGGTGCCTTTCGCACTCTCGCCGCCCTCGGCGACTTGACGGGCAAACGCGTTGTCGTGCGCGCGGACCTGAACGTGCCCATCGAGGGTGGCGCGGTGGCGGACGCGACGCGCATCGAGCGCTTCGTGCCGACGGTGAATGCCCTGCTTGCCCAAGGCGCGGTCGTGATCGTGCTGTCGCATTTCGACCGGCCGAAAGGCAAGGTCGTGCCGGCGATGTCACTCAGACAGATCGTCCCGGCTGTATCGGCGGCGCTCGGCAAGCCGGTCATCTTCGTCGCAACAGATTGGAAGGACGGCGCCGCACTCGCTGCCGTCAAGGAAGCCCGGCCGGGCGATGTGCTCCTGATGGAGAACACGCGCTTTCACGCCGGCGAAGAGAAGAACGATGCTGCGCTGGCGAAGACTTTCGCAAGCCTCGGCGAGGTTTATGTCAACGACGCTTTCTCTGCCGCGCATCGCGCCCATGCATCGACCGCGGGCATTGCGCGCGTTCTTCCCGCAGCCGCTGGTCTATCAATGCAGGCCGAGATCGACGCCCTGACCAAGGCGCTCGAAAACCCCGCGCGTCCGGTCATGGCGATCGTGGGCGGCGCCAAGATATCGACCAAGCTCGACCTCCTCGGCAATCTCACCAGGAAGGTCGATGTGCTCGTTGTCGGCGGTGCCATGGCGAACACCTTCCTGGCGGCGCAAGGCTACGAAGTCGGAAGGAGCCTGGTCGAACGCGACATGCTCGACACTGCGCGCGCCACGCTCGCCGCCGCTCGGGCGGGCGACTGTGACATTGTCCTGCCCATCGACGTCGTGGTTGCGACCGAATTCAAGGCGCATGCCGAGAACAAGGTCGAATCCATCGCCGCCGTCGACTCTCTCGGCATGATCCTCGACATCGGGCCGCGGACGGTTTCGGCGCTCATCGAGCGTCTGGCTGGGGTGAAGACCTTGCTGTGGAACGGGCCGTTCGGTGCCTTCGAGATCGAGCCGTTTGACGCGGGCACGCGTGCAGTCGCCGAAGCCGTCGCGCGTCTGACAAGAGATGGTGCTCTCGTCTCTGTTGCCGGCGGCGGAGACACTGTCGCTGCGCTCAACAAGGCGGGCGTTGTGGACGATTTCACCTATGTCTCAACTGCCGGCGGCGCTTTCCTCGAATGGCTTGAAGGTAAGACGCTGCCTGGGGTCGAGGCGCTGCGCCTGAACGATTGAATGCCGGGCTGCCGGCCCTAGATCGGCGCCCAGAACATCCGAATGGGAGACAGACGATGAACCTCGCCGAGCTTAACAAAGTCGCCGTCGCCATGGTTCAGCCGGGCAAGGGCATTCTCGCCGCCGACGAGTCCTCCGGCACGATCAAGAAGCGTTTCGATGCGATCGGTGTCGAATCGACCGAGGACAATCGCCGCGACTACCGGGAGCTCCTGTTCCGATCGCAGGAGGCCATGGCGAACCACATCTCCGGCGTCATTCTGTACGATGAGACGATTTGGCAGACGGCGAAGGACGGAACGCCGCTCGTGAAACTGATCGAGGCGGCCGGATCCATTCCGGGCATCAAGGTCGACGAAGGCACCCAGCCCCTTCCCGGCTTTCCCGGCGAACTCATCACGGTCGGTCTCGACAAGCTCGCGGGCCGGTTGACCAAGTACTACGACCAGGGTGCGCGGTTTGCGAAGTGGCGCGCGGTCATCGACGTCGGCGCCGGCATCCCCTCCTGGACAGCCGTGCGCGCGAATTGCCACGCGCTTGCGCGCTACGCTGCGCTGTGCCAGCAGGCGCAGATCGTTCCGATCGTCGAACCCGAGGTCTTAATGGACGGGGATCATACCATCGAGCGCTGCTACGAGGTGACGAACTGGGTGCTGACCACGTTGTATAAGGAGCTCTATGAGGCGCGCGTCGCACTGGAAGGCACGGTGCTGAAGCCGAACATGGTTATCGCCGGCAAGAAGTGCCCGACGCAAGCGAGCACGGAGAAGGTCGCAGAGATGACAATCTCCTGCCTGAAACGCACCGTGCCCTCCGCCGTCCCCGGCATCGCTTATCTTTCCGGCGGTCAGAGCGACGAGCAGGCAACCGCCAACCTCGACGCGATGAACAAGATCGGCGGCTTCCCGTGGAAAATGACCTTCTCCTATGGCCGTGCCCTTCAGGCCGCACCGCAGAAGGCGTGGGCCGGCAAGGCGGACAATGTGGTCAAGGCTCAGGCCGCCTTCTCGCACCGTGCGCGCATGAACGGGCTCGCGAGCCTCGGCCAATGGAAGAGCGATCTCGAAAAGGCCGCCTGAGCCGGGCTCAGCTCAAGGAGCTACGTCCGCCAAGTTGAGCAAAAGATCGGCAGGAATGGCGATGGCGGCGGGTCCGCACAGGTTATGGGGTGGGTGAGGCTGGGGGCCGACGCTCCGCCCCGCGCAACCGCCCGGCTGCAACGTCGGCAAGAAACGCCCGAATCTCGCGTGCAGCGCCGCGGGCGTGCAGGTCTTCATGCCCGCCGCCCGGAAAAACAACGAAGCGCTTCGGCGTAGGGGCAAGAGCGAAGATTTGCTCTCCGTGGTGGAGAGGAATGACCCAGTCGCGGTCGCCGTGCAACACGAGAAGCGGCGCTCGAAGGCCGCGGACGATCTCGGCGGAATGGAACTGGTCTTGCAGTAGCAGGCGCACGGGAAAGATCGGATAGAAGCGTTCGACGACAGCGGCAACCGAGGTGTAGGGCGCCTCCAAGATGATCGCCCGCACCATATGCTCGGTCGCAAGGCGGATAGCCGGACCCGTTCCAAGCGATTCACCATAGATGACGATACGATCAATGCCGTAGCGTCGGGCCGCTTCGCCAAGCCCAGCGCGCGCGTCGGCGTGGAGCCCGGCCTCGGTTGGACGGCCTGTCGAGCCGCCATAGCCGCGCCAACCGACCGCGATGAAGCCGAACCCCTCCGCCGCGAGCGCCTGCAGCCGCGTCAATCGCAGCGGCGTGGCGAGATTGCCGGCGTTACCATGCAGATAGAGGAGCACGGACCGACCGCTACGCGGAGGCATGTACCACGCGACCAATGTTTCGCCGTCCTCGGTTGCAATGCGGATTTCGGTAAGCCCTGCGATGCCGGCACGCGCCACATCGGCGCGCTCGACGGCGCGCGCATACAAGAGATCGCGCTGGAACAGCGTCGTGCCGCCCAGAAGCGCGAGATAGCCGAGCACGCCGACGACGACGGCGGCTTCCAGCACTGGGGGGCTCCGAGGCATCATCAGGTCCACATGGCGCGCGGCCCGGGCGAGGCAAGCAGCGTCATCGTAGAACGTCCGCGAGGAAGGCGTGCAACGGTTCCTCGAAGCGGCTGACCGGTGCGGGGTGGCATGCACCGTCGAGGGCCACAATCGGCCGCCGTCCGGCAAGAAGCTCGTTCAGCCGTTCCGCAAGCGCGAACGGCGTCACCGGATCGGGTCGGCAATGGATCTGTAGGACAGGTACCGTCACCTGCGGTGCGGCGAGATCGGCGCGGAACTGGTCGCGCATCAACAGGCTGACGGGCAGGAAGGGATAGGCCCCCATCGCGACGTCGAGCGCCGAGGTGAAACTCGAATCGAGAACGAGCGCTGCAACCGGCACCTGCGCCGCAAGCTTCACGGCGACCGTAGAGCCTAGCGATTCGCCGAAGATGACGATGCGGCGCGGATCGACCCGCCGCGCGAGTTCGGCATAGGCGGTGTGCGCGTCAGTGACGAGGCCCGACTCCGTTGGGCTTCCCGTGGAGCCGCCATAGCCGCGCCAGCTCACCGCCATCAGTCCGGTGCCGTTCGCGCTCAGCCGCTCGAAGCGGCGAGCGCGGGCGACGAGATTGGCGCCATTGCCATGCAGGTAGAGGAAGACGGGTCGCGTCGCATCCGCAGGCGGCGACCACCACACAATGATGCGTTCCCCATCGGGCGTCGTCAGCGTTTCGGACGTAGCGCGGGTCAGGCCCTCGGCCGCGGGGCTCATCGCGCGTGCGTCGGGAAAGTACTGCAGCGAGCGCTGCATCACGAACATGATCACGCACACGCCGACATAGATAGACGCGGTAACGAAGAGCACGCGGTGGAGAAGCTGCATGCCAAACATTATCCGGATTCGGGCGCGACGGACACGCCGCGCCGATCGTTCAGTGCGCGAGACCCTTCACGATCTCCTCGGTCATCTTCTTCGCATCGCCGAAGAGCATCATCGTATTGTCGCGGAAGAACAATTCGTTCTCCACGCCCGCATAGCCCGAGCCCATGCCGCGCTTGATGAAGAGCACGGTCTTCGCTTTCTCGACGTCGAGGATCGGCATGCCGTAGATCGGCGACTGCGGATCGGTCTTCGCCGCCGGGTTGGTTACGTCGTTCGCGCCGATGACGTAGGCGACATCGGCCTGCGCGAACTCATTGTTGATGTCCTCGAGCTCGAACACCTCGTCATAGGGCACGTTGGCTTCGGCGAGCAGCACGTTCATGTGCCCCGGCATGCGTCCCGCGACCGGATGGATCGCGTATTTCACCTCGACGCCGGCCTTCTTGAGGATGTCGGCCATCTCGCGAACGGAGTGCTGCGCCTGGGCTACCGCCATGCCATAGCCCGGTACGATAATGACTTTGGACGCGTTTTTCATGATGAAACCGGCATCGTCCGCCGAGCCTTGCTTCACCGGCCGAGCCTCGATTTGGCCGGCGGGCCCGGCCACCTCTCCGCCGAAACCGCCGAGGATGACCGAGATGAAGGACCGGTTCATGCCCTTGCACATGATGTAGGATAGGATTGCGCCCGACGAGCCGACGAGCGCGCCGACGACGATCAGCGCCATATTGCCGAGCGTGAAGCCGATCCCGGCCGCTGCCCAACCGGAATAGGAATTGAGCATCGACACGACCACCGGCATGTCGGCGCCGCCGATCGGGATGATGATGAGCACGCCGATCGCAAAGGACAACAGCACGATCAGCCAGAAGACGGCATAACTCTCGGTGGCGACAAACACGATCGTCAAGACCAGCAGCAGAACACCGAGCCCGGCGTTGAGCTGGTGCCGCATCGGCAGCATGATCGGCTTGCCCGACATGCGCCCGTCGAGCTTCAGGAAGGCGATGACGGAGCCGGTAAAAGTGATCGCGCCGATGATGACGCCGAGCGCCATTTCAATCAACGAAGCGACCTTGATCGAGCCGACGCCGCCAATGCTGAAGGCTTGAGGCGCGTAGAGGGCGGCCGCCGCCACGAACACGGCCGCGAGACCGACGCCGGAGTGGAACGCCGCGACGAGCTGCGGCATCGCCGTCATGGGCACGCGCCGCGCGACCACGGCGCCGATGCCTCCGCCGATACCGAGGCCGGCGATTACCAGGAGCCAGCCGCCGATCCCTGAGGGCGGATGATAGGCAAGCGTGGCAAGAATCGCGAGCGCCATGCCCGCCATGCCGAAGATGTTGCCCTGCCGCGAGGAGGCCGGGCTCGACAGGCCGCGCAGCGACAGAATGAAGAGGACGGCGGCGACGAGATAGAGGACGGCCGCGAGATTGGAACCGATCATCGCGCTCCCCCTCAGTTCTTCTTCTTGTACATCGCAAGCATGCGCTGTGTGACCAGGAAGCCGCCGAAAATATTGATTGCGGCGAGCACCAAGGCGATGAATCCGAACAGGCGGGTCCAGAAGGTGCCACCATCACCTGCAAGCGACACGCCAACCGCCAGCAGAGCGCCGACCACGATCACCGACGAGATGGCGTTGGTGACCGACATCAGCGGAGTGTGCAGCGCCGGCGTCACCGACCACACCACGTAATAACCGACGAAGATCGCGAGCACGAAGATCGCGAATTGGAAGACGAAGGGATCGATGGTTCCGCCCGTCGCGTATCCGGCCGCAGCACCGGCAACGCCGGCGATCTGGTCGGCATAGGCCTGTGCTTGATCCGCGGCCTGACGCGCGGCTTGCGCCGCGGCACGGGCGCGTTCCACGAGTTCGGCGGGGGCAATCTGGGTCGCCATTGCACTCTCCCTTACAATGCCGCGGCGTGTTGCGTCTTCGGTGCAAAGGACGGATGCACGATCGCCCCGTCCTTGGTGAGCAATGTCGCCTTGACGAGTTCATCATCCCAGTTGACCGCGAACGCCTTCGTCTTCTTGTCGAAGAAGGTCTCGACAAAGGCGAAGAGGTTGCGCGCATAAAGCGCGGAGGATGATGCGGCGATCCGACCAGGCATATTGAGATGGCCGACGAGCTTGACGCCGTTCGCGGTGGTAACGACTTCGCCTGCCTTGACACCTTCGACATTGCCGCCGCGCTCAACTGCAAGGTCGACGATCACCGAGCCAGGTTTCATCGAGGCGATCATCGCTGCCGAGACGAGGCGTGGCGCCGGCCGTCCTGGGATGAGCGCCGTCGTGATCACGATGTCCTGCTTGGCGATGTGTTCGGCAACGAGCGCCGCTTGTTTTGCCTGATATTCCGCTGACATCGGTTTGGCGTAACCCGCCGCCGTTTCCGCCTGCTTGAATTCGTCGTCGATGACCGCGACGAACTTCGCACCGAGCGACTCGACCTGCTCCTTCGCCGCCGGCCGCACGTCGGTTGCGGTCACAACCGCACCGAGGCGGCGCGCCGTCGCGATCGCCTGCAGGCCAGCGACACCTGCGCCCATCACGAAGACGCGCGCGGCGGGCACGGTGCCCGCTGCCGTCATCATCATCGGCAGGGCCCGGCCGAACTCGGCGGAGGCATCGATCACGGCGCGGTAGCCAGCGAGGTTCGCTTGGCTCGAGAGCACGTCCATGACCTGTGCCCGCGTGATACGCGGCATGAACTCCATGGCGAAGGCAGCGATGCCGGCTTCCGCCATGTCGGCGACGGCAGCTTCGCTGCCATAGGGGTCCATCGTCGCGATGACGAGTGCGCCCGGCTTCAAGGCCGCGAGTTCAGCCTGAGTTGGTCGGCGCACTTTGAGCACGATGTCGGCATCCTTGGTGGCAGCGGATGCCACGATGTTGGCGCCCGCGCTCCGGTATTCGTCATCGGTGATTCCGGAGCCGACCCCGGCGCCGCTCTCGACGACGATGCCGGCGCCGAGCCCTTTGAGCCGCTTGACCGTATCCGGCGTCGCAGCCACGCGCGGCTCGGCCGCTTCGACCTCTGCGGGAATGGCGATGAGCATGGCTCCCCCTCGTATCGTGCCGTTGTCATGCCAAGGCCGCCGTGGCGGTGCGGCGGCCTCTTAAGTTGTCCGGGCTCGCGAGCCTGGCGCCTTCGACCCGACGGAACCATTCATCCGATCGCCGACGCACGCAAGCGCCCTGCGACCTCATTGAGCGGTTGGAGGCGTTTCCGGACCCGTCAAGAAAATCGCCATGAGAATCAACACAGTGGCAACAAACACAATGCCCCATTTGGTGATCGTCAGGAACATCTCATAGGTGCGCTCATGCTCGGCATAGTCCATGCCGTTCTTGCTTGGGTCGGTCGTTTCGACCTTGACGTCACCAGCCATATCATCGGCCCCCAAAAGATGTGCTTCGGTGCTGCCTTATGGCAAAGTGGAGCGCCGCGAGCAACAGCCTGCGACCCCTCACCTGCGGCGCGCCAGCGCCTTATCGAGGAGCGTGCGCAGCTCGTCCTCGATCTCGAGTGCTGCGACCTCTCCGTGCTCAACCCAACGCATCTCGCGGCGGCCGCGCTCTGGCCAGTCGGGCAAGATGGCCGTGACCATCAGCGGAAAGACCTCGACCCGGCACCGCAGCACACCGCCGCCGCTCAGGCGCTTGTCGTAATCGAAGCTGCCGATGGTCCGCGCTTCCACCTTGCCGGTCACGCCCGCTTCCTCGAAGGCTTCGCGCGCCGCTGTCTCCTGAGGCGCGCATCCCTTGATCGGCCACCCCTTGGGGATGATCCAGCGGCGCGTGTCCAGCGAGGTGACGATTAGCGCCTCGCGCTTCCCTTCGAGGTTTGTGCGAATGGCCAATGCCGCGTATTGCAACCCGAGACGCGCATGTTTGCGGTTCTTCTTGGTGGGCATGGGGAACAGTGGCTTCGGTATCAGGTCGAATGGCTCGGCGCGGGCGCCGGTTCGGATGGCGGGCGGTGCTTCAGGCGCGAAGCGCGTAGCTCACCTGTGGCTTCGAGAATTGGATGCGCCACCATGGTAAGGTGGGCGACGATGCGCTTGAGATCGCGCAACATGTCGAGGTGGAGCGAGGACGTTTCGATCGAGGCCACGGTGCCCTCACGCAAGCGACGCAAATGGTTCTCGGTCGCCTCGCGCTCGATGGCACGGACCTGATCCTTGGCCTCTACGAGCTGCCGGGCCATGTCGGAGTCCTGCGTGACGAAAACCGTGACGGCAAGGCGCATCTGCTCCACGGCGATCGCGTGCATGCGCTTCAGCTCCTGCCACCCCTCCGGCGAGAAGGAGAGGTTCAGCCGCTGTTTCTTCGCAGCAAGCTCCAGCAGGTTCTTGTCGATGATGTCGCCAACGTGCTCGAGGTTCGTGGTGAAGACGATGAGATCGAAGGCGCGCCGCGAGTCGGCCTCCGAAAGCGGGCGGCGTGTGAGCCGTGTGAGGTAGAGTTTAATCTCCTCTTGCAGCGCATCGACGCTCTGATCGAGTTGCTTGATTTCCTCCCGTCGGCGCCCGTCGGTCTCTTCGAACGGCAAAATGGCTTCGCGCAGCATGATCTCCACGCGGTCGGCAAGATTGAGAACCTCGCGAGAGGCACCGGAGAGCGCAATCGCTGGCCTGTCGAAGGCCTGTTCATCGAGATGACCTAGCTTGCGTTCCGCCGGCGCCGGTGGTGATTCGGCAATGATGCGCTCGAGAAGGCGCGCGGCAACCCCGGTCAAAGGCAGGAACACCAGGGCGAGCGCAACATTGAAAGCCGTGTGGAAGTTCGCGAGTTGCCGCGGGACGCCTCCGTCGAGCATCGCGAGCCCCGCGGCGACCGGTTCCACAAACAGGAGCGCGATACACGCGCCAGCGAAGCGAAATACGAGATTGCCGACGAGGACACGCCGCGCAACGATCCCGGAGCGCCACGCAAGCCCAAGAGGAATGAGGCCGGAGCCGACATTGGCGCCGAGCACCAGAACGAAGGCGAGCCGTGGTTCGAGCACGCCGGCCGCGGCAAGCGAAACGAAGAGCAGGATGGTCGCGACGCTCGAATGAACGAGGCAGGTCAGGCCGGCAGCGATGGCAAGCGCTAGCAGCGGCTCTCCCGCCAGGCGTTGCAGTACGAGTGCAAGCAGCCAATTGCTGCGAAGAGGTTCGGACGCTCCGACGATCAGCCCGAGCGCCAAGATCATCAGGGCAAGGCCGATGGCGACGCGCCCGACCTGTCGCAGCAGGGAGGATGTCGCCAGCATGAATGCGGCAACGCCCGCCACCAGCAGCACAGGCACGAGCGCCTTCGCGTCGAAGGCCAGTAGCTGGACGACGAAAGTGGAGCCGATGTCGGCGCCGAGCATCACGGCCAACGCTGGCGCCAGCGCGATCAACCGGCGATCGGCGAACGTCGTGAGCAGCACCCCCGTGGCCGCCGAACTCTGCAAGGCAGCTGCAACCGCGATGCCTGCGCCGCACGCTGCGAGGCGATGGCCGGTGGTCGCGGCGATGATGTTGCGTAGCCTTTCACCGAAGGCGCGCAGAACGCCCGTTCGCACCATGCGCGTCGCCCAAATCAAGAGGGCGACTCCGCCGAACAGGTTGAGTAGCAGCACTTGGGCCGACATCGTGCGGCGAAGCCTCCAAATCGTCGCGGTCGACCCGTCCGCGATTCGTTAACATGACAATTTCGTGACAAAATTGCGACGGCTAAATGGACGCATCTTGCCGGGTGTCAGGCCAACGGCATGGCGGCGCCGGCTTCGATCGCAAGATCAACGGCCGTTCCGGGCACAAGTGCCGCCTCCCGGCTTGGCCGTACGACCAACAGCTCCCCCCATGGCGCGGCAACCACATATTCTCGCGCATGGCCGACGTAGGCGCTGCGCATGATCTTACAAGCACCATTCGCGGCCGGAACGAGGGCAATGCGATCCGGGCGCACGGCAATGGCGGTCGTGTCGTCGAGAGCTCGCACCATCCCCAGCGCCAGCCGGACGCCACACGCCACGAGCACGGCGCCGCTGTCGTCCCGCTCGATCTTGCCCTCGATGAGATTGGCTTCGCCGATGAAGTCCGCGAGAAATCGGCTACGCGGACGCTCGTAGAGATCGTGCGGCGCACCTTCCTGCGCGATCACCGCGTTGTCCATCACGATGACCTTGTCGGACACGGCAAGCGCCTCTTCCTGGTCATGCGTGACGTAGAGAACGGTCAGCCCGAGCCGCTGTTGCAGATCGCGGATGTCGTCGCGCACCTTGCGGCGGAGCTTCGCGTCGAGATTGGACAAAGGTTCATCGAAGAGGAGCACGCGCGGCTCGAGCACGATCGCGCGCGCCACGGCGACGCGCTGCTGCTGCCCGCCGGACAACTCGGAAGGAAGCCGGTTCTCGAACCCCGAAAGCCCCACCAGTCCGAGTTTCTCTCGGGCCATCTCTCCCGCTTTCGCCTTCTTAACGCCGGAGGCGAGCGGCCCATACATCACGTTGTCCAGCACGCTCATATGCGGAAAGAGCGCATAGGATTGGAACACCATCGACACGTCGCGCTCCGCAGCGCCCAGCGGCGTGACGTCCTCGCCGCCGATCAGAATGCGGCCTTCGGTCGCAAGTTCGAGTCCGGCGACGAGACGCAGCGTCGTCGTCTTGCCGCAGCCCGACGGCCCGAGAAGTGTCACGAGCGTTCCCGCATCGACGCTGAACGAGACGTCCTTGACGGCCGTGACCGCGCCGTAGCGCTTGTGCACGTTCTCGAAGGTCACGGAAGCAGCGCGTGACATCAACGGGCTCCGAGATTGACGGGTGGTTGCATAATCCCGCGCCGGCCGAGCTTGCGCTCACCGACTGCAAGCTGGATCGCAATGACGACCACGAGCATGAAGATGATGAGAAGCGACGAATAGGCGATCGCGAGCGGGTACTCGCCGGCCTCGACCCGGCCGACGATATAGGCGGTCGCCATGTTGTAGCGGGCGGTGACCAGGAAGATGATGGCGCTCACCGCCGTCATCGCGTGCACAAAGGAGAAGACGAGCGTTGCAATGATAGCCGGTTTCAACAAGGGCAGCGTCACCCGCCACACGGTGCGCCCGGTCTTCGCGCCGAGCGTCGTCGAGGCCTCATCGAGCGACCTGTCGATCTGGCTCAAGGCCGCGATGCCGGCCCGAACTCCGACCGGCATGTTCCGGAATACGAAGCAGATGACAAGGATCAGACCCGTCCCGGTGATCTCGATCGGCGGCACATTGAAGGCCACGATGTAGGCGACACCTATCACCGTGCCGGGGATCGCAAAGGACAGCATCGTCAGGAATTCGAAGGTCCGCTTGCCGACGAAATTGTGCCGCGAGAGCACGTAGGCCGTGAGGATGCCGACCATTGTCGTAAGCGGAGCGGCAATCGCCGAAACCGCGACGGTGACGAAGAACGAGTCCCAGGCGGAACCGGAAAACCACAGCCCGTGCGGTCCCCACTCGATCGAGAACCCAGTGTGGAAGTGCTCGAAGGTCGGTGTCATCGCGCCGCGGCCGATATCGGTCACGAAGCCGCCGACGAGGATGATGCCGTAGATGACGATGGTGAGGACCACCCACGGCACGACAACGCCGAGGGAAGCTATCCGCACGCCGCGCGGCAGGGGCAGCGGAATGCCGGCATCGCCCTTGCCCGTCACCGTAACGTAGCTCGATCGGCCGAGCCATACCATCTGCAACCAGAACGCCGACAGCGTCAGTGCGAGCAAGATCAAGGCGAGGATCGCGGCGCGGCCCGGATCGTGCTGGGCACCCACGACCGCGAAGAAAATCTTGGTCGAGAGCACCTCGAAGGCGCCGCCAAGCACCAGGGGATTGCCGAAATCGGCCAGGCTTTCGACGAAACCGAGGAGGAAGGCAGCTGCAACCCCCGGGCGGAGCAGCGGCCAGGTCACGGTGCGGAACGTCCGCCATTTGGAGGCCCGCAATGTTTGCGCCGCTTCCTCGAGCGAGGGCGCGATCGCTTGCAGCGCCCCGCGCAAGATGAGGTAGGAGAGCGGTGTCTGCGACAGCACTTGCGCGATCAGGATGCCCGGCAAGCCGTAGATCCAGCGCGAGCGCGGGATGTCGAACCATTCGTCGAGGAAAGCCGTAACGACCCCGGTGCGGCCGAACAGGACGACGAGCGCGAGCGCGATGACGAAAGGCGGCGTGATGATGGGGAGGATCGAGAGCGCGTCGAAGAGCTTCGTTCCTTTCAGTCCTCCGCGCTGCGCGAGCAAGGCGAAGGCAAGTCCGAGCAGCGTCGAGATCCCACCGGTCAGAACACCGAGAATGACGGTGTTCGCGACGACGCCGCATCCCCGATCCGCGAGCAGGCAATCGACCGACCAATTGTCGCCGGCGGCAAAGCGGGACCAGGCGAGGGCCAGATCGAAAGCACCATCGCGATCCTGAAAGGCGCTGATGAGCACCTTGGCGACGGGAAAGAACACGAACAGCAGGACGAGGACAAGGATCGTCACTGTCGTGGTGGCGACCCAGCGATCCGCCTTGAAGGCGCCGGCCGCCGCAAGTGCGCGGGCGCCTTGCACGAGCAGCGCGCCGAGCAGGAGAGCCGCGCCGATGCCGAATGCCAGCGGCCGGCTTCCATCGAATGGACCGGGAAAGAAACCGTAGGCGAGTAATGCCAGGGTCCCGAACCCGGTGACGGCAAGGCGCGCGTGTCCCGTGCGCGACCCAAGCAGCGCGAATGCACCGGCGGCGAGCGTGGCGGCCAAGGGCAAGAAGAGCGGCCAGCGCCCGGCGAGCACCAGGCTTGCGCCGCTACGGGCATCATCGACAAAGGCAAAGGGCGCCAGAAGAAATGCAACGGCCGCGACGCCGGCGGCCGCCACATCGAAGAACCCGCTGTCGGCGGTGCGTCGCCGCACGATGGATCAGCGCCGCGGGGCGTTGCGCACCTCGCGGTCCCATCGCGCCAGAAGGCGCGTGCGCTCGGCCGACGAGCCGTAGCGCGCGAAGTCGTAGTCGATCAGATTGATGTCGGCGAGCCGTGGCGACTCGGGCGGCACCGGGGCGTTACGGTTCGAGGGTACCTGGAACGAGCGCGCCTGCACGGCGATCGCCTGCGCCTCCGGGGTCAGCGCCCAGTCGAAGAAGCGCCGTGCATTCTCCAGGTTGCGCGCGCCACGGATGATCGACATCGAACCGATCTCGTAGCCCGTGCCTTCGCAGGGGGCTACGACAACCACCGGCGCGCCTTGCACGGCCTGCGTGACCGCATCATGCAGGAAGGTGATGCCGATGAGGCTCTCGCCCGTTGCCGCAGCGCGCGCCGGCGCCGCGCCCGAGCGGGTGTACTGGTTCACGTTGCGGTGCATCTGCCGCATGAACTCGAAGGCGCGGTCCTCGCCCATCATCTGCACGAAGGTCGCGAGCTTCGTATAAGCTGTACCCGACGAGTTCGGGTCAGCGACCTGCACCTCGTCGCGATACTCCGGCTTGACGAGATCAGCCCAGCAGCGCGGTGCTGCAAGCCGGCGCCGTTCAAGCTGCGTGCGATTGTAGGAGAAGCCGAGCGCGCCCGCATAGATGCCGACCGTACGGAACCCCGATTGCTCGGCCTGCCGCACGGCCCAGGGCTGCAGCTGTTCGAGCATCGGGGAGCGATAGGGCTCCGTCAGATTCTCTTCTGCGGCTTGGAGATGCGGGTCGCCGGTTCCGCCCCACCAGATGTCGCCGCGCGGGTTGGCGGCTTCGGCCCGTATCTGGGCGTAAGTTTCGCCGGATGATTTGCGCGTCATCGACACGCGAATGCCGGTCGCGCGCTCGAAAGCCTGCATCATTGGCCGGCACCACTCTTCCTGGACCGAACAATAGACGGTGAGTTCACCCTGTTGGGCGGCGGCAGGCAGCGTCCCGAACGCGGCGGCAACAGCAAGCCCCGCAAGAGCACGGCGGTCGAACATGGAGAACCTCCCTGGATTAGGCCCGCGATCAGTCGCCGGGACCCTTATCGGATGCATGACGTTTTCGTGACGATTTCACCACGGTGCGCCGCCGTCAACGATATAGCCCAGCGTCACACGATCCCGGTTGCAGAGCGGACTGCATCCGCCACCCCAGGTGCGGCGGCGAGGATCGGGTTGCCGTTGCGCGCCCAGTCGCCGGAGAAGAAATCGTTGACCCAGGCGCCGGCCTCGGAGGCGATCACGACCCCGCCCGCAACGTCCCAGGCATTGATGTGCAACTCGGCATAGGCGTCGGTGCGGCCGATTGCGACGTGGGCAAGGCCGAGCGCACCTGACGCTGACCGCTTCACGCTTGCACCAGCGGCAAAGAGGCGAGAAACCGCGGCAACATAGTCCTCGCTGGACCGTCGCGGCGACCAGCCGAACTCGATCGAGGCGCGCCGCATGTCCGTGGTCGCCGCGGCAGCGATCGGCACCCCGTTCATGGTGGCCCCATGACCGCGTCGCCCCAGGAACGTCTCGTCGAGCGCCGGGGCCTGTATCACGCCGATCTCGGGTATGCCGGCCGTCAAGAAGCCGATCGATACGCACCACATGCGGTCGCCGCGCACGAAATTGGCGGTACCGTCGATCGGATCGATAATCCAAAGCCGGTCGGACGCGGCCCCGCCCTGCTCTTCGCCCATCACCGCATCGCCCGGAAAAGCCTGCGCGATTCGCTCGCGGAACAAGGTCTCGACGGCGCCATCGGCAATGGTGAGCCAGTCCTGGTAGCCTTTCATGGAGACGCCGAGTGAAGAGCGATCGTTGAAGAAGCTGAGCGCGCGCTCGCCGCATTCAAGAGCGATGGAACGGGCGGCATGAAACCGCTGTGCGATCTCGGCAGAAGTAAGCATGGGGGGCTCAGTAGGCGGGGCGAACGGCCGTGCCGCGGCGTGCCGCCTCGGTCGCAGCATCGGCAAGAAGCTGCGCTTTCAGGCCATCAAGGCCCGAGGGAGCAGGCGGCTGCTTGCGCGCGACCGCATCAATGAAGTGATCAAGTTCGGCGCGATAGGCTGCGGCGTAGCGCTCCAGGAAGAAAGGCAGCACCGGATCGGTGCGAAAGCCGGCTTCGCTGGCACTCTCGACGGTGGTGAGCGCCACATTGTTGGCACGCACCAGCCCCTTCGAACCATGCACCTCGATACGCTGGTCATAGCCATAGGTCGCACGGCGGGAGTTCGAAATCTGGCAGATCTTCCCCGACTCCGTTTTCAGGAGCACTGCGGCCGTATCGACATCACCAGCTTCACCAATAGCCGGGTCGACGAGCGCGGAACCGACCGCATACACCTCGGTCGGGTCTTCTCCCAGGAGGAAGCGCGCCATGTCGAGATCGTGGATCATCATGTCGCGAAAGAGCCCGCCCGATCGCTTGACGTAGTCGAGCGGAGGCGGACCCGGATCGCGCGAGAGAATCGTAACAAGCTCGACAGAGCCGACGTCGCCGCGATCGACCCGGCGTTTCAGTTCGGCGAAATTGGGATCGAACCTACGGTTGAAGCCCACCATGAGCGGGCGACCGGTGTCCTCGACGATTTTAAGGCACGCCCTGATGCGCTCGGCCGACAGATCGACCGGTTTCTCGCAGAACACGGCCTTGCCGGCGCGCACGGCGCGTTCCGTGAGATCGGCGTGAGTGTCGGTCGGCGAGCACACGAAGACGGCGTCGACATCGGCAGCGATCATGAGGTCCTCGATGCCGGCGACCTTCGCCCCGGCCTCCTGCGCGAGGGCCGTCGCTGCGGAGACGTCAGCGTCGGCGACACCGACGAGTTTCGCCCGCGAGGAGGCAGCAATGTTGTGTCCATGGATGCGGCCGATGCGGCCAGCGCCCAACACGGCGATGCGAAGCATGGAATCTCCTGAAAGGGTCTACGAATGTGACGCTTCGGTGACAGCGTCACTTGCCCGAACCTTAGGTTCTGCTTTGATGACTGACAATCGCGTGTCGGCGTGGCATGCGAAGACCGCAAGGGGAGAACATGCATGGCTGAAGCCGGGGCGTGCCGGCTCGACGGCAAAATTGCCGTTGTGACCGGCGGAACGCAGGGCCTCGGCGAGGCGGTAGCGCGGCTGTTTGCGGCGCGCGGCGCGGCGGGGCTCGTGATTTGCGGGCGGAATGCGGAGAAGGGCGCGCTAATCGCCGACGAGATCACCGCTGTTGGTTGTAAAACCGTCTTCATGCGCGCCAATCTGGTACACCTCGAAGATTGCCGCGCCGTCATGGCCGCGGCCGACCACAGCTTCGGCCGCGTGGATGCCTTGGTGAATGTGGCGGCCTCGACCGATCGCGGAACGATCACCGACACCTCCCCCGAACTCTACGACATGATCATGGCGCTCAACGTGCGCGCACCGTTCTTCCTCATGCAGGATGCGGTGAAGATCATGCGCCGTGAGAGGATCGCAGGCTCGATCGTCAACATCCTGTCCATGTCCGCTTACGGTGGGCAGCCGTTTCTCACGCCCTACTCCATGTCGAAGGGTGCCCTGCTGACGCTCACCAAGAACGTGGCCTATGCGCTGATGCGTGAGCGCATTCGCGTCAACGGTCTCGGTGTCGGCTGGATGGACACGCCGGGCGAGGACCGCATCGTGAAGCTGTACCATGGCAAGACCGATGGCTGGCTCGAAGCCGCCGAGGCGAGCCAACCCTGGGGCCGCCTCGTGAAGCCCGACGAGATTGCGCGCGCTTGCGCCTATCTCTGCTCGGAAGAGTCAGGCTTGATGTCCGGTGCCATCGTCGACTTTGCGCAAATGGTTCTGGGCGCGCACGACTGAGCAAGGACAGCGATGGGCAGCACCATACGCATCACCATGGCGCAAGCGATCGTTCGCACGCTCGCCGCGCAAATGACCGAGATCGAGGGAAAGCGTGTCCCGCTCTTCGGCGGTATGTGGGCGATCTTCGGCCACGGCAACGTGGCCGGCATGGGCGAGGCGCTGTCGCAGTTTCGCGATGCCCTGCCGACCTACCGCGCGCATAATGAACAGGCGATGGCTCATGCCGCCATCGCCTTTGCCAAGGCGACGCGCCGCCGGCGCATGATGGCGTGCACCACCTCGATTGGGCCCGGCGCAACGAACATGGTCACGGCCGCGGCAGTGGCCCACGTGAACCGCCTCCCGCTTCTCCTTCTGCCCGGCGATGTCTATGCCTCGCGGCGGCCTGACCCGGTGTTGCAGCAGATCGAGGACTTCGCCGACGGCACCGTCTCGGCCAATGACTGTTTCCGCCCCGTCTCACGGTACTTCGACCGCCTGACGCGCCCCGAACAGGCGATCGCTGCGCTCGAGCGCGCCCTGCAGGTGCTAACCGACCCTGCCGCCTGCGGGCCGGTCACGTTGGCGCTGTGCCAAGACACGCAAGCAGAGGCGTTCGATTTTCCCGTCACCATGTTTGCCGCACGCGTGTGGACGCCGCGGCGTCCGCGCCCCGACGCAGGCGAACTTGCGGCTGCCGTGGCACTCTTGAAGGCGGCGCGCGCGCCGTTGATCGTCGCAGGTGGCGGCGTGCTCTATTCGGAAGCCGAAGTGATGCTTCGCATCTTCGCTGAGCGTCACGGTGTCCCCGTCACCGAGACACAGGCGGGCAAGTCCGCGCTCGATGCCGATCATGCCCTCAATCTCGGGGCGATCGGCGTCACGGGCACGGAGGCCGCAAACCGCGCCGCGAAAGAGGCCGACGTGATCCTTGCCGTCGGCACGCGGCTGCAAGACTTCACCACCGGTTCGTGGACCTTGTTCGCGAATGCCGACCGACGTCTCATCGGCCTCAATGTGCAGGTCTTCGATGCCGGCAAGCATCGTGCGACGACGCTTGTTGCCGATGCGCGCGTCGGTCTCGAAGAGCTGTCCGCCGCTCTTGCATCGTGGCGCGCGCCCGATGCGTGGATCCGTTCAGCCCACGACGCGCATGCGCGCTGGCGCGAGGCGGTGCTGCGGGTAACGGCGCCGGGGAACACATCGCCGCCTTCGGACGCGCAGGTGATCGGCGCCGTGCAACGCTGGTCGCAACCCTCCGATGTCATCGTCTGTGCGGCGGGTGGTTTGCCCGGCGAGCTGCACAAGCTCTGGCGCGCGCGAATGCCCGGCGGCTATCACCTCGAATACGGCTACTCCTGCATGGGCTACGAGATCGCCGGCGGGCTCGGCGTGAAGATGGCCATGCCGGAGCGCGAGGTCGTCGTGCTCGTCGGCGATGGCTCGTATCTGATGATGAACTCCGAGATCGCGACGTCGGTGATGCTTGGCCGCAAGCTCGTGATCGTCGTGCTCGACAACCGCGGCTTCGGCTGCATCGATCGTCTGCAGCGCGCGACCGGCAGCGCGAGCTTTAACAACCTCTTGCGCGATGCAGCCCACGTGACGCTGCCCGGGATCGACTTTGCCGCCCATGCCGCGAGCCTCGGCGCACGCGCCGAAAAGGTCGCCGACATTGCGGCGCTCGCCGCAGCTCTCGACCGGGCGCGCGCGACCGATACAACATCCGTCATCGTCATCGATACCGACCCGGCTACGTCGGCTGACGCCGGCGGCCATTGGTGGGACGTCGCGGTCGCCGAAGTGTCGCCGCACCCGAGCGTTCAGGCTGCGCGCGCGCTCTACGAGCATGCGCGCGCCGCACAACGCCTCGGCGATTGAGGAAGCTCACATGATCCGCATCGGCGCCAATCCCATCGGCTGGTCGAATGACGACATGCGCGAACTGGGCGGTGCAACCCCGCTCGAAACCTGCCTCGCCGAGGCGAAGTCGGCCGGTTACGAGGGCATGGAACTCGGCCACAAATTCCCGCGCGAAGTCGCGGCGCTGAAGGCCGCCCTTGCACCCTTCGGTCTTGCTTGCGTCTCGGGCTGGTACTCGGCGGAACTCCTCATGCGGGACGCCGATGCCGAGATCGCGGCGTTGACCCCGCACCTCGACCTTCTCCGCGGCATGGGTTGCGACGTGCTCGTCTTCGCGGAGACCTCCAATGCGATCCACGGGGCCCGCGACGTGCCGCTCTCCCGCCGGCCGGTGCTTGCCGCCCGCGACTGGGCGCGCTTCGGCGCGCGCATGACCGCGGTTGCCGAGCATACGCGCGCGCTGGGCGTGCACCTCGCCTATCACCATCACATGGGGACCGTGGTGCAGTCGGCAGACGACATCGACGCGCTCATGGCTGCCACGGGGCCTGCGGTTCACCTTCTGCTCGATACCGGGCATGCAACATGGGCCGGGGCCGACCCGGCTGCGCTCGCCCGCCGCCATCGCGCACGCATCGCGCACGTGCACACGAAGGATGTGCGCCGCGCGGTGATGGAGGAAGCAAACGCCCGCGACTGGTCGTTTCTCGATGCGGTGATCGCGGGCGTCTACACCGTGCCTGGCGACGGCATGGTCGATTTCGCGTCCGTGTTTCGCGAGTTGCACGGCTATTCAGGTTGGGTGGTGGTGGAAGCGGAGCAGGATCCCGCGAAGGCGCATCCACTCACCTATGCAAAGATGGGCCGCGCGCATCTGAAGCGCATCTTGGTGGAGACGGGGTTCGCCTAACGTTTACGTCCCGCCGCGCTCGCGCACATGGCGGCCTTCTCTACCGCGGCTATGCGGATGTCTTCCGCCGCTTCTTCTTCAAGCGCCACGATCAGCCGGTTCACCCGACCGGCTGCGCCTCGGCAAGGTCGATCACGCCGAGGAAAGTCGCTAAAGATGCGCGCCGGCGGTCTACTCCGCCGCGAGCGCGATGCCCCGCCGGTGCGCGGCGTGGGCGCGTACGGCTTCACCGAAGGCTTCGAGAATGGCGCGCGACGGGCCGTCGATCTTCGCCCAGTATTCCGGGTGCCATTGCACGCCGAGGGCAAAGCCCGGCGCCTGCGCAACCGATACGGCCTCGATCGTGCCGTCCGGCGCCGTCGCCTCGACGACGAGCCGATCGGCGAGGACCGCCACGCCTTGCCGGTGGAGCGAGTTCACCTGCACTTCATCGGCGTTCAGGATTCGGCCGAGGCAGCCCTTCCGTTCGACGAACACGGGCTGCCGGATCGAATAGCGCACGTCGTTGTCGTCGTGCGGCAGGGAACGGTGATCCATGCGTCCGGGCAGCGATTGGATTTCCGTGTGCAGCGTGCCGCCGAGCGCGACGTTCAACTCCTGAAAGCCGCGGCAGATCGCAAGGAGCGGCACGCCCGCCGCAAGGCACGCGCGGATGAGCGGCAGCGTGGTGGCGTCGCGATCCGGGTCGTAGGGCTCGTATTCCGGCGCCGGGTCGGCACCGTACTCCGCGGGGTGGACATTGGACGGCGAGCCGGTGAAGAGCACGCCGTCGACCTGTTCGAGCAGCGACGGGATGTCGAGGCGCGGTCCGAGCGCCGGCACGATCAGCGGCACGGCGCCAGCGACGTCGACGACGGCATCGATGTAGGGCACGACACAGAGATGCGCCTTGTGGATACCGACCACGCGATGGTCGGCGGTCACGGCAACGAGAGGGGTCATGGCGGCGACATAGCAGGGGCAGGTTAACGCGCACCATGCACCGAAACGCCCGCGACGATCAATTTGTGCGTCGCGTCAGAAACGTCGTGATGCGGTCGAGCGGCGCCGGTGCTTGGCGGGATCAGGTCGTGCAAACCAGCTGGAGATCGGCCTTGCCCTCCCTGCCGCCCTCGCGTTTCATGCAACGGCCAAGCACGACAACGGGAGACGACAGTGGTCATCGTCGACGAGCGCACCTATACCTGCTTTCCGGGGAAACTGTCAGCCTTCCTCAAGGTCTACGAGGAAAAGGGCAAGCCCATCCAATGGCCGATCCTCGGCGACCCCGTCGGCTTCTTCGTGACCGAGATCGGGGAATTGCAACAGGTGGTGCATTGGTGGCGCTATGATTCCTTTGCGGCGCGCGAGGAGAAGCGGGCGCGGCTTGCTGCCGCGCCCGGTTGGTCGGACTATCTTGCCGCCGCCACACCGAATCTGATGCGCATGGAGAACCGCATCCTCACCCCGACCACCTTCTCGCCCTTCAAGTGAGTGCGCCATGGACTTCACGCTTCCGCCCGAGATTGAGGACGTGCGCAAACGCACGCGCGCCTTTATTGCCGAACACGTGCTGCCGCTGGAAGCGGACCCGCAAGCCTATGACGACCACGAGAACATCCGACTCGACATCCTGAAGAAGCTGCGCGAGCGCGCCCGCGGCGAAGGCCTATGGGCGCCCCAAGTCGAGAAGGCGCGGGGCGGCATGGGCCTGCCGATCATCGGCTGGGCCGCGATGTATGAAGAGGCGAACCGATCGATCTTCGGGCCAAGCGTGTTCAACTGCGCCGCCCCCGACGACGGCAACATGAACCTGATCGGCCGCGTCGGCACGCCGGAGCAGAAGGACAAGTGGCTGCAGCCGATCGCCGACGGCAAGGTCCGCTCGGCGTTCGTCATGACCGAACCCGAGGGCGGCGCCGGCTCCGACCCCGGCATGATGAAGACGCGTGCGACCCGCAAGGGCAACGACCGGTGGATCATCGATGGGCGCAAATGGTTCATCACCGGCGCCGGCATCGCCGAGCACTTCATCTTGATCGCACGCACGTCCGACGATCAGCGCAAGGGGCTAACCGCCTTCCTTTTCCATCGCGACCAGCCCGGCTGGCACATCCTGCGCCGTATCCCGATCATGGGGCCGGAGGAGCACGGCGGTCATTGCGAGATCGTCTTCGACGGGCTCGAAGTGAGCGACGACAACGTGCTGATGCAGGTCGGCGACGGCCTCAAGGTGACGCAGATCCGCCTCGGCCCCGCACGCCTGACCCACTGCATGCGTTGGCTCGGCTTGGCGAAGCGCTGCCTGGAAATCGCTTCGGCCTATGTGAAGGAGCGCGAGGGCTTCGGCATTCGGCTGGCCGATCGCGAGTCGGTGCAGATCAAGATGGGCCGCGTCGCGGCCGAGATCGAGATCGGCCGCCTCCTCGTCATGAAGGCGGCCTGGCTTCTCGACCAGGGCGATAAGGCGCGCGCGGCTTTATCCATGGCGAAGGTGCACGTCGCCGATACGCTGCATCTTGCCGCCGACACGGCGATTCAACTGAACGGCGCCCGCGGCTACTCGAAAGACACCGTCCTTGAATGGATCTACCGCTACGCGCGTGCGGCGCGCCTCGTCGATGGCGCGTCGGAAGTGCACGAAATGGTGCTGGCGCGCACCTACGCCGCGGCAGGCGACGACTTCTGGCGCTGGGGGACGTGAGCGGTTCAGAAAGACCGCGCGTCGTGAACCTGCCAATCAGGACGAAGTCGGCCCTTCACGCCGCAGCCTTTCTCTCGTTCGGTCGTGATACACTTTAGACGCGCCGCGCCCACCAAGCGGCGCGCGGGAGGACCCAAGATGAGTGCGATCGGGGCCACGGCCTATGCCACGCACGAGGTGTTCAATCAGGCGACGCCGCTCTCCGATTTCGACGCCTTCGGCGGCGACGTCGCCCTGAAGAGCGCCGTCCGCGCCTTCGGCCTCGACGGTTTTTCGGCAAAGTTCGCGGACATCGGCCGTCTCGTCGGTTCGGACGAGGTGCAGGCACTGGCCCGCGATGCGAACCGCTTCGGGCCGACGCTGGAAAGCCACGACCGGCTCGGTCACCGCGTCGATCGTATCGCTTTCCACCCCGCCTATCACGAGCTGATGCGCCGCGCCATCGCCGCCGAGACCCACTCGTTCGGTTGGACCGCAAAGCAACCGAAGGCACATCAAGCGCGCGCCGTTCTCGCCTATCTGTGGAGCCAGGGCGAGGTCGGCATCATGTGTCCGCTCCTCATGACCTATGCCTCGATCGCGTCGCTGCGCGTCGACCCTGCCATGGCCGCGCGCTGGGAACCGCAGATACTGTCGCGTGACTACGATCCGCGCCCGATTGCGCCGGCGCAAAAGCGCGGGCTCACCGTCGGCATGGCGATGACCGAGAAGCAGGGCGGCTCGGACCTGCGCCAGATCACCACGACGGCGCGGCCCGGTGACGGCGGCTATCTCATCACCGGCCACAAATGGTTCTTCTCCGCGCCACAGAGCGACCTCTTCCTCACGCTGGCCCGCACCGAGGCCGGCATAACCTGTTTCCTTGCGCCCGGCTGGTTGCCCGACGGCACGCGTAACTGCCTGGTGATCCAGCGCCTGAAGGACAAATGCGGCAACCGGTCGAACGCCTCCTCGGAAGTGGAATTCCGCGACCTGTGGGCCGAGCGTCTCGGCAATGAAGGTCAGGGCATCCGCACGATCCTCGCAATGGGCCATGTGACGCGCCTCGACTGCGCGATTTCGTCCGCTGCGATGCAACGGCTCGCCCTGATCCACGCCGTGCAGCACTGCGCGACTCGTTCGGCGTTCCAGAAACGGCTGATCGATCAGCCGCTGATGACCAACGTCCTCGCCGATCTCGCACTCGAGGCCGAGGCCGCGATGTGGGCGGCGCTGCGGCTCGCAAGCGGGCTCGACGCTGCGCCCGGCACGCATGATCACGAACTCAATCGAATTGCCACACCCCTCGTGAAGTACTGGGTGTGCAAGCGCACGCCGCCGGCGATCGCGGAAGCGATGGAGTGCCACGGCGGCAACGGCTATGTCGAGGATGCCATCCTGGCGCGGCTCTACCGCGAAGCGCCGTTGAACGGCATCTGGGAAGGTTCGGGCAACGTCATCTGCCTCGACGTCCTGCGCGCTTTCGAGCGCGAGCGCACGGCAGCCGAAGCTTACTTTGCCGAGCTTGACGCGGCGCGCGGCGCCGACCGGCGCTACGATGCGTTCGTCGACACGCTCCAAGGCGCGGTCGCCGACGCGGCACGGCAATCGGGGCTTCGTTTGGCGGTCGAACGCCTAGCCCTCGCCTTGCAGGCAAGCCTCCTCCTGCGGTTTTCGAGTCCGGAAGTCGCCGATGCTTTCATCGCCTCGCGACTTGGCGGGGAACATGGGCGCGCCTTCGGCACCCTGCCAAATGCCACGGCTTTCGCGCGGATCATTGAGCGCGCGCGGGGCGCCTAACTGCTTCGCATTGCACAATGCGGGCGTCATCTTCGTGCGTGGCAAGGGAGGATGACGCAGCGCCATTGCGTCGCGCCCGTCCCAAACGAAATGGTGCCCGGGCAGGAAATGTGGCAATATTATTGCCATATACGTCGTTCGGCTGTCGTCGTAGCGTCACCGGCGACGCGACACACCCGCCCCGTGGCGGAGCAGAAGAGGGCCGGTGCGCCCGGCCCCGCGGAGGATGCGTCCATGGCCGATGGCGTGGGACCTGGCTCGATCGCACTTCGCAAGGTCGAACTCGACGACCGCTATAAGCTGTCAGAGACGCGCATCTTCACTTCCGGTATCCAGGCGCTGGTGCGCTTGTGCCTGATGCAAAAGGAGCGTGACCGGCTCGCGGGCCTGAACACCGCCGGCTACGTCTCCGGCTATCGCGGCTCACCGCTCGGCGGCCTCGATCAGACCTTCATGCGTGCGAAGAAGTACCTGCAGGCCGCCGACGTTCTGTTCCAACCGGGCCTCAACGAAGACCTTGCCGCGACGGCCGTGTGGGGCACTCAGCAGGCGGAACTGCGCGGCGAAGGCAAGTACGATGGCGTCTTCGCCATGTGGTACGGCAAGGGCCCGGGCGTTGACCGTTCGGGTGACGTCTTCCGGCATGCGAACTTCGCCGGCACATCCAAGCATGGTGGCGTGCTCGCTCTGATGGGCGACGACCACACGGCCGAGTCTTCGACGACCGCGCACCAATCCGAGTTTCATCTGCTCGACGCCATGATGCCGATGCTCAATCCGGCCGGTGTGCAGGAACTCCTCGACTACGGGCTCTATGGGTTCGCGCTCTCGCGCTATTCCGGCATGTGGGTCGGGTTGAAGTGCCTGAAGGACACGGTCGAATCGACCGCGTCGATCGATGCGTCGCTCGAGCGCGTGAAGATCGTTTTGCCGAGCGATGACGAATTCCGCATGCCCGCTGGCGGCGTGAACATCCGCCTCAAGGATCAAATCCTGGAACAGGAAGCCCGGCTGCACGACGCGAAGCGCGCGGCCACCGTCGCCTTCCTGCGCGCCAATCAGCTCGACCGCCTGGTGTTCCGCGGCGGCCCAAAGCCGAAGATCGGCGTCATCACGGTCGGCAAGAGCTATCTCGACGTGCGCCAGGCGCTCGACGAACTCGGCATCGACGAGGCGAAGGCGGCGAGGCTTGGACTACGCCTCTACAAGGTGGCAGCGCCGTGGCCTTGCGTGCCCGAACACATCATCGAATTCGCGGACGGCCTAGAGACCATCATCATTGTCGAGGAGAAGCGCTCTCTCATCGAAGTGCAGGTGCGCGAGGAGATGTATGGCCGGGCGAACGCGCCGGTCCTCATCGGCAAGCGGGACGAGCGCGGTGAGTGGGCCTTTCCGGTCAAGGGCGCGCTCGATCCCAACATGATCGCGATCGGCATCGGCGACCGGCTGCTCGCGAAATCGCCGGACGAAGAGGTCGCGGCGCGCCTCGCGGCCATCAAGACATTCGAGCAACGCCGTACCGAGCAAACCGACATCGCAGCGCGCACGCCCTACTTCTGTTCGGGCTGCCCGCACAACACCTCGACCAAAGTGCCCGAGGGGATGCGCGCCTATGCCGGCATCGGGTGCCACTACATGGTCCAGTGGATGGACCGCTCGACGGAGGGGTTCACCCAAATGGGCGGCGAGGGCGCGAACTGGATCGGCGAAGCGCCCTTCTCGAAACGCGGCCACATCTTCCAGAATCTCGGCGACGGCACGTTCAACCATTCCGGTTCGCTCGCGATCCGCGCCGCCAAGGTGGCCGGCGTCAACATCACTTACAAGATCCTGTTCAATGACGCGGTTGCCATGACCGGCGGCCAACGCCACGAGGGCGGGCTTACCGTTGACCAGATCGCGCGCATCGTGCGCGCGGAGGGCGTCGATCGTATCGCCATCGTTGCCGACGATCCGACGAAGTACCCGGCCGGCATGGAATGGCCGGCGCGCGCGACGCTCGATGCGCGCGAAGATCTGGAGAAGGTGCAGCGCGAGCTCGCCACCGTCCCCGGTGTCTCGGTCCTCATCTACGATCAGACCTGCGCGGCCGAGAAGCGGCGCCGCCGCAAGCGCGGCGAATACCCCGATCCGGATCAGCGCATTCTCATCAACGAACTTGTCTGCGAAGGCTGCGGGGACTGCGGCGTGAAATCGAACTGCGTGTCCGTCGTTCCCGTCGAGACCGAGTTCGGCCGCAAACGCGCAATCGACCAGTCAAGCTGCAACAAGGACTTCTCCTGCGTGAACGGCTTTTGCCCGTCTTTCGTGACCGTGCACGGCGCGAAGATCCGCAAGGCGGAAGCGGTCGCCAAGGACGACGGTGGCGCCTGGCCGCTGCCGGAGCCAAAATCGAAACCGCTCGAAGGGTCCTACGCCGTCCTCGTCACCGGCATCGGCGGCACCGGCGTCGTCACCATCGGCCAGATCATCGGCATGGCGGCCCATCTCGAAGGCAAGGGCTGCGGTGTCATCGACATGGCCGGGCTCGCACAGAAAGGCGGGGCAGTCTACGTCCACGTGCGCATCGCCGAGAAGCCGGAGACCATTCAAGCAATCCGCGTGCCCGCAGGCGGCGCTGACCTGGTCATTGGCGGCGACCTCGTGGTGACCGCGTCCTCGAAGGTGATGGCGGCCATCCGTCCGGGCGAAACGGCGATCATCGTCAACACCGAAGAAACGATGACCGGCGACTTCGCGCGCTCCGCTGACTTCTCGCTGCCCTTCGCGCGATTGAAGCGCAAGGTCGGCACGGATGCCGGCAAGGCCGCCGCGTTCGTTCCAGCAACGCAGTGGGCAACAGCCCTGTTCGGCAACTCGATTGCGACCAACATGTTCTTGATGGGGTATGCGTGGCAGATCGGCGGGCTGCCGCTTTCCGAGCAGGCGCTGCTCGAAGCGATCCGCATCAATGGCGAAGCCGTCGCGATGAACCAGCAGGCGTTCCTATGGGGACGCCGCGCCGCCGTTCATCCGGAGAAGGTCGCGGCGTTGATCGATTCGAAACGCCCCCGTACCGAGGCGCAGCATCTCTCGCAGAGCTTCACGGAGATGGTCGCGCGCCGTCACGCCTTCCTAACCGACTACCAGGACCTGCACTATGCCGGCCGCTACAAGGCGGCCGTCGACCGCATCGTCGCGCTCGAGGATAAGGTAAGCCCAGGGCGCACCGAACTTCGCGAGGCGGTTGCCCGCTATCTCTTCAAGCTGATGGCCTACAAGGACGAATACGAGGTGGCGCGCCTCTACACCGATGGCGCGTTCCGAAGGCAGCTTGATCTGCAGTTCGGCTCCTTTGACAAGCTCGAACTGCACCTCGCGCCGCCGCTTCTTGCCAAGCGTGATCCGGTCACCGGTGAAGCGCGCAAGATGCGCTTCGGCCCCTGGATGATGCGTGCCTTGGGTCTGCTCGCCCGTATGAAGCACGTGCGCGGTACGCGTTGGGACATCTTCGGTTATACTGAGGAGCGCCGGACCGAGCGTCGCCTGATCGAAGAGTATGCGACGATGCTTGCCGAGTTCGAGCGCGCATTGACGCCGACGAACCATGCGGCGGCGGTCGCGCTCGCAAGTCTGCCCGAGAAGATTCGCGGCTTCGGGCATGTGAAGGAGCGGCACGTGCAGGCCGCGCTTGGCGAACGGGCCGCGCTCCTCGACCGTTTCCGGGCCAACGAGCCTGTTGCCGCGCTGCGCGCGGCCGAATAGCGAACCGGCCGGACCGGCGAAGCCGAGGCGGAGCCTCACTTCGGAGGGCCGCAATAACGTGTAAATACACTATCGAACGGCGCAGCCATCCGGCTGCAAATCGCTTGCATTTCTTTGCGTGATCCCCCCGCATTTCTTTGCGCGATCGGATAGAATTCATCCGGTAACCGAAAGAAGCGCTTGATTTCGATCGCGCGGGTGCGATCTAGTTTTGCCAGAAACCACAAGACGCGGGCCCGTGAAGGCTCGCCGCAACGGGGGAGACACGCATGGCCGATGCGGACATGGCCGCACCGGGGAAATTGGATACGTTCCCAAAGCTCCTCTTGGAGAACGCCCGCATCCGGGGACAGCGCACGGCCATGCGCTGGAAAGACCTCGGCATTTGGCAAACATGGTCGTGGGCTGATGTTCTCGATGAGATTCGCGCCTTTTCCATCGGGCTGAAGCTCCTCGGCCTGCAGCACGGGAACAAGGTCGCGATCATCGGCGCGAACCGGCCGCGCCTCTATTGGGCGATGCCGGCTGCGCAAGCGCTGGGTGCGGTGCCGGTGCCCGTCTATGCGGATTCCGTCGCCGACGAGATGGCCTATGTGCTGGAGCATGCCGAGGTCACGATCGCCGTCGTCCAGGACCAGGAACAGGTCGACAAGGTCCTATCCATTGCCGATCGGCTGCACAGTCTCACGCATGTCATCTACGACGACCCGAGCGGCTTGCGGGACTACGCTCATTCCAAGCTTCATTCCTTCGTCGAAGTTCAGCGGCGCGGCCGCGAACACGCCGCCGCAGACCCCAAGGTGGAGCGGTACTGGCTCGAGGACGTCGCGCGCGGTTCGGGCGCCGACCTTGCCGTCATACTCTACACATCGGGCACGACCGGCCGGCCGAAGGGCGTGATGCTGAGCAACGACAACGTCATCATCTCGGCGCGCAACGGCAACGTCTTCGACAATCTGACCGACGCCGAGGAGACGATCGCTTATCTGCCGCTCGCCTGGGTCGGAGACTTCATGTTCTCCATCGCGCAGTCCTACACCGCCGGCTTCTGTGTGAACTGCCCGGAATCGGCGGCAACCGTCGTCGAAGACCGTCGCGAGATCGGCACCACCTATGCCTTCGCGCCGCCGCGCGTCTACGAGAACCTGCTCACTTTGACCATGGTGCGCATGGAGGATGCAAGCGCGCTCAAGCGGCGCATGTTCCGCTACTTCCTCGACGTGGCGAAGCAGTGGGGCGAGAAAATCCTCAATCGCGAACCCGTTCCGCTGTCGGCGCACCTCCTCTACGGCCTCGGAGAAATCCTTGTCTATGGACCGCTGAAGAGCCGCTTCGGCCTGTCGAAGGTCCGCGTGGGCTACACCGCCGGCGAGGCGATCGGCCCTGAGATCTTCCGCTTCTACCGCTCGCTCGGGATCAATCTGAAACAGCTCTACGGGCAGACGGAAGCAAGCGTCTACATCACGGCGCAGCCTGACGCCGAAATCCACGCCGACACCGTTGGCAAGCCGAATATCGACGTGCAGATTCGCATCGACGACAATGGCGAGGTCCAGTTCAAATCCCCGGGCGTCTTCCAGGGCTACTATAAGGACGCGGAGAAGACGGCGGAGACCAAGACCCCGGATGGCTGGGTGCGCACGGGCGATGCGGGTTTCTTCGACACGAAGACCGGCCACTTGCGGATCATCGATCGCGCCAAGGACGTGGGCAAACTGCGCTCCGGCGCGCTGTTTGCACCGAAGTACATCGAGAACAAGCTGAAATTCTATCCGAACATCAAGGAAGCCGTGGCGTTCGGCCAAGGCAAGGACTACGTCTCGGTGATGCTCAACATCGACTTGACCGCGGTCGGCAGCTGGGCGGAACGCAACAACGTCGTGTACGGCTCCTATCAGGAGCTCGCCGGCCACCCACAGGTCTACGAGATGGTGGCGAAGCACGTCGACGAGGTGAACCGTTCCCTTGCCGAAGAGCCGATGATGGCAGCCGCGCAGATCAAGCGCTTCCTCATCCTGCACAAAGAACTCGACGCCGACGACGGCGAACTCACGCGCACGCAGAAGGTGCGTCGCGGCTTCATCGCCGATCGCTATGCCCCGCTCGCGACCGCGCTCTATGACGGCTCCTCCTCCGCCGACATCTCGACCGAGGTGACCTTCGAGGATGGCCGCAAGGGCGTGATCAAAGCGCACGTCGCCATTCGCGACATGGAGACCTACCCGGTCACCGCAGAGGTTTTCCGGGAGGCTGCTGAATGAGAGCGCTGCCCGTCTCCTACGCCCAGCTTGCCAAGGGAGACGTTCTTCTCGAGGTGAAGAACGTCTCCCTTTCCTTCGGCGGCGTGAAAGCCATCCAGGACGTCTCCTTCGACATCCGCAAGGGCGAGGTTCGCGCGATCATCGGCCCGAACGGGGCCGGCAAGACGTCCATGCTCAACGTGATCAACGGCTTCTATCATCCGCAGCAGGGGACGATCACGTTCAAAGGCATGGTGCGGCCGAAGATGAAGCCCTATGAGGCGGCATCAGGCGGCATCGCGCGCACCTTTCAGAACGTCGCGCTCTTCAAGGGCATGACGACACTCGACAACATTATGGCCGGGCGCAGCCTGCGCATGACGAAAGGTCTGTTCTGGCAGCTCTTCCGCTACGGCCCGGCGATGACCGAGGAAATCGAGCACAGAAAGCGCGTCGAGGAGATCATCGACTTTCTGGAGATACAGGCGATCCGCCGCACGCCCGTCGGTAAGTTGCCTTACGGTTTGCAGAAGCGCGTGGAACTCGGGCGCGCGCTCGCCATGGAGCCGGAGCTCCTCCTGCTCGATGAGCCGATGGCGGGCATGAACCTCGAGGAAAAAGAGGACATGTGCCGCTTCATCCTCGATGTGCGCGAGCAGTTCGGTACCACGATTGCGCTGATCGAACACGACATGGGCGTCGTCATGGATCTGTCCGACCGCGTCGTCGTCCTCGACTACGGATGCAAGATCGCGGACGGCACCCCCGACGAGGTGAAGCAGGACCAGGGGGTCATCGACGCCTATCTCGGCGTGCCGCATTGAGGGAGGAAGGATGAGCGACGTCGCGGTTGCGAATAAACCGGCCATAACCGAGGGCCAGCGAGCAGGCCTTCTCGTCGGGTTGGGTCTTGCCGCCTTCATCGTGCTGTTGACGGCGCTGACCCAGTTCGGCGCGATCCACCGCGGCAACCTGATCTACGACGTATTCGTCGACCCCTTCGTCGCGATGTGGACGGGCCCGGACCTGCTCACGCAGGTCGTCTGGGAGGGGCTCGTCGGCGGCGTGCTCTACGCGCTGATCGCGCTCGGCTTCGTGCTGATCTTCAAGGCCTCCGGCGTGTTCAATTTCGCGCAAGGCATCATGGTGGTGTTCGCCGCGCTGTCGCTCGTGGGCCTCTACGAGATCATGACAGTGCGCCTGGGCCTGCCGGCAGGCACAACTGTCGCGTTCGTTGCTCTTGTCGGGGCGCTCGTAGTCATGTTCGTGCTCGCCTTCCTCGTCGAGCGCGTCGTGCTGCGCCCCCTCGTCAACCAGCACGACATCATCATGCTGATGGCGACGGTTGGCCTGACGTACTTCCTGATCGGCTTCGGCGAATATGTCTTCGGCGGCAGCCCGAAGGTCATGATCACGCAACAGCTCGGCTTGCCGACGGGATCGACGACCTTCGAGATTTTCGGCGGCCGCGTGAACATACAGCACCTCGACGTGGCCGCCGCGATCATCGCGACGATCATGATCGTGGTGCTTGCCGCGTTCTTCCAATACACGCGCATCGGCCGCGCGCTCCGCGCCGTTGCCGACAGCCACAAGGCGGCTTTGTCCGTCGGCATTTCGCTCAATCAGATCTGGGTCATCGTTTGGTTCGCCGCCGGCATCGTGGCGCTCGTCACAGGCATCATGTGGGGCGCCCGCTCGGACGTGTCCTTCGCGCTCGAGATCATCGCCTTGAAGGCGCTGCCGGTGCTGATCCTCGGCGGCTTCACCTCCGTGCCGGGGGCGATCATCGGCGGCTTGATCATCGGCGTCCTGGAGAAGCTCGGCGACTTCTATTGGGGTCCGCTCCTGGGAAACGGGATCGAGAACTGGCTCGCTTATGTGATCGCACTCGTCTTCCTGCTGTTCCGCCCGCAAGGGTTGTTCGGCGAAAAGATCATCGAGCGCGTCTAGGCCGCGGAAAGGATACGACGTGTTCTATCGTGAAGTCGGCCAATACAAGACGAGCTACCAGTCGGACATGTCCGTCTTCCCGATCCGTCAGGACCGGATCGGCCTGCTGCTCATCGTCGCGTTTGCCTACACGGTCATTCCGCTCTTCGCGAACGACTTCATCCTCAAGACGATCATGCTGCCGTTCTTGGCGCTGGTCATTGCCGTCATCGGCCTCAACATCCTGACGGGCTATACGGGCCTCATCTCCCTCGGCTCGGCCGGCTTCATGGGCGTCGGGGCCTATGCCTGCTACAAGCTCACGACTTACTTCCCGGAAGTGAACATCCTCATCTGGATTTTCACCTCCGGGTTCTTTGCTGCTGCCGTTGGCGTCTTCTTCGGCCTCCCCTCCCTGCGCATCAAAGGCCTGTATCTCGTCGTCGCAACGCTTGCGGCGCAGTTCTTCCTGCAATGGGCCTTCGTGCGCATCCCATGGCTTTACAATTACAATCCGTCCGGCGCTATCGAGGTGCCGCTGCGCACATTGTTCGGCGTGCCGATCACGGGGCCGACGGCGGCGATCGAGGTAAAGTACCTGATCCTCCTGACCTTCGTCGTGGTCATGACATGGTTCGCCTCGAACCTCGTGCATGGACGCATCGGACGCCAGTGGATGGCCGTGCGCGACATGGACATCGCGGCACAGCTGATGGGCATCAAGCTGTTCGATGCGAAGCTCCTCGCCTTCGCCGTCTCGTCCTTCTATTGCGGCGTCTCGGGTGCGCTCTTCGTCTTCATCTATCTCGGCGGCGCGGAGGCCGGAAACGAGTTCTCGATTCGCCTGTCGTTCCTGATCCTGTTCGCCGTCATCATCGGCGGGCTTGGTTCGAACATCGGCTCGTTCCTCGGCGCCGCCTTCATCGTCGCCTTGCCGACCATCCTGAAGTTCGGCGCGCCGGCGATCGGCATCCCTCTCGGGGGAGCCACCGCCGAGAAGGTCGTGTTCATGGTGATCGGCGCACTGACCATCTATCTCTTGATCGTCGAGCCGCACGGCCTCGCGCGTTTGTGGCAGATCTTGAAACAAAAGCTACGGGTCTGGCCATTCCCGTACTAGGGTAGGTCACCCGACCAGAACACCGGCGGCCAACGCCGGGCACGACAACCGAATGTTGCAGGCGCGGCCAAGACCGTTGCCGGCAGATCGAGGAGGAAGGACATGACGTTGAGAACAGCAAGTCTCGGCATGGCGTTTGCCGCCATGCTCGCGGTGCCGGGTGTGACCCCGGTTGCCGCGCAAGAGACGATCACCATCGTTCACAACACGTATCGCACAGGCGCCTTTTCCGGCTCCGGGATTCCGGCGGCCGACGGCATGCGCGACTACATCACCATGCTGAACAACCGCGACGGCGGTATCGGCGGCGTGCGCATCACCTTCGAAGAATGCGAGACGGGGTACGACACTCGCCGCTCGGTCGAGTGCTGGGAACAGGCCCGCGCGAGAGGCTCCGTGATTTACGTCCCGTGGTCGACGGGAGCGGCGCTCGCCACCATTCCACGCGCGCACATCGACAAGATCCCGATCTTCTCGATGGCCTACGGCTTGTCCGCCTCGGCCGATGGCCGCGTCTTCCCCTGGGTGTTCAATCCGCCGCTGACCTACTGGGATGGCGCGTCGGTGTGGATCCAGTACATCGCGCAGCGCGAAGGCGGCCTCGAGCGCCTGCGCGGCAAGACGATCGGCCTCGTCCTCCTCGACGCGCCGTTCGGTCGGGAGCCTATCCCGGTTCTGGAAGCGCTCGGCCGGCAATACGGCTTCACGCTCCGCACCTATCCGATCCCGGCGGCCGACATGCAGAACCAGTCGGCCACGTGGCTCGCGATCCGTCGTGACCGCGTCGATTGGGTCTTGCTGCAAGGCTGGGGTGTGATGAACCCGACCGCCGTCCGCGAGGCTGGCCGTTCCGGCTTCCCGCGTGATCGTCTGATCGGCATCTGGTGGGCAGGCAGTGATGATGACCCGCGCCCGGCGGGCGCCGACGGCCGCGGCTATCTGGCGCTCAACTGGCATCAGGTCGGTGCGAACTTCCCCGTCATCCAGGACATCATCCGGCATGTCGTGGATCGTGGGCAGTCCCTCGCGACCCGCGAGAAGGTTGGCGAGAACCTTTACAATCGCGGCGTCTATCAGGGCATCCTGGTCGCGGAGGCTATCCGCAACGCACAGCGGCTGACCGGCAAGCGCGTGATCAACGGCGAAGACATGCGTCGCGGCCTGGAAGCGCTCAACATCACTGCGGCGCGGTGGACCGAACTCGGCGCGCCCGACTTCGCCGCTCCCGTGCGGGTCACCTGCGACGACCACAACGGCCATCACGCCGCTTTCGTGATGCAGTGGGACGGCACGCGCTGGCAGCGCGTTTCGGACTGGATACAGCCGGATCGCGCGCGCGTGCGCCCGATGCTTGAAGAGGCCGCACGCCAGTATGCGGCGTCGAACGCGGGTTGGCCGCAGCGCACGGAAGCCTGCGACGTTCGCTCGTAACGCAACGATGAGGAGCCGCGCCGAGCGCGGCTCCTTCCCCCGCAGCGATGAATCCGCCGGAGTGGCCGTGATGAACGTGCATGCAAAACCGATCGAAGGGATCGAGGCGCCGGCGAAAGACTTGATTCTCAAAGTCAACAACATCGAGGTCATCTACGATCACGTCATTCTCGTTCTCAAAGGCGTTTCGCTCGAAGTGCCGCGCGGCGGGATCGTCGCGATCCTCGGCGCGAACGGGGCCGGCAAGACGACGACGCTGAAAGCCATTTCCAATCTTCTCCATGCCGAGCGCGGCGAGGTCACCAAGGGCTCGATCGAGTTCGACGGCGCCCAGGTCCATGCCTTGTCGCCGAACGATGTGGTTCGTCGCGGCTGCATTCAGGTGATGGAGGGCCGGCAATGCTTCGGTCATTTGACGGTCGAGGAGAACCTATTGACCGGAGCTTTCACCCGCCGGGACGGCAGCGCTGCGATCAAGCGCGATCTCGAAATGGTCTACGCCTATTTTCCGCGCCTCAAGGAGCGACGCAGTGCGATGGCCGGCTACACTTCGGGCGGCGAGCAACAGATGACGGCGGTTGCACGCGCACTGATGTCGCGACCGAAGATGGTCCTGCTCGATGAACCGTCCATGGGCCTCGCGCCGCAGATCGTTGAGCAGATCTTCGAGATCGTGAAGACGATCAACGACAAGGAAGGCGTCTCCTTCCTGCTCGCGGAGCAGAACACCAACATGGCGCTGAAATACGCCACCTACGGTTACATCATGGAGACCGGCCGCATCGTCATGGATGGCGAAGCGAAGGCGCTGCGCGAGAATGAAGATGTGAAGGAGTTCTATCTCGGGATCGCGCGCGGCGAGAACAAGAAGAGCTTCAGAAACGTCAAGTTCTACAAGCGGCGCAAGCGCTGGTTGGCCTAGGCCAAGGCGCGAGCGGGCCTTTCACCGTGCCAGGCGACGCTCTATCTGAGCGTCATGATCCTTGTTGTTGCGGGTCTCCTCGTCCTTGCGCTTGTGGTCGGCCCATCGCTCTGGGTCCACGCGACGATGAAGCGGCATGCGGGCGACCGCCCGGACCTTGCGGGAACGGGCGGTGAGCTTGCCCGCCATCTGCTGGATGAGGCGGGCCTCGCCGACGTCAAGGTCGAGCACACCGACCACGGCGATCACTACGATCCGGACGCGCGCGCCGTGCGCCTGACTGATGCAAACCTCGCAGGACGCTCGATCACCGCGGTCGCCGTCGCTGCGCACGAAGTCGGACACGCTCTCCAGCACGCGGAAGGCTCGCGTTTGTTTGCTGCGCGGACCTGGCTCGCCACGGCTCTGGTATGGACTGATCGGTTGGCGGTCCTCGTGCTCGTCGCGGCGCCCCTGCTCTTCGTCTTCGTCAAGTCTCCGGGGCTGATGGTCGCGCAAATCGCACTCGGCCTTGCGGTGCTGGCGCTCGGGGTCGTGACCCATCTGGTGACGCTTCCGCTCGAACTTAATGCGAGCTTTCGGCGCGCCCTGCCGACGCTCGAACACGGCCGCTATATCGAAGGATCGGATGTCATGGCCGCGCGATCGGTTCTGCGCGCGGCCGCCTTCACCTACGTCGCGGCGGCACTTCTGACGCTCGTCAACGTGCTGCGCTGGGTACGCGTCCTTACGTAAGCTTTCGATCGTTGGCCGATGTCATGATTTTCGAATCGCCTATCCCGTCCTAGCGCGCTACCATGATCAAGGGGGCGTGGTGTGGAACCCTGTCATCCCTGCAGGTACCTGCCATCCACCATCGACGCATTGAAGAGCTGTTCCGTAACGTCGCTTCTCTTCGGATGCGTTCCCGCGTCTCGATTGTGTCGTGAGTGAACCGATGCCAGACCACTACGACCGCCTTGAGGGTCGTGATCCTTTCGCGCGCGAGCGCGCCCAGTTCAAAACACTGCGGACCATGCTCGCCTACTCGAAGGCCAAGGCTCCCGGCCTGCGCCGCCAACTCAAAGGCATCGAGCCAAAGGAGATCATGAACCGTGCGGCGCTGACCGCAATTCCCGTCATTCGCAAGTCAGACCTCAAGGAGCTACAGTCGCCCGAAAGCCCGTTCGGTGGACTGACGGCGACCAAGCCGGGAGCTCTCGGACGGCTGTTCCTATCGCCGGGCCCGATCGCCGACCCAGAGGGCTTGGCCTCGGACTGGTGGGGTGCCGCGCGCGCCCTTTATGCGGCAGGTTTCCGCAAGGGCGACATTGTCCAGAACACCTTCTCCTATCACCTCACGCCAGGTGGCTTCATTCTGGAATCGGGCGCGCGGGCTTTGGGCTGTGCCGTGATCCCCGCCGGCCCGGGGAACACCGAGCAGCAACTCGACTGCATTCGCCACTTCCACCCGATAGGTTATGTCGGTGTTCCTGACTTCCTGAAGGCGCTCCTCGACAAGTGCACCGAAGCGGGGGTGAACCAGCCGTTCAAGAAGGCGTTGGTTTCCGGCGCGGCCTTTCCACCGAGCTTGCAAAACGTCATCGCCGACTATGGCGTCGATGCCTATCAAGCCTACGCCACCGCTGATCTCGGTGTGGTCGCGTACGAAACCGCGGCGAGGAACGGCCTCGTGGTCAACGAGACCGTCATTGTCGAAATCCTCAGGCCAGGAACCGGCGACCCCGTTCCGGACGGCGAGGTCGGCGAGGTCGTGGTGACACGACTGAACGCCGACTATCCGCTGCTGCGCTTTGCGACCGGCGATCTTTCCAAGGTCGTGAAGGGAAAATCCGCCTGCGGCCGCACGGGGATGCGACTGGCGGGTTGGCTCGGGCGCGCGGATCAGACGACCAAAGTCAAAGGGATGTTCGTGCATCCGGGGACGATCGCCGAGGTCATGAAACGTCACCCGGAGATCCACAAGGTGCGCCTCGTCGTCGAGCGCAAGGGCGAACAGGATGTGATGACTTTGCAGGCCGAAACGCGGCGCAAGGTGGCGGATGGGCTCGCGGGCGTGGTGAGCGACACACTGCAGGCGCTGACGAAGCTGAGGGGGTCGGTCGAACTCGTCGCACCCGGTACCCTGCCGAACGATGGCAAGATCATCGCCGACGAGCGGCCAGTCGGGTGAGGCGGGGGGCCGGGCGGCGCGGACGGCGCCCGTTGCCGAAGTTGGCGGCGGAGCCCGGTTACGACCCCGCGCGAGGTGCGAGAAGCCGCATCAGCTCCTGGCGAAACGTCGGTGCTAAATCGTGCCGCGCAAGCGCATAGGCGACATTGGCCATGAGGAACCCGATCTTCATGCCGCAATCATGGATCTGCCCATCGAAAGTCACGCCATAGAACGGGCGTGTCTTGGCGAGCGTGATCATGGCATCGGTCAGCTGGATCTCGCCCCCCGCGCCCCGCGGCTGATCGGCGAGAATGTCGAAGATCGCCGGCTCCAAAATGTAGCGGCCGGAAATCGCCAAATTGGATGGCGCCTTGCCTTGTGGCGGCTTCTCGACCATCGCAGTGATCTCGAAGGCCCCGTCGCCCACGGTCTTGCCGCGGCCGACGATGCCGTATTGATGCGCTTGATTGTGCGGCACCTCGTAGACGGCGATATAGTTGCCGGGGTGCTTTGCATAGGTTTCCGCCATCATCGCCATGCACGGCATCGTGCGCGCCTGATGCAACATATCCGGCAGGAGGAGGGCGAACGGCTCGTTGCCGACGATATCGCGCGCGCACCAGACCGCGTGGCCGAGGCCAAGCGGTGACTGCTGACGGGTGAAGCTCGTTTCACCCGCGCCCGGCAGATCGCGCGCGAGGAGTTCAAGCTCCGCCTTCTTGCCGCGCTCGGCCAGCGTGCCTTCAAGTTCGTAGGAGCGGTCGAAGTGATCCTCGATGACGTGCTTGTTGCGGCCGGTGACGAAAACGAAGTGCTCGATTCCTGCTTCTCGCGCCTCGTCGACCACGTGCTGGATGACCGGCCGGTCCACGACCGTCAGCATCTCCTTCGGCACGGCCTTCGTCGCGGGCAGGAAGCGCGTCCCAAGCCCCGCAACCGGGAAAACGGCCTTCCGAATCGGTTTTGTCATGGGGTCCTCGGGCAACGGATCGAACGGGTCGGGAGGTAGCGCGGTTCCGGAATCTTGTCGACCGCGCTCCGGAATTGTCGCGACGGCGCGCGCCGCGGCAGCTAAACTTGGCCGAGGCGGCGCGTTTGGGCTGTGAACCGTTCGGTAACCATATCGTGCCGAGGAATAGAGCGAGGGGCGAGCGGCGGGGCTCGCCACAGCGGGCGGAGCAGGTCATGCGGCGCGCGGATCTCGACGATTCCAATGTCACGCGGCGGGCACTTCTCGGCGGTGTCCTCGGCCTGAGCACCATAGCAGCTTGTGGCGGGGCTTCCGCTCAAGGGTCCGTCAGCTTTGCGACCTGGATCGAGGCCTTCCGCGCACGGGCCCGGGCTCGCGGCATCACCGATGCGGTCTACGACCGCGTCATGCGGGGCATGACGCCGGACACCGAGATCTTCGACCTGCAGCGGCGCCAACCGGAATTCACCGAGACGGTTTGGCAGTACCTCAACCGTCGCGTCTCGGAATGGCGTATCATGCGCGGTCGCGAATGCGCGGTCCAACACGCCGAACTCCTCGCGCGCATCGAGAGCCGTTATGGCGTCGACCGTTTTGCGCTACTGTCGATCTGGGGCAACGAGTCCTCATTCGGCGCCATTCTCGACAACCCGCGCGTCATGCGCTCGGTCCCCCGGTCGCTCGCAACCCTGGCCTGGGGCGACCCGCGCCGGCGCGCCTATTGGGAGCAGGAGCTTCTGAACGCCCTGGTCATCGTGCAACGGGGGTGGGCAAATCCGGAGCAGATGGTCGGCTCCTGGGCCGGCGCGATGGGGCACACGCAGTTCATGCCGGAGGCGTGGCTCAACGCATCGGTCGACTTCAATGGCGACGGCCGGCGCAACCTGTTCGAGATTCCAGACGCCTTGGCCTCCTCCGCGTACTTCCTGAAGACCCGCGGTCGTTGGCAGACCGGCAAGCCTTGGGGCTTCGAGGTGCGCGCGCCCGCGGGTTTCAACGCCGCGCTCGCTGACGGAACGCAGGTGCGTAAAGTCGCCGATTGGCAGCGGTTCGGTCTCACGCGGCCGGACCGCGAGCCCTTCCCGGCGGGGGATCTCGAAGCGCGCGCGCGCTTCCCGATGGGTGTGGAAGGGCCGGGCTTCCTGTTGTTCCAGAACTTTCGCGCCTTCCTTGCCTATAACCCCTCGTTCAACTACGCGCTGGCGGTCGGTCACCTCGCCGACAGGATCCGGGGCAAGGGTCCCCTCGTGCAAGCTTGGCCGGGGCAGGAACGGCAACTCTCCACCGACGAACTCTCGGAAATGCAGCAAATCCTCGTGCGGCTTGGCCACGACACGGGCGGCACCGATGGTCGCGTCGGCGACATGACGCGCCGTGCCATCCGCGCTTTCCAGGAGCGCGCCGGCATCGCGCCGGCCGACGGGTGGCCAACCGAGACCGTGTTGCGACGCTTGCGCATCACGGCGCGCGGCACCTGATCGCGACGACGGCGGGCATGCGCCAAGCCCTGGCCGGAACGCTTCTGGTCCTGGCGGCCCTGGCGCCATGCGCGGCGCAGGAGCACCCCCGCATGTCCGCGGGGGCCATCGCCACGGATCGTGCGAACTTCCGTCAGTGTCTGGATCGATTGCGCGGGGAAGCATCGGCGCGGCGCGTCTCCCGCGAGGTGTTCGATCGCGAGACGGCAAGCTTGACCCCCAACATGCGTCTCATCGGTCTCCAGCGCGGCGGGCAGGCCGAATTCGAACGGCCACTCTGGGACTATCTCGCCGCAAAGGTGAGTGCTGCACGGATCACCGAAGGCCGCACGCTGTTGCAGCGACATGCGGCCTTGTTCGACCGGTTGGAGCGCAGCTTCGGTGTCGATCGCTTCGTGTTGACCGCGATCTGGGCGGGCGAATCGAATTTCGGCCGCACGATGGGCGATGCGTCCATCTTGCGCTCCACGGCGACACTCGCTTGCATTGGCCGCCGTCAAGAGTTCTATGCCAACGAGTTCGTTGCCGCGCTCGAGATCGTCGCGCGCGGGGACATTCCGAGCGCCCGGCTGCGTGGCTCCTGGGCCGGCGCCTTCGGCCACATGCAGTTCATGCCGACCACCTTCCGCGCCCATGCCGTCGATGCCGACGGCGATGGCCGGCGTGATCTCATCGCCTCCATCGCGGACGGTCTTGGTTCGGCGGCGAACAAACTCAAAACCTCCGGATGGATGAGTGACGCGAACTGGGGCTACGAGGTCGTGCTGCCGAGCGGATTCGACCACCGCCTCGGAGCAAGCGACCAACGCATGCCGATCGCCGAATGGGAGCGGCTCGGCGTACGCCGCGCGGATGGCGCCGTGTTCCCGCGGGGAGGCGACGTCGCGAACCTCTTGCTGCCGACAGGTGCGCGCGGGCCAGCGTTCCTGGTGACCCAGAACTTTCACGTTCTGCGCCTGTACAATACGTCGGACGCCTACGCGATCGGCATTGGCCATCTTGCCGATCGCCTGCGCGGCGGTGGACCGATCCTGCGTTCCTGGCCACGCGACGTGCGCTCCCTCTCCCGCGCGGAGCGCATGGAACTTCAGAGGCGCCTGACCCACATGGGCTTCGACACGGGCGGCACCGAGGGCCGCTTCGGCGCAAGGACCCGTGATGCCGTGCGCAATTTCCAGGTTCGCGCCGGTTTGCTGCCAGACGGGTTCGCGACAGAAGACGTGCTCGTGCGGCTCCGGCGGCACGGTACGGGCAACTGACGGAGTGCCTCCATTTTGCCGCGTCTGACCGGCACTGATATCGTAGGACCATGACCCGAGCGTTACGCCTTCTGAGCCTCGCCATCGTCGCCATGTGGAGCGTCGCGATGCTCGCCCCGCTCGCTCCGGCCTGGGCGCAAGGACCGGCGCTCGAATTCCTGATGGAGCAGATGCGTCAGCGCGACGAGGAACGACGTCGCGCGATCCTGCGGCAGCGACAGGAGATGGAGCAGCGCGCACGACGCGCACAACAGGAACAGCAGCGCCGCGCCGCGCAACGCGCGGCCGAAGCGATCTCCGATGCCAGTCCGCGCATCGTCGAGGTTCCGAAAGATCCGAATGCCCGCACTCTTCTCGTCGTTGGCGACCAGATGGCAGACGGTCTCGCGCAAGGCCTGCGCGAGGCGTTTGCGGGTGAAGCCATGGTGGTGGTCCGCGCCGTCACGCACGCCGACACGGGATTGGCGCGGCGCGAACCCGTGGACTGGGTGGCGCATGGGCGTGAGGCGCTGGGCGACACCGCACCGCTCGCGGTCGTGGTGGCGCTTGGTGTCAATGACGGCGTCCCGATGACCGACGGCACGGCGAATGCGGAACCACGGACGGACCGTTGGCGCGAACTCTATCAAGCGCGGGTCGATCAACTGCTCGCTGCCTTCGCCGAGCGTCGCGTTCCCGTCTATTGGACGGGGTTGCCCGCCATGCGCCGGCCGGGCCTCACGGCGGAAGCATCGTTCCTGAACGACATCTTCAAGAGTCGCACCTTCACGGCGAATGCGCGCTTCGTTGACGTCTGGGAAGGTTTCGTCGACGAGGAAGGCCGCTACGTCGCGATCGGCCCTGACGTGAACGGGCAACCGCGCCGCTTGCGCCGACCCGATGGCGTGGGGCTTACGCCCGCCGGCAACCGCAAGCTTGCCTTCTACGTCGAAAACGAGATCCGCCGCGACATCACCATCACGCGGCCGGTGATCGCCGCTCTTCCGCCTCCGGCCGAGGAGGCCGCGCCCGCGCGCCCCGCCCCGGTCATGCCCAGCGTCACGGCGCCGCCACCCTATGTCGGGCCGGTCATCCAGGTCACGCCGATCGTCGCTGTCCGCGGCGGTGAGCTTGCGACCGTCACGCGTCGGCCCCGGCCGGCCGACGACGTGGCGACGCGCGTCTTGGTGCTGGGGGACATGCCGGCTTCGCCATCGGGACGCGCTGACGACTTCCGCTGGCCGCGGGATGATGGCATTGCCGCGAGCGCGGCATCGGCACCGGGTTCTCGCGCCGAGGTCCGAGGCGACCGCCTGCAGTGATCAGGCGTCAGCGTGGCAGCGTCGTCGCGCCCATCAGGGCCTCGTCGATGGCACGCGCGGCTTGGCGGCCTTCGCGGATCGCCCAGACGACGAGTGACTGCCCGCGGCGCATGTCGCCACAAGCCCAGACCTTCGCGTGGCTCGTGCGATAGGCGCTGTCATCGGCCATCACATTGCCGCGATGGTCGAGCTCGAGCGACATTTGCTCGACGAGCCCAACGTGCACTGGATGCGCGAACCCGATCGCGATCAAAGCAAGGTCGGCGCGGATGAAGAATTCCGTGCCAGAGAGGGGGCGGCGCTTTTCATCGACGCGCGCGCAGCGCACATGCGTGAGCCGACCGTTCTTGCCGTCGAGCGCCAAGGTCGCCGCCGCGAATTCGCGTGACGCCCCTTCGGCCTGCGAAGAGGACGTGCGCATCTTGGTCGGCCAATAGGGCCAAATCACCAGCTTGTCCTCGCGCTCGGGCGGCATCGGGCGGATGTCGAGCTGCGTGACCGAGAGAGCGCCTTGGCGGAATGCCGTCCCGATACAGTCGGAGGCCGTGTCGCCGCCACCAATCACCACGACATGCTTGCCGCCCGCAAGGATCGGACGATCGCCGGAGACGTCTTCGTGCCCGACGCGGCGGTTCTGCTGCACGAGATAGGGCATGGCGTACTGCACGCCCGCTAGGTCCATTCCAGGCAATTGCGGGTCGCGCGGCCACTCCGCGCCGCAAGCGAGCAGAACGGCGTCGTGGCGATCCATGAGCTCCTGCGGCGCCACATTCCGCCCGACCTCGTTGCCGTAGAAAGGTGCGCCCCCGACATTGGCGCCGTAGTGGAAGGAGACGCCTTCCGCTTCCATCTGCTGCACGCGCCGGTCGATCAGCCACTTCTCCATCTTAAAGTCGGGGATGCCGTAGCGCAGGAGGCCGCCGGCCTTCGGCTCGCGTTCGAAGACGTGAACGTCGTGGCCGACGCGCGCGAGCTGTTGTGCGGCGGCAAGTCCTGCTGGGCCTGAACCCACGATCGCGACGCGCTTGCCCGTCCGCGTCTTCGATGGTTCCGGCCGAATCCAGCCGTTTTGAAACGCCTTGTCGGCGATCGCCTGCTCGATCGTCTTGATCGTGACCGGCACGTTCTCGAGATTGAGCGTGCAGGCTTCCTCGCACGGCGCCGGGCAGATGCGCCCCGTGAACTCCGGAAAATTATTGGTGGAATGAAGGTTCCGCGCGGCCTCTTCCCAGTCCTTCTGATAAACGAGATCGTTCCAGTCGGGAATCTGGTTCATCACCGGACAGCCGGTGTGGCAGTAGGGCACGCCGCAATCCATGCAGCGCGCCGCCTGCTTCTCGACGTCGCGGTCTTCGAGCGGCAGCGTGAATTCGCGATAGTGCCGGATGCGGTCGCCCGCCGGCTGATACTTCTGATCCTGGCGATCGATCTCCAGGAACCCCGTCACCTTACCCATCGCTCTCACTCGCTTCCCGGCCGCGCGCGTGCCACGCTGCGACCGGGATCGTCAATGCCTGTTCGTCCTGCTGATCGCGTGCGGGCGAGCGGACGTCACTCCGCCGCGTGGCGATATTGCTGCATCTGCTGGATGGCCTTGCGGTACTCGACCGGCATCACCTTCCGGAACTTGGGCCGCCACCGCGCCCAATCCTCCAAGACCGCCTTGGCGCGGGCCGAGCCCGTATAGGCGAAATGGTTCTGGATGAGCTGATGCAGCCGCTCTTCGTCATGGCGCGTCAAATCATCGCCGACATCGACCCGTCCCTTGTGTTCGAGATCGCCGCCATGGTGGAAGTCGCGCTCAAGCAGCTCCTCCTCCTCCGGCACGGGTTCGAGTTCGACCATAGACAGGTTGCAGCGGTTCTGGAACGAGCCGTCCTCGTCGAGGACATAGGCAACGCCGCCCGACATGCCGGCGCCGAAGTTGCGCCCGGTCTTGCCGAGCACCACCACGATTCCGCCCGTCATGTATTCGCAGCCGTGATCGCCGACGCCTTCGACGACGGCGATCGCGCCGGAGTTGCGCACGGCGAAGCGCTCCCCTGCAACGCCCCGGAAATAGGCTTCGCCCGAGATCGCACCGTAGAGCACCGTGTTGCCGACGATGATCGACTCTTCAGGCACGATCTTGCTGTCCTGCGGCGGCCGCACAATGAGGCGGCCGCCGGAAAGTCCCTTGCCCACATAGTCGTTCGCCTCGCCGTCGAGCGTGATGCTGACACCGGCCGCGAGGAAAGCGCCGAAGGACTGACCGGCCGTGCCGATCAAATGGATACGGACGGTATCGTCCGGCAGGCCGGCATGCCCGTACCGCTTGGCGATCTCGCCCGACAACATGGCGCCGACGGTACGGTCGGTGTTGCCGATCGCCGTTTCGATCTCGACAGGCTCACCCGCCTCGATCGCTCGCGCTGCCCGCGCAATCAGCGTACGGTCGAGAACGTCGTCGATCGGGTGCCTTTGCCGCTCGGTGTGCCGGGTGGCAACGTCGGCAGGCACCTGCGGCTTGTGCAGCACACGTGCAAAGTCGAGACCTCTCGCCTTCCAATGCGTCACGTCTTCGCGCTTCGCGAGGTATTCGGTTGCGCCGATGATCTCGGCGACCGACCGCACGCCCATCGAGGCGAGGTACTCGCGCACCTCCTCTGCGACGAAGAAGAAGTAGTTGATGACGTGCTCGGGCGTGCCTTTGAAGCGCTTGCGCAGCACGGGATCCTGCGTCGCGACGCCCACGGGGCAAGTGTTGAGGTGGCACTTGCGCATCATGATGCAGCCCGCGGCGATGAGCGGCGCCGTCGAGAAGCCGAACTCGTCGGCGCCAAGCAGCGCACCGATGATCACGTCGCGGCCCGTTCGCAGCCCGCCATCCACTTGCAGTGCGACGCGCCCACGCAGACGGTTCATCACCAGCGTCTGGTGCGTTTCGGCGAGGCCCATCTCCCACGGGCTGCCCGCATGCTTGATGGAGGTGAGCGGAGAGGCCCCCGTCCCCCCTTCGAATCCGGCAATGGTGATGTGATCCGCGCGCGCTTTGGCGACACCGGCCGCGACCGTGCCGACGCCCACCTCGGAGACGAGTTTCACCGAGATGTCGGCTGACGGATTGACGTTCTTCAGATCGAAAATGAGCTGCGCCAGATCTTCGATCGAATAGATGTCGTGATGTGGCGGCGGTGAAATGAGGCCGACACCCGGCGTCGAATGGCGCACCTTCGCGATATTGGCGTCGACCTTATGTCCGGGCAGTTGACCGCCCTCGCCGGGTTTGGCGCCTTGCGCGATCTTGATCTGCATCACGTCGGAGTTGACGAGATACTCGGCCGTGACGCCGAAGCGGCCGGAGGCGACCTGCTTGATCGCAGAGCGCAGCGGGTTGGGGCGCCCGTCCGGCAAGGGCTGGAAGCGATCCACTTCTTCGCCTCCCTCGCCCGTGTTCGATTTGCCGCCGATCGCATTCATCGCTTTGGCGAGCGTCGTGTGCGCCTCGCGGCTGATCGAGCCGAAGGACATCGCGCCGGTCGAGAAGCGCCTGACGATCTCCTTCGCCGGCTCGACTTCGTCGAGCGCTATGGGCGCACGGCCGACCTCGGCCGCGCTCTTCAGATGGAAGAGCCCACGCACCGTCGTGAACCGCCCGTTCTGCTCGTTCACTTCGCGCGCATAGTCACGATACTTGTCAGGCAGATTGGCCCGCACCGCATGCTGCAGATTCGCGACCGCATCGGGCGTCCACACATGGTCCTCGCCGCGCAGGCGGAAATTGTATTCGCCGCCGACGTCCAATGCGCGCCGTAACACCGGATCGTCGCCGAACGCCGCGCGGTGCCGGTGCACCGTCTCCTCGGCGATCTCCGTGATGCCGACGCCTTCGATGGTCGTCGCGGTACCGAAGAAATAGGTGTCGACAAAGGACTTCCTCAGGCCGACCGCGTCGAAGATCTGCGCGCCGCAGTAGCTCTGATAGGTCGAGATGCCCATCTTGGACATCACCTTCAGAATGCCTTTGCCGATCGACTTGATGTACCGGCTCACCACCTCATCGGCGCTCACTTCCTTCGGGAAGTCGCCATTCGTGTGGATCTCCTTCATCGTCTCGAAGGCAAGCCACGGATTGATCGCCTCCGCGCCATAGCCCGCCAGGCAGCAGAAGTGATGAACTTCGCGCGCATCGCCCGTCTCGACGACGAGACCGACGGAAGTGCGCAACCCCTTGCGGATGAGATGGTGGTGAACGCCCGCCGTTGCGAGCAAGGCAGGAATCGGAATGCGATTCGCGCCGACGAGGCGGTCCGACAGAATGATGATGTTGCGGCCTTCGGTCACGACGAAGCGCTCGGCCTTTTCGCAGACCCGCTTCAACGCCTCCTCCATTCCCGCCGCGCCTTTCTCGGCCGGATAGGTGATGTCAAGCGTGACCGTCATGAAGTGGTTCTCGGCCACTTCGGAGATGCCGCGGATCTTCTCGAGGTCCTCGTTGGTGAGGATAGGCTGGCGCACTTCCAAGCGCTTCTTCTCTGACAATCCGTGCAGGTCGAACAGGTTGGGACGCGGCCCGATGAAGGAGACGAGGCTCATCACAAGCTCTTCGCGGATCGGGTCGATCGGCGGATTCGTCACCTGCGCGAAGTTCTGCTTGAAGTAGGTGTAGAGAAGCTTCGACTTCGAGGAGAGCGCTGAGATCGGCGTGTCCGTTCCCATCGACCCGACGGCCTCTTGCCCGGTTACCGCCATCGGCGCCAAGAGGAGCTTCACGTCCTCCTGCGTGTAGCCGAACGCCTGCTGGCGATCGAGCAGCGAGACGTTCGAGCGCGGCGCGCCATGCACCATGGCCGGCAAGTCCTCGAGAACGATCTGCGTGCGTTCGAGCCATTGCCGATATGGATTCTTGGCGGACAGCTCCGCCTTGATCTCTTCGTCGGCGACGATGCGGCCTTGCTCGAGATCGATGAGCAGCATCTTGCCCGGCTGCAGACGCCACTTCGTGACGATGCGGCTCTCTTCGATCGGCAGTGCCCCCATTTCGGAGGCCATGACCACGAGCCCGTCCTCGGTGACGAGATAGCGGGCGGGCCTGAGCCCGTTGCGATCGAGCGTCGCGCCGATCTGCCGTCCATCCGTGAACGCCACGGCGGCAGGGCCGTCCCACGGCTCCATGAGCGCGGCGTGATACTCGTAGAAGGCACGCCGATCCTCATCCATGAGCGGATTGCCTGCCCAGGCTTCGGGGATGAGCATCATCATCGCATGCGCGAGCGGGTAGCCGCCCTGCACCAGGAATTCGAGAGCGTTGTCGAAGCACGCCGTGTCCGACTGCCCTTCGTAGGAGATCGGCCAGAGGAGATCGATCGTGTCGCCGAACTTCTCGGACTCGACCGAAGCCTGCCGCGCCGCCATCCAGTTCACATTGCCGCGCAGCGTGTTGATCTCGCCGTTGTGCGCGACCATGCGGTAGGGATGTGCCAGCGACCAGGTCGGGAACGTGTTCGTCGAAAAGCGCTGATGCACGAGCGCGAGTGCGGACTCGAAGGTCTCGTGCGACAGGTCCGGATAGTAGGTGCCAAGCTGGTCGGCGAGGAACATGCCTTTGTAGACCAGCGTGCGGCACGACAATGAGACGACATAGAAACTCTTCATTCGGGCGTCGGCCTCGGCGACGACGAAGTTCGAGAGCACCTTGCGGATAAGATAGAGCCGACGCTCGAACGCCTCTTCGCTCTTGATGGTCGGTCCGCGACCGATGAAGACCTGCCGATGCACGGGCTGCGTTGGCTTCACGGTGTCGCCAAGCGTCGAATCGTCCGTCGGCACAGTCCGCCAGCCAAGAAGAGTCTGCCCGAACTCCTGACAGATCGCCGCGAGCCGGCGCTCGATGCGTTCGCGCCCCTCCCGGTCATGCGGCATGAAGATATAGCCGACGGCGTAGTGACCGGGCTCGGGCAAGTCGAAATCGAGCCCCGCGCTCTCGCGGAAGAACCGATCCGGGATCTGCACGAGCATGCCGGCGCCGTCACCTGCGCGCGGATCAGCGCCGACGGCCCCGCGGTGCTCGAGATTGAGGAGCATGCGTAGACCCATCGCAACGATGTCGTGCGACTTCGCTCCGTTCAGGCGGACGACGAAGCCGACGCCGCAGGAATCCTTCTCGTGGCGCGGATCATAGAGGCCCTCAGCGCCAGGCAAGCCGGGATCGGGGCGCGTGGGCGCGCGTGTGTCCACTGCAGGCTGCAGCGCTGCAGCACCTGCATTCCGCTTCGCCTTCATCGCCTCACGCATCGCCGCCTCCTCGCGCGTGTGGGTCCCCGATCCGAACGTGGAGAAGGTCCATGTTCTCATGCCTTCGCCGTTCGCCAAGTGCCTCTCCCACCGAATGGGTCGGAATGGGGCAGCAAGGCTGACCTAAAAGCGCGCGACGGTGCCAGAAAGCAGGGCAGCGTTCAAGGACCAAAGGCGCGCTTTCGATATTCTTTGTGCGATGTGCGTGCCGAATACCACTCTTTCCTTTCGTCCAGTACGGCGCGGACGAAACAAACGGGACATCACCGAGTGGAGGCAAGCCGAGGCGGAATTGCACCCGCTGCGGCCTGGCCCTAGACGCAAATCCAAAGCGGGGGGCGGTCATGTTTTTTGCAAGCGACAATGGGGCCGGGGCGAGCCCGCGCATTGTTGAGGCAGTCGGGGCCGCCCTGTCGGCCGGACCGGCTCTCGCCTATGGCGCGGATGCCTGGACCAAGCGCGTGGAGCAACGGTTCTGCGACCTCTTCGAGCGCGAGGTCGCGGTGTTCCTGCTCACATCCGGGACCGCTGCGAACGCCCTCGCTCTTGCGCATGTGACGCCGGCATGGGGCGCTGTCTTCTGCCATGAGGAGTCCCACAGCAACGCCTCCGAATGCGGCGCGCCGGAATTCTACGGCGGCATGAAGCTGATCGGCCTTCCCGGCGCCGGCGGAAAGATCGCGCCTTCGGTGCTCGAGGCGGGCCTGCGCAAGCTCTATGTCGGCGACCCGCACAGCGTCCAGCCGGCGACGCTATCGCTCACGAACCTCACCGAATGCGGCACGCTGTACCGGCCCGACGAGATCACGGCGTTGACGCAGATCGCCAGGGCGCATGGGCTCACCATCCATCTTGACGGCGCCCGTCTCGCCAACGCGGTCGCGGCCGCTCGCTGCACGCCGGCCGAAATGACGTGGAAGGCTGGCGTCGACGTCCTCTCTTTCGGCGCGACCAAGGGCGGCGCGATCGCCGCGGAGGCCGTCGTCTTCTTCGATCCCAAGCGCGCCAAGGATTTCGCCTTCCGCCGCATGCGCGGCGGTCACCTCTTGTCGAAGATGCGCTTCGTCGCCGCACAGTTCGACGCCTGGCTCGCGGACGGCCACTGGCTCGCCCTCGCCGGACATGCAAACGGGATGGCGCGCAGGCTTGCCGCCGCGCTTCAAGCCGAAGGCTTGCGCATCGCTTGGCCGGTCGAGGGCAACGAGGCGTTCGTCGTTCTTCCTGCGGCCTTTCACGCCGAGCTTGCAGCGAGCGGTGTGCGTATCGCCGACTGGCGCCGCGGGAGCATGGGCGGCAACACTACGGTTGGGGAGCACGAAATCCTGGGGCGCTTCGTCTGTTCCTTCGCCACCCGCGAAGAGGAGGTCGATCAGCTCGTCGCGATGTTCCGTGCCTTCAGCGCGTCGGCTCGCGCCGCCGAAAGAGGGCTTGAGAAAAAGGGGCGCTCCCTTCGCGGTGGAGCGCCCCATTGAACTTGGAGAGGCTGCGCGTCAGGCGGCGGCCTTCGTCTCCGTGATCACGCGCGGACCAACGGAGGGGCCGCTCTGGATTGAGATCGTCCGGGGCCGCTTGGCCTCTGGAAGCTCGCGCACCAGGTCGATGTGCAGGAGCCCGTTCTCAAGGCTGGCGCCGGTCACCTGGACGTAGTCGGCGAGCTGGAAGCGGCGCTCGAAGGCGCGGCCGGCGATGCCCTGGAAGAGGATCTCGCGACCATTCTCGACCTTGGGAGTCTTCTCGCCCTTCACGGTGAGCGTGTTCTCGCGCGATTCAACGCTGAGCTCGGCATCCGAAAAACCCGCCACCGCCATGGTGATGCGGTAGGCGTTCTCAGCCGTGCGCTCGATGTTGTAGGGCGGATAGGCCGGCGCCTCGTTGGCGACGAGACCGTCGAGCATGCCCAAGAGCCGATCAAAGCCGACGGTCGAACGGTAGAGGGGGGTAAGATCAAGACGCATGAGTTGTCCTCCATGTGAAGCGACGCGGTAACAAACCCGCCCATCACGGGCCGGGTTCTTCGAATTCGGAGCCGGTGACCGGCCTCCGTGACGAAATATGTGGGAAGGCCTTTGAACCGGCGCAAGACCGCCGGCGACAACACGCAGGCTGAAGCGTGTTTCGAGTTTTGAACCTCGCGTTAACGCTTTCTTGTGAACGATTTGCCGCGCCGCGCGTTCTTGCGGCGGCTCGGCCGGTCAAGGCTGCCCGGCCTGCCTCGGAGTTGTCGAGATGATCCCACCGATCAGCCTGATCCGCTTCAGAATGCCGAGCCTGGTATTCGGCATGGTTGCATTCGCTGTCGCTTTCACCGTGTCCGCGAGCCTCGACCTCGCGCGCGACGAGGACCGCGGCGCAGCGCGGGCCTCAGGGTTCGCGCCATGGATATTGTCGGTCTCCGACGTCGAACGCCTTCTGGTCCGGGAAGGCTACCGCGACATCGGCCACGTCCAGCGCACCGGTGCCATCTTCATCGCGCAGGCGACGGGACCAGACGGCGCCCGGAAGACCCTCGTGGTGACCGCGCGCGACGGTCTGCTCGTCGGCGACGGCCCGATCGCCGACCGCCGCGCCGCATCACGCGAGCCCGTGGCGCATGAGGAATGACCGCGACGGCGCCGTCTGCGTTCTGCTAGCGGAGCGGATCAGACATTCGCACCTCGCCCTGTGCCAAACGCCTTAGCGAATGTCTGATCCAAGAGCTCCACGAGAATCAAAATTCCTAGGGGGCCCGGTTGATTCTGACATGTGCTCTGCCGATCTGCAGCGCTGGGATGCAAATGTCAGAATCGGACCACTAGACAGGCGCTACCATGCTGGATCAGCCCATTCAGGCCCTTACGGTCACGCCCGACAATCCTGCGCCGGTCGGCCTCGTCGTGGCGGAGTTGCGCACCGCAGACGGGATACGCCTGCGCAGCATGCGCGCCCCGCCGACCGTCAGTGTGCAGCGCGGCACGATTGTGCTCTTGCAAGGTCGCACCGAATACATCGAGAAGTACTTCGAGACCGCGCGCAATTTGACTGCGAAAGGATTCACTGTCGCCACGCTCGACTGGCGTGGCCAAGGCGGCTCGCAACGGCTTTTGAAGAATCCGCGCAAGGGCCATGTCGGTCACTTCGATCACTATGAGCGCGACCTCGATATCTTCATGGCATGGGTTCGCGCCGAGTGTCCGGCACCGCACTACGCGCTCGCCCATTCCATGGGCGGCTTGATTCTGTTCCGATCGCTGCGGCGCAAGCAGCTTTGGTTCGAGCGCGTCGTATTGGCCGCCCCCATGCTCGGCCTCGGCCCGATCTACCGGCCGATCGGTCCAGCGCGTGCTCTGACCGGTATGGTGGGTACGCTCGGTTTCCGCCGCACCTTCATCCCGACCGGCAGTGCGACGCCGACCGAATGGCAACCTTTTCTCGGCAACAAGCTGACGAGCGATCCTGTGCGCTACGCGCGCAACGCCGCGATCATCGAGGCGAACCCCGCGCTTGGCCTCGGTTCGCCCACGGTCGGCTGGGCTGCCTCGAGCTTCCGCACCATGGGCGAGGTCGTGACGCGTGGATTCGTTGAGCAGATCACCACGCCGACACTGATCGTCGCCGCGGGCAAGGACCGCATCGTCTCCAACGTGGCGATCGAGGAGGTCGGGCGCCGGTTACGCATCGGCCGGCACATCGTGGTGCATGGGGCCTCGCACGAACTCCTCACCGAGCGCGACGTGTTCCGCGAGCAATTGCTTGCCGCCGTCGATGCGTTCCTCACGTCTTGAGCCGGTTGCCGTCAGGCTCCGAGGTTTCGCAGAACCGCGTCGAGCAGGCGTCGATCGCCGACTGCGACCACATCGCCGCCGCCCGCGGCGCGCCGGCCCTGCCAGTCCGTGACCACGCCGCCGGCGGCTTCGATGATCGGGACGAGCGGTACGATGTCGTGGTCGTCCAATCCCGTTTCGACGACGACGTCGACGAACCCCATGGCGAGAAGCACGAAGGCATAGCAATCGATGCCATAGCGCACGAGCCGGACCGTCCGGCGAAGGCGCTCGAAGCGATCCGCCTTGTCGCCGAAAAACAGATGCGGTGTCGTCGAGAAGAGCGACGCGGCAGAGGCATCGGCGCAGTCTCGCGTGCGCAGGGGGTGTTCGTCCTGGCCGCGCCGGTACAGGGCCCGGCCCGGTGCGCCATAGAAGCGCTCGCCCGTGAAGGGCTGGGATACGATGCCAAGCGTTGGCGACCGCTCGATGACAAGGCCCGCCATCGTGGCCCACAGGGGGACGCCGGTGATGAACTGGCGCGTCCCGTCGATCGGGTCGAGATGCCAGACGTGGCTCGCCTCCGGATTGACGTCCGGGAACTCTTCGCCGGCGATGCCGTGCGAGGGAAACGTCGCTGCGATCAGGGCGCGCATGGCGGTTTCCGCGTCCTTGTCTGCCTCCGTCACCGGGTCGAAGTCACCGCGCGTGGAGGACTTCGCGAGGGCAGGGAGGCCGGAGCGGAAGAGGGGCAACGTCACGCGATCCGCGACATCGGCCAGCCGATCGAGAAAGGGGATGTCCGGCGCCAGGCTCATCATCGCGCCGACCGTTTAGATGAGCTGTGGCCGGGATACAACACGGGGGTCTGAGGGGTCGGCGTCGTGAGCATGGCCGGCTCCCGCATCCCTCATACCGAGACGTGACAGGACGCTTGACCTTTGTGCTGCGATGCACCATGTTGTTGCAGTGCGGCAAGGCGGTCCCTCGCTTTGCCGCCGCCCTCCTTGGGCGTTTCCTCCCTAGACTTGGGCCGTTCGCTCCCGCGGACGGCCCCCTTTCTTTTGGGAAAGCGGCACCGCCGCTATTCTGCTGCGGCGCGTCCGCGCGTCATATCGGTCAGATCGATGCGCGAAAGGGCCTCAATCACGCGCATGAGGTCGGCAGCAAGCCAGGAAAAGCCGCGCGTTTTTTCGCAGCGCACTTCGTCGAGATAAAGCCCGCGATTGATCTCGATCTGCAGGGTGTGCAAGCCGAGTCCCGGCGTGCCGTACTGCTCGGTGATATACCCGCCAGCGTAGGGCTTGTTGCGGAGCACCACGTAGCCCATGCGGGCCAGCGCTTCGTGCGCGACATCCGCCACTTCGGAGGCGCAGCTCGTTCCATAGCGGTCGCCGATGACAAAGTCGGCGCGCGTCCGATCCGTCAAACCTTTGATGACCGACGGCATGGAGTGGCAATCGATGAGAAGGGCCGCGCCGAACTCACGCTTCACACGATGAAGCAAGGATGTGAGTGCGCGGTGATAGGGTTTGTGCAAGCGCTCGATACGCCGCAGAGCCTCTTCCACGGGAATCGGCGCGGCATAGATCTCCTCCGAATCGGAGACGACGCGTGCGATCGTGCCGAGCCCTCCCGCCACCCGTACCGAACGCGTGTTGGCGAAAGCCGGCAGCCGCCCGGAGAACATGCGCGGATCAAGTTCATAGGGTTCCCGGTTGACGTCGAGATAGGCGCGCGGGAAATGGGCGCGCATGAGCGGCATGCCCCGCTCCACGACACCAAGAAACAACTCGTCGACATACGCGTCTTCCGACCGCCGCAATGTCAGCGCATCGAGCCGAGAGGCTCTTATGAATGTCTCGGGATAGATGCGACCCGAGTGGGGGGAGTTGAAGACGAGGGGCCCTCGCAGCGCGACCGGCTCGAGGATTTCGTACGGGGGATCGATATCGGCTTTGACGGTGAGCATCAGGCTTTCGGCGCCGGCCCAGCGCCGACGTAGCGCAGTGTGCAAGGCCGAATGCGGCCTGTCCACGTCCGGAGACCGACGGAGGGGTCAATGTGACATTTGCGGTTCACCTTGTGTTTACCACGATGGCGGAACAGTGAGCCGAACGCCCGGGCGGCGCGCCCGGACCGTTCTCAAGGTATGCGCATGAACAAGATCCTCCTTGCCGAAGACGACAACGACATGCGCCGCTTCCTGGCCAAGGCGCTGGTCAACGCCGGCTACGACGTCGTGTCCTATGACAACGGCGCCGCGGCCTATCAGAGGCTGCGGGAAGAGGCGTTCTCCCTGCTGCTCACCGATATCGTGATGCCAGAGATGGACGGGATCGAGCTTGCGCGGCGCGCAACTGCCCTCGACCCCGACCTGAAGGTGATGTTCATCACCGGTTTCGCGGCCGTTGCCCTCAATCCGGATTCGAACGCGCCCAAGGATGCGCGCGTGCTTTCCAAGCCCTTCCATCTCAAGGACTTGGTCAACGAAGTGAGCCGCATGCTCGCGGCGTGATCGCGCTGCGCTTGCGCCGTCGTGGGGAAGAGGGTATTCCCCGCCTCCACCCCTCGCAGGTAACGGGCGCGTAGCTCAGCGGGAGAGCACTACGTTGACATCGTAGGGGTCACTGGTTCGATCCCAGTCGCGCCCACCATTCCTCCGTCCAGCGCTCTCGCAACCTGCGGTCAGTTCACCGTCACGCGCGCCTTCTCGACCACCGGCCCCCACTTCGCGATTTCGGCGCGGATGAAGGCCATGAACTCGTCCGGGCTGTTGCCAGAGGGTTCGGCGCCGAGCTCGCGAATGCGGTTGTTGATCTCGGGCTCGGCGATGACCGCGCGGGCTTGCGCCGACAACCGATCGAGGATCGGACGCGGCACGGCGGCGGGCGCGAAGAAGCCGTGCCACGACACCGCTTCGAACCCCGGCAAGGTCTCGTGCACCGACGGCATGTTCGGAGCGATCCGGTTGCGCTCGCGCGAGGTCACCGCAAGCCCGCGCAGCCGCCCAGCCTGCACATGCGGCCAGGCGGAGGAGAAATTGTCGAAGGCGACCTTCACATGCGCGCCAAGCAGGTTCTGCATGATCTCTCCGGACGACCGGTAGGCCACGTGCTCCATGTCGACGCCGGCCATGATCTTGAACAGCTCCCCGGCGAGATGGATCGAGGTGCCGACGCCCGACGATGCAAAGCTCTCCTTGCCTGGATTGGCCTTCAGATAGGCTATGAACTGCGCGAGGTTTTCGGCCGGAATCGAGGGATGGATCACCAGCATGTTGGGCTGTGTTGCGACCATCGTGAGTGGATAAAAGTCGCGGATCGGGTCGAAGCCGAGGCGCTCCCTGTAGAGATGCGGGTTGATCGCGTGCGCCGACACCGTCGACATGCCGACCGTGTAGCCATCGGGCGTGGCGCGGGCGAGGGCGCCCACGCCGACATTGCCCGCGGCCCCGGCGCGGTTCTCCACGACGAATTGCTGGCCGAGCCGCGCCGAGAGCCGCGGCGTGATGAGGCGCGCGAGCAGGTCCGACGTGCCGCCGGCGCCGAACGGTACGATCACCGTCACGGGCTTCGAAGGCCACGCCGCCTGTCCCTGAGCCCGGGTCGCGGTCGTCAGCGCCGCGCCGGCGCCGAGCAACACATGTCGTCTCGTGAGCATCACCGTTTCTCCCTTGGTCATCTTGCGTTTGCTTGCCGCCACGCGGCGAACTCCGCCTTGGACGCATCGTCCGGCGGGTAGAGGCCGAAGATGCCGCGTCCTTCCCGCACCTTCTCCTCGACGAAGTCCTCGAACACCGTCATCTCGAAAGCCTCGGCGGCGACCTCGTCTGCAAGATGGTGCGGAATGACCACGACGCCTTCCGCATCACCGACGACGATGTCGCCCGGATAGACCGGCGCGCCGCCGCACCCGATCGGCACGTTCAGATCGGCCGCATGGTGCAAAGTGAGATTGGTCGGCGCCGAGGGACGATGATGATAGGCGGGAAAAGCGAGCGTGGCGATGTCCGGGCTGTCGCGGAGGCCGCCATCGGTCACAATGCCTTCGGCGCCGCGCTTCATGAGACGCGTGACGAGAATGCACCCGGCCGAGGCCGCGCGTGGATCACCCCGCGAATCGACGACGAAGACGGCGCCCGGCGGACACTCCTCGACCCCCTTGCGCTGTGGGTGCGTGCGATCCGCGAACACACCGAGATGGTCGAGATCTTCCCGCGCCGGGATGTAGCGCAATGTGTAGGCGGGGCCGGCCATGCGCGCCGCATTGGGATTGAGCGGCGCGACGCCTTGAATGCACTGATTGCGCAGCCCGCGCTTGAACAGGCATGTGGTGATCGTCGCCGTCGACACGGCGGTGAGCCTACGTTTCGTCTCGGGCGTAAGGAGCGACACGGCGTTGTCCTGGCACTATGGCTGATGAAAGCCTACCTGTTCGGTTTCGTCCAGGGATGCATCGGCTCGGTCGGTGCTGGACCCCGAAATCAGCGGTAGCGCCCTCAGTTGGTGCGGTAGGTGGCGTAATTCGACTTCCAGAGCGCAGCGGCCTATGCTGCCGGCAAGTGAGGATAGCCTATGACTGACTCACTCACGTTGCTCGGCACGTGGCGGATGCTGTCTTGGACCCGCACCTCAGTTGCAACCGGCGAGGTCAAGGACGCCCTTGGCCCCAATCCCATCGGGTACATTGCCTATCATGCTGATGGTCGCATGATGGCATTCGTTCAGCGCCGCGATCGGCCTGTCCCCAAGGGACAGCTCACCCGAGAGGAGAAAGCCGACCTGTTCGACTCTATGCTTGCGTACACGGCGTCCTACACGACCGAAGGCGACACTGTTGTTCACACAGTTGACGGCTCTTGGAATCCGGCTTGGGGCAAAACGCCTCTCATTCGGCCGTTCAAGCTGGACGGGGATAGGTTGGTAATAAGCGGGGCTCCGGGTTGGGACCCTGTAACGGGCGAAGAGGTGGTTTATAGAATGGAGTTCCGCAAGGTCTGAAATCACCTGCGTGAGTAACGCCTTACGAACGTGAACCAACCAAGGTCGATTTTACGGGAGGCCGGCATCAAGCCCGGCACGCCGAGCCGTGCAGCCTTCGCCGATCGGGTGCGCGAACTGAGCGGCGCAGATACGCGAGCCTCATCACAGAGGCTTCCGCCTACCAAAAAGCGAAGGGCGCCAGTGGCCTGCCGACGTGTGGTCCATGGCCGCAGCCCAGGCACCGACTGCGCTGGCCAGTAAAAGCACGACATAGATCACGGCGTCGATTGCTACGAACTCAACCTGCAACTCGGACATCACGCACCCCCGCCATCGGGCTGGCGCGATCATGGTTGATTAAGCTTGATCAGTACTTAAACAAGGTGGTTGAGCCGTCGTTAATTCTCAGAGTTTCTGATTGTAGTCGCCAACCTCCGGAAAGGCCTTGAGGACCGCATCGACCGCGGCGAACATCTCGCGCATCCGCGCTTCCGACACGGGGCTCTCGACCACGACCACGAGTTCCGGCTTGTTCGACGATGCACGAACGAGGCCCCAAGTCCCGTCATCCGTGGTGACACGCACGCCATTGACGGTGACCAGATCCACGATCCTGTGCCCTGCGACGGTCGTCCCCTTCGCCTTCATATGCTCGAACCGCCGCACCACCTGGTCGACCACGCCGTACTTCACCTCGTCTGCGCAATATGGCGCCATGGTCGGGGAGCCCCACGTCTTGGGCAATGCGCCATAGAGCTGGGACATGCTTTTGTCCGGGTTGCGGTCGAGCATGTCGATAATGGCGATCGCCGTCACAAGACCATCGTCATAGCCGCGGCCGACCGGTGCGTTGAAGAAGAAGTGGCCGGACTTCTCGAATCCAGCGAGCGCGTTGAGATCCTTGACGCGCCGCTTGATGTAAGAATGGCCCGTCTTCCAGTACTCCGTCTTGGCACCGAGCCGGTGCAATTCGGGATCGGTCATGAACAGCCCGGTCGATTTGACATCCACCACGAACTGCGAGGGTCCGTGCACGCGCGCAAGGTCGCGCGCCAGCATTGCGCCGATCTTGTCAGCGAAGATCTCCTCACCGGTCTCGTCGACGACGCCGCAACGGTCGCCGTCCCCATCGAAACCAAGCCCGACGTCCGCACCATGCTGCTTGACCGCTTCCGCCATCGCGTGAAGCATCTTCATGTCTTCCGGGTTCGGATTGTAGCGCGGGAACGCATGATCGAGTTCGGCATCGAGCGGCACGACCTCGCATCCCAGCGCCTGAAGGATGCGCGGAGCGAAGGCCCCCGCGGTGCCATTGCCACAGGCGGCGACCACCTTCAGTTTGCGTGTGATTCTTGCCCGGTTGGTAAGATCGGCAATGTACTTGTCCGGAAACCCCTCGACGAAGCGGTAGCGACCACCCCCCATGAGATCGAACTCGGCTGAGAGAACGATTTCTTTCAAGCGGCCCATTTCCTCTGGCCCAAAGGTCACAGGACGCTGTGCACCCATCTTGATCCCGGTCCAGCCATTGTCGTTGTGCGAGGCCGTCACCATCGCGACCGCCGGAACGTCGAGGGCAAACTGCGCGAAATAGGCCATCGGCGACATGGCGAGCCCGATGTCCTCGACGTGGCATCCGGCCGCCAGGAGCCCGGACGTCAGTGCATATTTGATCGCCGACGAATAGCTGCGGAAGTCGTGCGCCACGACGACGCGCTTCTCGACGCCAAGTCGTCCGATCATGGTCCCGAGACCCATGCCGAGTCCCTGAACGCCCATGAGATTGAGTTCCGGCGGCTTCGCCGAGTTCGGATGCCCGAACCACCAGCGCGCATCGTATTCGCGAAAACCGGTCGGCTTCACGAGGGGGAGCGACTCGAACTCGTAGGAATTGGGGCGGATCTCGGGAAGCGGTTTCGGGAATGCCATGGAGCCTCTTCGGGGGAAACGGCAGGTTTTCAGCGTCATACGCGAGCCGCGACGAGCAGGGAAGCGGCGCGCCGGACCGTATCGATAATCCCCCAGGCCGCAGGCTGAACGCCGCTATTGGGCCAAGACGAGGCGAGTGCGGGACATCTCGAAGCGGGTGAGCTGTCCAATGACGCTCATGCCGATGAGGCCGACGTGAAGACGGCCCGGCGGCATGACGAGAACCTCGACGCTCGCCATGCAGATCGGCCCGATCTTCAAGCGCGCGACCCGCACGAGGGTCGCATCGACGGTGCCATTTGCCGTCGCAACAGGGACCTTGCGCGCGCCGCCGAGTTGCACGCCGAGCCGCATCGCTTCCTCGTGCGGCAGGACGACGCGCGTCGCACCCGTGTCGATGATCATCGGGACGTGGCGGCCTTCGAGCTCGACCGCGGTCCGGAAGTGCCCATCGCGATCCGCATGCAAGGTCAGAGCCTCGCCGCGAGCGCAGCCTTGTCCTGTCGCAGCCACCGGCGGCTGGCGCGCATGCGACGGCGCAGCCGCGCGCGCCGCATCCGAGCGGAGGGAGAGGTTGGCGATGTCCTTCCCGAAGATCGCCGCCGCGACCACGACAAGCAAGGCGAGGGCAAGGACGGTCTTGAGCATGGTGCGCCGGCTCCGTTTCGGGGAGCTTAGCGGGGGCGCGGTAAGAGGACGGCGAACGTAAGAGGTGAACGAAAGGTTGACATGGTCACGCCGGCTGCGGCCGCTTCGGCACGACCGCCTTCCAGATGATCCACGCCCACGTCACGAGCGTCAGCACGCCGAGCGTTGCTGCGATCGGACGCGAGAAGAACACTAGGAACTCACCGTCGGCCTTGATCATGGAGGTCATGAAGTTCTGCTCGAGCATTTCTCCGAGGACCAGGCCAAGAATGACCGGCGCGACCGGGAATCCGTTCTCTTCCATGATCCAGCCGAGAACACCCCCCACCAGCATGATGACGACGGCGTTGATGCTGTTCGTGATGGCGAAAGAGCCGACGATGCAGGCGAGCAAGATGAGGGGCAACAACAGATTTCGGGGAACGTTGAGGATGTGCCGTGCCGATTTGATCACCGCCCAGCCGAGCGGCAGCATCAGCAGGTTGGCAAGAATGAAGATGATGAATACCGCATATATCATGTGCGCGTTCTCAAGGAACAATGTCGGGCCGGGATTGAGGTTCTTCATGTACAGGACGCCGATGACAATCGCCGTGATCGAGTCGCCCGGTATCCCGAACACCAGCGACGGTATCCATGCGCTGCCGAGTGCAGAGTTGTTGGCCGAGGTCGAATCGACGATGCCCTCGATGTGGCCCGTTCCGAACTTCTCCGGTTCCTTGGAGAAGCGCTTGGCCAGCGCATAGGACACCCAGGCGGCAATGTCGGCGCCCGCCCCGGGCAAGGCGCCGATCACCGTACCGATCGCCGATCCCCGCCAGAAATTGACCTGATAGCGCTTCATGACGCCCCAGATGCCGGCGAACACGTTGCCGACGGATTTCTTGATGACGGTCGCCGCGTTGTCCACCGTCGTCACACCGCGCAGGATTTCCGACACGGCGAACATCCCGATCAAGAGCGGGATGAAGCTGATGCCCTCGAGAAGGACGACCGTACCGAATGTGAAGCGGGGATAGCCGGCGGCTGGATCAATGCCGATGCAGCCGATGAACAAGCCGATGAACAGCGAGACGAGGCCCTTCAACGGATCCTTGGTTGCGATGAACACCGCGCAGGTGAGGCCGAGGCAGGCGAGCCAGAAATATTCGAAGGACGAGAAGGAGATCGCGAATTCGGCGAGCGCCGGCGCCAAAAAGATGAGGACGGCGGCGCCAACGAGTCCGCCGAGAACGGAAAAGACCAAGTTCACGCCCAGATTGAGGTCGAGCTGACCTTTCTGCGCCATGCGGTAGCTTTCATCCGTGTAGGCGGCGGAGGCCGGCGTGCCCGGCATGCGCAGCATGGCGGCCGGAATGTCTCCCGCAAAGATCGCCATCGCCGTCACCGTCACGATGGCGCCAAGCGCCTGCACTGGCGGCATGAAGAAGGTGACGGGCACAAGCAGCGCCGTCGCCATCGTCGCGGTGAGGCCCGGCAGCGCGCCGACGACGATGCCGAACATGGCCGACAAGAGAATGGTGAGAAGGACGTTCGTTTCGAGGACCAGAGGCAGGGCTTTGAGAAAGACGTCCATCTCTACCTCAGAACATGGTGCGCAATAGATTGGAGAGCGCCGCCGACGGTGAATTCGGGAGAACCCCGAGCGGAAGCGGCACGCGGAACATCCAGCCGAAGAACCAGTCGACGAACAGGACGGCGATGATGGCGCCGAGCACAGCGGCGAGGGGGCGCACCCGGAACCAGAGGAACAAGATCAAGAGAATGGCGGCCGCGGTCAGAACAAAGCCGATCCGATCGGCAAGAAGAATGTAGGCGAGGATGGCGCCCAGAACGACCAGGACGTTCGAGATCGGGCGCCCGTGCCTGGCCCACGGCGCCAGTTCGACCCATGCCCCGCCGGCGCGCCGCGCCGCAATCCCGCGCCGGACCAAGATCAGGCCACAAACGATCAGGCCAATGCCGAGAATCTGCGGAAACAGCGATGGGCCATAGCGCTGACCAGGGAACGGAGGAAAAGTGAAGGTGATCGCTATCATCGCCGCGGCGAACGCGATGATCACGCCACCGGCAATGGCGTCATTGGCGCGCATGCGTCCCCCCGTTGCAGGCGAGGTCGGCGGGTCCCCTCGGGCCGGCCGACCTCACTCGCCGCTCACGTACGGGCGAGGCCCGCTCCTCGCATCATCGTCTGCATCGCGGCGTCTCCGCGCGCCATGAACTCAGCGAAGCCGGCAGGGTCAGCCCAAGTCATGCCGAAGCCGCGGTTGTTCATGAAGTCTTGGAATTCACGGCCGTCGTAGATGCGCTTTAGAGCGGTCACGTAGCGGGTCTGAATTTCCGCCGGCAGGCCGCGCGGAGCGGCAACGCCGCGCCAGGCGCCAACCGAGTAGTTGATGCCGAGCATTTCGTTGAGCGTCGGCACGTTGGGGAATTGCGGGTTCCGTCTCGCCGCCATGACCGCGAGCGAGCGCGCGCGCCCCGCGTCGATCATGGCTTTCGCTTCGGGCACGGAACATGTGACGATGTCCACGCCACCGGCCACCAAGTCCTGCATCGCCGGCGCCGCGCCGTTCGAGGGCACCCACGCGACATGATTGGCGGCAAGCCCCATCGCCTGAAGCCAACCGACCAGAGCCAAGTGCCAGATACCGCCCTGTCCTGTTCCCGATCCTTTCATGCGGCCCACCGGAGCCGCACGAATGGCGTCCGCGAGTTGCTTGACGTCCCGCCAGGGCGACGACGCATTGACCTGCACGCCGGGAGGATCCTCATTCATCAAGGCGAGCGGGGTGTAGCTCGTCGAGCGCAAGTCCGTCAGGCCCTGCCAGTGCATCATGGTGATCTCGACCGTGATCATCCCGATGGTGTAACCGTCCGGCGCGGCTGTCGCGATGGCCGAATGACCGACGACGCCCGAGCCGCCGGTCCGGTTCACGACGTTCACCGGTTGACCGAAATCGCGCTCGAGCATTGCTCCAACGATGCGCGCGGTCGCATCGGTGCCACCGCCCGCGCCCCAGGGGACAATGAATGTGATTGGCCGGTTGGGGAAGCCTGCCTGAGCGACGGCCGGCGCCGCAAGGCCGGCACTCGCCACCCCAGCCAGACCTCCAAGGACATGGCGACGATTGAGGGTCATGTTTCTCTCCCTGATGTTTGTTCGCGAAATGCCGAGTCTTGTCATGCTCGGTCTTGCGGTCCCGAATAAACGCTACTCTCCCCGGGCCGGCTCACGCAAGCCGTGAGCCGGCCGCCGGTTCAAGCCAGATCAAACGCTTTGGCATGCCGTGCGATGTCGGCCGTTGCCCCTTCGCGCAGGAGGGCGATGTCGGCCGCGCCTGCGACCATGGCAAATCCCATCGCCACGCAAGCTGACGCATCGCGCCCGGCGTGCGGAACGATGGCCGCGGGCTTGCCGGCTTTGCGGGTGCCGGCCAGGGTGCGACCGATCGCCTCAAGCACCTTCGGCTCCTCGATCTGTTCGAGATAGCCCATGGAGTTCGCAAGATCGTTCGGGCCGATGAAGATCACATCGACGCCCTCGACCGCGGCGATGGCCTCGACGTTCTCGACACCTTTGAAGCTCTCGATCTGCAAGGCTAGAAATAGATCGTCATGCGCTTCTCGCGCGTAGGACCGCCTGAAGCCGAATTGTGAAGCCCGCACCACGGTGCCAGCGTAGCCGCGTCGTCCCAAAGGCGGATAGCGGCAGGCCGCGACGATCGCGCGTGCTTCGTCCTCCGTTTCGACCATCGGCACCATGATCGATCGCGCGCCCTGGTCGAGCACGCGTTTCAGGATGGCAGGGTCGTGGGACGGCACGCGCAGCAAAGGTTCGGCACCGCCGGATTCGACCGCTCTCAGGAGATGCGCAACGTCCATGGTCTCCCCGGGGCCATGCTCAAAGCAGATGACGACGAAGCCGTATCCGGCCCTCGCCATGAGCTCAGCGATGTCCGCGTTCGAGGAAAAGACCCACGCGCCCAGCAGCTTTTCTTGGGCGGCAAGTCGTCGCTTGAGCGGATTGTTGGTCGCCATTCGAAGCCCTCAGATTGAAACCGTCGATTGCTCGATGAAAGCGTCAACATCGGCCGATGACGGCAACGACGATTGCGCTCCGACAATGGTGCATGCCAGGGCGCCGGCGACGACGCCGCGACGAAGCGCTTCATTCGGCGGCATTCCCAGATCGAGCGCCGCAGCAAAGGTGCCGACCAACGCGTCCCCCGCACCCGTGGTGTCAACGGTGCTCACTGCCGGGGCTTTGATGTGATCCACGGCCACGCGGCTCGTTGCCAGGTATGCGCCTTCAGCACCCGCCGTCACGACCACCGGACCTGTTCGACGCTCCGCGATCGCGCCCGCGAGCTGACGGGGCGTCGTCCCGCTCAGTGCGTAGCTCGCAGCGAGGCAGCGTGCTTCGCCGGCGTTCAACACCAGGTAGGTCGCCGCATCGAGCGCCGCTTCGGTGATTGGAACCACCGGCGCCAAATTGAGAATGATCCGCGCTTCCGCCTTGCGCGCCATCGCGATTGCTTCGACCACCTCGCGCGGGCTCAGCTCCATCTGCGTGACGAAAAGTGTCCAGCGATCGAGAAACCCCTCGGGAATATCGGCGGCCGCAACAGCGGCATTGGCCCCCGGGGCGACCGCAATCTGGTTCTCTCCGGATTCATCGACAAAGATCGTCGCCAGTCCGGTGCGCGCCTCGGCGTTTCGGCGTACCGCGGATAGATCGACGCCCGCTTCCTGCAGAAGAGCCAGGGCTGGTTGCGCGAAATCATCCATTCCGGTCGCCCCTACCAGACGTACGCGCGCGCCGGCGCGGCGTGCTGCGAGCGCTTGGTTGGCACCCTTTCCACCTGGCGCGAGCTGATACGCGCCGCCGAGAACGGTTTCTCCTGGTGAAGGAAGGCGCGGGACACGGGTTGCGATGTCGAGATTGATGGAACCGAATACCGTAATCATCGCCGAACGTGGTCTCCGCTAGCGATTCGATTCAAGATAGGCTGAAACGAGGTTCCGCGCTTGCTTCTCAACGTCCTTCGCCGGCCGACCGGGAGCGTAGAGCCAGGACCCGATGCCGAACCCGGACGCGCCGGCTTTGCGCCACTCCTGCAGGTTTTCCGCACCGATGCCCCCGACGACGACGATACGTATATCCGGTCGCACCACGGCGCGTAAGGCACGCAGCACCGCTGGCGAGGCCCCTTCGGCCGGGAACAGCTTGATGATGTCCACACCGCAGTCGATGGCTGCGAAGATCTCGGTTGGCGTGAACACGCCGGGAATGGTCACGAGACCGTGAGAGTGCCCGGCACGAACGACCGCTACCGAAAAACTGGGTGCAACGAGGAAGCGTGCGCCTGCTGCAACGAGCTCCGGCACGTGTGCAGCTTGGGTGACGGTACCGGCACCGATGACGGCCTGCGTCCGGCTGTGGCGGGCGAGATGTTCGATGGAAACCGGCGCCTGCGGTGAATTCAGCGGTACTTCCATCAAGGTGAGGCCCGCCGCGGTCAAAGCCGTGCCGACCGATTCTGCTTCTTCTGGACGGATGCCGCGAAGGATCGCGATCAAAGGCATGGCTGCGAAGGCCGCGTCGAAGGCGGACTTGTGATCAGTCATGATGCGTCTTTCTCGATTTCTGCGGCGATGCGCATGACGCCCCGGACGAAGGCCTGCTCGCTTGGCACGACGGACACCTCGATACCGCATTGGCGCATAGCGATCTCGTAACGATGCGCGAGATCCGGTGAACCGACCACGGTGACAGCCTTGGGGTTGAAGATCGCCTGCGCCCGGATGATCTCGGTTCCGATCAAGAGACCCGACACATAGTCGCCGACGCCTTCAGGAGGGAGGCTTCCATCGAGCACGCCCGCCCGCGCCGTGAACAGCGTGGCGAGCAGACCTTCGGGCGCGTGAGCGGCGGACAGACCCCGTTCAAAGGCGCACGCGCTTTCGCCGGGCCGGCCGAGGCTCGCGATGAAACTGCCGTCTCGCACGAGCGCGAACAACTCGCCGGTCACGAAAGTTCGCAGATCGACGATGCTCTGCCCGCGGACGATCACCCATTTCGAGTGCGTCCCCGGGAGGCAGACGACACCTGCTTCGGCGGCGCCAAATCCGAGCACTTCCTCGCCGCGCATCACGTCGCTGCCGTACGGCGCCGAGGCGCGCACGCCGGGCACCACATACGCCTTGCGAGCCCCGTCGAGCGTGATGGTCGCGCAACGGGCAGCAACCACGGCGGTCGATGCCGGAGGCTCGACATAAGGCACTTCGACCCATCCATTCCGACTTCCGACCATACCGACGAGAACGATCATCGCCGCGGGGTGCTCGGCCAACCAAGCCTGGCAATGCTCCAGGAACACGTCCCGATGCGGCCGGCCAGATAAATGAGCGATCCCCTCGTCGCTCTCGACACGGCCGAGGATGGCCTCGTGATCGGCAATCAGATAGGCCCGGAACCGCGATGTGCCCCAGTCAACCGCAATGATCGGCAAACGGCGTTCTGACGGCCCCATCGAGGCTCACCGACCGCTTCGCGACGTGTGCGGATCAAGCTGGATCATTCGGTCCTACTTCGTACCGAACATGCGGTCCCCAGCATCGCCGAGCCCGGGAACGATGTAGCCATGGTCATTGAGGCGATCATCCACCGCGGCCGTCCAGATGGGCACCTCCGGATGGGCCGCATGGAAGCGTTCGATGCCTTCGGGCGCCGCCAGCAGGCAGACGAAGCGGATGTCCTTGCAGCCGCGCTCTTTCAATCGATCAACCGCAGCGACTGCCGAATTCGCCGTCGCCAACATGGGATCGAGAACCACGACCAGGCGGTCGGCGACGTCCGGGGGCGCCTTGAAATAGTATTCGACGGCCTCGAGCGTGCGCGGATCCCGATAAAGCCCGATATGCGCAACGCGTGCGGACGGGACGAGTTCAAGCATCCCATCGAGGAAGCCGACGCCCGCCCGTAGAATCGGCGCGAAGGTGAGCTTCTTGCCCGCGAGGATCGGCGCCCGCATCTTGGTCAGCGGCGTTTCGATCTCGAGGTCCTCGAGCGGCAGGTCGCGCGTGACCTCATAGCATAGCAGCATGCCGATTTCGTTGAGGAGCTGACGAAAGCCCTTGGTCGAGCGTTCCTTGTCGCGCATCAAGGTGAGCTTGTGCTGCACCAAAGGATGACGGACGACGTGGACTTCTCGCATGGTGCAGCCCCTCTTTTGACGCCTAGAACACAGTTCCATCCGACTGAACCGACAAGGGAGATCCTCCGTCCGGACGGCGCTCCCGCGCGAGACGGCGCCCTGCGGCCCATGTTCCTCCTTCGAGGACCTTTGCCAGCGGAAACGCCTCGGTACTCAATCCCAATCGATCACGAACGAGCGGAGCAAGCCGGTCGAGAAGCGCAACGGTCAGAGCCCGCCACTCGACCACCAGCGCATCCCCAGCTTGATGCGTTCGCCGCGCTGCGTCCGGATCTCGAAGTGTGATCGTTTCCGTGTCGAAGAAAAGGCCGCCGTTGCGGTACTCCGGCAGCCCGGTCAAGGCATCGACGTCAACCACGCGCAGGCCCGCATCTTCGAGCGGCTCGATCAAGGAATAAGCGAGCCACTGCGAGAGCTTGTGGAACGGGATCAGGCCGTTCGTGGCATCCTGCCGGATGATGCCCGGGTGACGCCAGCAATCACCGAGATTCGTCGAATGCAACGATTCCCGACCCGGCCATATCGCGCCCAAGTGTTCCAACAGCACGACAAGAATCATGCGCGCCGACACTGTGCCATTCGTCGCCTCGCTATCAAGGACATCGAACAGCCCTCCAGGCCGCGCGTCGTCTTGGCGTGCGAACGCATCCGGGCGGGCGGCAACCACGTCTCCGAGGCGGCGCAGCAGGGCCGTGCGCCCGTCGAGGCCGACGAGCGGGTTGTCGGGACCGGCTTGAAACCCCGCAGACAATGTCGTCGTCGACACGGCGCGCAAACCGTCAGCATCGGCGCGAAGCTTGTCCCATGGGCTCGACGAGAAGAGACCCGCGACGAACATGTCGTAGCTTGCAACGGCGAGACCCTCGGATTTCGAGAAGACATCGCCGCTGGCCGGTTCCATATACCGCCACGCCATGCCGGCGCCTGCGTCGAGGAGAACCGACGTGATGGCGAGATCGAATGCTGCACGGGCGCGCTCCGCCGCGTTCGCCCAATGCGCATCCCGCAGCAGACTGCCCCACCGGTCTCGCCCCCCGACGGAGAAATGACGCCAACGCGAATGGAACGGAACCTGGAGCGTCGGATACGCCCCGCGCGTCACGGCAACGACGTAATCCGCGACGCTTGGCAGCCGGTCGAGATCGATCCGCCAATGCTCGAGCTTTCCGTCGAGGCCGCGGGCAAGCAGCTCATGCGCACGCTCCCGCACAGCCTCGGGCGAGAGCAGTCTGACGACTGCTTCGGACGCCGACGCCTCACCGAGCATCGCCGTCACATCTTGTCCAAGTCACGCCCGACGACGGCCGCCAGATCCTTCACGCCGTCAGGAGCGTAGTATCCCGCGGCCTTCTTGGCTTCCATCTCGACCGAGGCGTCGGGCGGCACGCGGTCGTGCGGGATCGGCACGCGTTCACCGATCTCGATGCCTTGGTTCACCAAAGCGTCGTGTTTCATGTTGGACATCGACACGAAGCGGTGAATGCGTGTCACGCCAAGCCAATGCAACGCATCCGGCATCAATTGCTGGAACCGAGCGTCCTGGACACCGGCGACACATTCCGTTCGCTCGAAATAGGTCGCTGCTTGGTCGCCCCCCTCCTGCCGCTTCCGCGCATTATAGACGAGAAATTTCGTGACCTCGCCGAGCGCCCGACCTTCCTTGCGGTTGTAGACGATCAGGCCGACGCCTCCCTTTTGCGCCGCCTTGACGCATTCCTCGATGCCGTGGATCAGATAAGGCCGGCATGTGCAGATGTCGGACCCGAACACGTCGGAGCCGTTGCATTCGTCATGCACCCGGCAGGTGAGGGGGACATGCGGGTTCGCAAGGTCCTTCGGCTCGCCGAAGATGTAGAGGGTGATGCCTCCGATCGGCGGGAGAAAGACGTCGAGGTCAGGCCGGGTGACGAGTTCTGGGTACATGCCGCCCGTCTGCGCGAAGAGATCGCGGCGCAGCTGATGTTCGGCTACTCCGAAGCGGGCGGCGATGCCCGGCAACCACCAGACCGGATCGATCGCCGCCTTGACGACGGAAACATCGCCGCCGGGGTGCACAACTTTGCCGTCGGTCTGCAGCTTCCCCGAACCCAGCAGGGCGTTGAGCTCGGCCATGTTCAATCGCGCTTTGGTGATCGCGATCGAGGGGCGAACATCGATGCCCTCGGCGATGGCGTCGGCAAAACTTTCGGCAGCCAGATGGCCCCACGGATCGAGCGAGACGATCTTCGTCGGCTCCACCCACTGTGGATGCGGCCCGATATCGACGACCGGGTGCGTGTTCGCAAGATCAGGGCGCTGCAGCGGCGACAAGGCTCCGGATGACACGGCAAGCGCTCGGTAGAGCGAGTAAGACCCACCGTGCGTCCCGATGACGTTTCGGTCGCCCGCCCGGGTGACGGTTCCAATAATGGGGCCACGCCCTTGCGGCGTCGGCGCGCCCCAGCGTATCTGCCAACGGTGCGCCTGCGGTTCCGGGTGAGAGGTGAGCCGGATGTGGCTGCGTTGATTGCCCGACATGACGTCCTCGCTGCGGCCTGCCGAACCGGGCCCGCGCGGAATGAACATGGCGTGGGTGGTGCTTTCCGTCCAGCGCCCTGACGTTAGTCCATGAATGACCGTCCGGCGCCCTGCCACCTCAAGCCGAGGTGGGCGCCAAGCGTGGCACCGATGTCGGCGAAGGTCGGGCGCCCGCCCAGGCTCCTCGGCTCGATGCCCGGGCCGAACACCAGCACCGGCACCTGCTCGCGCGTGTGATCCGTCCCCGGCCAGGTCGGGTCGCAGCCATGGTCGGCCGTGATGATGGCGAGATCGCCGGGCTTCAGCCGCGCGGTGATTTCCGGAAGGCGGCGATCGAAGTTCTCGAGCGCCGCGGCATAGCCGGGCACGTCCCGCCGGTGACCGTAGAGCTGATCGAAATCGACGAAATTGGTGGCGAGGAGCCCACCTTCTGGCAGGCGATCGAGGCCCGCCAGCGTTGCCTCCATCAAAGCGTCGTTGCCATTCGCCTTGATGATCTCGGTCGGCCCGCGATGCGCGAAAATATCTGCGATCTTGCCCACGGTGAGGACGGCGCGGCCTTCGCTCGCAGCGCCATCGAGGAGGGTTGGTGCCGGCGGCGGCACGGAAAAGTCGCGACGATTGCCGGTTCGCGCGAAGTCCGCCCGATTCGTCCCCAGGTAGGGTCGCGCGATCACGCGGCCGATGTTCAGGGGATCGACCAAGCGGCGCGCTAAGATGCAGAGATCGTAGAGTCGCTCGAGGCCGAATGCGGCTTCGTGCGCGGCGATCTGAAGCACAGAATCGGCCGAGGTGTAGAGAATTGGCTTGCCCGTGCGGACATGCTCTTCACCGAGTTCCGCAATGATCTCGGTGCCGGAGGCATGCTTGTTGCCGAGGACGCCGGGCAGACCGCCTTCCGCGACGAGCGCGTCCGTCAGCCAGGCCGGGAAGCAGGGTTCGGTGCGCGGAAAATAGCCCCAGTCGAACGTGACGGGGACACCTGCGATCTCCCAGTGCCCCGATGGGGTGTCCTTGCCCTTCGATGTCTCGGCCGCCCAACCATACCCGGCCGCGGTCACCGTTCCCGAGAGCCCCGGGGGGCGCGTGCCGCTCGCTCCTTCCAGGGCGGCACCGAGCCCATGCGCGACGAGATTCGGTACGCGCAACGGCCCCTTGCGCAGACACGCTCTATCGCCGTCGCCAGCCGCACACGCCCCAGCAATGTGCCCAACGGTGTTCGCGCCGAGATCACCGAAGGCGTGTGCATCCGGCGCGCCACCGATGCCGACGGAATCGAGGATAAGGAGCATGGCTCTCGGCATGCGGCAGATTACCCCGTCAACCGGTCCTGAACGAGGCGCCGACGAGCAGGCTTGCGCGCGCCATCGATCACAAAGGCTGCCCGAAGAGCTTCGGCTGCAGCAAGAACCTGCTCGTCCCTGCGCGCATGCACGATGGCGAGGGGGCGATCGGCGTTCACCGGGGAACCATGCTCCGCCACATCGGTCAGGCCTACGGCGTGGTCGATGGCGTCCTGTGGCCGCGTCCGGCCCCCGCCCAGGGCGACGACCGCGAGACCGACCGCGCGCGTGTCGATGTGCGTCACCACTCCCGAAGTCGCGGCAAAGACCGGCCGCGCAATCGGCGCCGAGGGCAGATGGCGGTGCGGTCTTTCAAGGATGTCGTGCGGACCACCGAGTGCCCCCACCATCTGCGCAAAGCGTTCGGCCGCCGTGCCGCTGTCCAGCGCCGCCTGGCAGCGCTGCGTTGCATCCGCAAGGTCTCGCGCCAAACCGCCGATCAAGAGGAGTTCTGCCGCCAAGCGCAGGGACAGGTCCGTCAGTCTCGGCGAGGAAGACCGCCGCGTCAGGACGCCGATCGCCTCGTGCATCTCCACGGCGTTCCCCGCCGCTCGCCCCAGGGGACTGTGCATGTCGGTCACGAGCGACACGGTCGGCACTCCAGCGGCGCCGGCCACCGTCGCAATCGACTGCGCGAGCAAGCGCGCGCGCCGCGTCGTCGGCATGAAAGCACCATTGCCGGCTTTGACATCCATGACGAGCCCGTGCAGGCCGGCAGCAAGCTTCTTCGATAGGATCGATGCGGTGATCAGCGGCACCGATTCGACCGTCGCGGTCACGTCGCGGATTGCATAGATGCGCTTGTCGGCAGGGGCGAGATCGGCCGTCTGCCCGATGATGGCGCAACCGACCCCCCGGACGACCTCACGGAACCGCGCCAGCGAAGGAGACGCGTTGTAGCCGGGGATCGATTCGAACTTGTCGAGCGTTCCGCCCGTATGCCCGAGACCGCGACCCGAGATCATCGGCACGAAGCCGCCGCAGGCGGCGACGATCGGTGCAAGAACCAGCGACGTTCCATCACCGACGCCGCCGGTCGAGTGCTTGTCGAGCACGGGGCCGGGCAAGTTCTGATCGTGCCAATGCAGGACCGTTCCCGAGTGCATCATCGCGCGCGTCAGCGCGGCACACTCAGCCGTCGTCATCCCGCGAAAGAAGACGGCCATGGCAAAGGCCGCGACCTGCCCTTCGCTCACGGAGCCGTCCGTCACTCCCGCGATGAATTGCGCGATCTGGCCATCGTCGAGACTACCGCCATCCCGCTTCGTCCGAATGATCTCCTGCGGCAGCATGAGAATGAACCTAGTAGCCCCCGTCGCGCGAGACATCTCGGCCGCCTTCGACGCAGGCGACGAGATCATCGAGCAGGCTCGAGGCGCCGAAGCGAAATGTTCGCGGTGCCGCCCACGCCCGACCCATGATCTCATCGGCCAGTGCAAGGTAGGCGGCAGCGTCTTCGGTCTTGCGGATTCCCCCCGACGGCTTCACGCCCATGGGGCGGCTGCTCTCCCGTGCGACTTCGAGCAGGATCCGGGCGCTCTCCAGCGTCGCATTCGTCTTCACCTTTCCCGTGGAGGTCTTCAGGAAATCGGCGCCCGCCGCGGCCGCAAGGCGCGCTGCGGCGCGGATGGTATCCACCGACCCAAGTTCTCCCGTTTCGAGGATGACTTTAAGCAGAACAGCGCGCGGCAGCGCCGATCGAACGAGCCCGATCTTTTCGCCGCTCTGGCGCACGTTGCCGCACACGAACATACGATAATCGAGCACGAGGTCGATTTCGTTGGCGCCGTCCGCCACAGCACGTTCGACGGCCGCCACAACGTCGTTCCGCGACTCCTCGCCCGAGGGGAAATTGGCCACCGTGGCAATCCGGACGCCGCTGCCGGCCAGCTTCGTTCGGCAGCGCTTCACGAAGCGCGGCCAAACGCACACCGCCGCGACGTGAACCGCCGGCAGGGAGGCGAGCGGGGCGGCGGCCTTCTTGCACAATTCGTCGATCATCGACACCGTGACCGCATCGCCTAGCTCCGTCAGGTCGAGGAGCGGAAGAGCGCGCAGAGCCTGTTCGCGGCGCGCATTCGTCATGGCAGCTCCTTCACGGCTTGCCTGAGGACGGCTGAGAGTGTGTGCCGCGCCCGCTCCGCCTGCGCCTGCGTATGCGCGTGACTGAGCCTTTCCTCGGCCATGCCCGCTCCGAGATTCGTGATGGCTGACAGCGCTGCGACCTGCAGGCCCAAGCGACGCGCGAGAATCACCTCGGGAACCGTCGACATGCCCACGGCATCGGCGCCCAAGATTCGCGCTGCCCGGATCTCGGCAGGCGTTTCGAACGACGGCCCCGAGAACCACATATAGACACCTTCGTGCAGCATCGTCTTCGTCGCCGCAGCCGCTCGCCGGAATATCTCGCAGAGCGCCGGATCGTAGGCATCGCGCAGATCGACGAAGCGACCATCGCCTTCGTCGCCGATCAACGGATTCATGCCTGACCACACGATGTGATCGGTGATCAGCATGACCGACCCGGCCCCGACGCTTGGCCGCAACGATCCCGCGGCGTTGGTGAGAACCAAAGTCCGCACGCCGAGATGGAGGAGGGTTTCGATCGGCGTACGCATGCCATCGGGGCGGCCATGCTCGTAGTAGTGCGCGCGACCTTTGAGCATCACCACGTCACGTCCAGCGAGTGCCCCGATCGCGAGTTCACCTCCATGGCCGGCGACGCCGACGCGTGGCCAGCCTGATAGCTCCGCGTAAGGAATCATCACGCGCTCTTCAAGCTCGTCGGCCAAGGAACCAAGGCCCGAGCCAAGAATGATTGCGAGCGACGGAGTGCGATCTCCTATCTGCGATCGGATTCTCTCCGCATTCCCGCCAGCGCTCTTGCGGCCGGATTTCCTCGTCATCGGGACCTCGCGGGAATGTGTCCCGGACCAAAGGAGTCCGGTAGCAGTTCTTCCAGCGCGTAGCTTCGTGTAACGGCGTCGTTGTTTGCGACATGAATGCGCGTCGCCGCCGTCGCAAACTCGCGAATGCGCTGGCGGCAACCGCCGCAGGGCGTGCATGGCTCTGGGCCATCACCGACGACGAGGATGTGCAAGATCGCCCGCCCGCCCCCCGTCACCATCGCGCCGATTGCCGAGGCTTCGGCGCACTGACCCTGCGGATAGGCGGCGTTCTCGACATTGGCTCCGCTGTAGATGCGTCCGTCGTTGGATAGAATGGCCGCGCCGACGGCGTAGCCGGAGTAGGGAGCGTAGGCGTTTCCGCGCGCCGTCCGTGCCGCAGCGAAGAGCGCATCGAGAGCTGCCATCACCGGTCTTTCGTGTAGGGCACGCCGATGGCCTTCGGCGGCACCGCCTTGCCGATGAACCCTGCGAGCAGCACGACCGTCAGGACATAGGGAACCGATTGAATAGCCTGCACGGGAACCTGGCCCACCAGGGGGAGTGGCACGCCTTGCAGGCGGATGGCGACCGCATCGAGGAACCCAAACAGCAAGCATGCGCCGAGCGCCGGCACGGGCCGCCATTTCGCGAAGATGAGCGCGGCGAGAGCGATGAAGCCCTTGCCCGCCGTCATGTCGTTCACGAACCCCGCCGATTGCGCGAGCGCCAGATACGCCCCGCCCATGCCGCAGAGAACACCGCACAGGAGGACGGCGCTGTATCGCAGTCGCGTCACGGAGATGCCGGCGGTGTCGACCGCGTGCGGGTTCTCACCGACGGCACGCAGGCGCAACCCGAAGCGGGTGCGGTAGAGCGCGAACCACGTCAGCGGGACTGCGGCGAAGCACAAATAGACCAAGGCCGAATGACCTGAGACGACCTCAGCGTAGAACGGACCGATGATCGGCAGCGCCCGCGCCTCTTCGGCGAGCGGCCAAGCAATCTCGTTGAAGCGTGCTTCGCCGGGCAGTTGCGGCGTGCGCCCGCCTTGCCCGAACCAGGCATTGCCGAGAATGGCCGTGAGGCCCGCCGCCAGAACGTTGATGGCGACCCCCGAGACGATCTGGTTTCCCCTCTGCGTGATCGACGCGAAACCGTGGATCAGCGCGAAGAGCGTCGACACCAGGATCGCCGCCAGCAGTCCGAGCCATGGATTTGGAACCAGCGCAGCGACCACGCCCGCGGCGAAGGCACCGATGAGCATCTTGCCTTCAAGCCCGATGTCGACGACGCCGGAGCGCTCGGAAAAGAGCCCGGCAAGACACGCGAAGAGAAGCGGTACGGACAGGCGCACGGCCGAGTCGAGAGCAACGAGCGCAAGGCCGAACCACTGCTCCACGTTAGGCCTCCGACGCTCGCATGCGAAAAATTACCCTGCCGAGGCGGTCGCGAAGCATGTTTTCCAACGCGCCGGCGAACAGGATGACCAAGCCTTGGATCACCACGATCATGTCCCGTGTGATGGCCGGAATTTCGAACGCAAGCTCGGCGCCGCCTTGATACAGGACGCCGAAGAGCAAGGCCGCGAGCACGATGCCGACCGGGTGGCCACGCCCCATCAGCGCAACCGCAATGCCAACGAAGCCAGCGCCGGCCGTGAAGTCCGAGATCAGGCGGTGCTGTACGCCAAGGATCTCGTTGGTCGCCATCATGCCCGCGAGCGCCCCGCCAATGAGCATCACGATGACGGTGATCTGTGCAGGCGATACACCGGCATAAACCGCCGCCGTGGGGTTCGCGCCAACGGTTCTGATCTCGTAGCCAAGACGCGTGCGCCAAATGAGTAACCACATGCCTGCAGCACACAGCAGCGCAAGGACCAACGACAGATTGACCGGTGTTCGGGTGATGGACAGCCCGAACAGCACCGCGAGTTCGTCGAGGCGCGGGAGCTTTGCGCCGTCGATGAAGGGCCGCGTTTCGAGCGCCATCGAGTCCGGGCGCTTCATGACTTCGAGAAGAAGGTACCCGAGCAAGGCAAAGGCCAGGAAGTTGAACATGATCGTGGTGATGACGACGTGACTGCCCCTGTACGCTTGAAGCCAGCCCGGAATGAAAGCCCACGCCGCGCCGGCGGCCGCCGCGCCAAGAACCGCCAGCGGGACCAGAAGAATGGGTGGAAGAAACTGCAGATTGAGCACAATCACGGCCACGCCGACGCCGCCGAGCAGCGCCTGGCCTTCGCCGCCGATATTGAAGTGTCCGGCGTGGAACGCGATCGCGACGGCGAGGCCCGTGAATATGAACGTCGTCGTGTAGTACAGCGTGTAGCCCATGCCGTACCAGGACCCGAGCGCGCCGGTGAAGAGGATGCGCACGGCCTGCAGGGGATTGGCGCCGATGGCGAGAACGACGAGACCGGCGACGAGAAAGGCGAGCACGACATTGAGAAACGGCACGAGCCCGGCCGAGTACCAAAGGGGAAGGTCGCCGGCCGGACGCTTCATGCTGCACGTTCCGTAACGCCAGCCATGAGCAGTCCAAGATCCTGTTCGTTCGTGCGGTCCGGGCTGCGCTCGCCGGTGATGCGCCCGCCGCACATCACCAAGATGCGGTCCGACAGAGCCATGATCTCGTCGAGTTCAACGGAGACGAGAAGAATGGCCTTCCCGGCATCGCGCAAGGCGACGAGGCGCCTGTGGATGAATTCGACCGCGCCAATGTCGACGCCGCGAGTTGGCTGCCCAACGAGAAGCAGCACGGGGTCACGCTCGAACTCCCGCGCCAGGACGATCTTCTGCTGATTGCCTCCGGAGAAGAGTGCCGTCTTGAGCGTTGGGTTGGCGGGGCGCACATCGAACGCGTCCATCTTTGCTTGGCAATCGCTGACGATGCGCTCGCGGTTCAGCAGAAGTCCCCGGCCATAGGTCGGCTCTGCGTGGTAGCCGAGCATCGCGCTCTCTGCCGCTTCGAACTCCTTCACGAGACCCATGCGATGTCGATCTTCGGGAACGTGCCGCACGCCGTGATGGCGCAGGCGCCGCGCTTCGTCCTTCGCGCCCGTGAGAAGGGCCTCGCCCTTCAGGGCAATCGTGCCGCTCGTTGGCTTCCGAATGCCGGCGATGACCTCGAGAAGTTCCGATTGGCCATTGCCGGACACGCCGGCAATTCCCACGATCTCACCGGCACGAATGTCGAACGAGACGCCGTCGACACGGGCGACGCCATGCGAATCGAGAACCGTCAGGTTGCGAACGGAGAGGACGACGCCTCCCGGCGGGGCGGGTGTTTTCTCGACCTTCAGCGCGACGCGTCGTCCGACCATCAAGTCCGCGAGCTGTTGCGGGTTGGTGCCGCGCGTCTTCGTCGTCCCGACCATCTCACCGCGCCGCATCACCGAGACCGCGTCGGTCACGGCCATGATCTCCTTGAGTTTGTGCGTGACGATGACGATCGTCTTTCCTTCGTCGCGCAGGCGGCGAAGCATGCGAAAGAGATGCTCCACTTCCGTGGGCGTCAGCACGGCCGTTGGCTCGTCGAGAATGAGAATTCTTGCATCACGCACGAGAGCTTTGAGGATTTCGACGCGCTGCAGCTCCCCAACGCCGAGATTCTCGACGATGTCGTCGGGGTGAACCTCCAGGCCGTAGTTGGCCGCTAGCTGCGCCAGCTTCTGACGAACCGCAACCTCTCCGGCGGCCGTGAACGGGCCGCCTTCGGCTCCGAGCATGACGTTCTCGACCACGGTGAACGTATCGACGAGCATGAAATGCTGATGGACCATGCCGATACCCGCGCGGATCGCGTCCTGCGACGTTCGTATCGAGACGGTCTTGCCATTGATGCGGATCGAGCCGGCGTCCGGATGATAGAAGCCGTACAGGATCGACATCAGGGTCGACTTGCCGGCACCGTTCTCGCCGATCAGCCCGTGGATCGTTCCGGCTTCGACGATGAAATCCACCTTGCTGTTCGCGTGCACGGCACCAAAGCGCTTGTCGATGCCCCGCATTTCGATCGCAAACACGGTCATGGCCGCAGCACCATGCCGTCGAAGGCGCGGTCGACCGGCAAAACATCCCCCACGTGCGCCAGCATCTCTGGACCCATGTGGGTCAAGACCATGCGTCTGCACGTGACGGCATCGAGTCGGCCGGCAAGCGTCGTCCAGGACAGGTGCAGTTTCAGCGGACGATCCCACGTGTAGCATTCGCACAGGAACACGTCAGCCGCGCGCGCAAGATCGAGCAATCGGTCCGTCCATCCGGTGTCGCCAGAAAACGCAAAGGTCTTTTCCCCGCGGCGTAAGCGGTAGCCGACACAGGGGCCAGCCTGTTCATCGTGAACGACGGGCACGGATGATATCTCCACACCCTCCAAGACCGTCATCGTATCGGGCGCAATCTCGCGGAACACGAGTTCGAAGGAGCGCAAATCCGACCAAGCACCAGGAAATGCCGCCTCAAGCGCCGTGCGCGTGCGGTCGGCGATGCCCGGCGGCCCCAGAATCGTCAGGGGGCGACGGCGTTTCGCGACGAACTGGGCATCGATGATGATGAACGGCAAACCGCCGAAGTGGTCACCGTGGAAATGCGTGAAGAGCACAGCGTCCAAGGCATCCGTCGACACGCCCGCGCGCTTCAGGGCGACCATGGAGGAGGCGCCGCAGTCGAGAAGCATCGACAGGTTCGGCGCAGCGACGTGGAGACACGTGTTGAAGCGCCCGCCCGACCCGAACGCGTCACCGGACCCAAGGACGTGAATCTGCATCGGCTAGCAGGCAACGCTGCCGGAAAAGCTCCTCGACGCCCGACTGCGACGAGGAGCCGTTCTCGTGGCCATCACTGCACGGGGCAGGAATTGCTCGACCGGTAATCATGCACCGTGATGCGGCCTGCGATGATCGCATCCCGCGCCGCGTTGACCGCCCTCTCCATGTCGGCTGTGACGAGCGAGCGATTGTGCTCGTCGAGCGCCCAGCCAACGCCCCCCTCGGCCAAGCCGAGCGTGGTCACGCCCGCGCGCCACGTGCCCCGATGCGCGGTCATGAAGGTGTTGTAGACGGCCTGATCGACGCGCTTCAGCATGGACGTCAGGACTCGGCCCGGATGCAGATGGTTCTGGTTCGAGTCGACGCCGATCCCGAGCCGACCGGCATCCGCCGCAGCTTGGAGCACACCGATACCTGTCGCACCTGCTGCGGCATAGATCACGTCCGCGCCTTGCTGGATTTGGCCGCGCGCAAGCTCTGCGCCGCGAACCGGATCACGGAAGGCGGTTGGCGCCGTTCCCGTCATGTTGGAAATGACGTTGATGGACGGGCGAACGGACTTCACCCCCTGCACATAGCCGCAGCCGAAGGCGCGGATCAGCGGGATGTCCATGCCGCCGATGAAGCCCACCGTGTTGCTGCGGGTCGCGAGCCCGGCGAGCACGCCGACGAGATACGAGCCTTCATGTTCCCGGAAGCGAACGCTCTCGACGTTCGGCCGCTCGACGCCAGAATCAATGATGGCGAAGCGCGTGTTCGGGAAATCCGCGGCGACCCGCTCGAGCGCCGTGCGGAAATTGAAACCGACGGCAACGATGGGGTTGTTGCCGCGTTGAGCGAATTGGCGGAGGGCCTGCTCGCGCTGCGCGTCATTCTGGATCTCGAACTCGCGAAACTCAATATTCGTCTCGCGCCGGAAACGCTCCGCGCCATTGAAGGCGGCTTCGTTGAAGCTCTTGTCGAACTTGCCACCGACGTCATAGATCACGGCCGGTGTAACCTGCTGAGCGGCGGCTGGCGCAGCGAATAGGCAGGCGCAAGCGGCAACGACGAGGTGGCGGCGATGGATCACGGCAGGACCCCCTCCCTGTGCGGAGCCCGACGCGATCGGCCGGCCCCTGTTGAACGACCCGTTGCCGGGTCAAGGACGGCACCATTGTGATGCCTCCCCCGCGAAGCGCAAGAGCCTGTCCAACTTCCGTGCATGTCCACATTGACGCTGATTGAGCTCCGGGCAAGTCTGTCGGTCCGTCTTGACCGGGAGGGGCAGCGATGCTGCGCCGATCGCTTCTTGCATTGGTCGCCGTGGCGACGCTCCTGGCGGCCCCCCTTTCGGCCCGCGAGGATGTGGATCTCGAACTCGTTCTGGCCGTCGACATCTCCTTGTCGATGGATCTGGATGAGCTGCGCCTGCAGCGGCAGGGCTATATCGACGCGTTGCGAGACCCTGAAATTTTGCGCGCGGTGCGGACCGGTATCTCCGGCCGGATCGCGATCACCTATGTCGAATGGGCTGGATGGGGCTCGGTCAATGTCGTCGTCCCCTGGATGATCCTCGACGGGCCCGAAAGTGCCGCTGCCATCACCGACAGACTCGCCGCCGCACCGACACTGCGGTTTCGCCGCACGTCGATCTCCGGAGCCATGCGGGCAAGCCTCGACTTGTTTGACGCAAGCCCCTACCAAGCGAGGCGTCGCGTCATCGACATTTCCGGTGACGGCCCGAACAATGAGGGTCCGCCGGTCAGCCTCTTGCGCGAAGAGGTGCTGCGGCGCGGCATCACGATCAACGGGCTGCCGGTGATGATCAAGCGCCAGCAGTCGGGCTGGTTCGACGTCGAGAACCTCGATGAGTATTATGAGGATTGCGTCATCGGCGGCCCCGGATCATTCATGGTCCCGGTCACCGATCAGAACGACTTCGCACGCGCCATTCGCACCAAGCTCATCATGGAGATCACCGGTCTTCAGCCGGGCGCGACCGTGATCCCTGCCTCGGCGGCGGCGCCGCGTGTTCCCTGCGATATCGGCGAACAGATCTGGCGCCGCTGGATGGACCGCTGACGAATCACGAGCGATCGGACGACATGGCCTCGCCTGACCCGCTCGTGCCGGTCATATGCACATGCTTCCGCCGCAATGCTTGCCCCTGTCCGCGACAGAGCCGGATCATTCTCTGTGCGGTTTGAGCGTGGATTGCCTAAGATGCGCGCAGATCACGCCTTACATCGCCCATGAATCGAGCGTCTCCTTGTGGAGTTCCCGATTTTGCCTTGAACCGGCATTTGGCGTCCGGCGACAATGGGTATTGAATGGGCATCGGGGAGCGAAAAACCAATCGTTAACCATTACAGTCGACCCTTGGGAGGCGGGTCAGCGTGGCAACCTAGAGGAGATGTGCCATGCGTTGGTTCGGTCTCGCATTGTGTGGTCTGACGCTGGCGATACTCGCTGCGGCCACGGCACCGGCGGATGCGCGCCCCTCCGCGATGACGACGCCGCCCGGCAGACCAGGTATTGAAGTCGACGTTCAGCTCGTTCTTGCCGTCGACGTTTCCCTGTCGATGGATAATGACGAGCAGCGCCTGCAGCGCGAAGCGTATGTGGCGGCGTTTGGCGATCGTCTCGTGCTCGACGCCATTCGTGGTGGGCCGACAGGGCGAATTGCCGTCACTTATGTGGAATGGTCCGGTGAAGACGAACAGAAGATCGTCGTCCCCTGGATGTTGATCGACTCCGACGCCGCCGCCCAGAGCTTCGTCGCCCAGTTGCAATCTGCCCCGATATCCCGCATGCGCCGAACGTCGATCTCGAGCGCCATGCAGTTCGCCGCACGCTTGATCGACACTTCGATCTACACGGCGCCGCGACGGGTGATCGACTTCTCCGGCGACGGCTCCAACAATGAAGGCCCCCCCCTCCAACTCACGCGGAGCGACATTCTGTCGCGCGGGATCGTCATCAATGGCCTTCCGCTCGTTCTTGACCGCGTCGGCACGCAACAGAACGGCATCACGCTCGAGATGTACTACGATGCGTGCGTGATCGGCGGCACCGGTTCGTTTCTCGTGCCGGTGCGCGAGATGGGTGAGTTCCGGGACGCGCTGAAGACCAAATTGATCCTCGAGATCGCGGGCATCGTGCCCGACCCGGACCATACGCATGTGATGCCGGCCAGCGAGACGGCGCGGTCAGAGATTGCTTGCGACGGGCGCTTCAGCTTCTGACGCGCGGCTTTGCGCGCGTCGTCGGCTGAGCCAGGCGCGGATCTTCCGGCCAGGGGTGCTTCGGATAGCGGCCGCGCATGTCGGCGCGCACATCGCCCCAGCTGCCGCGCCAGAATCCAGGAAGGTCCCGCGTCGTCTGAATGGGGCGATGTGCCGGTGACAGAAGGTCGAACGTCAGGGGAATTCGACCGTTCGCGATCATCGGATGCTGGTCGAGACCAAACAGTTCCTGCACACGGATGGCGACCATAGGCCCGCGATCGCGATCATAGGCGATCATCAGGCGCGATCCGGTCGGCGCCTCGAAATGGGTCGGGGCTTCGGCATCGACGCGACGGCGAAGCGGACCAAGCCAAGCTTCAAGCGCCGCCGCAATCTGTTGCGGTGTGATGTCGGCAACCGCAGTGATCCCGGGAATGAACGGACCGAGCCAATCGGGCAGGCGGCGCCGTAACGCTTCCTCCGACATGTCCGGCCAAATGTCCGGCGCCGCCGCGCGCAGGAACCGAACGCGCTCCACGAGTTGTCGACTCCCTGTCGTCCATGGCAGCGCATCGAGCAGAGCCTGGTCCCTCAGGCCGTCGAGGAGGACAACCGTGCCCTTGTCGCTCGGCACGGCGATCGGTGCTTCGCTCAAGACGATCGCACCGAGGCGGCGGATGCGCCGCGCACGCACCGCCAACGCCGCCTTGTCGAACACGACATTCTCGCTCTCGACGATCATGGCACCGGCATTCGCCAAGATATCGGCTTCCGACACGCGCGCCGCCAGCAGCACGCGCCCGCGCGCCTGCGCGCCGGCC
>JBGFRS010000053.1:0-3542 GCA_041694995.1 Pseudomonadota bacterium | reverse complement strand
GAGCGCGCGGCTTCGAGCAGCTCGACCGCCATGCCCTCGGGCACGATGACGCCCGCGTCCTGGGCGATCGCCTGGAGGGCGGCGAGCAGTTTCTTCTGGTCTGCCTCGGTGGTGCCGCTCGGGTACTTGCCGAGCGAGGTCGGGCTGCCGAACTTGTCGGCGAACGTGAGCCAGAAGGTAATGTCCTTGCGCTTGAAGAACACCGGCCAGAAAAGTTTGTGCCCGAGGCCGAGGCCGTAGGGGCTGCCGTTCTTCGCGCCGAAACGGTGCACGATAAACTTGCGCTCGGGCACCGGCTCGCCGTCCAGGAGGCGACTGCGCGTGACGAGCCGTAGGCTGCGGTCGGTGGCGAACCTGAACCGGCGCTGGTCGCGCGCGACGACCTCGCCCGGCACCAGGCGCGCGCCGTCACGCGCCCACATCACCTCGCCGACCGCAAAGCCCTTGAGCGTGGCGTCGAGCAGCTCCTTGCAGACGCGGTCGAACGGCAGCGCCCTGAACGCCTCGCGCACGAAGTCGGCGGCGGCGACGTCGGCCTTGTCCTCGCTCGCGGCGAGCACGTCCCACTCGCGCGCGATCACCGCATTCTTGCGCTTCTCCAGCACCGCGTAGGCGTGGCAGTCGCGCTCGATGTCGTCGTAGATCTTGAGGCCGTTGCCGCCGGCGCGCGTCTTGAGCGTGTCGTCGAGGTTCTCGAGCACGCCGCCGAACGGGAATTGCGTCGTGTCGCGCTCGATGCTCGCGATCTCTTTCGTCAGCTCTTTCGTCTCCGCCATCGTCACACCCCCAAGTAATCGTTCATCTGCGCGCTCTCCCGCACCCGGCCGAGCGCCTGGAACTCAATAGGCACCACCGGCGTCGAGGCCGCGTGCAGCGCGAGCGCCAGCGCCCAGAAGCGGTCGGCGTGGCCGTCCGGCGTGCGCTCGGCGGTGAAGCGCACGTTGCCCGCCGCGGTCGTCTGCTTCGTAACCGAGCGCAGGTCGGCGCGAATCTCGGCGTCGTAGGGGACGCGGAGCTTGCGGTCCTCCAGCAGCCCGCGCACCGGGTAGGCGAGCGATTCCTTCACGCGCGGGGTGAAGGTCACGCCCTCGACGCGCGCGCCGCCGAACTTGCGCTGCGCGTCGTCGACCCAGCCGATGCCAAGCCCCGTGGCGTCGATGCAGACGCGATCGACCTTCTCGATCCACGGCCAGAGGATGCGCTCCTGGTCGGGCTTGGACATGTTGCGCAGCGCCTCGACGTGGCGCGTGTAGAGCACGTCGCCGAGGCGCTCGACGATCCAGAGCACGGTGAGGTCGCGCTTGCGGCCGATGTCGATGCCGGCGTACAGCCGGCCGTTCTCGGCGAGCTTCCAGTCCGCGGCCGCCGGATATTCCGCCGCGGCGATCAGGTCGTACTCGAGGAACGCGCTGTCGTCGTCCGCCGGCCGGCACATGTACTCCTGCTGGAACGACTCCTCGTCGGCGCAGCCGCGGCGCACGAAGTCGAAGTACGCCTGCTCGTCCATCGCCTGGCGCTCGTCGCTCGCTGGCAGCGACTGCTGGAGCTTGAACAAAAAACCCTGGTCGAGCGCGTCTTCGAGTGTGACGCGGTGCAGGCTGATCTTCTTCGGGTTGCCGTTCTCACGGATTTCGCGGATGAGCTGGTTGAAGAAGTTGTGGCTGCCGCGGTGCGTGGAGATCACTTCGAGGTTGCCGCCCCAGGTGATGCCCGGGTAGGCGATGGACCAGAGCTTGCGCGGATCGGGATGCAGCGCGAACTCGTCGAGGATGCGCCCGCCGCGCTTGCCGGCCTGCGCGTCCGGGTTGCTCGACATCGAGTGGATGCGCTTGCCGCTCGCGAACTGGAGCACGTAGGCCGAGATGCGATCCTTCAGGTCGATCACAATCTCGCCCATGTCTTCCGCGGCCTGCTGCAACACGCCCGCCCACATCTTGCAGTCCTCGACGAACAGCCGCGCTTGGAGATCGTCGCGCGAACTCACCCACTGATCGTTGCGCGCGCCGGCCATCGCCGTGCGCTCGACGGCGGCGTAGGCCGTGCCCCACGAAATGCCGATCTGGCGTGCCTTCTCCATGAGCTTCAGGCGCTCCTGGTCCACCGCCCAGCGCACCTGGTATTCGAGCATCAGCGCGTCCGGGTTGGCCGGCAGGATTCTCGCGTTGCCCTTGCGCTTCACGTGTTCCCCATCACGAGCTGGTTGCGAATGCGCTTGATGGTCTCTTCGGAGACGCCGTCCTTGCGCGCGGTCTCGGCGACGACCTCCGCGGCGCGCTCACGCTCCTGCGCGCGAATCTCGGCGGCCCACTTCTTCTGCGAGATCGACATGCGTCCGAGATCGGCGAGCGCGCGGGTGACCTGCGCGATGTGCTTGGCGGCCTTCTCCGGCTCGGTTTCGAGCTTGCGCAGCGCCATCTGGATGCGCAGCAGACTCTCTTGCGCGATGCGGGCATTGGCGTCGAGGAGCGCGTTTTGTTCGTCGGGGTCGCCCGAGACGTAGGCGCGCGCGAGCTCGGTGGCTTTCTTCACGTCCGCCATCGCCTCCTCGAACTCTTCCTTCTTGAGTTGGCCGTAGCGGTGGAGCGAGCTTTTCTTGATCTCAAAGCCCTTCTCGGTGAGCCACTCCGCCAGCTTCTCGTAATCCTGAAAACCGTTCGCGACGAGTTTCACGTTCAACTCGTCGCGGATCTCCGGCGGCAGGTCGTAGACTTTCGAGCGGCGCGGCATGGCGTTACACCGGGCGCGGACGGGCAACGCCCGGCACGCGCGCCACGCCCTGCGCGACGTCGTAGCCGCGGGCGGTGAGCGTCACAACCCACACGCCGCCCGGCTGCTGCGCGAGGATGAGGTCCTGTTCTTCGAGCCAGGCGAAGTCTGCGCGCAGACGGTCGCGCGAAACGCGGTGGCCGAGCTCCGCCAAGCGCCCGATGAGCACAACTTCGTTGGCGGTGTAGTCCGGCGCCGCAGCGAGCGTTTGCAACAGCGCGAGCTTGCGATCGGCGGTGACAATTTCCTCGTAGCTCATTTTTTCTCTGACAGCAGGTGTTCGTGCAGCAGTTGGAGTGTGTGATTCGCGCCTTCGAACTTCCCCACCAGCTTCTTCAGCTCGCCGCTGATGTCGTCCATGCGCTCGTAGATTTCGCCGATGTCGTCGTGATCGGGCGAGCTTTCGATTTTCTGCTCGGTGACGGTGACCCGGTCGTTCAGCGACGCCAGCTTCTCGTCCACTTCCTTCTTCTGCGCGGCGCGTCGGTTCGCGGCCCACGTCCACAGCGTGATGCCGGCCATGACCACCGATTGCACCAAGTCCAGCCAGAACTTCGAGTCGAATTCCATCAGCGTTTTCTCCGTTCTAGTTTTTCCTTCAGCTCCTGGCACTCCACACAACGCACCGCGGCCGGGTTCGCTTTGAGGCGTTTCTTCGTCAGCGGCTCGAAACAGTCGAGGCACACGCGCTTGCCCTCGATCTCGAACGGCTGTTCGCGTACCGTCGCGGCCTCGGCGTGGCGCTCGAGCGCGCGATGCAGATTGATCTCCTCGCG
>JBGFRS010000035.1:0-20161 GCA_041694995.1 Pseudomonadota bacterium | reverse complement strand
GCCGGACGCGCCCGCGGTCCAGACGGCAGAGGCCGCGCCAGCGGGCACGACACCGGCCGAAGCGCCGGGCAAGAGCCGCCAGCGACCAGAACGGTCGCGCTCCGAGCGCTTCAAGTTCGACTACAAGCCCAAAGCGGACGGCGACGAACGTCCGCGCGGCCCGCGGCCGCAGCGCGACAAGGACCGGCGCGAGGATCGCGCCCCGCGCGTGTTCTCAAGCGAACCTGGAAAAGGCGGGCGCGGACCAGATCCGGATTCCCCCTTCGCGAAGCTCGCCGCGCTGAAGGCGCAAATGGAGTCCGACAAGAAGGCGTGACCAGCGGTCGTCAGCGACTCGACAAATGGCTGTGGTTCGCGCGTGCCGCCAAGACGCGCACGCTGGCGGCGAAGCTCGTGACCAGCGGTGCGGTGCGCGTCAATCGCGTTCGGGTCGAAGCGCCAAGCCATGCCGTCAAGGTCGGCGACGTTTTGACGATCGCCCTCGCATCGGGCATTGCGGTCTGGCGCGTTTGCGACGTTGGTGAGCGCCGCGGGCCGGCGGCGGCGGCACGCCGTCTTTACGAGGATTTGTCCTCGTCGGACAACGCGCCGGGCCGCCATGATCCGAGGTGACGAAAACGACCTCGCGCTTGTGGGGCGCGACATGCTGGGTTAGCGACAAAGGCACCGGAACGGGTCGCCAGAGAGGGTGAGGATGACGTACGTCGTCACCGAGAACTGCATCAAGTGCAAATACATGGATTGCGTCGAAGTTTGCCCCGTGGATTGCTTTTACGAGGGCGAGAACATGCTCGTCATCCATCCTGATGAATGCATCGATTGCGGCGTGTGCGAGCCTGAATGCCCGGCGGAAGCGATTAAGCCCGACACGGAACCAAATTTGGACAAATGGCTGAAGCTCAACGCGGAGTACGCCCAGTCATGGCCGAACATCACGGCGAAGAAAGAAGCGCCTGCCGACGCAAAATCCTTTGATGGCGTCCCTGACAAATACGCCAAGTTCTTCTCCCCCGATCCCGGTAGTGGAGATTGAGGCCGCGGCGCGCCTTTCGACATCAACCTTGTTCATCAAGTTGCTATGCAATCCTAGCATAGCTGACAGGTTTGGGCTTTCTCCCGCGGGAAATTCGTGTTATAAATCAATCACGGTCAACGTTCTCGACCGTTTCACGTCTTCGATATGGGCAGTACGCCTCGTCCCAAGCGCCTTGGGACCATGGCGTCGGCTTCGCATCGAATGCGCGACGCGAGCGAAGACCGCCACCTCGAAGCCCGGGCCACCGCCGATTGTACGTTGTGACCATCTCGCCGGATACCGGGACCTTTCCAGGGATGCGCCTCGAACCGTGCTGCCGGACGGCAGCCAATGAACGGACCGAAGACGTGACGGCTTCGGTTCTTCCGAAGGAGAAGTGAGCGTATGTCCACGGCCAAGAAACCTCAGCAGCGTCTCGGTTTCAAGACGAACGAATTCGTCGTTTACCCGTCGCATGGCGTCGGGCAGATCAAGAACATCGAGGAGCAGGAAATCGCGGGGCTAAAGCTCGAATTGTTCGTCATCTCCTTCCAAAAGGACAAGATGATCCTGCGCGTCCCTACAGCGAAGGTCAACGCGGTCGGCATGCGTAAGCTGTCCGACACGGCCGTGGTGAAGAAGGCTTTGGACGTGCTGAAGGGCCGTGCTCGCATCAAGCGGACGATGTGGTCTCGCCGCGCGCAGGAATACGAGGCGAAGATCAATTCGGGCGATCTCATCGCGATCGCCGAAGTCGTGCGCGACCTCTTCCGGGCGGACAACCAGCCGGAGCAGTCCTACTCGGAGCGCCAGCTCTTCGAGCAGGCGATGGACCGCATGTCGCGGGAGCTCTCCGCCGTGATGAATTTGACGGAGACCGAGGCCGTGAAGGAGATCGAGACGCAGCTCATGAAGGGGCCGCGCCGCGCAAAGCCTGCCGAGGAATTCGAAGAGGCGCGCGGGGAAGCCGCCTGACGCGAGCCGTGCAGCCCATGCGTCGAGAAGCTCCGGGCCCGTGCCCGGGCTTTTTCTTTTCGGCATCCCCATTTCTGACTGTTATCGCGAACATTGATCGATACCGCGCGACTCGGTGCATAATTCGAGACTACGCCTAGAGGACCCGGAGAGAAAATCAAGAAGCGCGGTCACGCGCCGTCGGGCGGAGGGACGCGTCTTGGTCAAGCATACGTCGTCGCGGCGGCGGTTCGTCAAAGCCGCAATGGAAGCGCCCTATCTGGAGCGCGAGGAAGAACGGACGCTGGCGCTGCGCTGGCGGAACGACCAGGATCAAGCTGCACTCCATCGCCTCACGGCCGCGCACATGCGTCTCGTCATCGCGCTCGCGGCGCGCTTTCGGCACTTCGGCCTTCCGATGGCCGATCTCATTCAAGAGGGCCATGTGGGTCTTCTCGAAGCCGCCGCGCGCTTCGAGCCCGAGCGCGACGTGCGCTTCTCGACCTACGCGACCTGGTGGATCCGTGCCTCGATCCAGGACTATATCTTGCGCAACTGGTCCATCGTCCGCGGCGGAACCTCGTCCTCGCAAAAGGCTCTGTTCTTCAATCTCCGCCGGTTGCGGGCACGTTTGACGCAGGCCGGCGCGAACATGCCCGACGACACGATGTTCGAGCAGATCGCGGCGGCAATCGGCGTGTCCAAGGAAGACGTGGCGCTGATGAATGCACGGCTGTCGGGCCCCGATGCCTCGCTCAACGCGCCGCTCGTTGAAGCGGACGCCGGCGCCGCGAGCGAACGACAGGATTTCCTCATCTGTGACCGCCCCTTGCCCGACGACGCGGTTTCGGACGCGATCGATACCGACCGTCGCGTTCGCTGGCTCGGTGAAGCCCTGCACTGCCTGTCCGAACGCGAGTATCGCATCGTCCAGGAGCGGCGATTGAGCGAAGAGGGTGCGACGCTCGAAAGCCTCGGTGAGAAGCTCGGCATCTCGAAGGAGCGCGTGCGGCAGATCGAGAGCCGCGCGCTCGAAAAGCTCAAGAAGGCGCTTCTGCGCACCCATCCTGACGCGCAAGCGGCTTTCGTCTGATCGCGTCCACGCAAGGTTGATCGGCGCGGCGACGAATCTTCGCTTAGAGCCTGATGAACGTCAGATAGCTCGGCACGCGCCCTTCCTTGAGCGCTTTCGCCTCGTAGCGCGTGCGCACCCAGTCGGGCCAGGGTTCGAGCCAATCGGCGGCGCGCGTCGCCTGCCAGCGGAAATCCGGCGCGCGGCGCGCATGCGACAAGGTCCACGCAGCATAATCCGCCCAATCGGTCGCGAAGCGGAACGCCCCGCCCGCCCGCAACACGCGCGCGAGGCGCTTGAGATTGTCGTCGACGACAAAGCGGCGCTTCCAGTGCCGACGCTTCGGCCAGGGGTCGGGATAGTAGAGATAGACGCGGGCGAGGCTCGCCGCGGGCAGCCGGTTGAGGAGAAGCCGCACATCGTCCGGCCAGATCCGGACGGTATCGATCTTGTCCGCGACAAGGCGCGCGAGGCATTTCGCGATGCCGTTGACGAAGGGCTCCGCGCCGATGAAGCCGACATCGGGCTCGCGCAGAGCCGCCGCGATCAGATGCTCGCCCGAGCCGAAGCCGATTTCGAGCCTCGCCTCGCGCACCGGGCGCGGGAACAGCGCGCGCAGATCGGCGGGCAGATGATCGAGGTCAAGCGCGCGGCGCGGGAGTTCTTCGGCGAGAAGCCGTCCCTCGCCGGGGCGCAAGGGCTTGCCCTTGCGCCGGCCGAAGAAGGCTTCGTGATCGGGGCCGCGCCGGCGATCCTCGCCCACGGGCGCGCGGACCCTCTCAAACCCGGACCGCGTCCTTCAGCTTGTGCACGAGGTCGGTCTTCTCCCAAGAGAAGCTGCCGTCGCGGCCAGGCTTGCGGCCGAAATGGCCGTAGGCCGAGGTCTTCGCATAGATCGGCTTGTCGAGGCCGAGATGCTCGCGAATGCCGCGCGGGGAGAGGTCCATCACCTCGGCCAGCGCCTTCTCGACCTTCTCCTCCGTCACGCCCGGCTTGGCCGTGCCGTGCAGGTCGACGTAGATCGACAGCGGCTGCGACACGCCGATCGCGTAGGAGAGCTGGATCGTGCAGCGGTCGGCGAGCTTCGCGGCGACGACGTTCTTCGCAAGATAACGCGCGGCATAGGCTGCCGAGCGGTCGACCTTGGTCGGGTCCTTTCCTGAGAAGGCGCCGCCGCCATGCGGGGCCGCGCCGCCATAGGTGTCGACGATGATCTTGCGCCCGGTCACGCCCGTGTCACCGTCCGGGCCGCCGATCAGGAACTTGCCGGTCGGATTGATCCACCACTGGCAGTCCTTGGCGATGTCGAGGCCGTCCAGCGTCTCGCGGATGATCGGCTCGACGACCTTGCGCACGTCGGCGGACGACATCGTCTCGTCCATGTGCTGCGTCGAGAGCACGATCTGGGTGACTTCCTTCGCCTTGCCGTCCTCGTAGCGGATGGTGACCTGGCTCTTCGCGTCCGGCCCGAGCTTCTCGCAGCCGCGCTCGCCGGCCTTGCGGTACTTGGTCAGGTTCTCGAGAATCTTGTGGGCATAGTAGATCGGCGCCGGCATCAATTCGGGCGTCTCGCGGCAGGCATAGCCGAACATGATGCCCTGATCGCCCGCGCCGACATCCTTGTTGCTGCCTTCATCGACGCCTTGCGCGATATCGACCGACTGGGGGTGCAGGCGGACATCGATCTTCGCCTTCTTCCAGTGGAAGCCGTCCTGCTCGTAGCCGATGTTCTTGATGGCCTTGCGCGCGGCCGACTTCACCTTGCTCTTCAGCTTCTTCCCATCGAGCGTGGACGGCGCGCGCACCTCGCCGGCAACGCAGACGAAATTCGTCGTGCACAGCGTCTCGCAAGCGACGCGAACTTGCGCGGGACTCATGCCGACCTTGGCGGCTTCCTTGTAGAAGAGATCGACCACTTCGTCCGAGATGCGGTCGCACACCTTGTCGGGATGGCCTTCCGACACGGATTCGGACGTGAAGTAGTAGTTCTGGCGGGCCACGTGATCTGCTCCGGAAGCGTGTTCAGGGGAAAGCGGACGTGCGGTCTCGGCAGCAATTCCGACCGCGGCGGCGGGTGATGACAGTTGCGCCCCGAAGCGTCAAGAGTGCGTTCGAAGCCCCCCCCCGGAATGTTCGCGGGACGGTCGCCGGCTATTCCTCATCGCCTGCTATCGCGCGGACGAGTTCGACGATCTTGCGCCGCGTCCGGGCGTCTTGAATGCGCACGAAGGCCTTGTTGAGATGGAGGCCCTCGGTCGTGGACAAGAAGTCGACGACGTGGGTCGAAGAGATTGACTCCGCAAAGCCGCCCGGCGCCGTCGGCGAACGGGTTGGAGCGCCTTCAAAGAAGAAGGAGACCGGCACGCCCAGAATGTCCGAGATCTGCTGCAATCGGCTGGCGCCGATCCGATTGGTGCCCTTCTCGTACTTCTGCACTTGTTGAAATGTCAGACCCAGGCGCTCTCCGAGCTTCTCCTGGCTCATGCCTACGAGCACGCGGCGCATGCGCACGCGCGCGCCAACGTGACCATCGATCAGGTTAGGCGACTTTCGCGACACTGGCATTCCTCTCTGCGCACCGCTGATGCCACGTCATCGGGCGCCCACTTGTCCGTGCCACATGCAACCAGCACGTCTCAAGGTAGATGATACGAATTGGCAGAATTGCGCAAACACCCTGAGATTAATGAACTTCTCTCCTTAAACTTCTACGTGCAAGTACAGCTACGGCCAAGGTTGTAACGAGAGCCCATATCAAGGGGAGAAGACCCGCCCGAGACGCCGGCGTGGGGGGCAGCGCCACGGGAAGCGGGGCGTCGAGAACACCCTCCCGGCCGAGCCCCAGCGCCGCTTGGACGCGCCCATAGCCATCGATCACGGCGGAGATGCCCGTGGTGGTGGCCCGGATGACGGGCAGCCCTTCCTCGACGGCGCGGACGCGCGCCTGATGCAGGTGCTGGCGCGGCCCGAGCGTGTCGCCGAACCAGCTGTCGTCCGACACATTGATCAGCCAACCGGGCCGATGTCCATCGCCGGTCACGTGTCCCGGGAAGATGATCTCATAGCAGATCAGGGGCACGAAAGGCGGCGCGCCGGGCGTCGCGATCGGAGCGCGTCGCGTGCCCGCGACGAAGGCGAGAACCCGGGTAAGCGGCTCCAGGCCGATCGCCGTCGCGATCTCCGGGAACGGCAGATATTCTCCGAACGGGACGAGATGCACCTTGTCGTAGCGGTCGAGCACGCGCGCTTCATGGTCGAAGACATAGAGGGAGTTGAAGACCTTGCCGGTGCGTCCCTCATCGAGGCGCTGAATGCCGGCGATCAATACGGCGCCGGGTGCTAAAAGGCGCGCGAGGCGCGGGAAGAGGCCCTGCCCCGCTTCGATCGTGAAGGGCAGTGCGGATTCCGGCCAGATCACATGGGTCGGCCGTGGCACGCCGGATATCGGGGGCATCGGCGACGTGCTGAGGCGCAGGTAGCGGTCGATGATCGCCGCGTGATCGGTGCCCCCCTGTCGTTCGCGCTGCGTGAGATTGGGTTGCACAATACGCAGCGCGACGCCGTCGACGGTCGCCGCGGTCGCGCCCGCCAACCGCACCGCCCCATAGGCGAGCTGCCCAAGGACAAGCGCCGCGGCGATGGTCGGCACCGCGATGCGGCCGCGACCGGCGGGCGCGGGCGGGTCCAACAGAACGGCGAGCGCGGCGGCGATGAAGACGACGAGGACGGTCAGTGCGTGCACGCCCACGAGGCTTGCCGCCTGCATCATCACGTCCTGCGCGGCGAGCGCATAGCCGAAGGCGTTCCAGGGAAACCCCGTGAACAACGTGCCGCGAAGGTATTCTGAGAGGCCGAGGCCGAAGGCGAGCGCGGCGACCCGCCATGGTCCGCGCGACCATAGCGCATGGGCGAGCGCCACCCCGAGACCGGTGTAGAGCGCCAGGAAGGCCGGCAGGCCCGCAACCCCGATGGGCAGGAGCCAGGCGAAGACGTCGGGCTGCACGAGGAACGCTTCCCCGAGCCACCACAAGCCGGCGAGAAAATAGCCGAAGCCGAAGCACCATCCGACCGCGAAGGCGCGACGCGTTCCCCCAAGCCACCCCGCCGCCGTGCCGCGTCCGGTTCCGTCGACGAGCCACACCAGAATGGGAAAGGTGCCGAGCAGAACGGGCGGGAAGCCAACGGGCGGCAGCGCCAAGACCGAGACACCCCCGGCCGTGGCGGCGAGGACGAGGCGCTTCCACCCCCAGAGAAGAACGACGCTTTCCGCGACGCGACGCAGCATCCGCACCCTCGCGGCTCAGGTCCGCGTCGTCTCCTGAGGCAGAGTAGGAGGGTCGGCGGCGCTTAGCGGAGACTGAGATGATTCGGGGGTCTCGCGCACCCGTCTCTTGCGTGTTGCCGGATCGGGCGAGGCGGCGCGAATGCGTAGGCGCTTCACGCGCCGCGGATCGGCATCGAGCACTTCGAATTCGACGTTGCCGGGGCCGCGGATCAGTTCGCCGCGCGCAGGCACGCGGCCGGCGAGGGCCCCCACGAGACCGCCGATCGTGTCGACCTCGTCGGCGACATCCTCGGGAACGACGAGCGCCAATTCGTTACCGAGGACCGTGCGCACCTCGTCGAGGGATGCGCGCGCGCTCGCCGTCCAGCCGTCGCTGCCTTTGACGACGCTGGCCACGCTCTCGTCGTGCTCATCCTCGATGTCCCCGACCACCGTCTCGATCAGGTCCTCGATCGAGACGAGGCCATCCGTTCCGCCATACTCGTCGATGACGAGCGCCATGTGGATGCGCGTCGTCTGCATTTGCACGAGCAGATCGAGGACCGGCATCGACGGCGGCACGAAGAGGACGCGACGGATGAGCTTGCCATGCGACAGCGGCGCCGACAGATCGATGCGGCCGAGATCCGGCGCGGCGTTGCTTATGTCTTCCGAAGCATGCCCGTCCTCGCGGCGCGGCGCGCCGGTGGTCAGATAGCCAACGAGATCGCGGATGTGGATCATGCCGACGGGATCGTCGAGCGTCTCGCGATAGACCGGCAAGCGCGAATGCGCTGCTTCCTGGAAGACGTGCAGGAGATCGCCGAGCGAGATGCCGTGCTCGACGGCGACGATGTCGGCGCGCGGCACGGCGACATCGGCAACCCTCACCTCGCGCAGGCCAAGGATGTTGCGCAGGAGCGCCCGCTCTTCCCGCGTAAAGGCCGTCGCCTCGCCGTCGACATGGTGCTCCTCGGCCAGCGCGCCTTCGAGATCGGCGCGGAGCGAGCCCTCCTCGCGGCGTAAACCAAGAGCAGTCCGCAGCCGCTCGACGAAACTTCGTCGTGGCTCCGGCGCCGGTTTGGCAGCAATTTCTCCCGAATCGGTGATAGCCAAGGGTCAATCTCCATCGTAAGGGTCGGGAATGCCGAGGGCTGCGAGAACGCGACGCTCGGTCGCTTCCATCCTCGCCGCCGCCGCGGCGGTGCCGTGATCGAATCCGAAAAGGTGCAGAAAGCCGTGGAGAACGAGATGCGCGACATGCGCGTCGATCGTCTTGCCTTCGGCGGCGGCTTCCGCAGCAACGGTCTCGCGCGCGAGCACGATGTCGCCGAGAACGCCGCCGCCAGGGAGAGGCGCCGGAAAGGAGAGCACGTTCGTTGGCGCATCCTTGTTCCGCCAGCGTCCGTTCAGCGCGCGCATCTGGCGATCGTCGGTGAAGAGAACGGAGAGCTCGGCGCCGGGTGCAGGGTGCAGGGGCACGACTGTGATGGCGGCTTGAACCGTGCGCGCCACCAGCGCTTCGAGGGCAGCGCCGTCGCCCCACGCCAGGTCGCCGATCGACACGTCGATCACGACGGCAGGGGTCGGCGCGCGTCTAGGTCGACCGCTCATGGTGCGCGCCCCGCCGCATCGTAGGCACGCACGATGCGCGCGACGAGTTCGTGGCGCACGACATCCGTGTCGCGGAAGGAGATGTGCGCGACGTCTTCCACGCCGCGCAGAAGCTCGACCGCCTCCGCCAGCCCGGACCGCTGGCCTGCGGGCAGGTCGATCTGGGAAGGATCCCCGGTGACGATCATCTTCGAATGCTCACCGAGGCGGGTCAAAAACATCTTCATCTGCATCGATGTCGTGTTCTGCGCCTCGTCGAGGATGATCGCGGCATTCGACAGGGTGCGGCCGCGCATGAAGGCGAGCGGAGCGACCTCGATGCGCTGCGTCTGCAGCCCGCGCTCGACGGTCTCCGCCCCCATCATGTCGTAGAGGCCATCATAAAGCGGGCGCAGATACGGGTCGACCTTCTCGCGCATGTCGCCGGGCAGGAAACCGAGGCGTTCGCCCGCTTCCACGGCGGGGCGGGAGAGGATCAGGCGATCGACTTCGCCGCGCTCCAGGAGATGCGCGGCATAGGCGACGGCAAGATAGGTCTTGCCGGTGCCTGCAGGTCCGGTGGCGAAAATGAGCGTTGCTTGCTCGAGGAGGCGCAGATAGGCGTCCTGCGCCTTGGTGCGCGCCGTCAGTGTCTTGCGCCGGGTGCCGACCTGTTTGAACGCGTCGCGGTCGCGCGCTTCGCGCGGCACGTCATCGAACAGAAGCCCTTGCGCCAAGGCTTGGCGCACCGCACCGTCGACGTCGCCGAACGTCACGTCGCGTCCCTTCTTGAGCCGACCGTAGAGATCTTCAAGAACCCGCTTGGCGCGGGCGCAGGCGAGCGGATCGCCATCAAGGCTCACATGGTTTCCGGAGACATGCGCGCGCACGCCGAGTCGCTGCTCGATCAGAACCACGTTCTGATCGAACTGGCCGAACAGGTCGCCAAGGAGGCGATTGTCGTCGAAGCTCACGACCACGTGCGCGGAATCAATCGGCCCCGCCGAGGCCGGCAGCGCCCCCTCGTTCAAGGAACGCCCTCCATCCGTGTTTCGACAGCCGGAACATCGACCAGCGACCCGAACAGCGAGTTCGCGCCGATGGCGTCGATGCGCACATCGACGATCGTCCCGTCGCGATCGGCGGCGGCCGCCACGTTCACCGGCTGCAGATACGGCGAACGGCCGACCCGCTGGCCGGGACGCCGGCCGGGCCGTTCGAGCAGCACCGCAACCACGCGCCCGACGAGACCCGCTGCGAAGGCGCGCTGGCTCTCGTCGAGGAGGGCCTGCAGTTCGGCAAGCCGCGCATCCTTGACCGGTTCGGAAACCTGGTCGGTCGCGGTCGCGGCAGGCGTTCCCGGGCGCGGTGAATACTTGAAGGAGAAGCACGCGGAATAGCCGACTTCGCGCACCAGCGTGAGCGTGTCAGCGAAATCCGTGTCGGTCTCCCCCGGATGGCCGACGATGAAGTCGGAGGAGAACGCGATGTCCGGTCGCATCCGGCGCATGCGTTCGATAGCGGCAAGGTAATCCGCACGCGTGTGCTTGCGATTCATCGCAGCAAGAAGGCGATCCGAACCTGACTGCACCGGCAGGTGCAGATATGGCATGAGTTGCGGCAGGTCGCGATGCGCGGCGTAGAGCTCGTCGTGCATGTCGCGCGGATGCGAGGTCGTGTAGCGCAGACGCGCGAGACCCGGAATGCCCGCCAGCGCAAACAGGAGGCGACCGAGCGACCAATCGCGCCCGTCGGGCCCCGCGCCGTGATAGGCGTTGACGTTCTGCCCGAGCAAGGTGATCTCGCGTACGCCCGCCTCCGCCATGCGGCGGGCTTCGTCGAGCACCTGCGGCACCGGCCGGGAGACTTCCGCACCGCGGGTGTAGGGCACCACGCAGAAAGAACAGAACTTGTCGCAGCCTTCCTGAACCGTCAGGAACGCCGTGGGGCCGCGTTTGCGGAGCGTCGCAGCCTTGGTCTTCGGCAGGTGATCGAACTTGTCCTCGACCGGGAACTCGGTTTCGACGGCGCGCCCGGCGCGCTCGGCCCGGTCAAGGAGGTCGGGCAGGCGGTGATAGCTCTGTGGCCCGAACACAAGATCGACGACCGGCGCGCGGCGGACGATCTCCTCGCCTTCCGCCTGGGCCACGCAGCCGGCCACGCCGATGCGCATGGTCGCACCCGCCGCCTCGCGCGCCGCCTTGAGCTTCTTCAAGCGACCGATCTCCGAATACACCTTCTCGGCCGCTTTCTCGCGGATGTGGCAGGTGTTGAGGAGAACAAGGTCCGCCTCGCTCGGATCCTCGGTCGTCACATAGCCCGCGGGCGCCAGCGCGTCCGCCATACGACCGGAGTCGTAGACGTTCATCTGACAGCCATACGTCTTGATGAAGACCTTGCGCGTCGTGTCCGTCATGTGATCCGCAATCGCGGCCCCGAAGGCGGCGACCGGTCGCTCAGCTTTTCGGGGCGTGCTTTAGCGGGAATCGGGCGCGAAGAGAATAGACCTTGCTGCCTGATCCGAATGGGCGGCGGCACGCCCGGTCAATCCTTGGTAAACCATGGCTCGAACGGCATTCTCCAGGCTCTGCGTCACGGATTTTCGGTCGAACCCCTCGGCAAGACGCACCGGCGTGCCGAAAACGACATCGACGTCAACCACGCCGGCGCTGAGCGCCGGCCCGAGATGGGGCAGGAGGTCGATGTCGCCGTACCAGGCGAAGAGCGGGCGCGTGCGCCGGTCGAACGGCACCCCGTTCAAGGCGCGGTAGAGGATCGCGACGGGCTGCACCGTCATCGTGCGCCCGCCTTGATCCCGCACGGCGTCACGCACGGCCCCGAGCAGCGACGAGCGGAACGGGAGCACGCGGTTGCCGTCGGACGTGGTGCCCTCCGCGAAGAGCACGATCGCATCGCCCGCAGCAAGCCGATCGGCGATCTCGCGATTTGCCGCCGCCGTGGCCATTCGCCGGGTGCGGTCGATGAAGATGGTATGCTGGAGCCGCGCGAAATGCCCGATCACCGGCCACTGGGCCATGTCGGCGCGGGCGACGAAGGACATCGGAAACAGGCTACCGAGCGCGATGATGTCGAACCAGGAGACATGGTTCGCGCAGAGGAGGAGCGGCCGCCCCCGTTCCGGTCGGCCGCGAAGGGTCACGCGCGTGCCCATCGCCCACAGGCACAGACGCCAGAAGACCATCGGCAGAATGTCGCCGAACGGCGCACGCAGGAGCACCAGAGCAAGCTGAACCGGATAGAGAACGAGGACGACGGGCACGACGACGAGCGCGATGCGAGCGAGGCGCAATCTGCCGCGCAGACCCAACGTCATCGCATCACGCCAGGACGATCACCGCGAATCCTCGTCGGTGATCGGCACGCCGTAGAGTTCAAGGCGATGGTCGACGAGGCGGAAACCGAGCCTGCGCGCGACCTCGGCCTGCAAGGCCTCGATCTCGGCGGATTGAAACTCGATGACGCGACCTGTCTTGAGGTCGATGAGGTGATCGTGATGTTCGGACGGCGCCTGCTCATAGCGGGCGCGCCCGTCACCGAAGTCGTGGCGCGCGATGATGCCGGCGTCTTCGAACAGCTTGACCGTACGGTAGACGGTCGAAATCGAGATCTTGTCGTCGATCGCCGCCGCGCGGCGGTGGAGCTCGTCGACGTCGGGATGGTCTTCGGAATCGGACAGCACGCGCGCGATGATGCGGCGCTGCTCGGTCATGCGCATGCCGCGCTTGGCGCACTCGAGTTCGAGAGTTGTCGGTGTCGGCACGCGTCGAACGTCCTATCGAGGCGGCTCTTCTACTGCCGCTCCGCCGACTTTTCCACCGTCTCCGGCCACGGAAAACTTGGCACGCGATCATCCAGGCCGCGGGCCATGATCAGGGCGTCGCCGCCGCCTTCCGCTGCATAATAGCCCTTGCGCCGGCCGATCTCACGGAAGCCGATGCGGCGATAAAGCGCCATCGCGGCCGCGTTGGCAGCGTCGACCTCGAGAAAGCAGCGCCGCGCCCGCAAGGCGGCGGCGCGGTCGAGCCCGTGATCGAGCATGCGGCGGGCAAATCCGCAGCCGCGCCATTCCGGTGCGACCGCAATTGACAGGATTTCCGCTTCGTCCGCGGCAACGCGCAGGAGCATCACGCCGAGTATCGTGGTTCCGAGCCGCATACCGATGGCGACCACGCCGCGGCCGTGCAGCAGGGCTTCGACCTCCCCGTCGCTCCACCCGCGCGCAAAACCAGCGGCATGGAGTTGGGCGATCGGCACGGCATCGCGCATGCCGAGCGCGACAAGGCGCACATGAGCGGCTCGCCAGCGGCGCAGAAACATCATGCGCGCCTCGCCAGCGGCGCGACCTGCGGCTTCGCGTCCGGTGGGCGCAGGTAAAGCGGTGTCGGGGCGGCTATCGGGGCGGGCGCGGCGGCCCCGAGGCGTGCGACCGCGACGATGGAGGGGGCCGGCGGAGCGCCGACGATGGAAACGCCGCCGCGCACACGCGCCAAGGCCGGCGCGGCGGACCCGATTGCACGCAGCGGGCCTGGCTGGACCTCGCGGGCGAGCACCGCAAGCGTGGTTGCGTGCGCGGCATCGCGCGGTGTGCCGCCCGGCGCGAATGACCGCGCATAGACCTCGTCGCGACGCGCATCGATCACGGCAAGGAGCGGCTCGTCATCCGGACCTGCCTCCGCGGCCAACGCGTCGAGCGTCTCGATGCCGACCGCCGGAACATCGAGGGCGAGAGCGTAGGCGCGGGCCGCGGACAGGCCGATCCTGATCCCGGCGAAGGTGCCCGGCCCGCGGGTGACGGCGATGCGATCGATGGCGCGGAAGGGCACGCCCGCGGCATCGCGCGCCGCTTCGACCATCGGAACAAGCGCCTCGGCGTGCCCTGTCTGCATCGGGCGCGACAAGGCGGACCGAATCCGGCCTCCGTCGAGGATGCACACCTGCGTCGCCGCGAGCGCTGTGTCGATGGCGAGAACGAGCATGAGAGGATCATTACATCGCGAATTCGCCAGCGTCGACGGCGGTGCAGACCGGCGCCCGTACGGGGTGGATGACGGCGTCGCAATAGCTCACCGCAAAGTCACGCGGCGCAGCGTCAGATTGATCCGGCCCGGCCGGTCGAGGAGCGTCGAGGTGCCCGGCAGAATTCGGTCCACGCCATGAAAGGCGAGCCGCGTCGGTCCGGCGAGCCGCATCACGTCGCCCGAGATGAGTTCGAAACTCCGCGTCGGGTCGAAGCGCCGCGCACCGCCGAGCCGAAAGCGGCACGTGTCGCCGAGCGAGATCGAAAGGACCGGCGCGGCGACGTCGTCTTCATCGCGGTCCTGATGTAGACCCATCTTGGCGCCGGGCTCGTACCAGTTGACGAGGCAGGCTTCGGGCGGGTGCGGATAATCGGCAAGCTCGGCCCACAATTCGAGAAGGCGCGGCGGCATGGGCGGCCACGGCCGTCCGGTCTCGGGATGGGTGGGCTGGTAGCGATAGCCGCGCCGGTCCGAGACCCAGCCGAGCGGTCCGCAATTCGTCATGCGCACGGAGAACGGCTTGCCCGAGCGCGGCATGGTCGGCGCGAAGAGCGGCGCGGCGCGCACCACCGCGCGTATTTCCGAAACGAGGGCGCGCTGCTCCTCGACGGACAGGCTGCGCACCACGTCGCGCGGCCGCCGCGGCGCACCGTGCAGATCGCCCATCACCTGAACAAAACCTCGGGCAAGCGGCGCGCGCATGCCATGCTGACCCTCCCGGTGGCTTGCCTCCTTCGAGGAAGCATCCTGGGCAGGGCGATCTCGCGCGCGCAAGTCTCCCGAGCGGGAAGAGGCGCCGGCCGCGCGCCCGTTCGCGGTGATCCGCCTGTGGGCATTCCGAATTCCGGCGCAATCGCACCGCGATCGGCCCTTGTGGCTGAAATCGGGCATCCTTATATGCCGCGCGAACCTGCCGGCGCCGCCGGCGAAGGACAATCGCTCTGAGGGGGCATCCCAGGTGCTCGACGGAGGCCGGGCGGATCGCCTGCCGGACAACGGAGAAGACGGCCATGGGTAAGGTCATCGGCATCGATCTCGGCACGACGAATTCTTGCGTCGCGGTCATGGAGGGTTCGAGCTGGAAGGTCATCGAAAACGCCGAAGGATCGCGCACGACGCCGTCGATCGTGGCCTTCACCGATGATGGGGAGCGTCTCGTCGGCCAGCCGGCCAAGCGCCAGGCCGTGACCAATCCCGAGAACACGTTTTTCGCGATCAAGCGGTTGATCGGGCGCACCTATGACGACCCGATGACGCAGAAGGACAAGGGCCTCGTCCCCTACAAGATCGTGCGCGCCGCCAATGGCGACGCCTGGGTCGAGAGCCGCGGCAAGCAGTATTCGCCCTCGCAGATCTCGGCCTTCACCTTGACCAAGATGAAGGAGACGGCGGAGGCCTATCTCGGCACCACCGTGACCCAAGCCGTCATCACGGTTCCCGCCTACTTCAACGACGCGCAGCGCCAGGCAACCAAGGACGCCGGCAGGATCGCCGGTCTCGACGTGTTGCGCATCATCAACGAGCCGACGGCGGCCGCCCTCGCCTACGGCCTCGACAAGAAGAAGTCCGGCACGATCGCGGTCTACGACCTTGGCGGCGGCACGTTCGACGTTTCGATCCTCGAGATCGGGGATGGCGTGTTCGAGGTGAAGTCGACGAACGGCGACACCTTCCTCGGCGGCGAGGATTTCGACATGCGCCTCGTCGAGTATCTGGCCGAGGAGTTCAAGAAGGAACAGGGCATCGACCTGCGCAAGGACAAGCTCGCCCTCCAGCGCCTGAAGGAGGCCGCGGAGAAGGCGAAGATCGAGCTGTCCTCGACGCAGCAGACCGAGATTAACCTGCCTTACATCACGGCGGATGCGTCCGGGCCGAAGCACATGGCGCTGAAGCTCACGCGCGCCAAGTTCGAAGCGCTCGTCGACGATCTCATCCAGAAGACGGTCGGCCCGTGCAAGGCCGCGCTCAAGGATGCCGGCCTCTCCGCCGGCGACATCAACGAGGTCGTGCTCGTCGGCGGCATGACGCGCATGCCCAAGATTCAGGAGACCGTGAAAAACTTCTTCGGCAAGGAGCCGCACAAGGGCGTCAATCCGGACGAGGTCGTCGCGATCGGGGCGGCGGTGCAGGCCGGCGTCCTGCAGGGCGACGTCAAGGACGTTCTCCTCCTCGACGTGACCCCGCTCTCGCTCGGCATCGAAACGCTGGGCGGCGTGTTCACCCGCCTGATCGATCGCAACACCACGATCCCGACCAAGAAGAGCCAGGTGTTCTCGACGGCGGAGGACGGGCAGAACGCGGTCACCATTCAAGTCTACCAGGGCGAGCGCGAGATGGCCCAGGACAACAAGCTCCTCGGCCGCTTCAACCTCGAAGGAATCCCGCCCGCCCCGCGCGGCGTGCCGCAGATCGAGGTCACCTTCGACATCGACGCGAACGGCATCGTGAACGTGTCTGCGAAGGACAAGGGCACCGGCAAGGAGCAGCAGATCCGCATCCAGGCCTCGGGCGGCCTGTCGGACGCCGACATCGAGCGCATGGTGCGCGACGCCGAGGCGCACGCGGCCGAGGACAAGCAGCGTCGCGAACTCGCCGAGGCGCGCAACGGCGCGGAGGCGACGGTGCATTCGACCGAGAAGTCCTTGAAAGACTATGGCGACAAGATCCCCGAAGCCGACAAGGCGGCCATCGAGGCGGCCATCGCCGATCTGCGCAGCGCGATGGCCGGCGAGGATTCGAGCGCCATCCAGCAGAAGACGCAGGCGCTGCTTCAGGCGTCGATGAAGCTCGGCGAAGCCATGTACGCGGCCCAGCAGGCCGAAGCACAAGCGCGGCCCGGCGGCGAGGCCGGCGCCGGCCCCAAGAAGGACGACATTGTCGATGCCGACTTCACGGAGGTGAAGAAGGACGACAAGAAGAAGTCGGCCTGAGGCCGTGGCGTCTCTGGCGACCTGAACGGAGTCCGGGGGTCCGGCCGCTGACGCGCCCGGACCCCTTCCCATTCGCGCTCCATCGACGGGCTGACACATGGCGAAGCGCGACTATTACGAGGTTCTCGGCGTTGCGAAGACCGCGGATGAAGCGGCCCTGAAATCGGCCTTCCGCAAGCTCGCGATGAAGTACCACCCGGACCGCAACCCGGGCGACAAGGACGCGGAAGCCCGGTTCAAGGAAATCAACGAGGCCTATCAGGTTCTCTCCGACCCGCAGAAGAAGGCAGCCTATGACCGCTTCGGGCACGCTGCCTTCGAGCAGAGCGGGGCCGGCGGCCCCGGCGGATTCGGGCCGGACTTCTCGTCGTCCATGTCGGACATCTTCGAGGAGTTCTTCGGCGACATCATGGGTCGGCGCGGCGGGCGCGGCGGCGTCGAGCGCGGTGCGGACCTGCGCTACAATATGGAGATCACGCTCGAAGAGGCCTATGCGGGCAAGGTCGCCGAGATCCGCGTGCCGACCGCGTTCACCTGCGAGGCGTGCAAGGGCTCAGGCGCGAAGGCCGGCACCGCCCCGAAGACGTGTCCGACCTGCCGCGGCAGCGGCCGCATCCGCGCGACGCAAGGCTTCTTCACGCTCGAGCGCACCTGCATGACCTGCGGCGGACGCGGCGAGGTGATCGACACACCGTGCCCGGTGTGCAACGGCCAGGGCCGCGTGACGCGCGAGAAGGCGCTCTCGGTTAACATCCCGCCCGGCGTCGAGGACGGCACGCGCATTCGCCTGACCGGCGAAGGCGAGGCTGGCGGACGCGGGGGGCCGTCCGGCGATCTCTACATCTTCCTGTCGGTCAAGCCGCACGACTTCTTCCAGCGCGAAGGCGCGGACGTGTTCTGCCGCGTGCCGATGTCGTTTACGACCGCAGCGCTCGGCGGCACCTTCGAGGTGCCGACCGTCGATGGCGGACGGACCCGCATCAAGGTGCCGGAAGGCACGCAATCCGGCAAGCAGTTCCGGGTCCGCGGCAAGGGCATGCCGATCCTGCGCTCGAAGGATCACGGCGACATGTACGTTCAGGCCGTCGTCGAGACGCCGCGCAATCTGACACGCAAGCAGCGCGATCTCCTCGAGGAATTCGCCAGGACCGAGAACCCGGACACGCACCCCGATTCGGCAGGGTTCTTCGCCAAGGCGAAGGCGTTCTGGGACGGTCTCGGCAAGGACACGTGACATCGCGACGTTTCGATGCCAGACCGTCCCATACGACGTGCGGCAGCTTGACGCGCCTCCCGGGCGGGGGTTACCGCTTCCGGGGTCGCGCGAGCGAGGTGGCGGAGAAGCGGCATGGCAATGAAGTCCGCGGAGCAAAACCGACGCAAGACGCCCGAAGGCAAAGCGGAGCAGAAGCGCGTCATGGACGACCAGGTCCGCTTCCTCAAGTCGTGGATCGAGCACCCGTTGAAGACGGGCGCGGTCGCGCCCTCCTCGAAGGAACTCGCCGCCGCCATGGCCGAGGTGATCGACCCGGCCGTGCCGGGTCCGGTGATCGAGCTCGGGCCCGGGACGGGCGTCGTCACGGAAGCGATCATCGCGCGCGGCATCGCGCCTGAACGCATCGTCGCCATCGAGTTCAACGCCGATTTCATCCCCCACCTCGAATCGCGCTGCCCGGGCGTGCGCTTCCTGCACGGTGACGCTTACGCGGTTGCGTCGCTCGTGCGCGCTGTGACGCAGGAGACGGCGGCGGCGACGGTGTCAAGCTTGCCTCTGTTCACCGAGCCCTCCGAAAAGCGCATCGCCATGGTGACCGACTGCTTCTGGCTGATGCACCCGAACGCGCCCTTCATTCAGTTCTCCTATGCCCTGGTCTCGCCGGTGCCGAAGAAGGTCCATGGCATGACGCACCATATCTCCGATTGGGTGCTCAAGAACGTGCCGCCCGCGCGCGTGTGGACCTATCGGCGCCAGATCTAACGCGCGTTGACGCCGGCCCGGCGCGCATGGTGTGAACGGTCGCGCTTCCTCGCGGGCCGTCACCTTCATGCCTTCACCGCGCATCCCCCTCTTCGCCGGCTCCGTCCGGACCGGCTCGCACAACGCGGCGCTGGCCGCAACCTGCACCCCCCTCGTCGCGGAGGCGGGCAAACCCGGCTGAGCATGGCGCGCGTCTTCTATCTGAGCCATCCCGAGGTCGTGGTCGACGCCAAGCGCCCGGTGCCGCACTGGTCCCTGTCCACGACCGGCCGCGCCCGGTGCACGGCGTGCGCGGAGAGCCCGGTGCTCGCCGCGCTCGCGGCAATCCTGACAAGCGAGGAGACAAAGGCGGTCGAGACCGCCGATCTCTTCGCGGCGCCGCGCGGCCTAACACCGATCTGTGTGCCGAACAGCGGCGAAAACGATCGCTCGGCGACGGGCTTCGTGCCGGAGCCCGGGTTCTCCACGCTCGCCGATGCCTTCTTCGCGGCACCGACGCTGAGCGTGCGCGGCTGGGAACGGGCGATTGACGCGCAGGCGCGCATCGTCAACGCCATTGCGACGGCTGTCGGCGCGGCGTCCGCGGGCGACGTTCTGATCTGCGGCCACGGCGCCGTCGGCACGCTCCTCTATTGCCATCACGCCGGCTTGCCCGTCTCCCGCCGCTACGATCAGCGGGGCGGCGGCAACGTCATCGCCTACGACCGCGCGACGATGGCGCCGGCCCACGCGTGGCGGCGGATGGAAGAGGTGTTCCATGCTTGAGCGCATGCCGCGCGATCGGCTCATCGTCGCGCTCGACGTGCCGAATGTCGGCGTCGCCGAAGGGCTGGTCATCCGCCTCGGCGAGGCGGTGACCTTCTACAAGATCGGGCTCGAGCTCGCCTTCGTCGGCGGCTTCGATCTGGCGAGAAGCCTCAAGGCGCGCGGCAAATCGGTGTTTCTCGACATGAAGCTGCACGACATCCCGAACACGGTCGAGCGCGCGACGCGCAACATCGCCGGCCTCGGCGTCGACCTCCTCACCGTGCACGCCTATCCGCAGACGATGCGGGCCGCGGCTGAAGGGCGCGGCGCGTCCTCGCTCCAGCTCCTCGGCGTCACGCTCCTCACCTCGATGAGCGCGCAGGATGCCTCCGAAGCCGGCTACGTATCGTCGATCGCAACGCTCGTCGCCGAACGCACGCGGCAGGCGCGCGCGGCGGGGGTCGACGGCATCGTGTGCTCGCCGCACGAGGCGGCGAGCGGTGCGATCGACGATACGTAGCCGGCTTCGGAGGCATCCTTCGCGCTCATCGACGTGAGGAGCGTGACGC
>JBGFRS010000018.1:0-20246 GCA_041694995.1 Pseudomonadota bacterium | reverse complement strand
CGATGGCGGGTCTCGGCGCCGGCGGCAACCTCGTCGGGAGCCGCGTGTACATCGCGCAGGTCGCGCCGGCGGAGCGCATGGCGCTCGTGAACGGCGTGCTCGCGTCGGCCGGCGCGGCCGCGCTGGAGCGCTTCGTCTTCGCTCCGCAGCCGACCGGCCAGCCTACAGCCCCGACTGCGGCCCAGGCGCCGCAACCGCCGGCTGAGCGCGGACCAGTCGCTTCGCGCCGGCTTGCGATCGGCGAGCTGAGCGGGCTCGACTCCGCTCAGGCGGCGGCGCTCCGCGCCGGATTGCGGCGTGCCCTCGGGGAACTCGGCTACGCCATCGTCGAACCGGACCAACCCGCGGATGCGCGTCTTGCCGCCGATATCACGCTCAACCCGCCCGAGGCCGGTCGCCAAATGCTCGCACTCGTTTGGCACGTCAACGACGGCCGGGGGACACGACTGGGCGAGGTGCGGCAAATGACGAAGGTCGCCGACGGCACGATGGCACGCCGGGCCGACCCCGTGCTGCACCGCGCCATCGACGAGATGTTACCGGGTCTTGTCGCGCTCGCTCCGCCGAGTCGATGACGAAGGACGCGTTTACAAGCGCGGATAGCCGCTGTTAGAACGCCGCCGTCGTCGTTCGGCCAGGGATATCGGCACATGAAGCTCGTCGCGGGGAACTCCAACCGAGCGCTCGCCGAAGCCATCGCCGGATATCTCAACATGCAATTGACCAAGGCCGTGGTCCGCCGTTTCGCGGACATGGAGGTCTTCGTCGAAATCTTGGAGAACGTGCGCGGCGAGGACGTGTTCGTCATGCAGTCAACCTCCTTTCCGGCGAACGACCACCTGATGGAATTGCTCATCATCATCGACGCGCTTCGCCGTGCATCCGCGCGGCGAATCACGGCGGTGATGCCATACTTCGGCTATGCGCGGCAGGACCGCAAACCAGGACCGCGCACGCCGATCTCAGCGAAGCTCGTCGCCAACATGATCGATCGTGCGGGCGCCGACCGCGTCCTCACTCTCGATCTCCACGCCGGCCAAATCCAGGGCTTCTTCGACATTCCGACGGACAACCTCTTCTCGGCGCCCGTGATGGTGCGCGACATCAAGGAGCGGCTGGAACTCGGAAACCTCGTGGTTGTTTCGCCCGACGTCGGCGGCGTCGTGCGCGCCCGCGCACTCGCCAAACGTATCGATGCGCCGCTTGCGATCGTCGACAAACGTCGCGAGCGACCCGGCGAGTCGGAGGTGATGAACATCATCGGTGACGTCAGAGGCCGCTACTGCATCCTCGTCGACGACATCGTCGATTCCGGTGGAACGCTGTGCAACGCGGCCGATGCCTTGCTCGCCAATGGCGCCAAGGCGGTGCGCGCCTACATCACGCACGGCGTCCTCTCCGGTGGCGCGGTGGCGCGGATCACCGCCTCGCGGCTGGAGGAACTGGTGATCACCGATTCCATCATGCCAACCGAGGCGATCAAGGTGTCGCGCAACATCCGCGTGCTGCCGATTGCGGGCCTGATCGGCGAGTCGATCGGCCGAATCGCGACGGATGCCTCGGTGTCGAGCCTCTTCGATTGAGGGGCATCGGCGCAGTCTGGAATGCGTCACTGGCGACGGTGCATTCCCGGCGGGTGCTTTGCTTCGGTCGAGTTCCGCGACGATGCCGTGCGGCGTCCGCACTCGCGGATAGTGCCGGAGCGCGATGTTCAGCTGGCGATTTCATTCCGGGCTTCCAGCCGGCCTTCGACACGCTTTCGCGAGAGCGGTAACGCTCAGGCGCGGTCGCGCAGACCCGCGGCGAGGTTGCGGTTTATCTCGATCAGAGCACCGAGCTTGTCGGGCGTCGGTTCGCGTTCGACCTCAATGGTTCGATTGAAAACGAAGACACCGAGGTTGGCGATGTTCTGGCGCAACGCAACCGGGAGCTGGTTCTTACCTTCGGTCACCGACGTTATGAAGATGATCCAGAGCTTGCGGTTGTAGAGGAGAGCATTGGGGAGTTCGGCATCGGCCTTGCTCCAATCCTCACGCACCGCCTGCAGTTTGGTTGCGGCTTTCATCAAGAGATGCGCTTCGAGTTCGCGCGGAGAGACAGTCGTTTGCGCCGTACGCGCGTACGCCAACGCGGCATTAGACATGGGTGAGGATTTCCTCTTCGTGAGCCAGGAGCGCTTTGGCGTCCTTTAAGGCTTTGTACAGTTGCCCTGTTAAGATACGGTTATTGATAGCGTCGACATACGGCAGGCAGGACGGCGCCGCGCGAACGAGATCACCGACGAGTTCGAAGTATTCGTCCTTGAAGCGGCCGATGTCCTTGTCGAGATACATCCGCTGAACGACGTAGTAGACGCGCCGCGCCGGCGTGTTCGCCTGGTCCGTGGTGAGCACGTCCTTTTCGCGGAGGATCGGCGCGTCGCCCTCGATCAGCAGGATGGTGCGCGAGTCGCCATTGGTGATGACGCTCTCGCCGATGATGATGCGCTCGTTTGGCTTCAGCTCGACCTTGAGCGCCATGGCATCCTCCTCGGTTCGTGGCCGAGCACAGGAAGGCGCCGGTGCGGTTAACGCTTCGTTACCCGAGCCTTCGATCGCCGGCATTATGCAAACGAAAACGGCGGGGAAGGTCCCGCCGTTTCCTGGGGTCGAAGGGATGCGACGATCAGAAGAGACGCAACACGCCTTGGTCCGCCTGGTTCGCCAGCGACAGAGAGGTCGAGGCGAGCTGCTGGCGGGTCTGGAGCGCGAGGAGGTTCGCGGCCTCTTCGTTCTGGTCGGCGAGCGTCAGGTTGTCGGCGCCGGTCCTCAGCACGTTCACGAGCGACTTCGTGAAGTCCTGACGGGTCTGCACGACCGAGAGGTTCGAACCGAACTTCGAGGCCTGCGAACGCAGCGTCGAGATAGCGCCGTCCAGTTTCGTCAAGGTGTCGTTGATGTCCTTGTCGAACTGGAAGCCGTTGTTGGTCACCGACGAGATGCCGAGGCCCGAGGCGTTGAAGATCACGCCCGTGATATCGAGCTTGGATGAGCCGTCCTCGTTGAAGATGACCTTGAGGTCGTCGCCGTCGAGGAGGTTGATGCCGTTGAAGGAGGCATCCTTCGCAAGACGGTCGATCTGCCCGACGAGGTTGTTGAAGTCGGCCTGCAGGTTCGAGCGAACCGAGCTCGCTGTCGTCACAGAGCCTTGACCCGGCTGGGTCGTGCCGGCGGTGACGCCGAGCGCGGTCAGCACGTTGGTGTCGCCACCGATGGTCAACGCCGAGTCACGGCCGATACCCGTAACGGCGACGTTGTTCGTACCGTTCAGGCTTGCCGTGATGTCGTTGAGGCCCTGCAGCGCGGTGTTCAACTGAGCGCGGGTGGACACCTGACCCGTGCCCGTGCCGAACGTGACACGCTGCGTCGCACTGCTGCCGAGCTGGAAGGAGATCGACCCCGTCAACGAACCGATGGTGGCGTTCGTCGTGCGATAGCCGGCACCGTTGAGGCCGAGGTTGGCGATCGCCGAACCAGTCAGCGCGATGTCGTCGCCGACCGTCGCCGACTGAAGACGCAGGGCGCTCGCACCGCCGGTGGTGAGACCGGAGTTCGTTGTGTTCAAGCCCTGGACCGAGTCGATCTCGGTGTTGAGCGCGGTCTTGGTGAAGACCTGGCCCGAACCGGTGCCGAAGGTGATGGTCCGCTCCGTGCCGTTGCCGACCTTGATCGACAGCGTCTGGCCGGAGAGCGCCGGCTGCTGCGAGAGCAGGTTGACCGGCGTCACGGTGCGCGCCGTCGCCGTGCCCGTACCCACCGAGCCGAGGCCGAGGGCGGTGATGACGTCGGCGTTTGAGCCGGTGATGACAAGATTGTTGGAAAAGTCGGTCGTGGTCGTGTTGCGGATGTTGATCGACGAGCCGTTGAGCGTCGCGTCGGCGCGGGTGAGGTTGTTGAGGGATGTGACCAAACCGGCGCGGGTCGTGACGTTGGCGAGCCCGAAGGTGACGGTTTCCGCGGCGTCCGTGCCACGCTGCACATCGAGAGTGCGGCCGTTGGCGACGAGCGCTTCGAGGTCGTCATTGGCGGTGAACACGCGGGTGCCGGCCGCGGTCGAGACGCCCTGACCGGCCACGCCGCCGTTGCCAGAGGTGGTCGAGGCCGTGAAGCCGAACGCCGTCAGCGCCGCATCGCTCAGCGCGCCCGCGCGGAAGGCGCGGATGCGCATGCCGTCGGACGCGGTGTCCGCTCGGATTTGGATCTGGTTGGAGCCGCCGCCCGCGAGCGTGGCCGAACCGTTGGTAATGGCATCGATCGCCGTGATCAAGTTGCCGACGGTTGCCGTCGTGCGATCCAACGTGACGTTCGGCGTGATGCCGCCGCCGCCGGTGTAGGTACCGCCGTCGGAGATGGCGACCGTACGGGTCGTGCCGCCGATCGTGACCTCGATGACGTCGTTGTTGTTGACGAGACCGGAAAGCGCGGTCGCGGTCGTGCCGAACACGCCGCCGAGCGCGTCGTTGTTTGCAGCATCGGCTGCGATGTTGCCGGTGTTGGCCTGCGCCACGGCATCGTCAGCGAAGGTGGTCGTACCTGTACCGTCGGCTGCGACGTCAGCGGCGATCGCGGCGGTGCCTGTGATGCTCATCGCGTAGTTGACCGAACCCTGCGAGGCCTGGAGGGCCTGCCGGGCGGTCGCTTGAGCGGCTTCGACGAGCTTGTTCAACGATTTGATGCCCTGATCGGCCGCCCTGATCGTCTGCACGCCGTTGCCAATCGCATCGAGCAGGCGATTGAGGTCGCCGGCGCGGCTGTTGAGCGAAGAGGCCGTGAAGAAGTTGGTCGGGTTGTCGAGAGCGGAGTTGACTCGCTTGCCCGTGGCGAGACGCTCCTGCGTCGTGGCCAACAAGGTCGCGGTGTTCTGGAGCGCGAGGAGGTTCGAGCGAACGCCGCGCGAGAGAGTGATGTCGGACATGGGAACTACCCTTCTGGTGGCGGAAAAACGAGCCGGACTCCTGTCCAGCGGCGCGATCCTCGTCGCAACGTCCTAAGGAAGGGTTGAGGATTCGCTCGAACGGATTAACGTAAACGCTTCTAATTCGATGCGTTAATGGTTGCTGAATGCGTGCAGTCGTCGTTCTCGTGAGATTTTGGGAGACGGCTCGGTTCTCAAGGCCGACCGGCGCGCTTTTCCGCCTCGCGGTCGAGCAACGCTTGCTCCAGGCTTTCGTTATACGCCCGTAGCTTCAGCGTCTCTTCGGACGGAAGCTGATAGACCACGGAACCGGACGATTCATCGGAGATTCGGAACACCAGGTCGCGCGATTTCGGGTCGTTCACGAAGCGCCGCTCGCGGTCATTCTGTGCGTTGGTAACGCGCTCCGCATCGGATCGGCGTCGCAGGGTGGCTTGGGGTGACAGCGCAACTTGGACCGCAGGCGTCACGGCGTTCTGGGGCGGCAGGTCTGTGCGCGATGGCTGCGGCGCGGGGCGGGCCATACCCACGCTGCCGTAGGCGGGTATATTGCGCGCGAGTGCCGAGGTGTCCATGGCATCGTTCTCGATTGCGGGAGTTCGGTGTCTCCAACGGGTATCGTGACCAAGCGCATGATGAGCGCATCACTTGAATCTTCCGTTAGGGAATCAAGTTACGCCATTGTTAAAGACAAGAATTCGATTTGCGCAGTTCGAGTCAGTCGGGGAGGCACGACAGTCGGTGGCGCGCCGTATAGGCGAATTCCCTCTTCGTCGATTGGTCAGATCGCCGTGTTGACGGAGACGGGCCGCGTCGTTTGCCCCGTGCTCGGTTTGGTGACGCCCTTCGCGCCGTAAAGAACGGGCTGATCTTGGCGTGCAACGATGTCAGCGATCTCGTGCACGATGCCCTCGGCCACCGCCTTCGCGGTTGCGAGCACCGCCATGTTGATCTGAAGTTCGGCACGGAAGCCCTCGTGTTTGACGCGCAAGCGGGTAACGTGATCTGGCGCCAGGCGCTTCAGCGCGGCGACATTCGCCTGAATCAGCTGCATGTCGCGGACGTAGCGATGCGTCAGGTCGGCCTTGTCGGCTTGCAGACGCGCGGCGTCCGCAACCTTTCCCTGGCGGACCAGAATGGTCTCGGCTTCAACAAGATTGAGAAGCGCCTCCATCGTTCCCGAGAGGCGCACCAGTAGCGCTTCCGCCTCCGTGAAGGTCGCGATTGCTGGCGTGCGGTGCGGATGGACGACGGTCACCGGCGCATCTCTTGCGCGCGCAGAAGTTCTTGGGCGACCGAGTCGGCGATGCCGAGGCCGCCTTTCTCTGTGATCCGCTTGGCGAGGTGCTCGTTCATGAGCGTGCGCCACTGGGATTCGGCATGGCCGCCATCGAAGCCGGTCTGTTGTCCGAGGCCCGAAGTCATCGTGTTCAACACCTGAGAGAGGAACACGGACTCGAATTCACGCGCCGAACGCAGAGCGCGTTGCGCTTCCGGAGCGAGATGCGACAAGACGGTTTTGCCAATCGAGACGGCAGCGCCTGTCGCGAGACTGAGCGGGATCGGCATCACATCACCTCGATGTCGGCTTGAAGGGCGCCGGACGCCTTGATGGCCTGGAGAATTGCGATGAGGTCGCGCGGTGATACGCCGAGCGCGTTGAGCCCGTCGACGAGTTCTTGCAGGGTCACTCCTTCGCGCAGGACCGCCATTCGGCGACGGTCCTCACGAACCTCGATGTTGGTGCGCGGCACAATGACCGTCTGGCCTTCGGAGAAGGGCTCGGGCTGCGAGACCTGCGGCGCTTCCGTGATCGTGACCGTGAGGTTCCCCTGGGCGATGGCGACCGTCGACACGCGCACGTCGCGTCCCATCACGACGATCCCCGAGCGTTCGTCGATGACGACCTTGGCTGCGAGATCGGGCTCGACGCGCAGCTGCTCGACCTCGGAGAGAAGCGCAACGATGTTGCCCTGAAACTCGCGCGGCACGGTCAGTCGAACCGTCGAAGGGTCGGCGGTCTCGGCGACCGGCATGCCGAGGAAGTCGTTGATCGCCGCGGCGATGCGGCGCGACGTGGTGAGATCCGGATTGCGCAGCGCCAGGCGCACGCTCGTTTGGCTGGCGAGCCGGAACTCGATCTCGCGTTCGACCAGCGCGCCGTTGGAGATGCGTCCCGCCGTGGGCACGCCGCGCGTCACCGATGCGGCTTCGCCTTGCGCGGTGAAGCCCGCGATCGCGATCGGCCCTTGGGCGACGGCGTAGACCTCGCCGTCGGCGCCAAGGAGCGGCGTCACAAGCAGCGTCCCGCCCTGCAAGGAGCGCGCGTCGCCGAGGGCCGAGACGTTGACGTCGATCCGCGTTCCCTGCGTCGAGAAGGCGGGCAGGTTAGCGGTGACCATCACGGCGGCAACATTGGCCGTGCGCATGGTCTGCCCGCGCGTGTTGACGCCAAGGCGTTCGAGCATGGCTTGCAAGCTTTGCCGTGTGAAGGGCGAGTTGTTCAGGCTGTCGCCGGTGCCGTTCAAGCCGACGACCAGACCGTAACCGACGAGCTGGTTCTCGCGCACGCCTTCGACATCGGCGAGATCCTTGATTCGGGAGGACGCGACGGCGCTGCCCATCGAGAGGGCGGCGAGGAGAAGAGCAAGAGCAAGACGACGCAGCATGAGGGAACTCGCTTGGGGGTCGTGGCCGTGACCCATGCGAGTTGCGTGCCGAGACGCGCCGCCTCCTCAACCGACTGATAACACGCGGTTTTCACGTTGGTCTGCGTCGTCTGCCGGCGTCCTTCTCCCGGTAGATCGTGCCGGCATCGGCAATTCCTGCCGGGACATTTACCTTGGATTAACCATACCTCGCCGAAGGTTGCTCCCGTCGAACGGAGCCGAACCATGCGCATCGATGGGCCTCAACGCTTCGGCACAGCGACGAATGTCGGGCGGTCGCGACAGAGCGATGGCACCGGTCCGCGCTTTGAAATCGGACAGCCTGCGAAACCTGCGGACGCACACCCGCCGACGCCGCCGACAGCTCTCGGCGGCCTTGATGCGCTCCTCGCCGTTCAGGTCGCTGGTGATGCCTTGCAGTCGCGTCGCAAAGGTGTGCGGCGCGGGCGGGCGATGGTCGATGCGCTCGATGAGCTCAAGCTTGCGCTTCTCGCGGGCCGGGTGCCGGCGGCAGCTCTCGATCGGCTGGTGGGATCCGTCGAAGGCCGCGAGCGGGACACGGGCGACCATCGCCTCGAATCGCTTCTCGACGAGATCGAGCTCCGCGCACGGGTCGAACTCGCGAAGTTGCGTGCCGCGTAAGACTTGATATGTGTTTTCGCGTATACGCTAGAACGAGCGAAAACGACCCCGAATCGACCCTTCTGCATGTCGCTCGGCAACACGACAGCGTGAGAATGCGACCAGACGGCGTTGAGCGGGCCTGCGAAGGCGTCTATAAGCCCGCGCGTCGAGAAGCGCGGGAAACGCGTCGGCACCCCTGGGAGTCTGCGGCATGGCTTCGATTATGGTCGACCGGGCGTACAAACCGACAGACAGCGAGCCGTTCATGAACGAGCGGCAGAAGGAGTACTTCCGGCAGAAGCTTCTGAGCTGGAAGGAAGAAATCCTGAAGGAAAGCCGCGAAACCATCCAGGCTCTCCAGGGCGACACGCACAATTTGCCGGACCTTGCTGATCGAGCGTCCTCCGAGACGGATCGCGCCATCGAACTCCGCGCCCGCGACCGGCAGCGCAAGCTGATCTCGAAAATCGACTCGGCACTCAAGCGGATCGACGACGGCTCCTACGGCTATTGTGAAGAAACCGGCGAGCCGATCTCCTTGAAGCGCCTGGAGGCCCGCCCGATCGCCACGCTGTCGATCGAGGCGCAGGAGCGCCACGAACGGCGCGAACGCGTCTACCGTGACGAATAGGGTGGCGTGAGGCGGACCCAGCCGCCCATATCGTCCTCGCCGCGAGCATCTTCGCTCCATCCAAGCCTCCGGTAGAAGGCAAGGGCTCGCGTGTTCGCGAGCGCGCATTTGAGATGGGCCCGGCTCCTGCAAGCGCGACGCCCGCATCCAGTAGCGCCCGTCCGATCCCTTGGCCGTGCGCGCGGGGCCACGCAGCTAGCGCCGCCGATGGCAAGGAACAGGTGCGAGACGCAAAAGGCCCCGCCCGGTGGGGAGCGGGGCGGGGCCTCGGGGAGCTGCCGACCGAGGGTGGTGGCAGAAGAACAATTCAGAAGGGCAAGAGAACGTCCATCACCTGCTGGCCGTAGCGTGGCTGCTGCACATCGGTGATCTGGCCGCGGCCGCCATAGGCGATGCGGGCTTCTGCGATCTTGGTCGAGTCGATGGTGTTGTCGGATTCGATGTCTTCAGGCCGCACGATACCGGCGACGATGAGTTCGCGGACCTCGAAATTGACGCGCACCTCTTGCCGTCCCTCGATGACCAGGTTGCCGTTGGGCAGGACCTGAGTGACGACGGCCGCGACATTGGTGGTGAGCTGTTCGGAGCGATTGACCGACCCCTGACCCTGGCTGTTCATGCTCGACTGCGTCCGATACAGGTTCTCGGGATCGATCCCGGTGCGGGCAATGGCTGACACGTTTTCCAGTCCGAACAGATTTGGCATGCCCATCTGGTCCGAGTTCTGCCGCTGGCGCCGCGTCTGGTTCTGGATCTGCGCGCGATCGGTGACGCGCACGCGCACCGTCATGATGTCTCCGACGCGCACCGCACGCTGGTCGCGGAAAAATGCGCGCGAGCCCGACCGCCATAGCGAGTTGGAATTCGAGAGGATCGGTTGGGGCGTCGGCATCGGCATCTGCACCGGCCGCCAACCCGGCTGAGTCGTCGGGTTCTCGATCGAGGACAGGGTCGGTGCACGGCCGACATTGGCAAGTCGGTCGGCGGCGCTGCAGCCCGCGAGCGCAAGACCGAGCGCAGCGAGACTCGCGATGTGATGGGCGCGTCGATGACGGATCATGGCATTCTCCTCGGATCTCATGGACGCGGCGTCGGAGCGGTCGACGGTCCAGGCGCCACAGCGGCCACCCGGCGATGCCCCCCGACGCGAATGATGACTTTCCCGGGGCCTGCGACGACGCCTTGCACATTGCGCCGCGACGAGACGTTCTGAACGTCAATCACGTCACCCACCGCTCCTCCGTCCATCGCGCGGCCGCGTGCCGTGACCAGCAGATTGGGCGCTTCGAAGACGATCGTGACCGGGTCGTTGCGCTGCACGACGCGCGGCTTCTCGACATCGCCGGCACGCAAGATGGTGCCTTCGCTAAGGGAGCGGCGTGCAGCGAAGCCGACGACGTCGGCGCGTGCAATGACGGCGTCGTTCGACAAACGCGTCCGGGGCATGCGATCGACCGTGATGTCTGCGGCGTTTACGATTTCACCGCGTGCGACCGTCCGGCGCAGGCGAACGACATCGACGTGTTCGATACCGGTTCCGTTGACGCGCAACGGACGTGACCGGCGGCCGGACGGATCGACGGCGGCAAGGACAGCCTCGAAGCGCCCCGTCATCGCGTCCTGCATGAAGCGATCGAGGAGGAGCGGGGAGGAAACCCCAGCGTCGAGATGGAAGGAGGAGAACATGCCGTCGATCGCGACCGACACGCGGCTGCGGTCGTCCGATCCGATGCGCTTCAGCATTTCGGCCGCGATCGCGTCGACAAGTTCAACCTCGCTCACCACGCGCGCTTGCCTCTCGACGCGGACTTCCGAGGTACCGCGGAGGTCGATATCGACAATACCGTAGGCGCGCGCGGCATCGACGATCCGCCAAGCCTGGATCGTGCCGTAGCCGCCGAGTTCAGGCGCGCGGAAGAGCGGCGTCGATGCGGCCGGGCCTGCCCGCTCAATGAGATCGCCGAGCGTGACGACGTCGCCACCCACTGCGACATAGGGAATGAGCGCCGGCCGTTCGCTTGCCCAGGTGGGAGCGGCGAGGAGCGCTGCAAGCGCGATGGAGAAAAAACGAATCACGGCGATCTCCTAGTCTCAGCGCGTCAACGCTGAATTGGAGTACATCTCGTCGGCGGAGCGGATGACGCGGGCATTCATTTCGTAGGCGCGCTGCGCCGCGATGAGGTCGGCGATCTCCGAGACGGCGTTGACGTTCGCTTCCTCAAGATACTTCTGCAGCAGCGTGCCGTTGCCTTCCGCTCCAGGATTTGCCGCCTGGGCGGCGCCTGAGGCTTGTGTCTCGAGGAAGAGATTGTCGCCGATCGACTCGAGGCCGGCCTTGTTGATGAAGCGGGCGAGTTGGATCTGGCCGATCTCCTGAGGCTGTTGCTGCCCGGGGATCATGGCTTGAATCGAGCCCGTCTGGCTGATTGTCACCGATTGCGCGTTCTGCGGCACGGTGATGCCGCTCTCCAGCATGAAGCCGTCCTTCGTCACGATGCGTCCTTCGGCGTCGGTCTGGAACGAGCCGTCGCGCGTGTAGGCCGTGCGCCCGTCCGGCAGCTGAATACGGAAGTAGCCTTCGCCCCGGATGGCGATGTCGTAGTCGCGTTCCGTCGGTTGCGTCGTTCCTTGGCTGTGGACGCGGCCGGTCGCAGCGACGCGGACGCCGGTGCCGAGTTGCAACCCCGTCGGCACCATCGTGCCTTGGTCCGACGTCGCCGTGCCCATGCGGCGCAGGTTCTGATAGAGGAGATCCTGGAACTCCGCGCGTTGGCGTTTGAACCCTGTCGTGCGCATGTTGGCGATATTGTTGGAGATGACGGCAACGTTCATCTCCTGGGCCAGCATGCCGGTGGCGGCGGTGCGGAGCGCTTGCATCGGCGTGTCTCCTAGCGGTTCGTCGCCTCAGGGCAGCTGCGCCAGACGCTCGATGGCGTTGCGGCGCAGGTCCTGCGTGCGTTCGATCATTTGGGTGACTGATTGATAGGCGCGCGTGACCTCGATCATGCGCGCCACTTCGAGCACGGGCTGCACGTTGGACCGCTCGAGCGCACCTTGCACGACGCGAGTCGCGCGCGCTGGTTCGGCCCGTGCTGCTGTGGGGGCGGCAAACAGGTTGTCGCCATCCTTGGTGAGCGCCGCCTCGTTCTGGAACTGCACCACGCGCAGCCGCCCGCGCACGCCTTGACGTGTCGAGATCGTACCGTCGGCGCCGATTGCAATCGGCCCATCCGCGCTGGTGAAGGCGATCGGGCCGCCTTCGGTCAGGACGCGATCGCCGGTGTTGGTGACGAGTTCACCTTGTGCGCTCAATTGGAAAGCTCCCGCACGCGTGAAGCGTTCACCGCGTGCCGTTTGCACGGCGAAGAAACCGGCCCCCTGCAAGGCGACGTCGAGATCATTGCCGGTGCGGTCGACCGTGCCGGTTGCGAAATTCGTCACGGTCCGCGGGTCGATCACGTAGTGGACGGCGCGGTCCGCGCGCGGGAAAGCGTCAGCGCGCGCGCCGGAGCGCAGGTAGTTCTCGAACAAGAGCTGTTCGCCCTTGAATCCGGCCGTGTTCACGTTCGCGACGTTGTTCGCGATGACTTCGAGTTCGCGGCGCAGCGTCATCTGCCGCGCGAGACCGACGAGAAGTGCGTTCTCCATGGCCTGCCTCCGGTGCGGCGTGCCGCACGTGGTCCCTCGGATTCGGGCCGGACGAGGCTCCCCAGCCCTTCCGGTCCTTCGGCCGGTCGCGCTCCCCAGCGGACCGGCCGATAAGCAGGCAGCAATCGCCGTGCCAGTCATTGCCTCTCGATGTTTCAAGGGCTTAGGTGCAGGCGGTCGCCGTTCCGTGTCGGGGTACCCGCCCGAACCCGGCAAGAAATGCCGAGCGACCGGCAAGAAGTAACCGGCGGTTAACCAAACCGAGGTGAGTTGGTCCGGATTGCTGAGGGGGGCCGTCGGGCGCACTGCCATGGCGAAGAAGCCGAAGTCGAAGACCGAAGAGCCGGCCGCGACGGGCGAGAGCAAGGACGCGCCGCAAGGCAAGTTCGCCTTCCTCAAGAACAAGAAGCTGATGATGATGGCGGGCGGCGGTCTCGCCGCGTTCCTCATCGTGGCCGTGGGAGGTGCCTGGGCGCTCGGCATGTTCAAGCCCGCACCTCGGCCGGAACCGCAGCAGACGGCGCAGGGGCCCGTGGGCGAAGCTGCGCAACGTCCGCAACGCTTGCCCCACTTCATGGATCTGCCCGAGATCACGGTGAACCTCACTTCCGCCGCGCAACGCCCGCAGTTCCTGCGTGTGCGCATCGCGCTCGAACTCGCCGAGGCGCAGACGGCCACGCAGATCCAACCGCTGATGCCGCGTGTGCTGGATGCGTTTCAGGTCTATCTGCGCGAGATGCGCGCTGCCGACCTGGAGGGATCGGCGGCCGTGCACCGGCTGAAGGAAGAACTCATGCGGCGCGTCAATCTTGCGGTGCAGCCGGCCCGCGTCGACGCCGTTCTTTTCCGCGAAATCCTGGTGCAGTGACCCATGGCCGCCCAGCCCGAAAAAGCGCTCGATCAGGACGCACTTGCAGCGGAATGGGGCGCGGCACTCGCAGAAGCAGGTCAGGGAACGCAGGACGACATCGCCGCCCAGTGGGCGGCGATGATCGATGAGAACGAGCCCGAAGGCGGTGCTGGCCGTTCGTCTGGTGCCGAACGCATTTTGAACCAAGACGAGATCGACACGCTCCTCGGGTTCAATCTGGAAGATGGCAAACTTGGCGATTCTGCTGGCATTCGCGCCATCATGAACTCGACGCTCGTGTCGTACGAGCGCTTGCCGATGTTGGAGATCGTCTTCGATCGGCTGGTACGATTGATGACGACGAGCTTGCGCAACTTCACGTCGGACAACGTGGAGGTATCGTTCGACGGACTGAAGTCGGTACGCTTCGGCGACTACCTCAACTCAATTCCCTTGCCGGCGATCCTCGCCGTCTTCAAAGCCGAGCAATGGGAGAACTTCGGCCTGGTCACGGTCGAATCGAGCCTGATCTACTCCGTGATTGACGTTCTGCTCGGCGGGCGTCGCGGCACGCATCCGATCCGCGTCGAGGGCCGACCCTATACCACGATCGAGACGAGCCTCGTGCGCCGTATGATCGAGGTGGTGATGTCGGATGCCGAGCAGGCGTTCCGGCCGGTCTCGCCGGTCAATTTCAACATCGAGCGCCTCGAAACCAATCCGCGCTTCGCCGCGATCTCGCGGCCGGCGAATGCGGCGATCGTGGTGCATCTGCGCATCGACATGGAGGATCGTGGCGGGTCGATCGAGATCGTCCTCCCTTACGCGACGATCGAGCCGATCCGCGATCTTCTCCTGCAGAACTTCATGGGCGAGAAGTTCGGGCGCGACGCGATCTGGGAAGGTCATCTCGCAACAGAGATCTGGAACTCGCAGATCGATGTCGACGCCGTGCTGTACGAAAACCAACTCTCGCTTCGGCGCCTCATGCAACTCAAGGTCGGCGACACGTTGATGCTGGAGAAGGGGCCTGAGGATCCGGTCACGCTCAAGGTGGGGGACACGGTGCTCACCGATGCACATATCGGGCGCGTGGATGGCCGGGTCGCGGTGCGGGTGGCGAAGCCTTTCCGCCGACCGCGGATGACGCTCGCTCAATTTGAAAAGGCTGACGGACGGAGGGAAACGACATGAACGGCGTGCCCATCGGTTTGATGATCGAGGCTCTGGTCGCGGTGCTTCTCATCGCGACTATCGGCTACTGCATCGTTCTCAACGCGCGCCTGAAACGCTTCCGCGCCGATGAACACGCGTTGAAGGCGACGATCTCGGAACTGGTAACGGCAACGGAGATCGCGGAACGGGCCATTCATGCGCTCAAGGCGACCGTCGGCGATGCCGACAAGGTAATCGGCCAACGTTTGACCGACGCAGAAGCCACAGCGGCTGAGCTGTCGCGGCTCATCGACAGTGCGGACCGCCACAAAGCCCGGACAGCGGCGGGCGAACAACACCGGCCAGCCGTCGAGCCTGCGCGTGCATCGGTCGCGCGCCCTGCGAACTTCGCCCCGCGACCAGCCTTTGCCACATCACGTAACTGAGACGCACCCGTGCAGCTGCGCTTGATCCCCATCGTCCTGTTCGCCGCCGGTGCGCTCCTGTCGCTGAAGGCACTCGATGTGCTCGGGCGGCGCGGCGACGTGTCTGCGGTATCGCGTGCCTACGCTGCGGCCCCGACCCCGGCCGCGCCGCAGCTCACCACGACGCAACGCCCGGCCGAACAAGCGATTCCTCCATCTTCGCAAGCTGCAACCGAACAACAGCTCCTCGAGCGACTGGCCGAACGGCGGCGCCAACTGGAAGACCGTGGACGGGAGCTCGATCAGCGCGAGGCCCTGCTGCAAGCCGCCGAGAAGCGCCTCGAGGAGCGCGTCGAAGAACTTCGGCGCATCGAACAGCGCATCGAACAAACGGTGCAGGCCCGCCAAGAAGAACAGAACCAGCAGCTGCGCGGTCTCGTCACCATGTACGAGAACATGAAGCCGAAGGACGCGGCACGTATCTTCGACCGGCTGGACATGGAAGTGATGGTTTCGCTCGTCACCCGGATGAATCCGCGTCGCACGGCGGAAATCCTCGCCGAGATGCAACCGGAGGCGGCGCAACGTCTGACCATCGAGCTTGCCCGCCGCTCGGGCGCGAATGTCGGCACCCGCAGCCAGCCCGGCTCCGCTCCGGCGGCGACGCCGGCGGGTGCGCGGGAACTCCCGCGCATCGATCAACGTCGCCCTGCGGGTTGAGCGCGCAATTAACCTTTCGCTCACCACAGATACGGCCAGTTCGAGGTGCCCGGGTCAATCCGCTGTTAACGGGCGAACTCTACCTTGGCGTCGAAGACTGCCCGCGATCCGTCCGGGCCGACGCAGGATGCGTTTGTAATGAGTTTCGGCCGCCACGGACGCGATTGGGTGTGCAGGGTCGGCGCGCTGGTCGGCGTCGTGACCTGTCTGGCTGTTCAACTCGCAATCGCGCAGCCGGCACCGCGCGTCGAAGCGGGTCGCATCGAAGCCCGCATCGAACGCAACTACGCCCGTTTGGTCTTCACGTTCACCGAGCGCCCGCGCCATCAGGTCAATGCCCAGTTGGGGGTTCTGGTGCTGCGATTCGACCGGCCGGTCGACGTCAACATCGGTGCTGTCGTAGCGGCGCTGCCGGGATACGTGAACGCGGTTCGTCGCGATGCGGACGGTACGGGGTTGCGCTTTGCCTTGAGCCGGCGCGTTCGCGTCAACACGACAGAAGCGGGGGATCAGCTCTACGTCGATCTCCTGCCGGAGCCTTGGGCGGGGTCACCGCCCGCATTGCCGCCGGAGGTCGTCGCTGAAATGCAGCGGCGGGCGGAGGAGGCGGAACGTCTCCGCCTCGAGGAGCTGGAGCGCCAGCGTCGCCAGGCTCTGGTCGGGCCAGTCGATGTCGTGGACTCGGAAACGCCGACCTTCACGCGTTTGGCTTTTCACTGGCGGACACTCGTTGCGCCGACGATCGAGCGCTCCGAGCGCACGGTCCGGATCGTTTTCGACAAGCTTGGGACGTTCGAGATCGGGCCGTTGCGCGCGCGATTGCCCCGATTCGTCGAAGGAATTGACGTCACGGAAGAAGACTTTCGCAGCGTCGTGACATTGACCATCGATGCCGAGCGCAACCTTCGCAGCTTCGTCGAGGGCGTGACGTTCAGCCTCGACATTGAAGGCCCAGAGCGCGAGCGCGGCCTCGAAGCTCAAGCAGATGGTAGCTTGCGCCGCTCGGAAAGTCGCGCCCTCGCCACGCCCCCGGGCGATGCGCCGGCCGCACCTTCGAGCCCGCAACAACCGGCGCCGCGTCCAGTCGTATCGGCAGCCGCCTCCGTTCCCGTCGAGGCGAGCGCCGCGCGCGCGCCAACACCGCCTGTCGTGGCAGGCGGGCCACGCTCGGACGCTGCGCCGCAGCAGCGGGTTCCAGCGGCCGCACCCGCAACGCTCAATCGCGTTGAGGGCCAGCAGCGGGGCACCGTTGCCGAGCTGCGCCTTCAGTTCTCGGCTGAGACGGGGCTTGCCGCATTCATCCGCGACCGGACCCTATGGATCGTTGCCGAGAGCAAGGATGCCATCGATCCTGAAGCCGTTCGTGCCTCATTGCCACGCCTCTTCCGCAACGTTGCCCGGGAACGCGTGCAATCGGCCGAGGTTCTGCGAATTACGCTCGATCAGCCGATGGTGGTATCGGTCTTGCCGGTGGGGGCAGACTGGACGGTGTTCATCGGCGACATGCCACCAACGGGCACGAACGCCGTCGACCTTCTGCCGCGCCTGCACGCGGATGGCCGGGCATTCGTGACCATCAACGTTCCCCGGCCACAGCGGGCCCATCGTCTGTCCGACCCTCTCATCGGCGACCAGATCACGGTGGTGACGGCTTTGGGTCCCGGCGCTGCCTCGGTCAAACCTCAGCGCTTTGTCGAGTTCGAGCTCCTGCAGACAGCGCACGGACTTGCGATTCGAGAGGGAGCGGACGACCTCATCGTGCGTTTCACGCCTGAAGGCGTGGTCATCGATCGTGAAGCAGGCCTGTCGGTCACGACCAACGGGCTCGCGCGAACGAACCTCTTGCCGACCAGCATGGCGCCGGAACAACGCACGGGCTTTGTTGACTTCGATGGTTGGAAACTCGGTGAGGTCGATCGGTACACCTCGATCCGCAACACCCTCATCCGCCGGGTCGCAACGGCACCCGACTCCGCGCGCACGACTGCGCGGCTCGACCTTGCGCGATTCTACATTTCGCATGCGCTTGGCATCGAAGCCCTGTCCTATCTCAACTTCATCGCGCGCGAGGATCCGGCAATCGAGCGGGATCAGAGCTTTCGCATCTTGCGTGGTGCGGCCGCGGTGTTGGCGGGGCGATACGATGTGGCGGACAGAGACCTCGGCGACCCGGATTTTGAAGAGAACGGCGACGTGGCGCTTTGGCGGGGGCTCGCTGCCGCCGCGCGGCACGAGTGGGGTCGTGCGCGCCGGTTTCTGGCCCGGGCGCAGCCCATGCTCGGGCCCTACCCACGAGCCTTTCAGGCGCGCGTTCTACACGCCCTGATCGAGGCCAATCTGGAGATGAAAGACATCGCCTCACTGCCGGTTCTCATCGAAGAAGCGCAGAGCCTCGACAATTCACCGCGAGCGCAAGTGCGGGTCGCACTGCTGCGCGGCCGCCTGTACGAGGCAACGGGCCGAACCGACCACGCGCTCGATCAATATACGATCGCTGCGAACGGCGTGTCGCGCGACGTTGCGGCGGAGGCGACCTTCCGGCGAGTGGCTCTTGCCCAGCGTATCGAGCGGATGTCGCGTGCCGAGGCGATCGGGGCGTTGACGTCGCTTGCCCTCGGATGGCGCGGCGGCTCGGTTGAAATCGAAGCCTATCGTCTGTTGGCCCGCCTGCACGTTGCCGAGGGCAACTATCGCGAGGCGTTTGCCGTCATGCGCTCCGCGACGCTTGCCGCGCCGCAGAGTGACATTGTGCGCGATCTCCAGGACCAAATGCGAGAGGCTTTTGCTGATCTCTTTCTGGAAGGGCGTGGGCAGGACCGCGGCCCGCTCGATATGCTGGCGTTGTTCTACGACTATCGCGAACTCACACCACCAGGGCGCCGGGGCGATGAGCTGATCCGCAATCTGGCCGATCGCCTCGTTGACGTGGATCTTCTCGATCAGGCCATCGAGTTGCTCGCTCACCAGGTCGATCGTCGCCTGCAAGGGGCGGCGCGCGCCGAGGTTGCCACGCATCTTGCCTTTGTTCACCTGATGAACCGGGAGCCAGACAAGGCCATTCAAGCTTTGCGTCGAACGCGGCTCGCGAATCTGCCGAGCGAGATGGAGAAACGTCGAAACCTCATCGAGGCGCGTGCGCTCGCGAGCCTTGGGCGGGCCGAACTCGCTATTGAACTTCTCGGCAACGAGTCATCGGAGGAGGCGCGGCGTCTGCGCGGCGACCTCCTGTGGGAAGGGCGCCGCTGGGGCGACGCCGCGGCCGCCTATGAAGCACTCCTCGGTGACGTGTGGCGCCAAGTCGGGCCGTTGAGCGACGTTGCCCGTGCCGATGTCCTGCGCATCGTGGTCGGCTATGCGCTGGCCGGCAATCAAACGGCGATCGATCGAATGCGCACGCGCTATTCGGCGCGCATGGGCAGCACGCCCGAAGCCGCAGCATTCGCGGTGTTGACCGCGCGAACGGAAGCGCAAGGGACCGAGTTCCGCGCGATGGTGCGCGCGCTCGCGCAACCGGATACGATGCAGCGGTTCCTGCGCGAGTACCGCGAGCGGTGGCGCGGGCCACCGCGCCAGTCGGCGCCGCAGGCGAGCACTGGTGGCAGCGCCGCGCCGCGCGGCTGAACGCTACCCTCCGGGCAGCGGCGTCGAATAGCTCTGCACGAGCGATCCGGCGACCAGGTTCCAGCCGTCCACCAGCACGAAGAAGATGAGCTTGAACGGCAGCGACACCGCGATTGGCGGGAGCATCATCATGCCCATCGACATCAGCACGGAGGCGACGACGAGGTCGATCACGAGAAAGGGCAGGTAGAGGAGAAAGCCGATCTCGAAGGCGCGCCGCAGCTCGGAAATCATGAAGGCTGGCACGAGAATACGCAGGCTGACGTCCTCTCGGCGCTCGGGCGCGGGCTGGCGCGCAAGATCGATGAAGAGCTGCAGATCCTTTTCGCGCGTGTGTCGCAGCATGAAAGTGTGGAACGGACGGGAGGCGCGGTTGAACGCCTCCTCCGCTTGAATCTCGCCTGCGGTGAAGGGTTGGATGCCCGCATCATAGGCCTCGCGGAACGTCGGTGCCATGATGAAGGCGGTGAGGAAGAGTGCCAGCGCGACCATCACTGAATTGGGCGGGGCGGTGCCGGCGCCGATCGCGGTGCGCAGGAGCGAGAGCACCACCACGATGCGCGTGAAGCTCGTCACCATGACGAGAATCGATGGCGCAAGCGACAGGATGGTGATCAGTGCGACGAGCTGCAGCGCCCGCTCGGTGATCCCCGTCCCCTCGCCGAACTGGATGTTGATCGCTTGTGCCGCTGCCGGGCCGGCAATAGCGGCGACGATGGGGAGCAGAAGGGCTGTGGCGATGCCGACGAACGCTGGACGCAGATACCGGCGCCTCATGTCTTGGGAGGGGCCTTGAGCTTGCCCAAGATGGATGTCAGCTCGTCGTCGAGTTTGTCGATGGATACGCGCGGTTGCTGTGCCCCTGTCGGTGGGGCCGGCACTGTCGGCCGCGCGGGGGAACGGTCGGGAGCGGGTGCAGCCGACGCCGGGCGAGCGGTACTGCCGCCGGC
>JBGFRS010000025.1:0-20620 GCA_041694995.1 Pseudomonadota bacterium | reverse complement strand
CCTCGTGCTATCCCTCATTCGCTCCACGGGCTTGTCCGTGCCCGAGGCGCGCGAGAACTTCCGCGAGGATCGAGCCGAAGCCGTTGCAGTCGTCACCGGACGGATTCTTTGAATGACCCTGCGGATTGCGCAGCGGGCCTTCCTCTGCGCATAGGCTTGCCCTATGGTTATGCTCGCAATGAAAGGCGTATCCGCGCCTCAAGAACTTGTTTGGGGGAGACTGCCATGCACATTGAGCGCCGTTCTTTTCTGACTCTCCTTGCCACCGGCGCGGCAACGCTTGCGGCGCCGGCGATTCTCTACGCGCAAGGCCAACCGGCCCCGCGTTTCGTGCAGCCGCCGCTGCCCTACCCGGACACCGCGCTGGCGCCGGTGATCGGACAACGCACCGTCCAGCTGCACTATGGCCGGCACCACGCGGGGCAGTACGCGGCCCTCAACCGCCTCGCGCAAGGCCGCGTGTACAACAACATGCCGCTTCTCGAGGTGGTGCGTCGGTCTTCGATCATTCCCGAGGATCAGGCGATCTTGAATCAAGCCGGTCAGGCGCTGAATCACGACATCTATTGGGAGCAGTTCAAGCCGGGGGGGCGTACGGAGCCCGCGGGCAATCTGCGCGCCAAGATCGATGCGGAACTCGGTGGCCTGCAGAAGTTCAAGGATGACTTCGTGACCTCGGCAAACGGCCTGTTCGGTTCCGGATGGACGTGGCTCGTGCAGAACCCGAACGGCACGCTCGCCATCGTCAACACACCGAACGGAAACAACCCGATCGGGCGCAACCAGACGCCGTTGCTCGGCGTCGACGTCTGGGAGCATGCTTACTATCTCGACTGGGAGAACCGGCGCGGCGACCATGTGAAGGCCGTTCTCGACACGATCGTGAACTGGGATGTCGTCGCAGGTCGCATGCGCACGAGCTAAAACCCGCGCCGTATCGACAAGTGGTTAGTTAATCGCCCTCAAGGCATTCTCCGTCGGGAGAGGTGGCTTGTTGCCTTAGAAGGCCTTGAAGCAGATGACGGTACGCGTGTCCTTGATGCCGGGAAAGCGTTGCACCTGCTCGGCCACGAAGAGTCCGATGTCGACCTCCTTCGGCACGTAGAACTTCACGAGTAGATCGAAATCACCTGCTGTCGAATAAATCTCCGAGGCGATCTCGGCGTCGGCGATCGCGGTCGCCACGTGGTAAGTGCGGCCGAGTTCGCATTTGATCTGCACGAAAAAGGGGCGCATGGGGCGGGTCCTCAGGCCTTGGCGAGGGCGACCAGCCCTCGCGTGAGATCGGTATTCGGATCGGCGAGAGGGCCGATCACAGTGAAGTGGTTCGCATCGCTCACGGTGACCGCGCGCGTAATCGCGCCCGCCGCGCCCCACCGCTCGGCGAGATCACGCGTCTGGCGCAGATATTCGCTCGACTCATCCGCACCGACGACGGCGACGATCCGCTTGCCCTTCGGCGGCGGCCAATAAATCGGCGAGAGACGGCGCGCCTCGGCAAGATCAAGCCCGAGCTTTTGATTGATGCTCGTCGGCACGAGAGATTCCAGCTCGAACAGGCCCGAGATCGGCAAGGCGGCGGGAACTGGATCGAAATCAAGGTCCGGCGCTTCCCTTTCCCAATCGGTTGCAACCATGGCGGCGGCAAGATGGCCCCCGGCGGAGTGGCCATACACCGTCACGGGCCTGCCGAAGCGCGCGGCGACGGCGAGCACGGCGGCGCGCACCTCATCGACGATGCCGGCAACCGAGATGTCCGGGCAGAGCGTGTAGCCCGTGACCGCGACCGTGACGCCATGGGCGTTCGCGCCGGCCGCCATGTGACTGAAGGAGGATTTCCCGAGCGCTTGCCAATAGCCGCCGTGAAGGAACAGCGCGACGGCGTCGCCGACGCCACTTTCCGGCAGGAAGAGATCGAACCGCTGGCGCGGATGCTCCCCATAGGCGATGTCGAGGATCGCACGATCGCCGCAGGCTACGCGATAGGCGGCTGAATCGCGCGCCCAGGCTGCAAGATGCACAGGGTGCTCGGGCACGCGTGCACGGTTGTTGTATTCGGCCTCGAGATCGACGGTTGTGGTCATGCGGCTGGGAGTCATGCGGCAAGGAACGGGCCGGGGCAAGCTCCACGCGTGTCGGCTCAGCGCGGAGCACCCGCTGCGGCCAAAGACGCCGTCGCGCGCTCGAGCAGACGCGTGACGGCAAGCCCCTCGCGCCCATCCGTCAACGGCGGCGTGGATCGTGCGACCGAGTCGAGAAAGTTGCGGCACTCGGCCTTGAGCGGTTCGTCGGCGGCGAGCGCGATCGGCTGTGCCGTGCCCGGATCCGGGTTGACCGGAGGGTTTGACCAGTCGAGGCCCATGCGGCGCAGAACGAGCTTTTCCTCCCAGGGCTTCGTATCGTCGAAGATGAGCACACCGGTCTCGCCCCACACGGTGAGCTTGTGCTCTTTGTATGGCGAAATCCAAGAGAGCCGGATTTCGGCTGAGGCATTGTCGGGATAACTCAAGCGCAGCGTCGCAACATCCGTAATGTCCGGACGGAAGAAACAGTCGCCGTGGCAGGTCACCCGCAAAGGTTCTGCGCCGAGGAGAGCGATGACCATGGAGGTGTCGTGGGGGCCGAGTGCCCAAACGACATCCTCGTCTTCCAGGATCTTCCCTAGATTGAAGCGCGTGGAGACGATGTGGCGAACGCGCCCGATGCTGCCTGCCGCGACGAGGCTGGCCAGCGTTGCGAAGGCCATATGGTGACGCAAAATGTGGCCGACCATAAGCGTCAGGCCCCAAGCCTCCGCCCGCGCGACCAGGGTCTCGGCATCGACCGCGGTCAACGTGAAGGGTTTTTCGACATAGACGTGTTTGCCGGCTTCGAGGCCCGCGAGAGCCTGGGAGAAATGCGCCGCGCCGGGCGTCGCGATTACGATCGCGCCGATCGAGTCGTCTGAAAGCACCTCTTCGAAGCTTGCCGGCCGGCCGCCATGGCGCTCGCTCAAGTCGCGCATGCGAGCTTCGCTCGAATCCACGAGAGCATCGAGCACGCCGAGCTCAGCGAAGTTGCGGACGAGATTCTTGCCCCAGTAACCGCATCCGACCACGGCCACTCGGGGCCAATCCGCGCGCCGTCCGTCTACCACGATTCCGTCCCGAATCCCTCGATTGACCTAGGGGTCTAGCGATTCCGCTCCGGGTTGGGAAGCGGCCCGATCAGGCCGTCGTCTCTTATCGCAAGCGCCAATGGCCCCCCGCACAGCCCCCCGCATGCCGCCCCGCTCTTTCCCGAGCTGCCTCGGCCGGTGTTGACACCCCGTCGGAGGCGGAGCGGTCAGCCGCGTGAAGAAAGGGTGCGAGCGACGCGCCGGGGAGCTACACTGCGATATGGCTGAACAATGGACCATGATGTCGCCGGCGTCGCTGCGCTTGCCCTTCCAGGAAACGAGCCGGCTGCGACTCGACACACTGATCCGCCTACGATGGCTCGCAGTTGCGGGTCAGACGATTGCACTTCTGACGGTCTATTGGCTTCTCGGCTTTCCGCTCCCGCTTGGCCCATGCTTTGCGGCCGTCGCCGTCTCGGCCTGGCTCAACGTCATCCTGCGTCTCAAATACCCCGCGACGAAGCGCCTGAGCGATGGCGAAGCGCTTCTCTATCTCGGCTATGATGTCGCGCAGCTCGCCGTCCTCCTCTACCTCACCGGCGGATTGCAAAATCCCTTCGCCTTTCTGTTTCTCGTCCCCGTGATGGTATCGGCCGCTACGTTGAAGCCGAAACTCACGCTTGCGCTTGGCGTATCGGTACTCATCGTCGCTGGCGCGCTCGCCTTCGTGCATTGGCCGCTGCCCTGGTATCCGGTCGAATCGTTCTCGACGCCGGTCCTCTACGTGGTGGGCATGTGGGCCGCGCTCGCCTGTTCGATGATGTTCATGGGCCTCTATGCCTTCCGCGTCGCTGCCGAAGCACGCCAGCTCTCGGACGCGCTTACGGCGACCGAACTCATCCTGGCGCGCGAACAACACGTTTCCCAGCTCGACGGGCTCGCCGCCGCGGCCGCGCATGAACTCGGCACGCCGCTCGCAACGATCGCCCTCATCGCGAAAGAGCTTGAGCGCGATCTGGGCCGGGACCCGGTGCACGCCGAAGACATCGTTCTTCTCCGCGAGCAGATCCAACGATGTCGGGGCATCCTGTCAAAACTGACATCGATGGGTGAGAGCGGCGACGCGCATTATGATCGTATGCCCTTGTCGCATCTCATCGAGGAAGTGGTTGATCCGCATCGTCATTTCGGTATCGATATCGAAGTCGAGCTGAACGGCGACGGGCCTGAACCTGTCGGGCGACGAAACCCCGGTATTCTGTACGGTGTCGGCAATATCGTCGAGAATGCCGTCGATTTTGCCCGCACAAAGGTAAAGATCGAGGCACACTGGTCGGCCCGCCAGGTGATCATCGAGATCCTCGATGACGGGCCCGGGTTCCCGCCCGACATCATGGACAGGCTTGGAGAGCCCTACGTGACGACGCGTGGGCGTGACACACGCCGCGGGGTCGACGGTGAGTACAATGTCGGCCTTGGCCTCGGCTTCTTCATCGCGAAAACCTTGCTGGAACGCACCGGTGCCGTGATGCGCCTGGAAAACCGGACCTTACCGGAAACGGGGGCGCGGGTCCGCATCACATGGCCACGTGCAGCGATGGATACCGAGCGCGAAGAACACTCACGCGTCCACCCCACTGTTCTGGAGCCTTTGCACCCCTATATTTAGCCGTGAGATGCGGCGGCGTGACGCAGTTCGCTTCGTGCTCAGCCCCAACGGGCCCTGGTAGCGACTTGCCGAAACGCGAACGCGAGTGGAGGCAGAGACTCCTCAGAATGCGCGGCCATGCTTGAGACGACGATGAACGACGATAAATCCCTCCTGATCGTGGATGACGACAAGGCCTTCCTGCAGCGCTTGGCGCGTGCCATGGAACAGCGCGGATTTGAAGTCACGGCCGTAGAGAGCGTCCTGGACGGTATTCGCGAGGTGGAGACCAAGCCTCCCGCATATGCGGTCGTGGACATGCGGCTTGCGGACGGCAACGGCCTCGACGTCGTGCAGTCGTTGAAGACACGGCGGCCCGACGCGCGGGCGATCGTGCTCACCGGCTACGGAAACATCGCAACGGCAGTCACGGCCGTAAAGATCGGCGCCGTCGATTACCTCGCCAAGCCTGCGGATGCGGACGAAGTGGCGAATGCGCTCACCGCCGGTCCGGGCGTCAAGGCTGAGCCGCCCGAAAATCCGATGTCGGCCGACCGCGTGCGTTGGGAGCACATCCAGCGCGTGTATGAACTCTGCGACCGCAACGTCTCGGAAACGGCACGCCGTCTCGCCATGCACCGCCGCACGCTCCAGCGCATCTTGGCGAAGCGCGCGCCGCGGTGACGCCAGCGCCAGCACTCGGGCCTCAAGCGGGCGACCCAAGCCCCTATCCATTCGCCTGCAGCACCTTGCCGGCGAGGTAGAGCGACCCGCAGATCAGGATGCGCGGGGCAGGAGCGACGCCCGCGGCAGCGCGAAGCGCATCGTCAAGGCTCGCAGCTGCGGTGGCAGGCAGACCAACAGCACGGGCTGTGGCGGCCAGTTGGTCGGCTGCAACCGCATTCGGTTCGCCCGGTATCGTGATCGTCCAGACTTGTCGGACGAGGCCTTGGAACGGTCGAAAAAAGCCAGTGGCATCCTTTGTCGCAAGCATGCCGACGACGAGCACGAGGGGCTTGGGGACGCGCTCTTCGAAGTCGGCCATCGCGGTTGCGATCACTTGACCCGCGCCTGGGTTATGCCCCCCGTCAAGCCACAACTCCGCCCCTCGAGGCAGATTTGCGCATAGCGGGCCGCGCGTGAGGCGCTGAAGGCGAGCGGGCCATTCGACCGTGGTGAGCCCCGTTGCGATGGAGGCGATCGCCATGTCCGGCTGGATGAGTCGCATCGCGGCAATCGCCGCGCCGGCATTCTCGAACTGGTGGCGACCAGGCAGCCGCGGGCTCGGCAAGTCAAGCAGACCATCATCATCCTGATAGACGAGTCGCCCGCGCTCCTCATGGCTCGTCCAGTGCTGACCAGATACGCGGATCGGCGTCCCAAGGCGGGCAGCCTGACGCTCGATCACGGCGAGGGCAACATCGTCTTGGCATGCGACGATGCAAGGAATTCCGCGCTTGATGATTCCTGCCTTTTCGCTAGCGATCTGTCCCAGCGTGTCACCCAGGAACTTCTCGTGATCCATCGAGACGGGAGTGATGATCGTGGCGGCCGGGCGGTCGACGACATTCGTGGCATCCAGCCGACCGCCGAGGCCGACCTCGAGAACGAGCCAATCTGCGGGAACTTCGGCATAGAGAAGAAATGCAGCCGCGGTCGTGATCTCGAAGAACGTGATCGGAGCCCCGGCATTGACCATTTCGCAGCGCTCCAACGCCGACATCAAGGCCTCGTCGCTGACGAGTTCGCCGCACAGACGGATGCGCTCATTGAAGCGGACGAGATGCGGTGAGGTGTAGACGTGGACGCGCTTACCCGCCGCCTCGAGCATGGCGCGGCAAAATGCGGTGGTGGATCCCTTGCCGTTCGTCCCGGCGATATGGATGACCCGCGGCAGCCGCTTTTCCGGATTGCCCAATCTGTCGAGAAGAGCGCGCATCCGGTCGAGCGAGAGATCGATCGACTTGGGGTGCAGCGCAAGAAGCCGCTCGAAGATCGGGCCATCGCCGGTCTGGATGGACATTGCAACGCCGGGATGGTGCCACCTACTCCGCGGCCTCGGCGTGCTCGCCTTCGCCTCTAAGGTCGTCGGGCCGTGGCATTGAAATTACATTATATCCGGCATCGACAAAGTGAATCTCGCCCGTCACACCGCTAGAGAGATCGGATACCAAGTACAAACCGGCACCGCCCACTTCTTCAAGCGTGATCGGTCGCCGCAGCGGGGCGTGGCGCGATTGGAAATTATACATGAAGCGGGCATCGGTGATGCCCGCTCCCGCGAGCGTCCGAACCGGACCGGCGGAAATGGCGTTGACGCGGATCGCTCGCGATCCGAAGTCTGCAGCAAGATAGCGCACGCTCGCCTCGAGCGCCGCTTTGGCCACGCCCATGACGTTGTAGTTCGGGGAAACGCGCGATGCGCCGCCATAGGTGAGAGTGACGAGCGAGCCACCATTTTTCATCAGCGGCTCGGCGCGCTTCGCGACCTCGGTGAAAGAGAAGCAGGAGATCAGCATCGTGCGCAGGAAATTCTCCCGCGTCGTGTCGGCGTAGCGGCCTTTGAGCTCGCTCCTGTCGGAAAACGCGATAGCATGGACAACGAAGTGGATCGACCCCCACCGGCGCTTGATCTCGGAGAAGACGGTATCGACGGTTGCGAGCTCCTCGACATCGCACGGATAGACCATGTCGGAGCCGACGCTCTCGGCGAGCGGCTTCACGCGCTTTCCGAGTGCTTCGCCCTGAAAGGTAAAGGCCAGGGCAGCACCCTGGTCCGCACAGGCCTTGGCGATGCCCCAAGCGATCGAGTGCCCGTTGGCAACACCCATGATCAAGCCACGTTTGCCGTCGAGGAGGCCTGTCATTGCGTTCCCTCAGCCGTCAAAGCGCCGGAAAACCAGCGTTGCATTCGTCCCGCCGAAACCGAAGGAGTTCGACAGGACGCTGTCGATCTTGGCATTGTCGATGCGCTGCCGCACGATCGGCATGTTGGCGAAGGCGGGGTCAAGCTCTTCGATATTCGCCGATTCGCAGATGAAGCCCGACTGCATCATCAGGAGCGAATAGATCGCCTCCTGGACGCCGGTCGCCCCGAGCGAGTGACCGGTCAATGACTTCGTCGCCGAAATCGGCGGACATCTATCGCTGAAGACCTCGCGAATCGCTTCAATCTCCTTGATGTCGCCGACAGGCGTCGAGGTCGCGTGCGGGTTGATGTAGTCGATCGGGTCTTTGACCGTCGAGAGCGCTTGGCGCATGCAGCGCACGGCCCCTTCGCCGGAAGGCGCCACCATGTCGTGCCCGTCCGATGTTGCTCCGTAGCCGACGATTTCGCCATAGATCCTGGCGCCGCGCGCCTTGGCGTGGTCGAGAGCTTCGAGGACGAGCACGCCGGCGCCGCCGGCGATGACGAAGCCGTCGCGGTTCACGTCATAAGCACGTGAGGCCGTCGCCGGCTTGTCGTTGTACTTCGTCGACATGGCGCCCATGGCGTCGAACAGCACGGAGAGCGTCCAGTCGAGCTCCTCGGAGCCACCGGCGAACATGATGTCCTGCTTGCCCCACTGGATCAGTTCCGCGGCATTGCCGATGCAGTGGTTCGACGTGGCACAGGCCGACGAGATCGAATAGTTCACGCCCTTGATCTTGAACCAGGTTGCGAGCGTCGCCGATGCCGTTGACGACATCGCCTTCGGCACGGCGAAGGGGCCGACCCGCTTCGGCCCCTTTTCCCGCGTCACATCGGCAGCCTCAACGATCGCACGGGTGGATGGCCCGCCGGACCCCATGACGATCCCGGTGCGCTCGTGGCTGATCTCGCGCTCTTCAAGACCGGAATCGCGGATCGCCTGATCCATGGCGACGTGGTTCCACGCGGTACCGCCGCCATGGAAGCGCATGGCGCGCCGATCGACGACGTCGGCGGGATCGAGCGTCGGCCGACCATGCACTTGGCAGCGGAACCCCAACTTCGCGTAGTCCTCGGCGAAGCCGACGCCGGACCTCGCCTCGCGCAGGCTGGCCAGAACCTCTTGGGTCGAATTGCCGATCGAGGAGACGATCCCCATCCCGGTGACGACGACGCGGCGCATGTGCCTCTCTCGCTTTCGTGCCCGGTCGGCCGCCTGTTCAGGCCGGTACCGCGGCGTCCTGGAACAAGCCGACCTTCATGTCGGCTGCCCGATAGATGGTCTCGCCGTCGGCCTTGAGCCAGCCATCGGCGATGCCGAGCACCAGCTTCGAGCGCATCACGCGCTTCAGCTCGATGCCGTACTCGACCAGCCGGTGCTTCGGCAGCACCTGGCCGGAAAACTTCAGCTCTCCGAGCCCGAGGGCGCGTCCGCGGCCCGGGGACCCCAGCCATCCCAAGAAGAAGCCCGTGAGCTGCCAGAGAGCATCGAGCCCGAGGCAGCCCGGCATCACCGGATCACCTTTGAAGTGACACGGGAAGAACCACAGGTCCGGCTTCACATCGAGTTCGGCGCGCACCATGCCCTTGCCGTGCTCGCCGCCGCCTTCCGAAATCGTTGTGATGCGGTCGAACATCAGCATTGGCGGCAATGGCAATTGCGCGTTTCCCGGTCCAAACAGCTCGCCGCGGCCGCAGGCGATCAGGTCCTCGTATTCGTACGACGCTTTCCGTTCGCTCATCGAGCGGTCGGCCCTCCTTGGCTGGCCCGGTTCCGATCGTCTGGGACCGAACCGCGTGGGTCTGTTAACATATGGTTGCGGCCGGTCGAAGGAATTTGTCCCGACGCCGGGTCGCTTCGCAGGCAGGCGAGGCATGGAGACGCAGTTGCGTCGGCCGCGGCTGCGACCTAAATTGCGAACGAATTGCAACGCTGCGAGACGTGAAGCCGTGGATCAACCCCGTCGTGACCCTATTCGACCGCCCGAGCAGCGTCCTGGGTGCGCGACGCCCGAGGCCGTGAAGGGCTGGAAGCCGAACCCGTCGGTCGTTGACGTCGCGGCGCTGTTGCGGCGTCACGGTCTGCGCCCCACGCAGCAGCGCTTGTCCCTCGGCCGTCTGATCTTCGGGCAGGGGGACCGGCACATTTCGGCCGAGATGCTGCATGCCGAAGCGGTGATGGCGCGCGTGCCGGTGTCGCTCGCGACGGTGTACAATACGTTGCATCAATTCACCGAGGTGGGCCTCTTGCGCGAACTCGCGGTCGACGGCGCGCGCACCTATTTCGATACCGACCGCTCCGACCATCACCATTTCGTCGTTGAGGGCGAGGAGCTGGTCATCGACGTGCCGCGAGACGCGTTGATCGTCGGCGCCGTCCCGGAACCTCCGGAAGGCATGGAAATCGTCCGCGTGGACGTCGTGGTTCGCGTCCGACGCAAGCGGAAGTAGTCGTAACCGTGCCGAATGCCGGCGCCGCGTGATCGGCAGGGCCGAGCGGACGCACAGCGAGACCAGCCCGCGCTTCACCGTCACCTCGCTCAAGATGAAGCAGATCGCTGCAAAGCCAATCGCCTCGGGGTTGCCGGAGACCGTTTCGTTTGAGTCATGCCGCCATGGCCGGCTCTTCCAACATGGCGTAGTGTCGGTTCTCATGCTGGCCGGCATCCGTCAGATACTGGTCATTTCCACGCCGCACGATCTCCCGCAGTTCCGACGGTTGCTCGGCGACGGAGCTCAATGGGGAATCGAGCTATCCTACGCTGAGCAACCGCGCCCTGAAGGGCTGGCGCAAGCCTTCCTGATCGGCGATGAGTTCCTGAACAACGGGCCGGCGGCGCTTGTCCTTGGCGACAATATCTTTTTCGGGCATGGCCTGCCGACGACCCTGCAAGCGGCTGCGGCGCAGACTGACGGAGCCACGGTATTTGCCTATCACGTCGTCGATCCCGAACGCTATGGCGTCGTGGCATTCGACCGGACGGGCAGGGCGGTTTCGATCGAAGAGAAGCCCGCCAAACCGAAGTCGAACTGGGCTGTCACCGGCCTGTACTTTTACGATCGCGATGTCGTGGAGATTGCCCGCGGGGTTAAACCGTCTGCTCGCGGTGAATTGGAGATCACGGACGTCAACCGTGCCTATCTTGATCGCGGCAAGCTCCAGGTCGAACGTCTCGGGCGCGGATATGCGTGGCTCGATACAGGTACGCCCGACAGCCTGCTCGAGGCGAGCGAGTTCGTCCGGGCCCTCGAAAAGCGTCAGGGGTTTCGCATTTCCTGCCCTGAAGAGATCGCTTACGCGATGAATTACATCACGCGCGATCAGTTCATCGATGTCGCCAAGTCATTGGGGAAGAGCGCGTACGGCCAATATCTGTTGGGGCTCCTTGACGAGGAGCGTTCTTGACGCCATTCGCGTTCGACCTGATCGATGCGACACACCTTGAGGAGCCACGCGGCGTCCGTTCATGTCGACCTATCTCGTGAAGGATGTCCGCTTGGAGGCGCTCGTCGCGGGCTCGGCGCGTCTCGAGCGCTTGTGGACCGGCGGGCGCTGGTGCGAAGGGCCGGCTTACTTTGCAGCGGGTCGTTACCTGATCTGGTCCGACATTCCGAACGACCGTCTGATGCGCTGGGACGAGACGGACAGTTCGGTTTCGGTTTTCCGCGAGCCCTGCTTCAACGAGAACGGGCACACGATCGACTACGAGGGCCGTCTGATCTCATGCGAGCACCGCGGCCGCTGCGTATCACGTACCGAGCACGACGGCTCGCGGACGGTCTTGGTCGATCGGTTCGAGGGCAAACGCTTCAACTCGCCGAACGACGTCGTGGTCAAGTCGGATGGCACGATTTGGTTCACCGATCCGACCTACGGCATCGACTCCGATTATGAGGGGGACAAAGCCGCGAGCGAGATCGGCGCGGCCTACGTCTACCGCTTCGATCCCGCCACGGGGGCGCTTGCGGCCGTGGTGACCGACATGGTGCGGCCGAACGGTCTTGCGTTTTCGCCCGACGAGCGCCACCTCTACATCGCCGATACCGGGCGGACGCATGTGCGCGGCATGGACGCGGTCATGCGCGTTTACGATGTTGCGGCGGACGGCAAGGGTGTTGCGTCCGGGCGGCGCTTTGCCACCTGCGACGATGCGATGTTCGACGGGTTCCGCGTCGACATCGAGGGCAATGTCTGGACCTCGGCCGGCGACGGCGTGCGCGTCTATGCGGCGGATGGAACGCATCTCGGCACGATCCTCGTGCCGGAGCGGGTCGCCAATCTGGTCTTCGGCGGGCGCAAACGCAACCGTCTCTTCATCTGCGCAACGACCTCGCTCTATTCCATCATCGTCAAGACGAATGGCTGTCGGTGAGCGACCTCAAACGGAAGCCGTGATCCCGCCGTCGACATAGAGCACGTGTCCGGTGACGAAGGAGGAGGCGTCGGACGCGAGGAACAGCGCCGCTCCGACGAGTTCTCGCGTGTCGCCCCATCGGCCGAGCGGCGTGCGCTTGACAAGCCAGGCGGAGAAGGCCTCGTCCGCGACGAGCGCGGAGTTGAGGTCGGTCTTGAAGTAACCAGGTCCGATGCCGTTCACCTGGATGCCGTAGCGCCCCCAATCGATCGCCATGCCTTTGGTAAGCATCTTCACGCCACCTTTGGTCGCCGCGTAGGGCGCGATCGTCGGTCGGCCGAGTTCGCTCATCACCGAACAGATATTGATGATCTTACCGCGACGCCGCGGGATCATGTATCGCGCAACCGCCCGCGACACGCGAAAGACGCTGTCGAGATTGGTCGCGATCAGCCGATGCCACGCCTCCTCCGGGAAGTCCTCAAGCGGTGCGCGATGCTGCGTTCCGGCATTGTTGACGAGGATGTCGATCGGCCCGATGTCGCGCTCGACCGCATCGATCGCCGCGGTGACCTCCGATGCGGCGGTCACGTCGAAACGCGCGGCAAAGGTTGGCAGACCTTCTGCCGCGAAAGCGGCCACCGCCGCCTCGAGCTTCTTTGCATCCCGTCCGTTGAGTACGGCGCGCGCCCCAGCCGCGGCGAAGCCGTGCGCGAGCGCGCGTCCGATGCCGCCGGTCGAGCCCGTGATGAGCACGGTACGGTTCGAGACGTCGAAGAGGGCGGTCATCCGGTGCGCTCCCTGGTTTGCAAGGAGTGAACGAAGCCGATCGGGGTCGGTCAACTCAACAAAACGGCCGCATCGTCGAACTCGCCGGCAAGGGCGCGCTCTACGCCCAGCCCCACCATCCTTACACGCAAGCGCTGCTCGCTGTGGCCCCGCGCCCTGATCGCGCGCTGCGGCGGGACCGGATCATTCTCGCCGGCGATGTTCCGAGCCCTCTCAAACCGCCCTCGGGTTGCGCTTTCCGTCCACGTTGCCCGCACGCACGAGCGATGCGCCGCGGAGGCCCCGGCCATGCGTGCGCTTGACGACGACACGCTTGTCGCCTGCCATTTCGCAGAGGACATTCCTCCTCCCGACGGCGTCGGGCGTTCGGCCGGAAGCCCCGCCGTCGCCCGCCGCCGCGATCTCTTGGCGCGCCGCAAGGCCGCCGCAGCCTGACGGTGCCGATGTCTGATCAGATGAACGGGGCCGAGAGCCTGGTCCGCACCCTGGTCGCCGGCGGCGTCGATGTGTGCTTCACCAATCCCGGTACGTCCGAGATGCACTTCGTGGCGGCGCTGGACCGCGTCGAGGGCATGGAATGCGTGCTGTGCCTGTTCGAGGGCGTCGCGACGGGTGCGGCCGATGGCTGGGCGCGCATGACCGAACGCCCGGCCTCGACGCTACTGCATCTCGGTCCCGGGCTCGCGAATGGCCTCGCCAATCTGCACAACGCCAAGAAGGCGATGACGCCGATCGTGAACGTCGTCGGCGAACATACGACGACGCATCTGCAGTACGACGCACCGCTCACCTCGGACATCGAAGGCCTGGCCCGACCGATGTCGGCTTGGGTTCGGACGGGGCGGGATTCGCGGAGCATCGCCGCCGATGGGGCGGACGCGATCGCCGCGGCCAAGACGGCGCCGGGCGGCATCGCCACTTTGATCCTGCCGGCGGATACCGCCTGGGGCGAGGGCAGCGGCGTAGCGCCCATGCCACTGCCACCGCCGCGCACCAAGGTCGACGACGTCGCAATCGCGGCAACCGCTGCGGCGCTCGCGAAGGGCAAGGAGACCCTGTTCTTCGTCGGAACCGGGGCCGTGCGCGAAAAATCGCTCGCCGTCGCGGCGGCCATCGCAAAGAAGACCGGCGCCCGACTTCTCGGTCCGACGTCGGTTGCGCGCACCGAGCGCGGCGCTGGCCGCGTGCCGCTCCTACGTCTGCCGTATCCGGTCGACTTTGCTCGCGCCGTTCTCGCCGACGTGAAGACCATCGTTCTGTGCGGCGCCCGCGACCCCGTTGCCTTCTTCGGCTATCCCGGAAAGCCGAGCCGCCTCGCCGATCCGGCAACGACGGTCATGACCCTTGCGACGGCAGCCGATGATCTCGAGGACGCGCTGACGCGCCTCGCGGACCGCTTAAAGGCGCAAGGCGTCGCGCCCGATCTTGCGCCCTTGCAGCGCGCGCCTCTCCCGACCGGCGCGCTCACGCCGGAGGCCGCAGGCGCCGTCATTGCGCATCACCTGCCCGAAGGGGCCATCGTGGTGAGCGAATCGATCACCACGGGGCGCAACTTCCATGCCCTGACGCTGACCGCGGCACCGCACGACTGGCTCGAGATCACCGGCGGCTCCATCGGCATCGGTCCACCGCTGGCACTTGGCGCTGCCGTCGCGTGTCGCCACCGCAAGGTCGTCAATCTTCAGGCGGACGGCAGCGCCATGTACACTGTGCAGGCGTTATGGAGCCAGGCGCGCACCCGCGCGAACGTGCTGACCGTGATCTGGTCGAACCGATCCTACGCCATTCTGAAGATGGAGCTTGCCAATGTCGGCGCGGCGAATCCGGGGCGCAAGGCGCTCGATATGCTCTCCCTCGCCGATCCCGATCTCGACTGGGTCGCGCTCGCGCGCGGCATGGGTGTCGACGGCCGTCGCGTAACGACGGCGGACGAGTTTGCGGTCGCTTTCCGCGATGGCCTCAAAGAGGCGGGCCCTTACCTGATCGAAGCGGTCATCTGATTGCTTCGGCGCCGCTGGTGAAGGTCAGGGTCATGTCGGCAACGACAAGGCCCTCGACACGCGTGGTCCAGCATTCGCCAGGTGCGACCGGCCAGGCGCGCGTGATCGTGCCGGTGGAGATGATCATCCCGGGTCCAGGCATCTCTTGGTCGGGGTCGCGTGCGATCTCGCCAATGAAGTGCCGCAGCGCCGACAGCGGACCGCCAAGCACATTGTCGGCAACCCCCCTGTCGACCTGGACACCGTCCTTGAACAACGTGATCGAGAAGCGCTCGAGCAGCTTTCGCCACTCCTGTGGTGTCCGCCAGCCGGGCATCGGCGTAAAGGGACCAACGGCTTCCGCGCCGTGCAGGGCGAAAGCCGCAACCGTGTCGGCAGCCTTGAAGCGCCAGCCCGGGAAGATCGACTGCACGATCTCGAACCCGTGCGCGACCCCGTCGAGACAGCCGATCAGCGTCTCCTCGTCCATGTGCGCGCTGGGCGCCTTCTTCAGGCGGAAAACGATTTCCGGCTCGATCCGCGGTTCCAAGAGATGGCCGATCGCCAATTGTGCCAGCCCGGTGACGTGCGTCACCGTCGAGTCATAGAGCGGGCCGTAGATCGGCGCGTGCACGCCGTACTCATTCCAGATGGTGCGGTTGGTGAAGCCGACCTTCCAACCGACCGGGGTCTCGCCGCGTGCGCGGCGGGCGGCGGTGACGAACGCCGATGTGCGATAGGCCATTGCGAGATCGAAGGCCGGCTCATCGTCGGTCAATGGCGCAATCGACGTCTTGGTTTGCAAAGCGGCGAGCACGCGCTGGGCTTTGTCTTCCGGTGATGACATCACGCGGCCCTCCCTCGGTTGGTTGCGAGCATGCGGTGGTCAACGCAGCACCGCAAGCGCGGCATCGGGGCGGTTGGCGCGTCCCCGATTCGTTCGGGAAGACGAACCATGGTGACGGTGCAAGCCTCCGCGCCACCGCTTGTGATGAACGCTGCCGAGATATCGCCGCATCGATCCGGAGGCGCGCGCTGATCGACACCACGGCCTCGATGGGAGGCGGTGCCCCGTCGAAGCGCTCGACCAAGGAAACGCCCGGGAAAGGAGACGCCCGAGACGTGCGCCCATGACGAGGTAGGGCTACACGGAAAAGTCACCGATGGCGTTACAGCCCGGCACATGCAGCCCGGCAAGCGTTGGCAGGATCATGCGTTCCATCTCGAAGCCGACGATGTCGCCGAGGAAAGATGTACCGCTCGACACTTGTCGCGCGGGCAAGTCCCGCGACGGGCGCTCCGCGGTCGGCGTGAATGTCGGCAACCAGTGCGACAAGCATCCGTGAACCTCAGTGTCGAGATGTTGTCACTGAGCGCCCGATCGCGCCTTGCTTGATCACGCCGTGCGGCCCGTGCCATGGCAGATCGCGCGGGTCCGCGATGCGTGTGGGGGCTTGGAATGTCGAAGACCGTGTCGGACGACCTCAAGACGGGCGCTCTCGTCTATCACCGGCATCCGAAGCCCGGAAAGCTCGAGATCCAGCCGACCAAACCGCTCGGCAATCAGAGGGATTTGGCGCTGGCCTACTCGCCTGGGGTTGCCGCGGCCTGCGAGGCGATCGTCGCGAACCCTGCGGAAGCCGCCGAACTCACCGTGCGCGCGAACCTCGTGGCTGTCGTGTCGAACGGCACGGCGGTCCTCGGCCTCGGCAATATCGGTCCGCTGGCCTCGAAGCCCGTGATGGAGGGCAAGGCCGTTCTCTTCAAGAAATTCGCCGGCATCGATGTCTTCGACATCGAGATCGATGCGAACGAAGTCGAGCGCGCCGTCGAGGTCGTCGCGGCTCTCGAACCGACCTTCGGCGGCATCAATCTCGAAGACTTCAGGGCGCCGGAGTGCTTCGAGATCGAGCGCCGCCTGCGCGAGCGCATGAAAATTCCCGTCTTTCACGACGACCAGCATGGCACGGCGATCATCGTTGGGGCGGCGGTGATGAACGCGCTCGCGATCTCCGGCAAGCGCCTCGCTGACGTGAAGATCGTCGCTTCGGGCGCGGGCGCCGCCGCCATTGCGTGTCTCAATCAGCTCGTCGCTCTCGGTGCGCGGCGCGAGAACATTTGGGTGAGCGACATCGAAGGTGTCGTTCATGTTGGCCGTGAAAAGCTGATGGACCCCTACAAGGGTGCCTTCGCTCAGGCCACGGACAAGCGCTCGCTCGGCGAGATCATCGACGACGCCGACGTCTTCCTCGGCCTGTCGGCCGCGGGCGTTCTGAAGCCCGAGATGGTCAAGCGCATGGGGGAGCGCCCGCTCATTCTGGCGCTCGCCAATCCGGCGCCGGAAATCATGCCGGAGGAGGCGCGCGCCGCGCGATCCGACGCGCTCGTCTGCACGGGAAGGTCAGACTACCCGAACCAGGTCAACAACGTTTTGTGCTTCCCCTACATCTTCCGCGGGGCGCTCGATTGCGGCGCGACGACCATCAACGAGGAAATGAAGGCCGCTGCCGTAAAGGCGATTGCTGCCTTGGCCCGCGAAGCCCCGTCGGACGTCGTGGCGCGCGCTTATGGCGGTGAGAGCCGTACGTTCGGCGCGGACATGCTCATTCCCTCGCCCTTCGATCCACGGCTGATCTTGCGGATCGCGCCGGCGGTCGCCGAAGCGGCCGCGGCGACCGGGGTTGCGACCCGGCCGATCACCGACATGGCGGCCTATCTCGAACGCCTGGACCGCTTCGTGTTCCGTTCCGGCTTCTTGATGAAGCCGGTCTTCGCGGCCGCGCGCACTGCACCGAAGCGCGTCATCTACGCAGAAGGCGAGGACGAGCGCATCCTGCGCGCCGTACAGGTCGCGATCGAGGATGGGCTTGCGACCCCTATCCTCGTCGGTCGTCCCACAGTCGTCGAAGCCCGCTGCGAACGGTTTGGGCTCTTCATCCGGCCGGGCAAGGACTTCGAACTGGTCAATCCGGAAGCCGACATCCGCTATCGCGACTACGTGCGCACCTATCTGGAACGCGCGGGGCGCAAGGGCATCACGCCCGATGCGGCGCGTACCATCGTGCGAACCTCGGCGACGGTGATCGCAGCACTTGCCCTCCACCGCGGCGAAGTCGACGCGATGATCTGTGGCGTCGAAGGCCGCTACACGACGCATTTGCGCCACATCCGCCAGATCATCGGCTTGAAAGCGGGCGCGGACGGGTTGGCCGCCCTGTCCTTGCTCGTCACGTCGAAAGGCCCGCTCTTCATTGCGGACACGCACGTCACCGCCAACCCCACCGCCGAAGAAGTTGCGGACATGACGATCCTCGCGGGCGAGCATGTGCGCCGCTTCGGCATGGAACCGAAGATCGCGCTCGTTTCGCACTCCGATTTCGGGTCCTACGACGACGCCGATGCCGTGAAGCTGCGCGAGGCGCTGCACCTGATCTGGGAGCGCGCGCCTGACCTCGCCGTCGACGGCGAAATGCACGCGGATTCCGCGCTCATGCCGGAAATCCGCGACCGTGTGCTTACGGACGGGAAGTTCAAAGGCGCGGCAAACGTTCTCATCATGCCGAACCTCTCGGCCGCCAACATCGCCTTTCAGGTCATCAAGGTGCTGGCGGACGCGTTGCCGGTTGGTCCGATCCTGGTCGGTGCGGCGAAACCCGCGCACATCCTCACGCCTTCGGTGACGGCGCGGGGCGTCGTCAACATGACCGCGGTCGCCGTCGCTGAAGCGCAAGAAACCTCGGCCGGGATGCGTTTGAGCTAAGTGGCTACGCCTGAGGATACTGCGCCAGGATCGTGTCCGCTGCCGCGATATCCTCCGGTGTGTTCGCGTTGAAGAACGGGTCGTAGGGCGCAACCGGCCAAGCGACGGCGGCACAGCCGTGTCGCGCTGTCCATCGATCGATCTTGCGTTCGCCTTCGACGACGAGGGCGCGGCGCAGATCGTCTCGCAGGGTCACGGCCCAAAGACCGATCGGTGGGTGGGTGAAGCCGCCCGAGGCCGCGCAGACGAGCGGGGTGTTGGCCGAGACGCGGGCTTCATGCAAGCGCTGCACAAGATCACGCGGCAGAAACGGGCTGTCCGCCGAGGCCGAGACGACCCAGGCAAAATCCAACTCCGCCGCGCGATCGAGCGCTGCGAGCACGCCTGCCAGCGGTCCGGGAAAATCGGGCACGACGTCGGCGATCACGGGCAATCCCCAGGCAGCAAACCGGGTCGGGTCGCCGTTCGCATTGAGGATGAGCGCGTCCACCTGCGGCTTGAGCCGCCCGATCGCGCGATCGAGGATGGTCATGCCGCCGATCTCTTTCAGCGGCTTGTCGCCGCCGCCCATGCGGCGCGCAAGCCCGCCCGCGAGGAGGACGCCGAGTGTCGGCGGCCGGTCAGTCATCCGCCGCGCCCTTGCGCCGATGCTTCGCGCTCTCCTCCTCGACGTAGGCGAGATCCTGATCGAAGACGATACGGCTCTCGCCTGCCAGCGCGACGAAGCGCTTGCCGCGCATGCGCCCGATCAGCGTTAAGCCCGCCTTGCGCGCGAGTTCCACGCCCCAGGCGGTGAAGCCGGATCGCGAGGCAAGGATGGGAATGCCCATGCGCACGGTCTTCAGCACCATTTCGGAAGTCAGGCGGCCGGTCGTATAGAACATCTTGTCGCCGGGCGGGACGCGATTCTTCCACATCCAGCCGGCGATCTTGTCGACGGCGTTGTGGCGTCCAACGTCCTCCATGTAGACGAGCGGCTTGTCCTGGAAGCATAGCACGCAGCCGTGAATCGCGCCGGCCTCAAGGTAAAGCGAGGGGGTCTGGTTGATCTTGTGCTGCAGCGCATAGAGCCACGACGTCTTGAGCGATGCGTTCGGCAGTTCGATGCCGTCGATTGCTTCCATCAAGTCACCGAACGCGGTGCCTTGCGCGCAGCCTGAGGTCTGGGTCTTCTTCTTGAGTTTTGCCTCGAAGTCCGTGTGCGTTTGCGTCCGCACCACGACGACGCCGAGATCATCATCGAACTCGACCCCCGTCACGACGTCCTGCGGCTTCAGCATGCCTTGATTGAGGAGGTAACCGATCGCGAGATGGTCTGGATGATCGCCGATCGTCATCATGGTGACGATCTCGCGCGCATTGAGAAAGAGCGTCAGCGGGCGTTCGACGGTGACATTGGTTTCGACGGCGGCGCCCGACTGATCGACGCCTGCGACCTTCACCGTCAGGCGCGGATCGGCCGGGTTCGGGCGGATGATGTAGTCGTCGAAGATGGTCGTCATGGCCCTAGGTGACGGCGTATGGCCTCTTTGGCAAGAGGCGAGGCGTTGACGCCGCGTCGCGTCTCCGCCATGTCCCGCGGTCATGGCGACGACATCGATCGACTTGAAGGGCCTCAAATGCCCTCTGCCGGCACTCAAGCTGCGCAAGGCCTTGAAGGCTCATGCCTCAGGCGACGTTCTCGTCGTCGAGTGCACCGATCCGATGGCCGCAATCGACATCCCGCACCTCGTGAACGAAACCGGCGACACGCTCGTCGCGCAGGAGGTTCGCGACGGGCTCCTCACTTTCACGGTGCGCAAAGCGTGATGCCCCAGCGCCTCGACACGCTCGTTGCGCTCGACGAGGCGATCACACGACTCGTCGCCGCGGCCGTTCCGGTCCCCCCCACGCGCACGCCCATCGTGGAGGCCTGCGGAGGTGTGCTCGCGCACGACATCGTCGCGACGGCGGACGTGCCTGCGGGGGCCGTCGCGGCGCGCGATGGCTTCGCCGTGCGCGCGGACGAGACGTTCGGCGCCTCGCCCTACGGCCCGGCGCCGCTGACGACGGCTCCGGCCGCGATCGCCACTGGAGCACCC
>JBGFRS010000028.1:92500-104191 GCA_041694995.1 Pseudomonadota bacterium | reverse complement strand
CCCGCCCAGCGGCCTCGGGCGCGCGCCGCGACGGGCCGCGTGTCGCCATCCTCGTCGGTGGGCTGGGCGTGGCGGTCAACGCCACGAACGAGGCGGTCGCCCGTCTGCCAGGTGAGGTGACGCTCGCGTTCAGCCCCTATGGCGCGAACCTCCAGACGCAGGTCAACCGGGCGCGGGCCGATGGGCATGAAGTCCTGCTGCAGGTGCCGATGGAGCCCTACGACTTCCCGTCCAACGACCCCGGCCCGCAAACCTTGCTCACGAGCCTGCCCGCCGATCAGAACACGGACCGGCTGCACTGGGCGCTATCGCGCTTCTCGGGGTACATCGGCGTCACGAACTTCATGGGGGGGCGGTTCGCGGCGGATGCGGCGGCGTTCCGCCCCATATTGCAGGAACTGCGGGCGCGCGGTCTCGTCTTCGCGGATGACGGATCATCGCCGCGCACGCTCGGGCCCCAGATCGCCGCCGAGATCGGCCTTGGCCATGCGCGCGGCGCGGCGACGATCGATGCCGTTCCGACCGCCGAGAAGATCGATGAAGCGCTCGCGGCGCTGGAAGACGAGGCGCAGCGCTCCGGCCAGGCCCTCGGTATCGCCTCCGCCGTGCCGATTACGGTCGAGAGGCTCGTGCGCTGGTCGCGCAGCCTCGACCGACGGGGCATCACTCTGGTACCCGTGAGCGCCATCATCACGGGCGAGCGCGCCGACTGAACCGAATATGATCGACGTCGCGACACTGCCGTATCGCCGCTGCGTGGGTGCGATGCTCCTCGATGCGACCGGCCGCGTCTTTGTCGGCAAGCGCATGCCCGGCGAGGAGAACACTTCGCTCGAATACGCCTGGCAGATGCCGCAGGGCGGCATCGACGACGATGAAGACCTGCTCGCGGCGGCGAAGCGCGAACTCTACGAGGAGACGAACGTGACCTCCGTCGCCGTCCTTGCCGAGGCACCGGATTGGTACAGTTACGACATCCCGCGCGACCTGATAGGCGAGCGGTGGAAGCGCAAATGGCGCGGCCAGACGCAGAAGTGGTTCGCCTTCCGCTTCACGGGACCGGACAGCGAGATCGACGTTCTGCACCCCGGCGGCGGCAAGCACGAGCCAGAATTCGAAGCCTGGCGCTGGATCGACATGCACGACCTGCCGGGACTGATCGTGCCGTTCAAGCGGCCGGTTTACGAGAAGGTGGTCGCGGCTTTCGCGCACCTTGCGCGGTGAGCATCAGAAGGCCCGCATCTTCGCCTGCACCCGCTCCAGGAAAGCCTGCCGCACGGCTTGCGTGGCGTTGTTCATGTCGTAGCGCGCGATGTAGTCGACCGATGCGCCGGGTTTGACGAGCACGCGCAGCACGCGCTTGACGATCCGCCGCGGTGGGTCGCCGGCGAGAAAGGCGCGCAGCGGCGTCGCGCCATAGGTCACCACGGCCGCGACTTTCCCGATGTTCTTCAAGGTCGTGACGTATTTGCCCTCGTCGATACGGAACGACACGCCGGGCAGAAACACGCGATCGAAGAAGCCTTTGAGGATCGCCGGCCAGCCGAAGTTCCAGATCGGCGAGACGATGACGAGCGCCTCGGCGGCGAGAAGCCGCTCGACATAGGCCGCGACCGGCGCGCGGTTCGTCGCAAGGTCGTGATAGCCGATCCGTTCCTCGCGCGTGAGCACAGGCGAAAACCCCTCCGCGTAGAGATCGCAGTCGTCGACCTCATGGCCCGCCGCCTTCAAGCTCTCGACGGCGATTGCATGCACCGCGGCGTTGAACGAATCTTCGACGGGATGGGCAAAGAGGACGAGAACGCGCATCACTCCGCCGCCTGCAGGCCGGGGAACAGATAGGTCCTCGGCGTGGAGAAGTCGAAGTTCGGATCTTCCCAGGCAACCATCTTGCCCGGGTTGAGAAGGCCCTTCGGGTCGGCCTCCTTCTTCCAGGCGAGTTGCACGGGGTCGGACTGCTTCATGCCGCCTTCTTCCAGCGTGTAGCGATGCGGGTTGAAGATCGGACAGCCGTTCTCCTCGTGCAGGCGGATGATCTCGTCGAGCCGCTCGTCGCTCGAGTAGCGCACGATCGGCAGGCCGAAGCAGGTGACGTTGCCGTCGAAGCGCACGAATTCGAGATGCACCGGCACCTCGTCACCGAACAGGCGGTGCATCTTCTCGACCAGCGCGACCTGGTTCGGATAGGGGTAGAGGACCTGGAGATAGGTGATGGTCGGATCGACGCGCAGGCCGCGCAGCGTCGTGTGGTTCCAGGCCAGCTCGTAGACGGGCGGTAGGCCCTTCATCTCCTCGGCCGTCGCCGCGTCGGAGCGGAAGACGACATCGCCCTTCGCCTTGCCGACGGCCCAGAGGAAGGCATCCATCGCGTGCGGCGCGATCATGGCGATGACGACGGAGTGCTCGCGCTTCAAGAATTTCTGGTGGCGCAGGAAGTAGTCATGCGGCACCGGCGCCCCCACCACGGCGAGTTGCTTCTTCAGAAGGCCGTCCATGCTGCCGACGTCGTTCGCGAAGCGTGTCGCGGCCATCACCTCGTTGAAGGCGACGAGAACGTCGACCCAATCATAGGCCGGGGACAGCGGCATCTCGACTTCGGTGATGACGCCGTTGGTGCCATAGGCGTGGCTCACCTTGTGCAGGTCCTCGCCGCGCAAGGTCAGCGCGCGGGGCTCGGCCTCCATGGTGAGGACGCGCAGGGACAGGATGTTGCCGAGATCGCGCAGCCCGCCCCAGGTGATGGAGCCAACACCACCCGATCCGCCGGCGATGAAACCGCCGATCGTTGCGGTCTTGGCCGTCGAGGGATGCAGTCTTATTTCCTGGCCCGAATGCGCCCTCGTCTGCGCATCGACGTCGTGCATGATCGCGCCGGCTTCGGCGAGAACCCGGCCGGGCGCAATCGACTTCACCGCGCTCATGCCGGACATGTCGAGCACGACGCCGCGCGCGAGCGGCATCGCTTGACCGTAGTTGCCGGTGCCCGTGCCGCGCACGGTAAGCGGAACGTCGCGCGCGAAGCACGCCTGCATCACGCGCACGACCTCGGTCTCATCCTTCGGCGTCACGATCAGATCGGCCGTCACTTGGTCGAGCTGGCGTTTGAGCACAGGCGAGTACCAGAAGAAGTCGCGGCTCTTCTGCTTCACCAGAGCCGGGTTGTCTTCGATCTTGAGGCCGGCGAGATCGGTTTTCAGGGCGTCGATCGCGGTCATTGCGGCGCTCCCACGATGGCATCGAGTTCGGCGTAGTCGGGCAGGGTGGTATCGATCGGCCGGCCCGCGCGCAACACGGTGCGGTCGGCCCAGGGCCGGGACAGAAGCTCGGTCCAGGAGCGTGCGCGGACGAGCACGAGGTCGGCCGGCGCGCCGGTCTTGATGGTTCCGCGATCGAGCCCCATCACGGCCGCCGGCGTTGCGGTGATCGTCTTCGGCCAATCGCCGACCGGGTGATCGAAATGCGCGATGCGGGTCGCCTCACGGTAGACTTCGAGGCAGTCGAGATCGCCGTAGGCGTAGAACGGATCGCGCGTGTTGTCGGAGGCGACTGCGACGCGAATGCCCCGCGCCTTCATTTCGTGGAGCAGCGTGACGCCGCGGTAGCGCGGCGTTCGGCCGGCGGCCCGGTCCTGAAGGTACATATTGCACATCGGCAGCGAGACGACGGCGATGCCGGCCTCGGCCACGCGGTCCATCGTTGCCGCCTGCACGTCCTCAGGCTGGCGCGCGAGCGAACAGCAATGGCCGACGAGGATGGTGCCGGGAAAGCGTACGGCGAGCGCCGTGTCCGCGATCACGCGCAAGGAGCGGCTTTCCGGGTCCTGGGTCTCGTCGACGTGGAAGTCGAGATCAAGACCATGCTCGATCGCCAGGCGGAACACGTTGTCGAGCGCGGGCTGGAGACTGGCCGTCATGTAGGTGACGCAGCCGAGAATGCCGCCCGCCGTCTTCACGATGCCTGCGATCTTCGTGGCGAAGGCGGGGTCGCATAGGACGTCGATCGAGGCAAGCGACGAGAACTGCAGATCGATCCGGTCAGCCCATGTGGCGCGCACCTCCGGCAAGAACGTCCAGGTGATGTCTTCCTGGCCGAAGGAGGAATCGATGTGGGTTCTGATCGCGACGGTGCCGTGCGCGTAGGCGCAGTGCAAGGCGAACTCCATGCGCGCGCGGACGTCCGCCGCCGTCCAGTTCGCCTTCCGGTCCTCCAAGACGTTCTGCAGGGCGGAGGGGAACGTGCCGTCGGGATTGCGCCGGCGCGGCCAGATGTGACCCTTGTCGAGATGCGTGTGCACATCGATGAAGCCGGGCAGGACGATCCCCTTCGCCATGTCGAAGGCGGCGGCGCCGGGGGGCGTGGTCCCGGCCGGGCGAACGCCCATCACCTTGCCCTTGGCGAGCACGAGGTCGACCGCCGCGAGGTCGTCGACGACGATTAAGCCGTCCGCCGATGCGAGAAGCGCCGCCGGCACGCGGGCATTGGTCAAAGCGTAGGCATCGAGACGCGGGACGGCAGCAAATCCGAAGGGCATGCGGTGGCGCTTGCAAGGAGGGGACCAGTTGGCGGACGGCTCACCATGCCTGCGCGGGCGCGCCAGATCAATGTTCGGGATCAACCGCGCCGCAGGCCGAGACCGCGATTGACGAAGCGGGGATCGAAGCTGCGCCGCCAATCGGTATCCGGCTTGACGAGGCCCGCCTGCACCATGCGCGAGAAGAAGCCCTGGATGCGCGCCTCCGTCAGAGCGCCGATGCCGAGCTGTATCGCCTCGCCGGAAAGAACGATGCCGTATTCCTTCAGCTTGGCCGTCGAGAACGCAATCTGTTCATCGCTCATGTCGGCATTGTCGCGCTTGATCGCAGCGTTGCCCGCGGCGCCGTCGCCGGAAAGATAGGTCGACCAGCCCAGGATCGAGGCTTCGACGAAGCGGCGCACGACGTCGCTGCGCGATTGGAGCGTGTCGATGCGCGTCTCGATCGTGGTCGAATAGGTGTCCCAACCGTATTCCGCGAGCAGAAAGACGTTCGGACGAATGCCGCAGGCGCGCTCGATGGCAAAGGGCTCGGCGGTGACGTAGCCCTGCTGGGCGACGCGCGGATCACGGCAGAACGGCCCCGAGTTGAAGGTGTAGGGGCGGAGTTGGCCGGGGCTGAAGCCGTGGGCGGCGACCATCCAGCGGAAGAAGGTCGCCTCGCCGGTCCGGGAGATGAGAAGGGGGATGCTCTTCAGGTCCTCCCAGCGGTCGAGGCCTTGGCCGGGATGGGAGAGGAGCGCCTGCGGCTCCTTCTGGAAGATGGCGGCCACGACGACCGTGGGCACGTTCTGCTCGACGGCGGCGAAGGCCTGGATGAGCGAGCCGCCCATGAAGAAGTCGAGGCTTCCCGCGATGAGAAGGGCGCGATTGTTGACGTTCGGCCCGCCGGGCACGATGCGCACATCGAGCCCGTGCCGTTCGTAGGTGCCGTCCGCGAGCGCCTGATAGAAACCCCCATGCTCGGCTTGCGCGATCCAATTCGTCCCGAAGGTGACGCGATCGCGTCCCCGGGCGCGGAGCGGCGTCGCCAGGAGAGCAGGGGCGGCAAGAAGGGTACGGCGCGTGAGACGCATGCGGGACATTCACCACGCTCGCGCGGCATCTTCAAGACGATCGGATGTCTCCTTTCGCGACACACTGCCGCCGGGGTGCCTCCCGGTGTGCTGTCACAGCCGATTGCTTGAGATCTCGCCTCACCGTGTAAACCTTGAACGCTCCTCGATCTTGGTCCAGCACGTGCGCATGTTTCGCTTTTTCATATCCGCAGGTGCGAGCGCACGACTGATCTTCTACGCGACCGCGCGCGGCGATGGTCGGGCGGCCGTTGGGAGCGCCGTCGTTGTCGTTCCGTTCGCCCGGAAGGATCGACCACTCCCGGTCATCGCCTGGGCGCATGGAACAACTGGTATCGTCCCGGGATGTGCCCCGTCGCTGTCCGGGAAGCCCTTCGACAACCTGCCGGCGCTCGAAGAGCTGATCGGGCGAGGGTGGGCGGTGGTTGCAGCCGACTATGTCGGTCTCGGCACATCAGGCCCACACGCCTATCTCGTGGGCGAGGACGCAGCCCGCGGAATCCTTGATGCGGTGCGTGCCGCCACGGCGATGCCGGACCTGGCGCTTTCTCGAGAAACGGTCATATGGGGCCATTCCCAAGGCGGTCACGCGGCGCTGTTCGCTGCAGGCAGGGCAACGGAATACGCTCCTGACCTCGCCGTTCTTGGCGTCGTGGCGATGGCCCGGCGACCGATCTTCCCGCGCTGATCGAGCGTGCGCGTTCGTTGATGTTCGGCAAGATCGTGTCGTCTTGTGTATCGAGTGGACTGCGAATCGCTTCGCGGGTCACCCGGCAACGCCGACATGCTGACGAACTCAGGCAAGTCGACCCTGAGCGCCCACGCGAAAACGCCCCGCCGCAGACCGGACGGATCAATTCACGCTGCGGATTGCCATCTCCACCTTCGCGAACACCTCGCCGATCTGCGCCGGCGAGATGACGAGCGGGGGCGAGAGGGCGATCGTGTCCCCGGTGATGCGGATCATCAGCCCCTCGTCGTGGAAGGCCTTCTCCATCGTGGCATAGGCGCGCGCGCCCGGCGCGCCGGGGCGCGGTTCGAGGTCGATGCCGGCGACGAGGCCGAGCGTGCGGATATCGGCGACGCCCGGCACGCTCTTGAGGCCCATGGCGGCCTCCGCCCAGGCTCCTTCGAGGCCTTTCGCGCGTTCGATCAACCCTTCGGCCTTGTAGACGTCGAGGGTCGCGACGCCGGCCGCCGCCGCGAGCGGGTGGCCGGAATAGGTGTAGCCGTGGAAGAGCTCGATGACGTGCTCCGGACCCTGCATGAAGGCGTCGTAGATGCCCTTGCGCGCGATCACGCCGCCCATCGGCACCGCGCCGGAGGTAACCCCCTTCGCGAACACGATCAGGTCCGGCGTCACGCCGAAGCGCTCGGCCGCCCACATCGTGCCGAGTCGGCCGAAGCCGGAGATGACCTCGTCGAAGATAAGAAGGATGCCGTGCTTCTCCGTGATCTCCCGCAGCCGCACTAAATATCCCTTCGGCGGCGGGAGCACGCCGGTTGAACCCGCCATCGGTTCGACGATGACCGCGGCGATGGTGGAGGCATCGTGCAAGGCGACGAGGCGTTCGAGTTCGTCGGCGAGATGCCCGCCCCAGTCCGGCTCGCCCACGGTGAAGGCCTGCTTCGAGCGATCATAAGTGTGCGGCAGGTGATCGACGCCGGCGAGCAGCGGCCCGAACATCTTGCGGTTCGCGACGATACCGCCGACCGAGATGCCGCCGAAGCCGACGCCGTGATAGCCGCGCTCGCGGCCGATCAGGCGCGTGCGCGCGCCGTCACCGCGGACGCGATGGTAGGCGAGCGCGATTTTGAGGGCGGTGTCGACGCCCTCCGAGCCCGAATTGCAGAAGAAGACGCGGTCGAGATCGCCGGGCGCGGTCGCGGCGAGCCTGCTTGCGAGTTCGAACACCTTGGGGTGGCCGAACTGGAAGGTCGGCGCGAAGTCGAGTTCGGCCGCGGCCTTCTGGATGGCTTCGACGACCGGAGCGCGGTTGTGCCCGGCATTGCAGCACCACAACCCCGCCGTGCCGTCGAGGATCGGCCGGCCCTCGGGTGTGAAGTAGTGCATGTCCTTCGCGCGCGCGACGAGACGCGGCCGTTTCTTGAACGACCGGTTCGGCGTGAACGGCATCCAGAAGGCTTCGAGATTGTTCGGCGCGACGTCGCGGTCGAGATCGTAGGCGAACGCCATCGTGGCCTCCCGGCAGTGTTGTTCGGACGGCGGGAAGCTAACAGCCCACGCGGTCGGATGGGAAGCGCGCACGGAGCAGGGCGGCCGCGCCAAGGCGCGCGGCGACCGCGCGGCGCAGGCTGGCAACGTCCCCGCGCTGCAATCCCAGAACGGCGCCCTCCGCGGAGCGAGCGTGGACCTCGTCCACGCTGATCTCCTCAGAACAGCTCATCGTCCACCAGATGCTCCCCGGTGCCGACGGGCACATAAGGTTGCAACCAGAACTTTTCTATCCGATTGAAACCCGGATAGTATTTTTCTCGGATGATCGCTCGTTGAACCAGGTGCGCCGTCCAGTGAAACTGACCGTCGGCCTTCTCGGAATTGATATGGGTGATTGCTGCGTAGCGGTGCCGAACCGGTCGGTGGGGGCCCCAATGTGCTGGACAGTGCCCGTACGCCTCGTCTAGCCCTGCCGGGTCGCATTTGAAGAGGTTCCATGGGCATCATCGCGATCTATCGGCGGGTCATCGGCCTACTCGCGCCTGACCGGCACATCGCCATCATCCTCGCGGTATCGAACCTCGCGCTCGCGGCGTTCCAGTTCGCGGAGCCCGTTCTCTTCGGCATGGTCGTGGATGCGCTGGCCAAGGGTCAGCCGGCGATGCAACTCGTCATGATGTGGGCCGTGATCGGGTTCCTCGGGGTGGCAGCAAACGTCTTCATCGCGCTTCATGCCGACCGATTGGCGCATCGCCGGCGGCTCGGCTCGATGTCGCAGTACTTCGAGCATGCGATCCAGCTGCCGCCATCCTATCTCGGCGAGCAGCATTCGGGCCGGCTGATGAAGGTGATGCTGCGCGGCACCGACCAGCTCTTTTCCATGTGGCTGTCGTTTTTTCGCGAACATCTCGGTGCGATCTTCACGCTGATCGTGCTGATCCCGACGGCGCTGTGGATGAACTGGCGGCTGGCCGTGATGCTCTTTGCCTTGATGGCGGTGTTCGCGATTCTCAACTACTTCGTCGTGAGCCGGACCTATGCCGCGCAGGGCAATGTCGAACGCTACCACTCAGAGCTCGCCGCCCGCGCCGGAGACGTGATGGGCAATGTCACCGTCGTTCAGGCGTTCACGCGCCTGTCGGCCGAAGTGACCGGCGTGCGCGAGGCGATGACGCGACTGCTGGCCGCCCAGTATCCTGTGCTCAACTGGTGGGCGACGCTCACCGTCCTCACCAAGGCATCGTCGACGATCGCGATGATCGGCATTTTCGCGCTCGGCACCGCGTTGCATGCGGAAGGCAAGACGAGCGTCGGCGAGATCGTTGCCTTCGTCGGTTTCGCCAACCTGCTGATCAGTCGGCTCGAACAGCTGACGGGCTTCGTCAATTCGATCTTCTTCCAGACCCACGCGATCCGAGAGTTCTTCGAGGTCTTGGATACGTCTTCGAGCGTGAAGGAAAAGTCGGGCGCAGGGGCGCTTGTGGTCGCGACCGGGGAAGTCGTATTCGACAACGTGACCTATCACTACCCCAACTCCAAGGCGGGTGTCGAAGGATTGAGCTTTCGCGTCGCCTCGGGAGAGAGCGTTGCCCTCGTCGGGCCGACGGGATCGGGAAAGTCGACGGCGCTGTCGTTTCTGACCCGTGTGCGCGACCCGGATTCGGGCACGATAACCATCGACGGCCAAGACATCCGCGACGTTCAACTTGCCTCCCTCCGGCAACAGATCGCCGTCGTGTTCCAGGACGCAGGGCTGTTCAATCGTTCGATCCGAGAGAACCTGCAGGTCGGCAAGCCGGACGCGACAGAGCAAGACCTCCTGCGCGCGATCGCCCTTGCGGAAGCGGCCGACTTTGTTCTCGCCAAGCCGGAAGGCCTCGACACCTTGGTTACCGAGCGTGGGCAGAACCTGTCCGGCGGTGAACGGCAACGTCTCGCGATTGCCCGCGCGATCCTGAAGAATGCGCCAATCCTCATCCTGGATGAGGCAACATCGGCGCTCGATGTGGAGACCGAGGCGAAGATCGCGCGCGCTTTGGCGGAGCTGACCAAGGGCCGAGCCACGCTGGTCATCGCGCATCGCTTGTCGACCGTGCGCAAGGCGAACCGCATCGTCGTCCTCAAGGAGGGACGCATCATCGAAAGCGGAACGTTCGATGAGTTGGTGGCGGCCAGGGGCTTCTTCGCACGCCTCGCTGCGGAAGGCGGGCTTGCTGACGACACCGCGGCAGACGAGGCTCAGCTCGTACCCGCGACCTGACATCCCATGGAACGCTACGATATCGCCATCGTTGGTGCCGGCATCCTCGGCCTCGCTCATGCTCTGGCGGCCGCTAGGCTCGGGCTTCGCGTCATCGTGATCGATCGCGACGCGCAAGCGAATGGCGCGTCCGTCCGCAATTTCGGCTTCGTCACCGTGACCGGGCAACAACGGGGCGAGTGCTGGCGCCGTGCCATGCGCTCGCGGAATGTGTGGGCGGACGTCGCACCACGAGCCGGTATCCGCGTTCAACACCAAGGGTTGGTCGTCGTGGCGCGTCGACCCGAGGCCGCGACCGTGCTTCAGGCCTTTCTCGAGACCGAGATGGGGGAGGGCTGCAAGCTCGTCACGCCCAAGCATGCCCGCGAGCTGTTTCCGGTCTTGCAGCCGGAGGCGTGCACGGCGGTTCTATGGAGTCCGCATGATCTGCGGGTCGAGTCTCGCGAGGCCATCCCGCAACTCGCGACGTACCTCGAGCGCCATCTCGGCGTGATGCTGCTGCGCAACACGCATGTGCACGCGGTTGCGCCACCGATCGTGTTCACATCCGCCGGGGAAATCCGAGCGCGTCGCGTCGTCGCGTGTCCGAACGACGACTTCCTGTCCCTCTTCCCCGAGCGGATCGCGGCCTATCGGCTCACCAAATGCAAATTGCATATGCTGCGTTGCGTGTTGCCCGGCGCACCGCGCCTGCCAGGTTCGATCATGACCGATCTCTCGCTCGCACGATATCTCGGCTACGCCGAGTTGCCCGAGGCCGTCGCTCTGAGGCAGCGGCTCCTGCGCGAGCAGCCGGAGCATCTGGAACACGGCATTCATCTCATCGCCGTGCAATCGGCCGATGGCTCCTTGGTGGTTGGCGACTCCCATCATTACGGAGCGACGCCCGATCCGTTCGCGCCGGACCATGTCGACGCACTGATGCTGGACGAGTTCTCCGCCGTCTTCGGTCGTCGGCCGCTCGTCACCGAACGGTGGACCGGCATTTACGCGTCCGCTGCGGATCGTCTCATGCTGGTCGATGTGCCGTCGCCGGATGTACGGCTTGTGATCGTCACCTCGGGAACCGGTGCTTCGACTGCATTCGCGATCGCGGAGGAGGTGATCGCTGATCTTGTCGGCGAGGATCCGGCGGACAGACCGCTTGCAGCCTGATGCGGGTTCCGGCCACCCCAAAACTAGCGCCCGGCGCGGGCTCCGCAGCGCACAAACACATTCAAGCCGTAGCGGGCGTGATTCGCATTCTCAAGGTAGCGCAGGGTGAACACGTTCGCGTCGCGAATCGTCAGTTCGCGCGCGCCCCGCAGGACGTTGTTGTCCGCCTGCGCCGGTACGATGAAAATCTTGCCCTGCTGGGTCATGAGGCGCACCTCGCGCAGGTTTTCGGCAACAAACATCTCGAACGTGTCGGCAGAGCGCCTGCTAATCCGATAGGGAATGTTGCAATAGCCACGGGCCACCCCGATCATGCGGCCGAGGTCACGCTCGTCATTGTACGAAACGACGCCCCACGACCCGACGAAGTAGTCGACGCTCGGCGCCGGTTGGGCTTGCGGCGCCGGTGCGGCGACGAACACTGCAAGGGGTGCGAGAAGCAGGAGCAATTTGCGCATGGTCGGCCCTCCTTCGCCGATCGAAAAGGCTC